>CACJQQ010000029.1 GCA_902595625.1 uncultured Pelagibacteraceae bacterium | reverse complement strand
GCAACCTGTAGTAAGCAATTATATTGAGTCTGATTTTATAAATAATGTTGGTTTAGGGATAGCGATTTTTATAATAACTCTTTTCATCACGATCTTAATTGGAAAAACTTTAAGTAAAACAGTAACTTGGACGGGAGTTGGTCCAGTCGATAAAGGTTTCGGATTATTGTTTGGTTTTTTTAAAGGTTATATTGTTTCCATATGTTTATTCTCTATTTTAAATTGGTTTTATCCATACCAAAATTGGGGTATATCAGCTGATAGTGCGATTTCATTTGAACTAATAAACAAAGGTAGTCAATTGTTAATAGAAGAATTTCCTTCTAAGGATGACTTTATTGACACAAAAGAGAAAATTGAAAAAATTTAAATCAGATAAGCTAAGAGAAGAATGTGGTATATTTGGTGTATCAAAACATGAAGATGCCTCCGCATTAGTTGCTTTAGGTTTACATGCTCTTCAACATAGAGGTCAAGAAGGATGTGGAATTGTCTCTTTTGATGGAAAAAATTATCACTCTGAAAAAAGACAAGGTTTAGTCGGCGATCATTTTACAAATTTGGAAACGTTAAAAAAATTACCAGGCGATGTTGCTATAGGTCACAATAGATATTCAACTACAGGAGAAACTTCCTTGAGAAATATTCAACCTTTTTTTGCAGACTTACATATGGGAGGTTTAAGCGTTGCTCATAACGGTAATTTGACTAATGCTTTATTACTTAGGGAGGCATTGGTAAAAGACGGAGCAATTTTTAGAACAACAAGTGACACTGAGACTATTGTACAACTTATTGCAAAATCAAAAAGAAATAAATTTTTAGATAAACTAATAGAGGCCTTATTTCAAATACAAGGGGGCTATTCTTTAATTCTTATGACTAATAAAAAACTGGTGGGTGCAAGAGATCCTTATGGCATAAGGCCCCTAGTTTTAGGCAAACTTAAAAATTCATACATTTTAGCATCAGAAACCTGTGCTTTAGATATTGTTGGTGCAAGTTTTATACGCGAGGTTGAAAATGGTGAAATTATTATAATTGAGAATGACAGCTTTAAATCTGTCAAACCTTTTTCAAAACAGAAACCTAGACCATGCGTTTTTGAATACATTTATTTTGCACGACCTGATAGTTTGATAAAAAACAAATGTGCCTATGAATATAGAAAAGATTTAGGTGCTGAATTGTCTATAGAAACAGATATTAAAGCTGATCTTGTCGTTCCGGTGCCAGATTCTGGTGTACCAGCTGCACTAGGATATGCTGAACAATCAAAAAAAAAATTTGAGCTTGGTTTAATTAGAAATCATTATGTTGGTAGAACTTTTATTGAACCTTCTCAAAGTATTAGGAGCTTAGGCGTAAAGTTAAAATTAAACTCCACAAAAACAACTATAAAAAATAAATCTGTAATTTTAATAGATGACTCACTGGTTCGAGGGACTACTTGTTTAAAAATTGTTAAAATGTTATTTGAAAACGGTGCAAAAGAAGTTCATGTTAGAATTGCTTGTCCCATAATTAAATTTCCTGACTTTTATGGAGTCGATATGCCTACAAGGGAAGAGTTATTAGCTCACGATAAAACTGAAAGTGAGATGCGTGATTATTTAAATGCTACTAGTTTAAAATTTTTAAGTATCGACGGATTATACAAAGCTTTAATAAAAGAAAAAAGAAATTCCTCTTATCCTCAATTTAGTGACCACTATTTTACTGGAGATTATCCGGTTAAACCTATTGATAAAATTGAAGGGTTAAAAATTAAACAACTTTCACTATTGAGTGGAAAAAGAGGATTTGAAGAAATTATTAATAGCCCTATTTATAAAAATTATGTCGTAAGTGAAGACGGCAAAACCTCTGGCATCGTTGTATACCTAAAAAAAGATGAGAGATTAGCTGAATACATAAAAGTAAAAGATAAATTTTTTATCCAATCTAATGAAACAGGCTTATCCCAAGAAGAAAAAATAAATTATAAAAAATTTATTAAAGAATATGAAGACTACAAAAATTTATATAACCTGAGGAACCATCAGAATATATCAGAGATTAGAGATGTAATTAATAAGTATGGTGAAAATGCTAAAATTCACCTAGGCGGTATCCCAATGATTGCTGACGATATGATGAGTTATATTAAAAGTGACATAGTTGTTTTTGGTATTGGGGTATTTATTTTTATTATCTTAACACTTTGGTTCATCTTTAAAAATCTTAAATGGGTATTTATGCCATTATTGGGGTGTGCGACCTCAGTAATAATAATGATTGGATTATTAGGTTTAATAGGATGGAAAGTTACAGTGATTTCATCAAATTTTATTGCTTTGATGCTTATACTTAATATGGCAATGAATATTCATGTAACTGTAAGATTTTTGCAATTAAAAAAAGAATTTCCTCAACTCAGTAAAGAAGAAGCTGTGTTAGAAACTAGTAAAAAAATGATTCTGCCAATTCTTTACACAGTTCTTACAACAATATGTGCATTTCTTTCTTTAGTGTTCAGTGGAATTAAACCAATAATAGATTTTGGTTGGATGATGACACTAGGTTTAATAGTGTCTCTGATGGTAACGTTTTTGCTTTTACCTTCATTAATTAATTTACTTTCTTCTGAAAATGAAATTGGTCTTAAGGATACTGAAAGATCTTTAATTACATCAGCGCTAGGTTCTTTTGCAAAAAATAGTAAAATTTTAATTTTTGTATCAACTGGACTTATAATAATTTCGAGTATTTTTGGGATATTTAAGCTTGAAGTTGAGAATAGT
>CACJQQ010000028.1 GCA_902595625.1 uncultured Pelagibacteraceae bacterium | reverse complement strand
AAAACAAGAAATTAAATTTGGAAATAAAGTTGTCAAATTTGAAATAGATTCTTTCAAAAAAAAATGTTTGATCGAAGGGCTGGATGACATTGGCCTATCTATGGAAAAAATAAATTTCATTGACGATTTTGAAAAAAAATTAGAAGTCAATAAACCATGGTTAATTAAAAATGATCAAAGTTAAGGATCGAAAACTGCTATTGCTACCTGGTGATGGCATTGGAACAGAAGTTATCAGAGAAGTAAGAAAAATAATTGAATGGTTTAATAAAAATAAATCATTAGATTTTAAAATTGAAGAAGGTCTTGTTGGTGGAGCTTCTTACGATAAACACAAGAGTCCAATTACAGATGAAGTTTTTTATAAGGCACTTGAGAGTGAAGCTGTAATTCTAGGTGCCGTTGGAGGACCTAAGTATGATAATTTAGAATTTTCAAAGAGGCCAGAAAGAGCTCTGTTAAAACTTAGGAAAGAATTAAAGTTATTTGCAAATTTACGACCAGCAATATGTTTTAAACAATTAGTAGAAGCATCTTCACTAAAGCCAGAAATAATATCTGGTTTAGATATAATGATTGTAAGAGAGCTCACAGGTGGAATTTATTTTGGAGAGCCTAGAGGTATCGAACCGATCGAAAATAATGAGAGAAAAGGAGTTAATACTCATACCTATACTACTAGTGAAATACAGAGAGTGGCAAGAGTGGCTTTTGATTTAGCAAAAAAAAGAAAAAATAAAGTAACCTCTTGTGAAAAATCTAATGTAATGGAAGCCGGGATTTTATGGAGAGAAGAAGTGCAGGCACTTAAAGATAAGGAATACAAAAAAATTGAATTAAGCCATATGCTAGCAGATAATTGCGCAATGCAGTTGTTGAGAGATCCAAAGCAATTTGATGTAATTGTAACTGACAACCTATTTGGTGACATTCTTTCTGATGAAGCTGCTATGTTAACTGGATCCTTGGGTTTACTACCATCAGCATCTCTAGGAGCTAAAGATAAAAATGGAAAAATTAGATCAATGTACGAACCTGTTCATGGGTCCGCGCCAGATATTGCTGGTAAAAATATTGCTAACCCGATTGCTACAATATTGAGCTTATCTATGGCATTAAAATACTCTTTAGACTTAGATAAAGAGGCAGAGCAATTAGATAAAGCCGTTCAAAGTGTTCTTGATGACGGGTTAAGAACCAAAGATATCATGTCAAAAAACATGAAAGAGGTCTCCACTTCTGTTATGGGTGATGCAATTATAGCAAAATTAAAATAAAGTAATAATTATATGAATTTTGCAATTATTGGAGCATCAGGAAATGTAGGAAGAAAAACGATTGAAATATTAGAGAAATCTAAAATTTCATTTAAAAAACTATATTTAGTTGCTTCAAAAAAAAGTGCTGGAAAAAAAATTAAATTTCGAGAAGAAGAAATTGTTATAGAAGATTTAGAAAGCTATGACTTTTCAAAAGCTCAAATAACTTTTTTTGCTGCAGGTAGCAAAATCGCCAAAGAATGGGCACCTAAAGCTGCAAAAAAAACTATAGTGATTGATAATTCTAGTTATTTTCGAATGCAAAAAGATGTTCCTTTAGTAGTCCCAGAGGTAAACGCCGATGATTTAAATAACCATAATAATATTATCTCAAATCCTAATTGTTCAACAATGCAGATGGTACTCGCACTGAAACCTTTGCATGATGAATATAAAATTAACAGGGTAGTCGTTTCCACTTACCAAGCTGTATCCGGCGCTGGAAAAGCCCCAATGGATGAATTATTTGAGCAAACTAAAAAATATTTAGAAAATAAAAAAATTAACTCAATAAATTTTACTAAACAAATTGCTTTTAATTTAATTCCACACATCGATACTTTTGATAAAGACGGATACACAAAAGAAGAATTAAAAATGACAAATGAGACAAAAAAAATTCTTGATAATGAAATTGATGTTACTGCAACATGTGTAAGGGTACCGGTCAGAACTGGACACTCTGAGTCCATAAATATTGAATTTGATAATTTATATGATTTTGAAAATGTTATACAAATCTTAAGTAATGCACCTGGATGTAAAGTTATCGATGAAAGAAAAGACGGTGGATATATTACGCCAATTGAAGCAGAAGGAGATTATACAACTTACATTTCTCGAATCAGAAAAGATAATTCAAATGTAAAAGCTATTAATATATGGGTTGTGTCTGATAACTTATTAAAAGGGGCAGCTTTAAACACTGTTCAGATCGCTGAGCATTTAGTGAAAAAATTTTAACTTTAGTTTATAAATCTTATATGGAAGAAAAAAATAATCCTTTAAGCCCTCATCTTCAAATTTATAGATGGCAAATATCTTCTTTACTTTCCATTACACATAGAATTGTTGGAGTAATAAACATTTTAGCTATTACAATAATTTGTTTCTGGAGTTTGTCTCTACTGCTTGGAGCAGACAGCTATTTAATTATTAAAAATTTTCTTCAAAGTTTTTTTGGAAAATTTGTAGCTGTTGGACTTTGTTGGACGTTTAGCTTCCATATTTTAAATGAACTACGACATTTATTCTGGGATCTAGGGTATGGTTTCGATTTAAAAATTTCAAAGATAACTGGAGTTCTTGCTTTAGTAGGATCATTTGTTTTTGCAATTTTATTTTATTTAATAGGAAAAAATATTTTTTAATATGCATGTTTCTACGAAAAAATGGTTATTTACAAAAATAAGCTCTCTTTTACTTATTCCTTTTATGATTTGGTTTATTGTAAATTTCATTTCTATTTATGAGAACGATTATCAATCAGTGGT
>CACJQQ010000027.1 GCA_902595625.1 uncultured Pelagibacteraceae bacterium | reverse complement strand
ATAACTTCAGAAACATTTTTCTTAGTAAGTAATTTATTTACTAAAGCAAACTTAATATTAAAGTTTTTTGGTAGAACATTTGCTAATAAAAATCTTCCAGCAGTGCTTGTATACTTTTCTATAATAGTTTGACCATTTTTATCAATTGTTTCAAATGTTGATACAATTTTAGAATGTAAGCTGATAGATTTGTTTTCTAACGCTTGTTCAATTTCTTCTATACTAGAAAATATTCCTTTAGGTTTTTTTTCATTTTCTTCTGCTTGTGAAAGATAATAAATACCTAATACTATATCCTGACTCGGCACAATAATTGGTTTACCATTGGATGGGCTTAAAATATTATTTGTGGACATCATTAAAACTCTAGCTTCCAACTGAGCTTCTAAACTCAATGGAATATGCACGGCCATTTGATCACCATCAAAATCTGCATTAAATGCTGCGCATACTAATGGATGCAATTCTATGGCATTTCCTTCTATTAATTTTGCCTCAAATGCTTGGACTCCTAACCTATGGAGGGTCGGAGCTCGATTAAGAAGAATTGGATGCTCTCTAATAATGTGTTCAAGTGAATCCCATACTTCGCTTTTTTCTTTTTCAACTAATCTTTTCGCTTGCTTAATTGTTGTTGCCAAACCAAGTTTATCTAGTCTAGCGTATAAGAAAGGTTTAAATAATTCCAAAGCCATTTTTTTTGGTAGTCCGCACTGATGTAGCTTAAGTTCTGGTCCAACAACGATCACAGATCTTCCTGAATAGTCAACTCTTTTACCAAGTAAGTTTTGTCTAAATCTACCTTGCTTCCCTTTAAGCATTTCCGCAAGTGATTTTAAAGGTCGTTTACCAGTACCTGTGATTACTCGTCCTCTTCTTCCGTTGTCAAATAGTGCGTCTACTGACTCTTGGAGCATCCTTTTTTCATTTCTCACAATAATATCAGGTGCTTTAAGATCTAAGAGTCTTTTAAGTCTGTTATTTCTATTAATAACTCTCCTGTATAAATCATTTAAGTCGGAAGTAGCAAATCTACCTCCATCCAAGGGAACTAATGGTCTGAGCTCAGGTGGTATAACTGGAACTGACGTAAGAATCATCCATTCTGGTTTGTTACCTGAGTTAATAAATGACTCGATTAATTTTAATCTTTTAATTGTTCTTTCTTCTGTAACTTTAGATTTTATTTCTTTAAGAGACTCTCTTAATTTTTGTTGTTCTTTTTTAAGATCTAAATTAACAAGTATTTCTCTAACTGCTTCTGCTCCTATCCCAGCAGTAAAAGCGTCTTCTCCGAACTCTTCCTGAGCTTTTAATAAAGCTTCCTCAGAAATAAGTTGACCCTTTTTTAACGTTGTTAAGCCAGGTTCAACTACGATAAAGCTTTCAAAATATAATACTTTCTCGACCTCTTTTAATTTCATATCGATAGCTAAAGAAATTCTGCTCGGAAGCGATTTTAAAAACCAAATATGAGCTACTGGACATGCTAAATCTATATGACCCATTCTTTCTCTTCTTACGTTAGATTTAGTAACTTCTACTCCACATTTTTCACAAATAATTCCTCTAAACTTCATTCTTTTATATTTTCCGCACAAGCATTCGTAATCTTTTACTGGTCCAAATATTCTTGAACAAAATAAGCCGTCTTTTTCAGGTCTAAAAGTTCGGTAATTAATTGTCTCAGGTTTTTTAATCTCACCATATGACCATGATTTTATTTTTTCAGGACTAGCTAAAGTTATTTTGATGCTATCAAAATTATTTTCCTGTGCAATATTTTGATTTTCAAAACTTTTTGTTAAATTTTTATCCATAATTAATTTAGTTCAATATTTAAACCAAGTGCTCTAATTTCTTTTACTAATACATTAAAAGACTCAGGAACACCTGACTCGAAGTTATTATTCCCTTTGACAATTGTTTCGTATACTTTAGTTCTTCCCGCTACATCATCAGACTTCACTGTTAAAATTTCTTGTAAAGTATATGACGCGCCGTAGGCTTCTAGGGCCCAAACTTCCATCTCTCCAAATCTTTGGCCGCCAAGTTGTGCTTTTCCACCAAGTGGTTGTTGGGTTACTAAACTATAAGGTCCAGTAGATCTTGCGTGAATTTTATCCTCTACAAGGTGATTTAGTTTTAACATATAAATTATTCCCACGGTTACCGGTCTATCAAACCTTTCTCCAGTTTGACCATTCCACAAATTAGTTTGCCCAGAATTTGGGAGTTTTGCTAAATCTAACATTTTAGTTATATCCTCGGTACTAGCCCCATCAAAAACTGGTGTAGCTATTGGCACTCCATTTGACAGGTTTTGAACTAATTCGGCCACTTCTTTATTTGATAATTTTGAAATAACCTCATCATAATAGTCTTTACCGTAAATCTCTTTTAGCTTGTCTTTTACTTTTTCAATTTCTCTATCAAAATTTTTTAAGTGTTCTTTTATTTGATCTCCTAATTCCGAGCATGACCATCCTAAATGAGTTTCTAAAATTTGACCAACATTCATACGACTTGGCACACCAAGAGGATTGAGTACAATGTCAACTGGTTTCCCATTTTCCATATATGGCATGTCTTCAACTGGAACGATTTTACTTACTACCCCCTTGTTTCCGTGTCTGCCGGCCATTTTATCTCCAGGCATTAATCTTCTTTTAACTGCAACAAAGACTTTTACAACTTTCATTACAGTTGGAAGTAAATCATCACCTTGTTGAATTTTTGTTACTTTATCCTCAAATCTAAGACGTATGTCTTCTGATGCATTTTCAAACTGATTTTTTAGTTTCTCAAGATTTTCATTTAGTTCTTGTTTC
>CACJQQ010000026.1 GCA_902595625.1 uncultured Pelagibacteraceae bacterium | reverse complement strand
TTTAGAGGATTTAAAAAAGTTTTAAGAAAAATTAGTCGATTAGATATTTTAGTAAATAACGCTGGAAATAATAGACCCCAACATTTTACTAAAGTTAGCCAAGAAAACATGGAATACTTAACTAATCTGAATATGAAAGCTGCATTTAACGTTGCGCAATTATGTTCTCAAAAAATGGTAAAGGCAAAAAATAGAAGAAAAATCGGAGGATCTATTATTCATATGTCTTCTCAATTAGGCAGAGTAGGTTGTGAAGGACGTAATGTTTATAACATGAATAAATTTGGTGTAGAGGGACTTTCTAGAGGTATGGCATGTGAATTAGCTCCTTATAATATAAGAGTTAATACCATTTGCCCAACATTTGTGGAGACGCCAATGGTTAAAAAGTTTTTTAAAAATAAAAAATTCAAAAATAAAATGCTCAAAAATATTCCACTTGGAAGAGTTGCAAAAGAAAGTGATGTTGCAACTGCTGTAGCATTTTTAGCTGCAGACTCATCTGAAATGATTACAGGAACATCTTTATTAGTTGATGGAGGCTGGACAGCACAGTAATGGGTATATTTCTTAAAGATATAAATTTAAAAGGCAAAACAGCTTTAATTACCGGGGCAACAAAAGGCTTAGGTAGAGGTGCAGCTATAGCAATTGCTGAAGCTGGGGGAAATGTTATTGCAATTGGCAGAAATCAATTAGAACTCAATACTTTAAAAAAAGAGATTAAGAAGTTTAAAGTAAATTACATATCGTTTAATTGTGATGTGAATAACTACGATCGAATGAAGTCTTTTATAACTAAACTTAAGAAATTAGACATTTTAGTTAATAATGCTGGTACTAATATTCCTGAGCCTTTTTTAAATGTAAAAAAATCTTCAATGGAGACTTTATTAAATGTGAATACTAAAGCAGTTTTTAATGTGGCTCAACTTTGTGCTAACCAAATTATTAAACTAAAAAGAAAAAGTGGTTCAATAATAAATATTTCCTCGATATTTGGAATCGTAGCAGGACAAAAGAGAACTGTTTATAGTATGACAAAATTTGGTGTTGAGGGTTTAACAAAAGGTATGGCTTTGGATCTAGCTAAATACAATATTAGAGTTAATAGTGTTTGTCCTAACATCGTTTTAACTCCTCGAACTAAAAAATATTTCGCAGACAAAAAATATAATAAATATGTTAAAGAAAATACTCCAATAAATAAGGTAGTAACTGTAAGCGATGTAGCAACTTCAATAACATTTTTGGCCTCTGAAGCTGCCTCTATGATCACTGGCTCATCAATAATTATAGATGGTGGTTGGACAGCAAAATGAGAATTTTCTTAATATTATTTTTTATATTAAAATTTCAACATCTAAGTGCTGTTGAATTTTTAGGAAAATTTGAGCAAGGAGCTTTTATTTTAGGAAAAACAAATCCAAGTTCAAAAGTAAAAGTTGATAATAGGAACATTCGAGTTTCTAAAGACGGTTATTTTGCTTTTGGTTTAGATAGAGACAGAAAAAATAATGTTCTAATCATAATAAAAACAGATGGGAAAACAAAAAAAATTGAAAAGAAGGTATTAAAAAGAGAGTATAAAATTCAAAGAATTGATGGTTTACCTCCAAAGCAAGTTACTCCACCACCTGAAGTATATGAGAGAATTAAAAAAGATAATGTATTGATAGGCAAAGCCAGATCAATTGACACTGCATATGATTTTTTCAAAAATAATTTTATATATCCAATTGATAAATATATAATTACAGGTGTTTACGGTAGCCAAAGAATTTTAAATGGAAAGCCTAGAAGACCTCATTATGGGATAGACTTTCATGCACCGGAGGGTACACCAGTAAAAGCAATGATGGATGGAGAAGTTTCTTTATCAGAGAAAGATATGTATTTTACTGGAGGTACAATAATTTTTGATCATGGTCATGGTATAAGCACTTTGTATATGCACATGAAGGATATCAATGTCAAAGTTGGCCAAAAAGTTAAAAAGGGCCAAATAGTCGGAACCTTAGGACAAAGTGGAAGAGCAACTGGGCCTCATTTAGACATTAGACTTAATTGGTTTGATGTTAAATTAGATCCTGCTTCAATTTTAAATTAATCTAATTCAAATTTATTTTTGTAATCTTTAATTAATGACTTGTCTTGATTGGTTTTAAATAAAACAAAATCTTCTATCACTAGAATATCTAGATTAGTTCCCATAAAGCAATTGAATGCATCATCAATTGAACAAACAATAGGTTCGCCTCGAACATTGAATGAAGTATTTACTAAAACTGGACAATTTGTATTTTTTTTAAACTCTTTAATCAGATCATAATACCTTGGATTAGTTTCTTTATGTACAGTCTGAATTCTTGCCGAATAATCTACGTGAGTTATAGCTGGAACACTTGATCTTTTGACATTTAATTTATCTATGCCAAACAATTTTTCATCTTCGGCTTTCATCTTAATTTGTTTATTTTTTTTTACCTCTGAAACTAATAACATGTAAGGACTTTCATTGTTTAATTCAAACCAATCATTAACATCCTCTCTGAGGACAGAGGGAGCAAATGGTCTAAAACTCTCCCTGAACTTAATTTTTAAGTTTAATTCTTTTTGCATTTTTTCCGATCTTGGGTCTGCTAATATTGACCTTCCGCCAAGTGCTCTGGGTCCGAATTCCATTCTTCCCTGGAACCAGCCTACAGTTTTTTCATTGGAAAGTTCTTTTGCTGTTAAAGAAATCATTTCTTCTCTATTATATTTTTTGTAATTTGCTTTAAGCGATTTGAGTTTTTGTTCAATAAAATCATTTTCAAACTTAGGTCCAAGGTAAGAACCTTTCATTTTATCTTTAAATTCGACTCTTGGTTTTCCTAGTTCATGATGCCAGTAAGCTAGAGCTGCACCTAAAGATCCACCAGCATCTCCTGCAGCAGGCTGAATCCAAATATTCTCAAATATTTTTTCTTTAAGAATTTTTCCATTAGCAACACAATTAAGAGCTACTCCTCCCGCTAAACAAAGATTTTTTACCTTATATTTTGTTAAAATATTTTT
>CACJQQ010000025.1 GCA_902595625.1 uncultured Pelagibacteraceae bacterium | reverse complement strand
TTTAAACACTCACTTATATTTTTCAATTTTTGTATTTTGATAAGCCCATTCTACTTTATGGTAAATTACGAGCCGATAATATTTTGTTTAATCTTAATATTAATTTTAGGAATTTCGCATGGAGCATTAGATAATTTAAAAGGAAAAAAACTTTTATATTTATTTGGTTATAGATCTCTTTTTACTTTTTATTTTATATATGTTTTAATCTCTATCTTAATAGTTTTTTTGTGGGTATTTTTTCCTAATACTGTTTTATTATTATTTCTTGTTGTAGCAGCTTATCACTTTGGTAAGGAGGATACGGTATTCTCATTTAAAGAAAAATTTCTAATATCTGAGTTTTTGTACTTTTTAAAAGGATCGGCAGTAATTTTTGCTCCATTATTGTTTCAGAGAGAGAAAACAAACGAAATATTTGAAATTTTAAACTTTAATGTTTTTGAGTCTCAATTATTCACTAATCAATTCTTAATAATTTTTTTGTGTTTAAGCTTTTTATCATCTCTAATTATCTCTAATAAGAAAAAGGCTGACTTTAAAGCATTGATGATAATGGATTTTTTTTCGTTAATTATATTAAATCTCTTTTTAACTCCTGTTTTGGCTTTCACAATTTATTTTTGCTTTCTTCATTCTATAAGGCATTCAATTACATTAATCTTCGAACTAGATAAGTCTTTTAGATCAGGACTAAAGAAGTTTATTAACAAAGCTATTCCATTAACTTTTGTAACTGGTGTGATGTTTTTAATAGCGGTATATTTTCTTAATAACTCCTACAAGCTCGACGAGGCTATTTACAAAGTAATATTTATTGGTTTGGCGTCTCTCACTTTTCCGCATATATTGCTCGAATACTTGTTAGAAAAGAATGAAAAAAGAACTTAAAATTTATTTAGCTTCACCCAGAGGGTTTTGTGCTGGTGTTAAAAGAGCCATTGAAATTGTTGAAAAGGCAATTAATAAATATGGAGCTCCTGTATATGTTAGACATGAAATTGTTCATAATAAACAGGTTGTTGATGAATTAAGAGAAAAAGGTGCAATATTTGTAGACGAACTCTCTGACATAAAAGATAGTAGCAGACCCGTGATTTTTTCTGCTCATGGAGTTCCCAAATCAGTTCCTGACGAAGCAAGGTTAAAAAATTTATCTTATGTAGATGCGACTTGTCCTTTGGTTTCTAAAGTGCACAGAGAGTCTGAACAATTACATAAAAAGGGATATGAAATATTTTTAATTGGACACAAAAATCACCCTGAGGTTATTGGAACAATGGGACAGCTACCAAATGGATCTATTAAATTAGTAGAAACTAAAAGAGATGTAGAAAATCTTAAAGCAGATAATTATAAAAAACCTTTAGCATATATAACTCAAACCACTTTATCAGTCGATGACACAGCAGAAATAATAAATGCTCTTAAAAACAAATTCCCTGAAATAAAGGGTCCAATAAAAGAAGATATTTGTTACGCTACGACTAATCGTCAATCTGCTGTAAAAGAAATTGCATCTAAGTGTGATTTGTTTTTTGTAGTCGGAAGTCGAAATTCATCTAATTCGGTGAGACTGGTGGAGGTGGCAAAAAAAGCGGGGTGTAAAAACTCTCAATTAATGCATTCAGAAAAGGAGATACCTTTTCACGAAATAGACAATTCTGATACTATTGGCATTTCCTCCGGAGCATCGGCACCTGAAAAATTAGTACAAGCGTTGTTAAGTAATATAAAGAAAGATCGAAAAGTATCTATAGAAGAGGTGATAGTTGCTGAAGAAAAAGTCGTATTCAAATTACCTAAAGAACTAAACTAATGGCCGTTTATACACAGCTAAACAAAAGTAAAATTGAAGAAATTTTATCTAATTATAATTTAGGTAAGTTGGATTCATTTAAAGGAATTGAAGAAGGTATAGAAAATACAAACTATTTCTTATCGGTAAATAAAAAAAAGTTGATACTTACTGTCTATGAAAAAAGAGTTAAATCTGAAGATCTTCCTTTTTTTTCTAATTTGATGTCATCTTTAAATAAGGCAAATTTTAAATGCCCTGCTCCTATTATAAATAATAGTAATTCCACAATTACAAATTTTGATGGCAAAAAATTAATGATAGTTTCTTTTCTTGATGGCAAAGCTAAATCCAATTTATCTCCTAACAATTGTAAAGATATAGGAATTGAAACAGCTAAAATGCACGAATTAACAAAAAATATAAAAATTAAAAGACAAAATGATTTATCTGTTAATTCATGGAGAAGTTTATTCGAAACTGTAAAAGATCAATGCTCTAAGTTACATAAGGATCTGCCAAAACTGATTGAAGAGAGTCTTAATAGTGTTGAAAAAAGATGGCCTAAAGACTTACCAAAAGGAATTATTCACGCAGATTTATTTCATGATAATATTTTTTTTAATAAAGATAAGCTTAGTGGAATTATTGATTTTTATTTTTCATGTGAAGATTTTTTTGCTTTTGAAATAGCTATATGTTTCAATGCTTTATGTTTTGACGGAGCTAAGGAAAATTTAAGTTTTAATGTGACAAAAGCTAAAAACTTTATTGATGGCTATTCCTCAGTAAGAAAATTATCAGAGCTAGAAAAACAAAGTATAAAAGTACTTTCTCAAGGAGCTGCTTTAAGGTTTTTTACTAACTCGAGTTTTTGATGCTTTAAATACTGTTGAAGGAGCAATGGTAAAAGTAAAAGATCCCATAGAATACTTGAAAAGACTGGAATTTCATAAAAATGCAAAAAACCATGAGGATTATTTTTTTTAATGAAATTTAAAATTTACACTGACGGGGCTTGTTCTGGAAATCCAGGTCCAGGAGGTTGGGGTGCGGTAATTTTTGACAAAAATAACACACAAAAAAATATTTCTGGGAGTGAGAAAAATACTACAAACAATAGAATGGAACTTCTTGCTGCAATTATGGCTTTAAAAAAAATAAAAAGTGGATCAGATGTAGTGATTTATACTGACTCGACTTACGTAAAAAATGGTATGACAGAATGGGTCGATAATTGGAAAAAAAAATGGCTGGAAAAATTCAAATAAAAAACCAGTTAAAAATAAAGATCTTTGGATGAAATTAGATGGATTGTGTGAAAAAAATA
>CACJQQ010000024.1 GCA_902595625.1 uncultured Pelagibacteraceae bacterium | reverse complement strand
CTGGAACATTGGCTACTACAAAACTTTTGGCTCAATATTTAAATCTCAACAATGAAATTAAAATTAAACATCACCCTAGATTATTTAGTCTTTTTTTTTCAAGAACATCAATTAAATTTAATTTAAATTTTACTCCTTCACTGTTGCAAATTAAAAATAATTCACGCAAAGACTGCTTCAGCGCAGATTTAAGACCTGGGAATAAAATAATAACTGATTCAATAATAGATCGTTTTCCTTTTTTAAGACCTTTTAAAAAGATTATAAATTTTTTTAGGCACAGAATTATTTTTTCAAATATTTTATTAGATTCAAAAGAAAGTGATATTTATTTAAGAAAAACTGGAGATTATTTTAAAATTTATTCAAAAAATACGAATATTAAAAAAATTTTAAAGAAAAAAAACAAGGAAATTTATAAATTTTTGAAATCAAAAAAAATTATATTTCCTTTTTTTTCTACTTTATACCCTGGAGTTGGAGCAGACTATCATTATTTTGGTTCTATACCATTTAATAATAAAAAAAAACTTTCTGTTAATAATAAATGCAAATTGAAAGGCGTGAATCAGATCTACATTGTTGATGGTTCTGTTTTTGATTTTAAAACAAATAAATATCCTCTTGGAATTATTATGGCAAACGCGAGACGTATTGGTAAATATTTAGCAAAAAGTTAATGCTAGATTTATGGAAAGTATTTTATTCAAAATTAAAACCTAGATGACTGTCTATAAAAATTAGATATAACTCTAACAATATACTCAATGTATTCTTCAGATATATTTTTGTGATTTGGTAAACATATAATTTTGTTTTCAAAATTTTGACTTGATTTTTCTTTCGAATTGTTTTGAAAAATCTTACGACAGTCTACATATTGTATTATTTTGGTTTCAATCCCATTATCAAATAAATAATTAATTAATTTATCTTTATTCTGAACAAATATTGGATACTCATTAAAATTCTGAAATGATTTAACTTTTAATCTAATAGTTTTGACTTGAGTAATTTTATACTTTTGAAAAAGATGATGGTAAAGAATATTATTTTTCATCCTTTTTTCTCTTGAAAGCCTAAAATTTTTTTTATCTTTCAACTGCTCGTCAATCATCAAAACTGATAATGGATGAATATTATTCAAATAGCTATTGTAATGTATTTTTTTGTTAAATTTTAGACTTGGGTAAACTAATTGTTTTATAAATGTGATATCTTTTTGATGTACTAACTTTAATAAATAAAAAAAAAACGGTTTATAAAAGATGTTTACTGCAAATATTTTTAAAATCAGAAAAGTAACTATTTGTTTAAAGAATTTAAATTTTGGAAAACTCTTATAGTTTTCAATCTCTTTCTTTGCAAATTTAATAAAATTTTTGTCATTTGTAGATACTAGACCTCCATACATTGCAGATATATTTTTCATTATGTTAAAACTATGGAGGGAATAATTTCCAAAACTTCCTGAAAAAACTAGTCCTTTTTTATTTCTGTAATAATTCCCAAAATATATAGCGTTGTCTTCAATTAAAATAACTTTGTGTTTTCTACATAATTTTCTAACTTTAATTAAATCTGTGTGATCATTAAAAATATTAGTTACCACTACTGCAAGCGTTTTATGATTTATTTTTTTTTTTAAATCTTTATCGCATATAAAAACATTTTCATTTAATTTTCCAAACACTAATTTTAACTTAAGATTTTTACAAATATTTACCATTTCTGCTAGATTGTAAGAACTTATTACAATCTCATTTTTATTAGGATACTTCCTTATTAAATACTGAAGAACCAAAACAAATCCTACTCTTAATTGACTTGTTAGAAATGAAAATTTTTTATTAGTTATTTTATTAAATGTGTTTTCTATATTTCGTTTTTTAGAATTATTAACTAAAGTAATTAAGGATTTTACAAAAACAAAAAATTTTAAATAAATATATACTCTAAAAAATCTCATTCTATATTTGAATTTTGTTGTATCAATCTTTTTTATAAATTGCTAAAATACACTTACCGAATTTGTACATTAAGATGAAATCAAAAATTAGTGAAAGAGGAGTGAAAAATTTATCCCAAATAAATATTTTAAATTTTGTAGGAGATTTTTCAGTTCTAAATACAAATGAATTTAATTTATAAAGTAGATAGCCAGTAGAGTCTAAATATTTAAAGTTTACCAATTTCATAAATTTCATATCTTGTTTAAAAAAATCTGCCTCATATCTCCTAAAATGACCAACCTCTTTATCTAGATTACTGTATATTTTTTGATGGGCTGGAACCATTATTATTAAGTAGCCATTTTTTTTTAATTTTCGGATAGCTTCATTAATCTCCTTTTTGTCATCTTTAATATGCTCAAGAACATGTAGATATAAAATTGCATTATATTGATGATTGATATCGTAAATAAGTTCATTAATGACCTTAACTTTTTCATTTTCTTTATACTTTTCAGAAAGCTTTAAAAAATTTTCTTTGTCTTTTTCTGTTAAAGTTACAGAGGTAAATTTTTCATCAAGATAATTTCGCGTAAAACTTCCACATCCAGCTCCTACTTCAAGGATATCCCCTTTTAAATATTTTTTAATAAAACTTAAACAGTACTTAATGTGAAAATTAGCAATATCGAAGTTTTCAGTTATATTCTCAGGGTAAATATATTTCTCTTTCATAAAACCTTTGTTTTTAAATGTATCAAATTATTTCTAAAAGTTTTAGTTCAATATTATTAAAATTTTCCTTTTTAATTACTTTAAACTGATTTTTAAAATCATCGACTGAACAGTCTTTACCATTAAAATCTTGAAAACATAAATGCCATAAAAATTTTACCTTATCTCTTTTGTTTAAAGGCACAAACTTCACGCTTAGTTTATTTTTCGTATTTAAGTAATTAATGTAATGGTTAACAGCATCGATTGTGGCATTTTTATTTTTCATCATTTTGGCTTTTAAAAAATAATTTTTGTGATCAGAATTATTTATATAAGTCAAAGCAGCAGTGTATTGTGGTTTTGAAAAAGCTCTATTTTTAAAAAACTGCTTAAATGTTTGCTCAGTAAAATGATTTCCAATAGTGAATAATATTAATATTAAAAAAACCGATTTTTTAATAATAGGATTTTTA
>CACJQQ010000023.1 GCA_902595625.1 uncultured Pelagibacteraceae bacterium | reverse complement strand
AGCCAAAAATTACAAAAATTATTCTCTTAAAATTTTAAAGGTTTGCAAAAATAAACCAATCTCTTTTGAAGTATTTGCAGATAATTTCAAAGACATGCTGAAGCAAGCTTATGAAATTAATTCATGGGGTAAAAATGTTTACGTAAAAATTCCAGTTGTAAATTCTAAAGGAGTATTTACAGGACCGATCATCAAAGAATTAAGTGACAAAGGAATTAAACTCAACATAACTGCAGTTTACACATTTGAACAAACTGAAAAGATTTTTAAAAAGTTAAATAAAAAAACAAAATCAATAATTTCAATATTTGCAGGCAGAATGGCTGATAAAGGCAAAGACCCTCTTCCGATATTTAAAAAAAGCATCTCTTTGACTAAGAAAAATAAAAATATCGAAATTCTTTGGGCAAGTACGAGAGAAGCTTACAACTTTATTCAAGCAAAACAATTAAATTGTAATATAATTACAATGCCACCAAAAGTAATTAATCAAATTGAAGGTTTTGGTAAGAGTTTCAAATCTATGACACTAGATACTGTTAAAGGTTTTCTAGCAGATAGTAAAAAATCAAGATTCAGTCTTTAAGAAGCTTTGGCTCTTGATTGTCTTTTTCTTTCGTGAGGATCTAATATTAATTTTCTAAGCCTGCAAGATTTTGGCGTTATCTCCAAAGCTTCATCTGTATTAAGCATACTTAGCTGTTCGGCTATAGCCATCTTTCTTACTGGCGTTAAAACTACATTTTCATCAGTTCCTTGTGTCCTCATATTTGTAAGTTTTTTCCCTTTTAAAACATTAATTTCTAAGTCACCACTTTTTGAAGAAAGACCTACTATCATCCCTTCGTATACTGGATCATTATGTGTCACAAACATTTCACCTCGAGCTTGTAAATTGAAAATTGCAAAGGCAACTGCTTTACCGTTTTCCATAGAAATTAAAGCACCGTTTCTTCTTCCCTCCATATCTCCTGTGTATTCTCCATAAGAGTGAAAAATTCTATTTATTACGCCAGTTCCTTTTGTTAATGTTAAAAATCTACTTGTGTAACCCATTAAACCTCTAGTTGGTGCATGAAAAATTAATCTTTTTTTATTTTTTCCAGTATCCTTAAGATCAATTAATTTACCTTTTCTTCTATTCATGGAGTCTATAATTCTTGATGAAAACTCTTCATCTAAATCCATTGTTATTTCTTCAATTGGCTCCATTTTATTACCGTGATCATCTTTTCTAATTAAAACTTTTGGCGGGCTTACGGTCATTTCGAAACCTTCTCTTCGCATCTGTGTTAAAAGAATCTCTAACATCAACTCACCTCTACCACTTATAACGAAAGCATCTTTACTTTCATTTTCTTCAAAGTTGATCCCAACATTGTTTTCGGCTTCCAAAATTAATCGATCCCTTATCTGAGTACTTGTTAATTTTTTTCCTTCCGTCCCTGCTAAAGGAGAACTATTTACGGTAATTGTTATTGACATGGTAGGGGGGTCAATAGGGGTTGCATTAATTGGATCGTTTATTTCTAAATCACAAATTGTATCAGCAACGTTAGCTTTTTCTAACCCTGCAATAATTACTATATCTCCAGCCTCACCTTGTTCAATAGGAACTTTTTTTGTTCCTTCATATCTAAAAATTTTTGTAAGTCTTCCTTCATCAACTTTTTTTCCACTTAGATCTATCGCTTTAATTTGCTGGTTTGCTTTTGCAGTACCTTGAGCAATTCTTCCTACTAAACTTCTTCCTAAAAAACTGTCGGCATAAAGGAGAGTAGAAAGCATAGCGAATGGTTTTGTTTTATCAAAAGTCGATGGTTTAACATGATCAATTATTAAATTTAATAAAGGTTGCAAATTTTCTCTTGGACCATCTATCTCTTTAGATGCCCAGCCAGATCTTCCACTTGCATATAATACTGGAAAGTCTAATTGCTCCTCATTTGCATCAAGACTTACAAATAAGTCAAAAGTTTCATCTAATACTTCATTTGCTCTTTGATCTTGTTTATCAAGCTTGTTAATTACCACGATTGGTTTTAAACCTTGCTTCAAAGCTTTAGATAAAACGAATTTTGTTTGAGGCATCACACCTTCCGCTGAGTCAATGAGCAGTAAAGCACCGTCAGCCATATGCAAGACTCTTTCAACTTCCGCTGCAAAATCTCTGTGGCCTGGTGTATCAATAATATTTATTCTCGAGTTTTTCCAATTAATTGAAGTAGGTTTTGCAAGAATTGTTATTCCTCTCTCTTTTTCTAGTTCTCCAGAGTCCATTACTCTTTCCTCAACATTTTCGTTTTCCCTAAAAGTTCCACTTTGTTTCATGAGATTGTCAATCAAAGTAGTTTTTCCATGATCGACGTGAGCTATAATAGTTATGTTTCTGATTGTATTTGTCATTTTGGTTGCGGGGGTAGGATTTGAACCTACGACCTTCAGGTTATGAGCCTGACGAGCTACCAGACTGCTCCACCCCGCGTTAAATTATTTTTTCTTAATATTAATAGCCTGAAGTTTATCTTTTTCTTCTTTTATATCGTAAACTATTGTTTGCTCTTCTTTTAAAACTCTTAACTTTGAATTTTCTAGTGCTGATACATGAAGAAAAATATCTTTTTGTGTTTCATCATCAGTAATGAATCCATAACCTTTTTTGGCATTAAACCATTTTACTTTACCAGATGGCATTGTTAATCCTCTCATTATTATAAATTTAGTACCTATTTTTTAGTTTTTGAAGTTTTTTAATTCTTTTAAGATTTTCTGTTTGAACTCTCTTTTTTTTTTCAGATGGTTTTTCATAAGTACTTTTCATCTTCATTACTTTAAAAAAACCTTCTTTTTGAAGCTTTCTTTTAAGAACTCTTATAGCTTGTTCTACATTATTATCTTTAACGTCTATTTTAATAAAAACCTCCAGTTAATTTTGATGGTAGTTATCATTAGATTGTCTGTTTGTCTAGAGTGAAGCGGTTTGGGCCTTTTTTTCTTCTCTTATCTTTGCTTTTTTCTCTCTTTCAACTCTTCTTTTAGCTTTATCTAAGGCTTTTTGAAATGCTTGTTGAGTGCATAAAGCTAAAATCACAGGGTCTCTAGGTTTTAAATTAGAGAAGTTCCAGTAACTTCTTTTTCTGATTAAAGAA
>CACJQQ010000022.1 GCA_902595625.1 uncultured Pelagibacteraceae bacterium | reverse complement strand
TAGTTGATATAGATACAGGATTTGGAAACTGTAAAAAAACAATTGAGGTTTTTGAGAGCAAAGGTTTAGCTGGATGTCATTTTGAAGATCAAATAGCTGAGAAAAGATGTGGCCATTTAGATAATAAAGAGCTTGTTTCAAAAGAAGAAATGGTAAAAAAAATTAAAGAGTCGGTACAAGCTAGAAAAGATAAAAATTTCCTAATTATCGCAAGAACGGATGCTAATTCTGTTGAGGGATTAGATAAAACATTAGAGAGAATTAAAGCTTATGAAGATGCGGGCGCAGATATGATTTTTCCAGAGGCTATGAAAGACGAAAGTGAATTTGAAAAAGTGAGAAAAACAGCAAAAGGATATTTGTTGGCTAACATGACAGAATTTGGAAAATCTAAATTATTGGATAAAAAACAATTAGAAAATTTAGGTTACAACTTAGTAATCTATCCAGTAAGCACACAAAGACTAGCAATGCAAAATGTGGAAATAGGTTTAAAATCAATATTTAATGATGGCCATCAAAACAATATTATTGACAAAATGCAGACTAGAAAAAGGTTGTACGAGTTAGTAGAATATGAGAAATACAATACACCAGACAAGAAAATCACAGATTTTTCTACAGAGGGACATGAATAATGAGTGAAGAAATTAAAAAAGGTTTACTTGGTATAGTTGTTGATGAAACAACAATATCTCATGTTGTGCCAGAATTAAGCGCATTAACATATAGAGGATACACAGTTCAAGAACTATGTGATAAGTGTGATTTCGAAGAAGTTGCGTATCTTGTTCTTAATGGTGAACTACCTAATAAAAACCAACTTAAAAAATTTATCAAACAAGAAAGATCTGAAAGAAAACTTTCTAAGCAAATATTAAGTGATATTAAAAAGATGCCAAAAAATGCACATCCTATGGATGTGATTAGAACTTGTGTAAGTTTAATGGCGTTAGAAGATAAAGATACTAAAGATAATTCTCCTAAAGCAAATATGAGAAAAGCAATGAGAATATTTGCTAAAACTCCTACTGCTGTTGCTGCTTATTTTAGATCCAGAAAAGGCAAAAACATAATTTCACCTAGTAAAAATTTATCTTTTTCAGAAAATTTCTTTAAAATGATGTTTAATAAAGTGCCAGATAAAGAAATAGTAAGAGCATTTGATATCTCTTTAATTTTATATGCTGAGCATAGTTTTAATGTTTCTACTTTTACAGCTAGAACAATTACCTCGAGTTTGTCAGATCTGCATGGAGCAATCACTGGGGCTATAGCCTCATTAAAAGGTCCATTGCATGGTGGAGCTAACGAAGCTGTAATGCACATGATGAAAGAAATAGGAAAACCTGAAAAAGCTAAAACTTGGATTGAAAATGCATTAAATAAAAAGAAAGTTGTTATGGGTTTTGGTCATAGAGTTTATAGAACAGGAGACTCTAGAGTGCCTACGATGAAACATTACATGTTTAAAGTAGCTAAACTTTTAAAAAAAGAAAAATATACAAGAATGTATGAAATTTTAGAAAAAGTGATGTTGGAAAAAAAGAATATCCATCCAAATGTGGATTTCCCTTGTGGTCCGACGTATTACATGATGGGAATAGATATAGATTTCTACACGCCGATATTCGTAATGTCACGAATAACTGGTTGGTCAGCACACATCATGGAACAGCATGCGTCTAATAAACTAATTAGACCTTTGTCGAAGTATAGAGGTGCTGAAGTTAGAGAAGTAATGCTTTTAAATCAAAGATAATGTCTTTAACAAATTTTCTTCTTCTTTTAATACTTTCTATATTCACGACATATACATTCATGAATTGGAAAGGTATTGATAAAGGGCCAAAACTTACAATCGTTCTTCAATTTGTAGGTTGGACTTTTTTATTTTTCGTGATTGTTTTTGTTCTTAATATGCTTGGATTAATTAACGAGTTTTAATTATTTTCTGAGTTATTCTGTCTAATATAATTGCTAAAATTACTATTCCTGTTCCACCAATAACAGCTGAACCTACATCTAATCTACCTAACGCAATATAAACAGTTAAACCTAATCCTCCAGCTCCAATTAAAGCTGCAATAACCACCATCGATAAAGCCAGCATTAACGTTTGATTAACGCCCGCCATTATAGTTTTTAGAGATAAAGGTATTTCAATTTTTACAAGTATTAGAAACCTTGTTAATCCTAAACTTGAACCAGCTTCTTTAAAACCTTTACCAACTTGTCTAATACCTAAATTAGTTAGACGAATTATTGGTGGAAGTGCAAAAATAATTGTTGCTACAACACCTGGAGTTAAACCAACTCCAAAAAGCATAACAACAGGAATTAAATAAACAAAACTTGGTATGGTTTGCATGATATCAAGTACAGGGCGTAAAATAATTTCAAAAGTATTGCTTCTAGAAGCAAGAATCCCTAAGGGTATCCCGATCAACATACAAAATAATACAGCGGTAAAAATCATTGCTAATGTAGTCATACTTTCAGACCAAAGGTCGACTAGATCTATAAAAACTAAACTTACGAAAGAAAAAATTGCAAATTTTAAACCGTTAGTCCTATAAGCAAAAAAAACAAAAATTAAAAGAATTATTGGAAAAGGAATAAAATTAAAAAGAGAGTCTAAACTATTAAGAACTGTGTCTATTGGTGCTGAAATCTTTTTAAAGAGTGGCCTTTGTTCGAATAGCCACTCTTTAATATTTCCTTCTATCCATTCACCAATAGGTATGTATATTTCATAATCGGAAGGGGCTAATTTTAAACTCATTAAAATTAACCTTGATCCTTACTTGATCCAACTATCAAACGTACTTTGATTAGCTTTTATCCATTCAGCTGCGTGTTTCTTAATAGCTTTTTCACTTTTCTCACCCTTGTTCATTTTCAAGTTTTGAGCAGCAATGTCTCCAAGAGGAATAGAAGCTTTTTTAAGCATCTTTTCTACTTTTGGGTTTGCCTTAAGAAAATCTACGTTAGCTGCTGGTCTGATATCATCAGCTCCAAATCCTAAATTTACTTTAGATTTAGTTGCATTAGCTATCTTAGTAGGTTTTGTTTTGCTGTATGGAACTTCAATCCAAACTACATCTTTGCCAAGTTTTAAAGCACCAACAGTCCAGTTAGGTGTCCATGTATAAAATAGAATAGATTTTCCATTTTTGTATTTAGACACTGCATCTGCCATTGAAGCTGAGTAGTCTGCCTTTACTGGATTGATAAAATCACCTAATCCAAGCTCATCAAAATGTTTTGAGATAACTTTCTCACATCCCCAGCCTGGAGGGCAAGCAACCATGTCTGCTTTTCCGTCACCATTAGAGTCGAACTCTTTAGCGTGCTTTTTGATATCCATCACGCTCTTGATACCAAATTTATCTGCAGATTTTTTATCGATTAAGTAACCTTGAGCACCACCACCCTTCATTACGTAACCAACTGGTTTTACTTTACCTTTTGACTCAGAGATATAACCATCATGTGTGCCAAACCAACCGTTAACCCAAAGGTCAACGTCACCAGCAGTAGCTGCAACATAAAACACCTGTGGTTTCATCACTGTTGGGCCAGATACTTTGTAGCCCATTTTCTCTAAAGCTTGTTTG
>CACJQQ010000021.1 GCA_902595625.1 uncultured Pelagibacteraceae bacterium | reverse complement strand
AGTATAGAATAATTATTTCCACAGAAATGCTATTATTCATTGCAGCCCAGGCCATAATTATTCCCCAATTGAAAGTGATACCTAAAAATAGTTGAGGCCAGTAGGTTATTCTTTTCATGAAAGGATATGTAAAAGCCAATAACATAGAACTCATCCCGAGTACTATTGTCAGCATATTGAATTGTAATAAAATATAAAATGAAATCAAACAAAGAATAATTACATAAACTAAAGAACGAGTAATTGATATTTTTCCCGAAGCTATTGGACGACCTTTAGTTCTGTTTACTTTTTTATCAAAATCTTTATCTACTATATCATTCACAATACATCCAGCACTTCTCATTAAAACGGAGCCTAAAAAAAATAAAACTAGGTAATAAGAAAATAAATCTAAATTTGGAATAATAGTGTGTGCATAAGCTAACCCCCAAGAGCAAGGCCAAAATAAAAGCATAAAACCTATGGGTTTATTTAATCTTGTTAGTTCGATAAATATTTTAAAATGTGACATGAAATATTACTTGTAAATATCAAACACTAACTTCATAATCAATTTGATTCGATATGGATATAGATTACACAGTTGCAGCATTAATGTTTCCAGCTATACCCTTAATGATGACCATGTATAGCAACAGGTTTCATACATTAAGTGGTCTTATCAGAAATTTACATGATCAATTAATTTTTGATAAAAAAGCACCTCCTCAATTAGAAAATCAATTACATGTTCTTAATAATAGAACTAACCTTTTAAAGTACACAATGGGATTTGCAGCTTTTGGTTTTTTATTCAATATGACTACAGTTTTATTGCTTTATCTCGGAAGTTTACAAGTTGCTAGATTAAATTTTGCTGCTTGCTGTGTATGCATGATTGTTTCTATTTTTTTATTTCTGCAAGAAATTAGACTGTCTAATCAGGCCTTAAAATATCATCTGAGCGACATGGACTCGATGAAAGACGACTTATAATTATTTATTCTCTAATAACTTTTTTTTAAATAAAGAAATTCCTTCATTTTTTTTATGATCGTAGGACTCTTTAAAAGTTTCTAATTGCCAACCTTTCATTCTGGTCACAATCAGTTTAAGATTTTCTTCTTTCCAGTCATCAGCAGTATTTTCATCTTTCCAAAACTTCTTTTCCTCGTTGGTTCTTGCGCAACCATAACAAAAACCTGTCACAGGATCGGTTCTGCAAATACTAATGCAAGGAGATATTATTTTTTTACTCATTATGGAATTAATATTGCTGGGCCTGTAAGTTTTCTAGCCTCTAGATCTTCATGGGCCTTTTTTGCATCTATTAAACTATATTCCTTTGAAATTTTAATTTTGATTTTACCAAATTTGACTTTTTCAAATATGGCATCCGCTCCAGCTTGAAGTTCTTTTCTATTCGTAAAATATTGACCAATTGAAGGTCTAGTCAAATAAAGTCCTTTAGGCTGAATATCTTTTGGAACATTAACTGGATCAAGTGGACCTGATGCGTTTCCAAAGCTTACCATCATACCTCTTGTTTTAAGACAAGCTAACGAACCATGAAAAGTATTTTTTCCTACTCCGTCAAATACAGCTGGAACTCCTTCATTGTTCGTAATCTCCATAACTTTTTTTGCAAAATCATCTTTTGTATAGTTGATTACATGTGCGTAACCATTCTCCTCTGCAATTTTAATCTTTTCATCAGAACCTACTGTTCCAATTACTTTTGCGCCAATGCTATTAGCCCATTGAGCAAATATTTGTCCAACACCTCCTGCAGCCGCATGAAATAAAACAGTTTCTCCAGCTTTAAGATTGTAAGTTTTACAAAGTAAATAATTCGTAGTTAGACCTTTAGTCATTAAGGTAGCAGCTTGTTTGTGAGATATGCCTTCAGGAACTTTTACAGCTATCTTAGATGGAATAATTCTCTGTTGTGAATATGCACCTAAAGGAACTGAAGCGTAAGCAATATTATCACCTATGTTAAATTCTTTAACATTAGATCCAACTTCTTCTACTTTTCCTGCAGCTTCTAAACCAATTCCACTCGGTAGTTTGAGGGGGTATAAACCTGATCTATGGTATGTGTCAATGTAATTTAAACCAATAGCATGATTGGTAACTTTAATTTCATCTGGACCAGGCACCCCAACCTTTACATCCTGGAGTTCTAAAACTTCAGGTCCACCATTTTTTTTTATTATTATGGATTTTGGCATTTGAGAAAAGTACTTGAACTTTTAATATTTAGCAAATGTTCCGTTATTATAATCTTGAACAGCTTCTAGTATCTCCGCCTTAGTATTCATGACAAATGGTCCACCTCTAGCTATAGGTTCCCCAATGGGTTTACCTGCAATGAATAAAAACTCTGTTTTTTTATTAGCTTTCACAATTAATTTATTTCCTCTCTCTAACAAAATGAGATTTGAATTACCTGTTTTAGAGTGATCCTTTTCTCCAATTTTTAATTCACCATTTAATAAATAAATAAAACTGTTGTGACCTTCAGGTACTTCGCAAGTAAATTCTTTTTTTTCATTTAAAACTATATGAAAATATATCGGATCAACGTTATGATTTTTCTCTGGGCCCTCAGCTTTTTCATATTTGCCAGCAATGACTTTTACTGTCTTTTCATTGTCTTTATGAACCCCAAGTTCACTACTCTTTATATATAGATATTCAGGCTTATTCTTTTTTAGTTTTGCAGGCATATTTACCCAAAGCTGAAATCCTAATAATTTACCATCTGACATAGCCGGCATTTCTGAATGAATTATTCCTCTACCAGTTTTCATCCATTGCACATCTCCAGATGACATGATTCCTTTAGCACCAGTGCTATCTTGATGTTCAAACTCACCTTTAAGCATGTAAGTTACTGTTTCTATTCCTCTATGTGGGTGAGGAGGAAAACCAGCAATATAATCATCTTTATTTTCTGAACCAAATTCATCTAACATCAAAAAAGGGTCAATATAGTCTGCTTCTGGAGTTCCAATACTTCGCTTTAATTTAACTCCAGCACCATCTGATGTTTCTATTGCTTGTACGATTTTTTTTACTTCAATATTTTTCATAAAGATTATTTAGCATTATGTGACCCGTCACACATTGGCTGATCATTAGTTTGTTTGCAAGTACAGAAAAAAA
Source organism: uncultured Pelagibacteraceae bacterium (assembly GCA_902595625.1). Lineage (GTDB taxonomy): Bacteria > Pseudomonadota > Alphaproteobacteria > Pelagibacterales > Pelagibacteraceae > Pelagilacustribacter. The sequence continues at coordinate 533 of CACJQQ010000021.1, read as the reverse complement.
CTTTTTTAGATTGGTCAGCTTTATATGGCAAAGGTTTATATGGAGTGTCTTTATGAGATCCATCACAAAAAGGTTGCTTAGTACTTTTTCCGCAAGAGCACCAATAGTAAGATTTACCTTCTAACACATCTACTCCAATCGGAGTGTCCCCAGCTCTTTGTCCTTTTGTCATATAAACTCTTTTTTTTGTTTTTATTAATTTAAATATTTGATAAACATTTATCAAGTTATTAAAATCATACTAGTATATAAAAACATACTATGAAACAGATTATACAATGTCCCGCTGAAAGAGCAGTTTACTTTCTTGGAGGTAAATGGAAAATAAGAATCTTATTTTTAATTTACCAAAATCAAAAACTAAGATTTGGTGAAATCAAAAAGGTATTACAATCAGTTACGCCACAAATGTTGTCAAAACAATTAAAGGAATTAGAAATAGATGGTTTAATAAATAGGAAAGTTTTTCAAGTTGTTCCTCCAAAAGTAGAATATTCATTAACCGATTTTGGTTCTTCTGTTATTCCATTATT
>CACJQQ010000020.1 GCA_902595625.1 uncultured Pelagibacteraceae bacterium | reverse complement strand
AAAGAAGCCGGCAGTTTTCGAGAGAGTATTACTTGGTATTACCAAAGCTTCATTGCAAACCAATTCATTCATTTCTGCTGCATCTTTTCAAGAAACTACTCGAGTTCTAACTGATGCATCTATTAAAGGTAAGACAGATGCCTTAGAAGGATTAAAAGAGAATGTAATCGTAGGTAGATTAGTACCAGCAGGAACTGGTTTAACAAAAATTGAATGGGATAAGCAAGCTCGAGAACAAGATAAGGCAAGATTAGAAGAATTAAAAAAACAAGAGCTAGAATCGGCTAAAGAAGCGCCTGAACAGACTGCATAAACATTATTTTAATTTTGTTAAAATATTGACTTTTATCATTTCAATGCTAGTTTACGGCACATTTTGAATGTTAGAAGTAAGGTCGCAATAACCTTAAACACTAACAAAAATTTCTAAAGGTTTATCCTTATTTCAACTTCAAAATTATATTATGCCAACAATTAATCAATTGATTAAAAAGAGTAGGGTAAAGCCAATCGCTAGAAATAAAGTTCCGGCGCTTGAAAGACAGCCTTTGAAAAGAGGCGTTTGCGTTAAAGTATATACAACTACTCCAAAAAAACCCAACTCAGCATTAAGAAAAGTTGCAAGAGTAAGATTATCAAATGGGTTCGAAGTAACAGCTTATATTCCAGGCGAGGGACATAATTTACAAGAACATTCCGTAGTCCTTTTACGTGGTGGAAGAGTAAAAGATTTACCAGGTGTCCGATACCATATCCTAAGAGGTAATTTAGATACTCAAGGGGTAGCTAATCGTAAACAAAGAAGATCCTTATACGGAGCAAAAAAACCAAAATAATTTATGTCTAGAAAACGAAAAGCTCCAGTAAGAAAAGTTTACCCAGATCCAAAATTTCACTCGGAAGTAATTTCTAAATTTATAAACTCTATTATGTATGATGGTAAAAGATCTACCGCAGAAAAAATACTTTATGATGCTTTAGATAAAATAAAATCTAAAAATAATGAGGACCCATTAAAAATTTTTAATTCGGCTATTAGCAATGTGAAACCTAATCTTGAATGTAGATCAAGACGAGTAGGAGGAGCCACTTATCAAGTTCCAGTAGAAGTTAAAGCAAAAAGAGCTCAAGCATTGGCATTAAGATGGATAATGGACGCTACGAGAAAAAGAAAAAATAAAACTATGGCTGAAAAGTTATATGCAGAAATTTTAGACGCTTCACAAAATAAGGGATCAGCAATTAAAAAAAGAGAAGATACACATAAAATGGCAGAGTCAAATAAAGCTTTTGCTCATTTTAGATGGTAAAATATTATGGCTAAATATACTTTAGATAAATATAGAAATATTGGTATCATGGCTCACATTGATGCAGGAAAAACTACTACTACAGAAAGAGTTTTATATTATACAGGTAAAAGCCATAAAATTGGTGAAGTGCACGATGGTGCCGCAACAATGGATTGGATGGAACAAGAACAAGAAAGAGGTATTACTATTACCTCTGCTGCCACAACATGTTTTTGGAGAGAGCACAGAATTAACATTATAGATACACCCGGTCACGTTGATTTTACAATTGAAGTAGAAAGATCATTAAAAGTATTAGATGGGGCAGTAGCTGTCTTTGATGGAGTAGCTGGAGTAGAACCACAATCCGAAACTGTCTGGAGACAAGCTGATAAATATAAAGTACCTAGAATTTGTTTTGTAAACAAATTAGATAGAACAGGCGCTGATTTTTATCGATGTGTAGATATGATCAAGGAACGTTTAGGATGTAAGCCACTCCCATTACAATTACCGATTGGAGCAGAAGCTGATTTAAAAGGTGTAGTTGATTTAGTAAAAATGAAAGGTGTCGTTTGGCAAAATGAGGACTTAGGTGCAAAGTTTGATTATGTTGATATCCCAGATGATTTAAAAGAAAAAGCTAAAGAATATCGACAAAACTTAGTTGAAACAGCAGTAGAAGAAGATGAAAAATTAATGGAAGCATATCTAGAAGGCAAAGAACCTTCTGATGAAGATCTAATTAAATGTATAAGAAAAGGTACTTTGAGCTTCAATTTTGTACCAATTTTAACTGGCTCTGCTTTTAAAAATAAAGGTGTGCAACCACTATTAGATGCTGTAATTGATTATCTGCCCAGTCCAAAAGATATAGGCTCAATTGAAGCTACTAAGTTAAATTCTGAAGACAAACTACAAATGAAATTTGAAGACAGCGAACCGTTTTCTGCGCTTGCTTTTAAAGTAGCTAACGATCCTTTCGTAGGTTCATTAACATTTATTCGTATATATTCTGGAAAATTACAAGCTGGTACAGCTGTTTACAATTCATCAACTGAAAAATCTGAGAGAGTTGGAAGAATGTTATTAATGCATGCAAACTCTAGGGAAGATATTAAAGAGGCAACTACAGGAGATATAGTAGCGCTTGCAGGGCTAAAAAATACAATCACAGGTCACACATTATGCGATCAAAATAAACCAGTCCTCTTAGAACCAATGGAATTCCCAGATCCAGTAATTGAAATTGCTGTCGAACCTAAAACAAAAGGCGACCAAGAAAAAATGGGTGAAGCTTTAAATAGACTTGCTAAAGAAGATCCTTCTTTCAGGGTTAGTTCAGATGAGGAGTCGGGTCAAACAATTATCAAAGGAATGGGTGAACTTCATTTAGATATTATTGTTGATAGAATGAAAAGAGAATTTAAAGTCGAGGCCAATGTGGGAGCTCCTCAAGTTGCTTATAGAGAGACTATTCTAGGATCATCAGAAGTAACATATATTCATAAAAACAAAGTGGTGGTTCAGGTCAATTTGCTAAAGTAACTTTGAGTGTTGAGCCTTTAGAGCCAGGCAAAGGAAGAGAAGTTGATAATAAAATTAAAGGAGGAGCTATACCGAAAGAATTTATTCCTGGAGTAGAAAAAGGTGTCTTAAGTGTTGCAGAGAGCGGAATATTAGCTGGCTTTCCAGTTATTGATTACAAAGTAACAATTTTAGATGGCTTACACCATGATGTTGACTCAAGCGTACTTGCTTTTGAAATAGCATCAAGAATGTGTTTCAGAGAAGCTTGCACTAAAGCTACTCTAAAATTATTAGAACCTATGATGAAGGTAGAAGTTGTAACTCCAGAAGAGTTTATGGGTGATGTAATTGGTGATTTAAATAGTAGAAGAGGTCAAGTTGCTTCAACAGAGGCTAGAGGGAATGCTACAGCAATTAATGCAACGGTTCCATTAGCAAATATGTTTGGTTATATAAATAATTTACGTTCTTCAACTCAAGGAAGAGCACAATATACAATGCAATTCAGTCATTATGACAAAGTTCCTCAAAATGTTCAGGACGAGGTAACAAAGAAACTGGCTTAATTTATGGAAAATCAAAATATCAGAATACATTTAAAAGCTTACGATAACAAAATTCTTGATTTATCAACTGAAGAAATAGTTAATACAGCTAAAAGAACAGGTGCCCAGGTTAAAGGACCTATTCCTCTTCCAACTAGAATTGAAAGGTACACAGTTTTAAGATCACCGCATATTGACAAAAAAAGTAGAGAACAATTTGAGTCAAGAACACATAAGAGATTAATAGATATAATAGAACCAACTCCACAAACTGTTGAAGCTTTAATGAAATTAGATTTAGCATCAGGTGTTGATATAGAAATTAAGATTTAAGTTATGAGCATAGGATTAATAGGAACAAAAATAGGTATGACTAGAGAATTTATGGACAGTGGTCAATCTGTTCCAGTAACAGTCATTAAAATTGAAAAAGGAAGAGTGCTGGATGTAATTACTAAGGA
>CACJQQ010000019.1 GCA_902595625.1 uncultured Pelagibacteraceae bacterium | reverse complement strand
CTCATTTCTTCAGGTGCATGGGTTAAACCTTTTTTGATACCCATTTTTACCCCAGTCCATCCATTTTCATTATGACTAGCCGTAACCATTGCTATGGCATCAGAATTTAAATTAAATTGTGCGAAGTAAACAGTAGGGGACAGTGATAAGCCTAAGTCCTCTACAATGCACCCTGTTGTGGTTAAGCCATTGACAAGAGCTTTTTTTATATCTTCACTGTAGGACCTATAATCATGACCTACTATCACTCTTGGATTTGTTTTCTTTGTATGGTTTATTATTTGAGAACCTAGTCCTTTGCCTAAATTGGTGATTCCCTCTAAATCGATGTCTTTTTTATAAAGCCATCTAGCGTCGTACTCTCTAAAACCGTTTGGATTGATTTTCATTAACTATAAATACTAAAGAATAAGGGCTTTTGTTATTAAATGTTTATTAACAAAACTTTCCACTTGCAAAATTATTTAAATGTTCATATAATGTTCTATTGATTTCGATGGTATATGGTATATTAAATATATTGTGACACAACATATAGTTGTTTTGTTAATAAATCGAAGTAAATAAGTAAAAATATGAATAAAAACGTATCATTGGCAATAGAGAAAGCTGTCGGCAGTATAAGCCATAAGCACCAAAATGATCAAAGAAATAATGGTCCTAAGAAACCTGATTTATTCTCTTTATCTGGTGAGACAGAACTATTTCAAAATGAGAGAGGCATTACAATTAAGATCGATAGATCTAGAGATGCTAATTTAACTGACTTTGGAAAAGCCACACTTAAAGACAGATACCTAGGTCAAAACGAGAGTTTTCAAGATTTATTCGCAAGAGTGGCCAGTGTCTACGCCGATGATAATTTGCATGCGCAAAGAATTTATAATTACATTAGCAATTTATGGTTTATGCCAGCAACCCCAGTTCTATCTAACGGTGGTACAGAAAGAGGTTTACCTATCTCATGTTTTTTAAATGAAGCTAACGATAGTTTAGAAGGCATTACAAATCTTTGGGAAGAAAATGTTTGGCTTGCTGCTAGAGGAGGCGGTATTGGAAGTTATTGGGGTAACTTAAGATCTATTGGAGAAAAGATTGGTAAGGTTGGAAAAACCTCTGGGATTATTCCATTTATCAAAGTAATGGACTCTTTAACTCTAGCTATTAGCCAAGGTTCTTTAAGAAGAGGTTCTGCAGCTTGTTATTTACAAATTGATCATCCTGAGATCGAAGAGTTTATTGAAATGAGAAGACCAACTGGAGGAGATGTAAATAGAAGGTCGCTTAATTTACATCATGGCGTATTGGTTACAGATGAATTTATGAGAGCCGTTGAGACTGGAGAACAGTGGGCGTTAAGAAGTCCTTATGATGGCACAGTTCAGTCAACTATTCCTGCAAGAAACTTATGGATTAGATTATTAACAGCAAGAATTGAAACAGGTGAACCTTATATTGTTTTTATCGATACTGTTAATAGACAAATACCTCAACATCACAAACTTGCTGGTTTAAAAGTTAAAACATCTAATCTTTGTAGCGAGATTACACTACCTACTGGCCAAGACAACGATGGCAATAAAAGAACAGCAGTTTGTTGTTTATCATCTTTAAACATTGATACCTACGATCAATGGAGCGAAGATCCTCAATTTATAGAAGACGTTATGAGATTTTTAGATAATGTTATGACTGATTTTATTAATAGAGCTCCAGATGAATTTGCTCATGCAAAATATTCTGCAATGAGAGAGAGAAGCGTTGGTCTTGGTGTTATGGGTTTACATTCTTACTTCCAACAAAAAAATATTCCTTTTGGTTCTGTTATGAGCAAAGTGTGGAACAAAAAAATATTTAAGAATATCCAAGAAAAAGTAGATGCTGCCTCGGTTAGTCTTGCAGAAGAAAGAGGCGCTTGTCCTGATGCAGCAGAATACGGAATGAAAGAAAGATTTTCAAATAAAACAGCAATAGCTCCAACAGCATCAATTTCAATTATTTGTGGTGGATCTTCTCCAGGAATTGAACCTATTGCAGCCAATAGCTATACGCATAAGACTTTGTCTGGCTCTTTTAACGTAAGAAATAAATATCTTAAAAAAGTTTTACAAAAATATAATAAAGATACAGACGAAGTTTGGTCTACTATTACTACAAACCAAGGTTCAGTATCTCACTTAGATTTTTTAACAGCAGAAGAGAAAGATACTTTTAAAACTGCTTTTGAAATTGATCAAAGATGGATTGTGGAATTAGGTGCAGACAGAACACCACATATCTCTCAAGCCCAGTCGATCAATATATTTATACCTGCAGATATTCATAAAAAGGATTTACACGATCTTCATTTCCAAGCTTGGAAAAAAGGTCTTAAAAGCCTTTATTACTGCAGATCTAAATCTATCCAAAGAGCGGAGAACGTAAACAAAGGCTCATCCACAGATGTGACCAAAAATGTTTACTCTCAAGGCCAAGAATCAAATAATGAATCAAACAATTACGAGGAGTGTTTATCATGTCAGTAGCAGAAAAAATTCAACCAAAAGAAAACGGCTTATTAGTAGCTAATCCAGTTTACAAACCATTTAGATATCCATGGTGTTATGACGCCTGGTTAACTCAGCAAAGAATTCACTGGTTACCAGAGGAAGTTCCATTAGGCGATGATGTAAGAGACTGGCAAAAAAATTTATCAATAGAGGAAAAGAATTTGTTAACTCACATCTTTAGATTTTTTACACAAGCCGATGTTGAAGTAAGCAACTGTTACATTAGGCATTACATGAATGTATTTAAACCAACTGAAGTTTTAATGATGATGTCATCATTTGCCTCAATGGAAACAGTTCATATTGCTGCTTATTCTCACTTGTTAGATACGATCGGTATGCCTGAAACAGAATACTCAGCTTTCATGAAATATAAAGAAATGAAAGACAAATATGATTATATGCAGGGCTTTGATGTTAAATCTAATCATGATATCGCAAAAACGATTGCAGTATTTTCAGCTTTCACAGAAGGACTTCAATTGTTTGCTAGCTTTGCGATATTATTAAATTTTCCAAGATTTAATAAGATGAAAGGTATGGGCCAGATAGTAACTTGGTCAGTGAGAGATGAAACACTTCACTGCAACTCAATGATAAGATTGTTTAAAGATTTTATAAAAGAAAATCCATCTATCTGGAATGATAAATTAAAAAAAGAAATTTACGATGCGTGTAAAACAATAATATCACATGAAGACGCTTTTATTGATTTAGCTTTTCAAATGGGTCCAATGGAAGGTTTAACAGCTAATGAAGTTAAACAATATATTAGATTCATTGGAAACAGAAGATTAGAACAGCTTGGATTAAATCCAATTTATGATGTTAAAAAAAATCCGTTAACTTGGTTAGATACAATGTTAAACGGAGTAGAGCACATGAATTTCTTCGAAGGTAGAGCAACTGAGTATTCTAAAGCATCAACAAGAGGTAGTTGGGGCGAAGTTTTTGCTTAATCTTTGAGTCTTAATTACAAAAGTTACTGGAGAAAAACTGGCTTAAAGGGAAAATGGGGAAACATTTTTCTTGAAAGAATTTCACTTCATAATCCAAAAAATATTTTAGAGATTGGTGTTTTTTGCGGTGTTACTGCAAGAAACATCTGTGATCTTTTAAATAAAGTAAACGGAAATAACTTTAACTATATTGGCGTTGATTTGTTTGGTGGAGACCAAAGTGAAGACAAAGATGAAATTGAACCAAAGTTTTTAAAAGATCAAAAATTTTCAAATCCATTTAAAAATATTTATTACAATTACATTTTAAAAGAAAACTTAAATTCAATAAAAAGTGTAAGTAAACTATTAAAAAAATATAGCAACAATATTAAATTAATAGCGGGAGACACTAATAAAGTATTAAAAGA
>CACJQQ010000018.1 GCA_902595625.1 uncultured Pelagibacteraceae bacterium | reverse complement strand
AGTTGTACAAAGATCAATTGTCAAACCGTTTGGACCCGTCAATGTCCATAATGCAAGGAATTAATGCCAAAATTAGAAAAAATCCTAAAAGAGTTATTTTTGCAGAAGGTGAAGATGAAAATATGTTAAAGGCGGCGATTGAATTTGGAAAAAACAAATTAGGTATTCCCATATTAATTGGAGCAGAGAATAGAGTTAGAGAACAATTAAAAAAAATAGGATTAGATGAAAACTACAAAATTGATATCGTGAATTCTACTAATAAAGAAAAAAGAGAAAAATATGTTAAACATTTATATAAAAAATTACAAAGAGAGGGTCAACTTGAAAGAGATGTTGATCGATTAGTAAGAAACGATAGAATAGCGTGGGGCTCTTCAATGATTGCCTGTAAAGATGCAGATGCTATGGTCACTGGTAATATTAGACATTACGCTGCCTCTATTGAAAAATTAAAAAAAGTAGTATCTGCAAGGCCGGGTGAAGAAATTTTTGGCATGACAATGATTGTCTCTAAAGGAAAAACAATTCTTGTAGCAGACACTAATGTAACTGAATTACCTTCGGCTGAAAGATTAGTAAATATTTCTAAATCGTGCGTACGTATAGCTCGTTTATTCGGTTTTGAGCCAAAAGTTGCTTTTTTATCTCATTCTACTTTTGGAAAACCATTGTCTAGAAATACAAGACATGTAAGAGACGCCATTGATAAATTAAAAAAAGAAAAAGTTGATTTTGATTTTGATGGAGAAATGCAACCAGATGTAGCTCTAAATCCTATATATAAAGAAATTTATCCATTTTCAAAAATAGTTGGAAATGCCAATGTTTTAATTATGCCTGCACTACATAGCGCTGCCATTTCAACTAAACTTATGAAAGTTTTTGGTGGTGGAAAAAATATTGGACCTTTGTTAATTGGATTAGGGCAACCTATTGAAGTAGCTCCTTTGAGAGCTAGTACGTCAGAAATTTTAAACTTAGCATCTATCGCTGCTTATTCATCTGATGTTATTGATTATTCTATCTAGAGCTTGGTTCTACTTAATTCATTGGCTAAATAAATTGATGGAATTACTTCATCGACATCGAAAATTTTATTTGCTTCATTAATGACTTCTTTTTTTTCTTCTTCGTCCATAGCTATACCAAAAATATAAATATTTTTATTCACTGTTTCTAATGTATAATTTCTTGCTTTTGTTTTCTTATTAAAAATTAATGCTGTTCTTAATTGGCTAGTAATTAAAATATCCTTAGCTGTTGCTTTGAAATTACTTTGACCTTTTATTGTGACAGCGTTTTTAACTGATCTTACTCCTTTTGTTTCCCATGCCATTTTAGTTATTTTTATTTTTTCCTCAGGCTCATCAACTTTTCCAGATAAGAATATTCTACCATCAAGAACTTCTGATTGAATTGATAGAAAATATTTTTTATCTGCTAAAGCTAATCTTGCGGTAAGATTCTTTTGCATTATAGTATCGTCAATCTGCATCCCAATAGTTCTTGGATCAAAAGTAATGTTTACTCCTGTTCCAAACTGTGTAGCAGAGGTACAACCTGAAATAAGCAGTATAATTAAAAGGCTAATAATTTTTTTCATTTTTAATTTTTAAACACAGATCATAAATTGTTTTTTTGTTTATTTTTTCTGTTTCAAAAACTAAATCAACAGTATCTTTCAAACTTAATTTTTTTAAATATTTTTTTATTTTATTCACAATTTTTTCTTTATCAAAATTTTCACTCTTTTTGAAATTTTCTGAAATTACTATTGTTAATTCGCCTTTAATAGGGTTTTTAAACATTTTAATACTATCTAAATCCTCTCTAATGAATGTTTCATGAAGTTTGCTTATCTCTTTTGCTATTAATATTTTTCTTCCAGAAAAAAATTTTTTAAAGGCACTAATATAAAAATTAATTTTTTTTGAAGGAATATAGAATATTAACGAAAATTGACTCTGAGAAAGTTTTGATAAAACCTTTTCTAACTCATTCTCTCTCTTTGGAAGAAAACCATAGAAAATAAACTGATCTTTAAATCCAGAAATACTCATAGCTGTCGTGACGGAGGATACGCCTGGTACAGGAATTACCTCAATACTATTTTCTAGGCAAATATTTACTAGCAGTCTACCTGGATCTGATAAAAGAGGTGTGCCTGCGTCTGATACTAAAGACAAAATTTTGCCCTCATTAAAATGTTGTATAATGCTTGTAAGTTGTTTTTTCTCATTGAATTTATGATAAGAAATCAATTTTTTCTTAATTTTGAAATGGTTAAGTAATTTAATAGTTCTTCTCGTATCTTCACAAAGAATTATGTCTGAACTTTTTAAAACTTCGATAGCTCTTAATGTGATATCATCAAGATTACCAATGGGAGTAGAAACAATATACAAATGGTTTAAAAGAAGTTTCATTATGAAAATTAAAATATTTTTATCGTTATTTTATATACTATTTTTATTTAATACTAATCTATTAAGTAGTGAAAATAATAAAACACTCAAAGTTGGATTACTTGCACCTCTTTCTGGTCCATACAGCGAAATAGGTTATTCACTTCTTTACTCATTGCAATTAGCATTATCAGAAATTAATGATGACAAAGTAATAATAGTTCCAAGAGACTCTGGATCAAACAATCAGGAAAAAATTAATATCGCATTAGATGACTTGAAATCTAAAGGAATTAAAATAATCATCGGTCCTACAACCTACGAAGAATTTCAGGAAGTAAAAAAATATAATGATTTAATTTTTATTTCACCGTCAAATATCAACCCTGAATTTTCAAAAAACATAATAAGCATTGGGGTAAGTTTGGAGTCACAACTCACCGCAATTATGAATTTTATAAAAAAACAAAAAAAAACAAGAACAGTTATCATGTATCCGAAAAATGAATATTCAGAATTAATAGAGAAGAAATTAGTAGAACTAAATTTAAAAGAAATAAGAAAATTCACCTACAGTCCAAACCCAGAGGTTCTAACAGGTGAAATAGAAATTTTAACTAATTACACTCAAAGAAAAAGAAATCTCGAACTAAGAAAAAAAATGTTCGAAGATAAAGAGGATGAACAATCTGTTAAAGAACTGGATAGACTTGAACAATTATATACTTTGGGAAATGTGAATTTCGACTCTGTCATTATTATTGATTTCGGTAATAATCTAAAGAGTGTTTTAACTTCACTAGTTTATACTGATGTTAATCAAGAAAATGTTTTATTTACTACTATCAATCAGTGGTTTGATGAGAGTATTTTTTATGAAAATACTATAAAAAATTTATATTATCCTTCTGTAAATTATAAAGAGTTTAAAAAATTTAATAAAAAATATTTTGAAAGTTTTAATATATATCCTAATGAAATTTCAATTTTAGCTTATGACGCGCTCGGATTAATTTATTATGCATGGAAAAGTAAAGAAGAAATTAATTCTGTAAATGACTTTTTGTTCAAAAATAAAATTAAGGGGAAAATTGGTACATTTAGTTTTAAAAATGGGAAAATTTCTCAAGAGTTAGAAATTTATAAAACAGATAAAAATAAATTTATTAAATTTTAATTTTTTTTTTTAATTTTTTAAATGCTAAAAATCTGTGGTCCATTTTAATTTTTTTTGATTTAGACATCTGACCAAATGTTATCGATTGATTTTGAGGTATGAAAATAGGATCATAGCCAAATCCTTTTTTTCCAATAATTGAAATTGAAATCCTTCCTTTCAGTTTACCTACTGCTGAAATAATTTTTCCATGAATATTTTTATATGACAAGCAGCAAACGAAGGTGGCTTTTCTGTTTCTTTTTTTTTTCATCTTTTTCAAAAGAAATTGCATAGCTTTAAAAAAACTTCCGTATTTTTTTGCTAACCTGGCTGAATAAATGCCCGGCTTATTATTGAGCGCTTCTATACACAAACCTGAGTCGTCTGATATAATTGGAAAGTTTACATATTTTGAAAAAAATTTAACTTTAAGCCTAGAGTTGGAAATAAAAGTTTTACCTGTTTCTTTTGGGCTTTTAAGTTTTAATGAAATAGGTGAAATTTTTTTGTATTTTTTTGGGAGTAAATAAGCAATTTCCCTAAATTTTCCTTTATTATGAGTTCCAATTAAAATTTTTTTCATTACAGATCTAGTAATTTAATAAGTACTTACTATATAGCAAGCATAATGAGTGAAAAAAATAAACAAAAAGAAGAATCATCAAAGGAAGAGGTTGTTAAAACACCCAAAGATCAAAATAAAGAAGAGAACAAAGATTTAACCTTAGAGGAAAAATTAAAAGAAACTGAGGAAAAATTATTAAGATCCCTCGCTGAAATTGAAAATCAAAGAAGGAGATTTGAAAAAGAAATTAAAGATGCTTTTGAATTTGGATCCTTTAATTTTGCAAAAGAAAGTCTCGCTATTCTGGATAACTTAAATAGAGCAAAAAACGCTATCAAAAACGATGAAAAATTAAAAAATAATAATGACTTGGAAAAATTTTTAGAAAATATAACTATAATAGAAAAGGATTTAGTTTCAATTTTTGAAAAAAATAGAATTAAAAAAATTGAAGTTCATGCAAAAAAATTTGATCCGAATTTTCATCAAGCTATGTCTGAAATTGAAGATGATAATAAAGTTCCAGGCACTATCCTTCAAGAGATTCAAGCGGGATACATGTTG
>CACJQQ010000017.1 GCA_902595625.1 uncultured Pelagibacteraceae bacterium | reverse complement strand
GCTACAGAACAATCTAATCAATTAATTCCTCCAGAAATTTTCAAGGTAACAAAGCTTAAAGACTTTTTAAATAATTTAGACGGATCTACAAAATTATTATTTGCAGATGTAAATTCTAAAGATAATTTAAATAAAGAAGTTTTAAGTGGGGCTAAATCTTTGTCCATACTTATAGGTCCAGAGGGAGATTTTTCACCCTCAGAAATAGAACTTATTCACGGGAATCCTAACGTCGTGCCATTTACAATATCTAGAAACATTCTAAGGTCAGATACTGCTGTAATAAGCGCTATTTCATTAGTGAATTTTATCAATAACTTTAATTAATTGTCGCATTAATTGAAATTGTGAAATTGTCTAAAAGCTGTATAAAAACTCATGCTTAAAAAATTTGCATACACTTTATTCTTGTTAACGCCGTTTTCACTATCGGCTAATGAGCCAGTGGATTGGCAGTTAGGTTTTCAAAAATCAGCCTCTAAAACGATGGATGATATTGTTTGGTTTCATGACTACATGCTTTTACCTGTTATCACAGCAATAACGGTCTTTGTTCTTTTTCTAATCGCTTATGCTTGTATAAGATTTAGAGCTTCAAGAAATCCTGAAGCTTCAACAACAAGCCACAATACAATAATCGAGGTCATTTGGACTTTGGTTCCTTGTTTAATTTTAATTGTTCTGGCTGTACCATCATTTAAAGTTTTGTATTCTCAAGATGAAATTCCAAAAGCAGATGTAACTATCAAAGCTATAGGTTACCAGTGGTATTGGGGATACGAGTACCCAGATGAAAATATAGTTTTCGACTCTTACATGATTGAAGAAAAAGATCTAAAAGAAGGTCAACCAAGATTACTTGCTGTAGACAATGAAGTTTTCGTACCAGTAAACAAAGTTGTAAAAGTTATGATTACCGCCAACGATGTTTTGCACGCTTGGGCTTTACCGTCATTTGGTGTTAAGCGTGATGCTGTTCCGGGAAGAATTAATGAAACATGGTTCAAGGCTGATAGAACTGGAACTTTTTATGGTCAGTGCTCAGAGCTATGTGGCATCAAACATGCCTTTATGCCAATAACTGTTAATGTAGTAACCGAAGAAGAATACAATCAATGGCTGGAAAAAGCCAAAGTAGAGTTTGCGAAGGAAGAAATTGACAATAATATTAAAGTAGCCAAAAAAATTAAGGAGATAAAATAATGTCAGCAACAACTGCATCACACGAACATCATCATAATCCAACTGGTTGGAAACGATGGGCTTATTCTACAAATCATAAAGACATCGGAACAATGTATTTAATTTTTGCGATTATCGCCGGAATTATTGGAACAGCTTTTTCAGTGCTAATGAGAATGGAATTAGCGCATCCAGGTGATGGAATTCTTGGAGGAAATTATCATTTATATAATGTATTAGTTACAGGACACGGACTGATCATGATTTTCTTCATGGTAATGCCAGCTATGATAGGAGGATTTGGAAATTGGTTTGTCCCAATCATGATCGGAGCTCCAGATATGGCATTTCCACGAATGAATAATATTTCTTTTTGGTTATTGCCAGTAGCTTTAATTTTATTAATCGCATCAATTTTTGTGGATGGCCCTCCAGGTGCACAGGGTGTAGGTGGAGGTTGGACAATTTATCCTCCGTTATCTTCTAAGACAGGTCAACCAGGACCAGCAATGGATTTAGCAATTTTAAGTTTACACGTAGCAGGAGCCTCTTCTATCTTAGGAGCAATAAATTTTATAACTACAATTTTAAATATGAGAACGCCGGGTATGACTTTACATAAAATGCCATTGTTCTCGTGGTCAATTTTAGTAACAGCTTTTTTACTTTTATTATCATTACCAGTTTTAGCAGGAGCAATTACAATGCTTCTTACAGATAGAAATTTTGGTACTGCTTTTTTTGAAGCTCAAACAGGGGGAGATCCAGTCCTATTCCAACACTTATTTTGGTTTTTTGGCCACCCAGAAGTTTATATTTTAATTCTTCCAGGTTTTGGAATGATAAGTCATATAGTTTCAACTTTTTCTAAGAAGCCAGTATTTGGATATTTAGGAATGGCCTATGCCATGGTTGCAATTGGGGTAGTAGGGTTCGTTGTATGGGCTCACCACATGTATACAGTTGGTTTAGACACAGATACCAAAGCATATTTCTTAGCTGCAACTATGATTATTGCAGTACCAACAGGAATAAAAGTTTTCTCTTGGATTGCAACAATGTGGGGTGGATCTATAAGTTTTAAAACTCCAATGTTATGGGCAATAGGTTTTATATTCTTATTCACTTTAGGAGGAGTTACTGGAGTAGTCTTAGCTAACGCTGGTGTAGATACTGCCTTGCACGATACATATTATGTAGTTGCACACTTTCATTATGTACTCTCAATGGGAGCGGTATTCGCAATATTTGCTGGCTTTTATTACTGGTTTAGTAAAATGAGCGGATACGAGTATTCAGAATTTTTAGGAAAACTGCACTTTTGGTTAACGCTTATCGGAGTAAATTTAATTTTCTTTCCTCAGCATTTCTTAGGACTAGCAGGGATGCCAAGAAGATATGCTGATTATCCAGATGCGTTTGCAGGATGGAATTATATTTCTTCAATAGGATCATATATTACTGTCGTAGGTTTAGCAGTTTTCTTAATTAATCTTTTATATGCTTTTGCTAAAAAGAAAAAAGCTGAGCAAAATCCATGGGGAGAAGGAGCAACGACTTTGGAATGGACAGTGTCTTCACCGCCACCGTTCCATACTTTTGAAGAGCTACCTAAAGTAAAGTAAATTGAGCCAAACACTTTCAAAAACTAGAAACTCTAAACTTGGTTTAGCTTTAGATCTTAATTCATTTTTTAATCTGATGAAGCCAAGAGTAATGTCTCTTGTTTTATTTACATGCATGGTTGGTTTATTGATTGCACCTTACAGTGTTGATTTAAAAACTTCTTTGATTTCATTACTAGCAGTAGCGATCGGTTCCGGTGCAGCCGGTGCTTTAAACATGTGGTACGAGTCTGATGTTGACGCTTTAATGAGCAGAACTTGTTTAAGACCAATACCAACTGGAAAAGTAAAAAGAAACCAGGCTTTACATTTTGGAATTATTTTATCATTCCTATCTATAACTATGCTTTATTATTCCGCAAATCTGATTTCAGCAATATTATTAGCTTCAACAATC
Source organism: uncultured Pelagibacteraceae bacterium (assembly GCA_902595625.1). Lineage (GTDB taxonomy): Bacteria > Pseudomonadota > Alphaproteobacteria > Pelagibacterales > Pelagibacteraceae > Pelagilacustribacter. The sequence goes on along the minus strand of CACJQQ010000017.1, from coordinate 1,935 downwards.
AGTTTTTATTTTTTTATTTACACAATCTGGTTAAAAAGAAAAACTTCACAAAATATTGTCATTGGCGGTGCTGCTGGAGCTTTACCCCCTGTCATTGGATGGACAATAGCTACAGGAACAATAACAATCGAACCAATAATACTTTTCTTAATTATTTTTGTTTGGACGCCGTCTCATTTTTGGGCATTAAGTTTATATAAATCTGGAGATTATAAGAAAGCTAAGATACCTATGTTACCAGTTATTGCTGGAACAAAAACTACAAAAACAAATATTTTAGTTTACTCATTTGCGATGCTTCCAGTTGTAATAGCTCCATATTATTTTGAATTTGCAAGCTTATTATACTTAGTTTCAGCATTAGCTATGACTTTTTATTACAACTATTTATGTTTAGAATTATTTAAAGCAAAGGTTACAAAATTCTCAAACAAAATTGCAAGAAAAGTATTTATTTACTCAATCTTTTATCTATTTTTTATTTATCTAATTTTACTTATTGACAATGCTAGGAGCCTTTTTTAATGAATAAAAAAAAGAAAAACGTAATAACTGCAATATTATTAGTGCTGTTTATGATCTTTTTATTTGCTCTTACTTTCTACAATATTGGAATTTATAATAGAGAAATTTAATGACCATCAATAAAAAAAATTTAACGCCAATAGCTTTAGTTTCAATATTTCTTTTAATGTTGGCTTTATCTTTTGCAGCGGTACCCTTATATGATTTATTCTGTAGGGTTACTGGCTTTGGAGGAACAACACAAAATGCTTCAGACAAAGAAATTCCAAAAATAATAGTTAATCAAGATTATAAAATGAGGTTTGATACTAATGTTCACAGTACTTCAGATTGGAGGTTTTATCCTGAAAAAAATACTTTAGATTTAAAACCGGGCCAAGTTCACACAGTCAAATTTAATGTGGAAAATCCAAGTAACCAGACATCATCAGGTTCAGCTTCATTTAATGTTTCTCCTTCTTCATTTGGCAAGTATTTAAATAAGATTGGCTGTTTTTGTTTCGAAAAACAAACTTTGAAGCCTAATGAGAAACAAGAGTTTGTTTTAACATTTTTCTTGGATCCCAAAGTAGTTGATGATAATAAAACTAAGAATATTTCTGATGTAACACTATCTTTTACGTTTTTTGCATCTGAATTTTATGAAAAGGGAAAAATTTAATGTCGGCTGAAAAAAAGAAACACGATTTTCATTTAGTAGATCCAAGCCCATGGCCGATATATGTGTCTTTTGCAACATTAGTATTAGCAGTCGGTGCAGTTTATTATTTTCATTCTAAAGCTCTTTGGCTTTTATTAGTTGGTTTTGCTTTAGTTGTGTACGGAGCTTTTATGTGGTGGAGAGATGTTATTGAGGAAGCAGAGCACCAAGGCCATCATACTCCTGTAGTGCAAATTGGTCATCGATATGGAATGACACTTTTTATTGCTTCAGAAGTAATGTTTTTTGTTGCATGGTTTTGGGCTTATTTTAATGCAAGTTTATTTCCAACTGAGTCTATCGGAGGAACCTGGCCTCCACCTGATATAAAGACATTTGATCCTTGGGATATACCTCTGATAAATACTCTTATTTTATTATTATCTGGAACAACAGTAACCTGGGCTCACCATGCAATGTTAGAGAATGATAGAAAAGGACTTGTGAATGGATTAATCGCAACTGTATTTTTAGGATTTATATTTTCATGCTTTCAAGCTTACGAATATCACCACGCTACATTTACTTTAGACGGAAATATTTATGGCTCTACATTTTATATGGCAACAGGCTTCCATGGTTTCCATGTAATTGTAGGTACAATTTTTTTGGCAGTGTGTCTATTTAGATCAATGAAAGGACATTCTACACCAACACATCATTTTGGCTTTGAGGCTGCCGCATGGTATTGGCACTTTGTTGATGTAGTT
>CACJQQ010000016.1 GCA_902595625.1 uncultured Pelagibacteraceae bacterium | reverse complement strand
CTTTTTAACAACATTAAAGAATAATTTTATTGAAATTTATTGGTTTTTTTTTATAGGTTGGCTTGTAAATGAAAAATGACAATCACAAGTGGAATAACAAATTACCTACAGCTCAAATGTTAGGTCGATGGCAGCCATGGCATGCAGGCCATCAAAAACTTTTTGAAGAAATTCTAAAAAAAACAGGGCAGGTAAACATTATGGTTAGAGATGTTAAAGGTATTGATGACAATCCGTTTGATTTTGAAACAGTAAAAAAAAATATTTTTGAAGCTCTAAAAGATTACAAAAATAGAATTCAGGTAACTTTAGTTCCTAACATAACCAATATCTGCTATGGAAGGGGAGTGGGTTATAAAATAGAAGAGATTGTTTTAGATGAAAAAACTCAACAGATTTCCGCAACAAAAATCAGAGAACAGATGAGAAAAGAGGGTAAACTTAAATAGTTGATAACCTTTCTCACTTGACCTCTAAAATACGCATATATATAAAAGCTCAATGATAACTAACAATCCATTTTCAACGCTAGCAGAAACAGTCCCTGCGATTGCAATGCAGGGGTTCGTAATAGCTATGGCAGCTCTTACTCTAGTTGGTGTGTTAGTCGATATTCTTCATAAAAAGAACGTCAAATATTTTTTTGAGAATGCCAAAAAAGCAAAAAAAAATGCTAAAGTTGAATTAACAACTGGCAAAAGAACTGCTGTTATTTTAAAAACTGTAGCCCATGACATTGCAACAACTTCAGAACTTGGTTGGGGCAAAAGAAGGTTAGCGCATGTTTTAGGTATGTACGGAACAATTATTTTTTGGATTTGTTCAGCTATTTTAATTTTTTCTTATTCATCTGTTGGTATTGAAACTCCATCATACTTTAATCATTACCAATAGACATATAGATGATTTTTTTGATTTAACTAAAGATGAAATGAGTGATTTAGATGAAATTTTGAAAGAGCAAAAAAAAGAATTAAAAAAATTAGATAAAAAAATAAGTGCATTTAATGTTGGTGTTAATATAGGTAAAGATGCTGGCCAATCGATAATGCACTGTCATATCCATTTAATTCCTAGAAGAAAAGGAGATGTAGAAGATCCTAGAGGTGGTGTACGTGGCGTAATACCTGAAAAACAAAAATATAAAAGAAAATAATTATTTAACTGGAAATTTAACTTCTTCTTGTTTTGGTTTCTTATGTCTTAAATCATGAACAATTTTTCTAAACCATGCCATTAATGCTCCAAGCACAACAGCAAGAATTATTGCAAACGCACCATACAAAAATGGTACATCATTAGACATTTTTACAATAAACTCCGCTAAACTATTTAATTCTGGTGTTGCAACTTTACTTCCATTAAATTCTGTTTTTTTTCTGAAGAAAGAGTCATAGGCAATTGCTATTGCAACGGTTATCAAAAGCATTGCAAATAAAGATTTAAGCTCATTGCTATCTAAAAATTGACCAATTTTTTGACCAACTTGAACTCCAACGATTGAACCTAAAATTAAAGGAACTACAAGAAACAAATCAATTGTTCCATAATTAAAAGAATGTAAAATTGTTACTACCGCACTAATGAATATAGTAACAAACAACGAGGTCCCGGGGATTAATTTTACAGGCATTCCTACTATATAAATCATAGCTGGTACCATTAAAAATGCACCACCTATTCCCATCATTGAAGCAACAAATCCAACAATAAATCCTAACAAAATGGGGGTGAATGCACTTTCATACAATCTAGATTTATTAAACCTCATTCTTAAAGGAAGGCCTTGTAACCAATTATGATCGTGTAATTTTTTTTTAATTTTCATTTTAGATTTTAAACGATTTCTTTCCTTTATACCCTCAATCAACATTAAGGTACCAACTATTGCTAGAAGATACATATATAATAATGAAATTATTAAACTTATTTTTCCTATTTCTGAAAAAAAAGTAAACGTCATAATTCCTATAATTGTTCCAACTACACCTCCTAAAACAATCATTAAACCCATCTTGTAATCTAAAGTTTTCTTATACCAATGAGTTAGAGAGCCAGATACTGAGGTAGCAAGAATGTTATTAACTTCATTTGGAACCGCATACACTGGAGGTATGCCCATAAAAATTAAAAATGGTGTCATCAAGAACCCTCCGCCAACCCCAAAAAGTCCAGACAAAACTCCAACAGCTAAACTTAAGAATAATAAAAGAAAAATATCTATATTAACTTGGGCGATAGGAAGATAAATTTCGAGCATTAATATTAGGAGTATGCCTGAAACATTGAGTTGTCAATCTTAATAAATTGTAGCTCCAAAAACTTTCACTAGTCCATCTTCTTCACCTAAAACTAGCCTGCCTAGAAATTCTCCAGGCATTGTTTGGCTTGTTTGTTTATAAAGAACAGTAATAAATTGATTTCTTCTAATTGTGCCTAAAAACTCTTGTTTCTCTGAAAGACTTGTAAGTAACTTATTATTAGCCCATTGCTTTCCAAGCTCAACTTCATTTGCTCCATAGAGCATTTGTGATGAAAAGTCTTTTGTAAACCCACCGTAATCTTTAATATTCGATGATTTAACTAAATTATCCCAGATTGGCTGAGCTATATCTCTTATCTCTTTGTCAGATTTTTCTAACAACTCCATTAAACTTTATGAAGCTTTCTTTTCCTTCTTTTCGTCTACAATGTGATAAACAGGAACTTTTTCCATTGTGAACTTTTTGGTTTTAGGATCTCTTCTTGAAACAGTTAAGCAATGCCAATTATCATCATCAAGTTTTAAATGATCACCCCTGTAATAGTAACCTGGCCATCTAGTTTCTTCTCTAAATTTAGTATGTTCTGTTACACATTGTGATGTAATTGTTCTGTGTTTTAATTCCCATGCTCTCATAAGTTGGTGGTAATCTTCAGCACCAACATTTTCTAAATCTTCTTCTAACCATTTTAATAATTCTAAGCCTCTATTAAGCATATTCTCATTCGTCATATAATTTGTAGCTATTCCTCCGACATACTCATCCATAATTCTTTGTAGTCTTTGTAGCCCTTGAATAGGAGAAATATAACTTGGTGAAACAGTTCCACCTGTTATTTCATTTCTTCCTACTGTGTAATTCTCTAATGGTTTGTAAATAACTTGTTTTAAATCTTTATATTGTTTTTCACTTACTTTAATTCCATCTGCTTTTTTATCTTCGATGTATTTCACTGCAGCTTTTGCAGCTAATCTTCCTTCTGTAAAAGATCCAGAAGAAAATTTATGTGCACTTCCACCTACAGTGTCGCCCGCACCAAATAATCCATCAACAGTTAACATTCTGTTATAACCCCAGAAATATTCTGGAGGAGATAAATCTTCTGGTCCGCTTACCCAAGCTCCAGAACATGTTGCGTGTGAACCCATAACATAAGGTTCAGAAGTTGTAAGTTCTGGATTTGTGTATTTTGGATCAATGTTTTGTGAAGCCCATACAACAGCTTGACCGACTGTCATTCCTAAAAAGTTTTCCCATCCTACAGTTTCTAAATGAGGATCTTGGAACGCTTCTTTAGTCACCATATGAATTGGTCCTCCACCAGCTTGTACTTCTTGAATGAAAGCATGATTTCTTAAACAAGTAGGTGTTGGGTGGTGATCAATATACTCTCCAACTAAAGATTTAGTTTGGTCGTACCATTTTTTTTCGTAATTCTCGCCATTAGCGTTTTGAGTGTAAGTTTTTAAATGTAAGAAGTAAGCTCCAACTGGTCCATAGCCGTCTTTAAATCTGCATAAGACTATTCTGTTTTCCATTTGAGTCATTTTAGCTCCAACAGCTATTGGGAGTGCATAAGCAGAACCATTACTCCAGGGAGCGTACCAAGTTCTTCCCATTCCTTCACCAACTGCTCTAGGTTTGAAAATGTGTGAAGCTCCACCTGCTGCAACAATTACAGCTTTAGCTTTAAACACATGATAGTCACCTGTTCTCATATTAAAACCAACCGCTCCACCAATTCTATTTTCTTTTTCATCATCCATTAAAAGATGAGTGATCATTATTCTGTTATAAATTTTGTTAGCAGATTTTTTTGCTGCTTCGGCAACGATAGGTTTATAGCTTTCACCGTGTATCATGATTTGCCATTTACCTTCTCTTAAATATCTTCCAGTTTTTTCATTCTTCATCATAGGCAAACCCCATTCATCAAACATATGAACTGTAGAGTCTACGTGACGAGCCATGTCATAACCTAAATCTTCTCTAACCATTCCCATTAAATCATTTCGAGCGTATCTTACGTGATCTTCAGGTTGGTTTTCGTCCCACTGCATTCCCATATAGCAATTGATTGCGTAAAGACCTTGCGCAACAGCTCCGCTTCTGTCGATGTTAGCTTTTTCAACACAAACTATTTTTAAATCTCTTCCCCAGTGTCTAGCTTCAAATGTGGCTCCTGTACCGGCCATACCACCACCAATAATGAGGATATCACTTTCTTCAACATGTGTTTTTACATTAGCCATTAATAGTAAACACCTTTTTTAAATGAATCTTTACTTACAGTAGGAAGATCTCCGTCAATATTTAACCCTTTAGGTTCTGTGTAAAGTCTTTGTGTAGTTATTTCGCCTTGATTTGGTTTGTCTTCTTCAGCTAATTTAGGAATAAATTTACCCCAAGGTTTAGTTGTAATCGGTGAAACGAAATTTTTTTCTGTTCCATTTCTGAATTTAATTCTCCATGAAATAGTTCCTTTTTCCTCTTCTCTTCTTACTCTCACGCTATGTCCCATTGGTGCAAAGTCAGCATAACCTCGGACATCTATTGCATGATTTGGACAAGCTTTTACACATGAATAACATTCCCAACAAAAGTTCGGTTCAATATTTTTTGCTCGTCTAATAGTTTCATCAATATGCATTATATCTGATGGACAAATATCTACACAATGTCCACATCCATCGCATCTCGTCATGTATACAAAAGTTGACATAAATTATATTTCTCCCTTAAAGTTTAATAACATAAATTTCTTAATAATGCTTTGGTTGTTCTCTTTTAATTCCCAGTCCAAATTGCTCTGGAGCGTCGGCGGGCGGTGGCAAATTGTCTCTAGAACCATCGGCTTCTGCTAAATTTTTTTGAATCGCTGCACCAGGTTTATAAAACATGTGTGCAAATTTAGACCAGTAAACACCTCCAAATAAAACTAAATTTGAAACAATAAATAAAATTAAAAATAAATAACTCATACCAGCCATTCCTGAATATTGTGTATATG
>CACJQQ010000015.1 GCA_902595625.1 uncultured Pelagibacteraceae bacterium | reverse complement strand
ACTATTCAAGCTTAAATTATAAAGATGCTCTGATTTTAAATGATGGAGGAAAGATTGTAAGAAAATTTCCTTTTGTTCCGGGAATAGATTTTTCAGGAACAGTAGTAGAGAGCGAAGATAGTAAATTTACAAAAGATGATAAAGTAATTCTTACAGGATTTAGAGTAGGAGAGGCATATTTTGGAGGATTTTCTCAATACGCAAAAGTTGACTCAAATTTTTTAATTAAGATACCAAAAGAATTAGATACACATAAAGCCATGATGTTAGGTACAGCAGGCTTTACTGCTTTACTTTGTTCATTTGCTGTAAAAGCGAAAGAAGAATTACTATTAGGTGAAAAAGTTAAAGATGTTTTAGTAACTGGTGCAACAGGCGGTGTTGGAAGTATTGCTGTAATGATTTTATCAAAAATGGGATACGATGTTCATGCTGTTACAGGTAAAAAAGACAAGAACGATTACTTAAAAGATTTAGGTGCAAAAAATATTATCGACAGAAAAGAGTTTGAGGGAGAGAGTAAATTATTAGAAAAAGGTGTGTGGGATGGAGTAGTAGACACCGTTGGTGGAGCTGCCTTAACCAAAATATTTGCTCAAACAAAACCTGGCGGGATAGTAGCTGCTTGCGGAAATGCTGGTGGTATCAAAATTAATACAAATGTTATGCCATTTATTATAAGAGGAGTTAAACTGTGGGGAATTGATTCGTCAGGATCATCAATAAAACGAAGAGAATTCGTTTGGGGTGAAGCAGCTAAGTTAATAGATTTTTCCAAAGTAAAATCCTTCACTAAAGAGCTTTCATTTACTGAACTTTTAGAAACCTATCCTAAACTTCTTAAGGGTGAGTTTTTTGGAAGAGCTATAGTAAATCCAAATAAATAACTTATAATTAACTTTATCTATGGATTGGGATAAATTAAAAATATTTCATACTGTTGCTGAGGCCTCTAGTTTTACTAAAGCCTCTACTATATTAAATTTAAGCCAATCAGCCATAAGCCGCCAAATTCAAGCATTAGAGAGCGATTTAAAAGTTCAACTTTTTGAAAGACATGCAAGAGGTTTAGTTTTGACTGAAAATGGTGAATATCTTTACAAATCAGCACATGAGATTATTTCAAAATTGAAAGATGTTGAGTCTAATCTTAGCGGACACAAAGATAAACTAAATGGAAAACTTACTGTTACTACAGTAGTAAGTTTTGGCACGACTTGGCTTACACCTAGAATAAAAGAATTTATGGATTTACATCCAGATATTGAAATTGAATTAATATTTGATGATAAAGAACTTGATTTAAGTACACGAGAAGCAGATGTAGCAATAAGAATGAGAAGGCCAAAACAATTAAATTTAATTCAAAAAAAATTTGTTGATTTTAATTATCATATTTACGGTTCAAATGATTACCTGCAAAAAAATGGATATCCAAAAACTTTAAAAGATTTAGATAAACATAAATTTATAACTTACGGAAAAGGAGCTCCATCTCCAGTTTATAATCCTGACTGGGTTTTAAAACATGGTATTAAAGATGGAAAAAAAAGAAAATCGATTATGAAAGTAAACAGCGTTTACGGATTATTATTAGCAGTACAAAGCGGAGTTGGTTTAGCTGCTTTACCAGATTACATCGCTCATAACGTAAGTAATATAACTAAAGTTTTACCTGAGGAAACAGGGAAACCCACAGAAACACATTTTGTTTATCCCGCTTCTATGAAGAATAATGCAAGACTAATGGCTTTTAGAAACTTTATATTTACAAAGGTAAACGAGTGGAAATTTTAATATCTTTTATAATTCCATTTATAATTTTATTAACCATAGTTGTTTTCATACACGAATATGGACATTATTATTTTGCAAAAAAATATGGTGTTGGAGTTACTGATTTTTCAATTGGTTTTGGTAAAGAAATATTTGGTTTTAATGATAAATCAGGTACCAGATGGAAATTTTGTGCAATACCCTTAGGTGGATACGTAAAATTTTTTGGCGATAGAAATGTCTTTAGTCAAGCAGAGCAAGAAGAACTATTAAAAGAATATAATGAGGAAGATAGAAAAAAACTATTTGTTGTAAAACCTCTCTATCAAAGATCCTTAATAGTAGCTGCAGGACCTTTTGCTAATTTTTTACTCGCTATAGTGATTTTTGCTTTTATTTATATGTTTGCAGGTAAGGATTTTACGCCTGCCCAAATCCAAGATGTTCAGCCAGAAAGCCCGGCTTATGTTGCGGGCATTAAATCAGGTGATGTAATTCAATCAATAAACGAAAGAGAAGTAAAAAGTATTATGGAGGTTTCAACTTTCATAAATGCTTCATCCTCAGAAACTATTGATATACAGGTTTTAAGAAAGGGGAATGAACTTACTTTACAAGTAAAGCCAAAATTTATTGAAGGAAAAGACTCGCTAGGGAATCAAATTAACAAGAAGATTATTGGAATTAAAGTCGCTCCTTTAAATGAAGAGATAAATAGGCAGAGATTAGGCCCTGCTACAGCATTATATTATGCTGTTAAAGAAACTTGGTTTGTTATTGAAGCATCATGGGAATTCGTTATTTCCATGTTTAAAGGTACAGGTGACACCTCTCAACTAGGAGGCCCAATTAAAATTGCTAAAATAACTGGTCAGGTTGCTAAGTTTGGAATTGTAGCTTTCCTTAGTATTATGGCTTATATTTCTATAAGTTTAGGATTTATAAATCTTTTCCCAATTCCGATGTTAGATGGGGGACATTTAATGTTTTATGCTTTTGAGAAGATTTTAGGCCGTCCTTTAACTCAAAAAACTCAGGAGGGTTTTTTTCGAATCGGGCTATTTTTGTTACTTTCTTTAATGTTTTTCACAACATTTAATGACCTTAAAGATTTAGGCTTGTTTTAAGCCACTTTTTTAAGCTAAAAAAGTCAATAAAATCAACACTTTTTGAGGCACAATATATTGTGTTAACATTTACGTGAAACACCAAAAAAACATTGATTTTATTAGGTTTTTCTGCAGATTAGAAATTAACCAATAAAGGGGCATAAAATGAATAAAAAACAACTAGTAGCGAAAATATCGTCAACTTTGGGTCAAAGTAAAGCTGATGCTGAAAGAACTTTTGACTCAATAACGACTATAATTTTAGATGCTTTGAAAAATGACGATACTGTAAAGATAGCTGGTTTTGGTACTTATAAAGTAGCAAAGAGAAAAGCTAGAGTAGGAAGAAATCCTAGAACAGGTGAGTCAATTCAAATCGCTGCATCACAAAAAGTTAAGTTTTTACCTGCTAAAAGCTTAAAAGAAATGTTTAATCGATAAACGTTTATTTAGCCCTTATTTGATAATCTCAAATAGGGGCTAACTACTTGCAAAAACTGCATAGCTAAAATTTCTATATATCAATACTAATTTAAACTTATAAATTTTATAAGGCCTCCAACAAGGGAGAACTTATGAAAAAATACATTGGTTACTTTTTAGCAGGTACAACCATTTACTTTGGTTTTGCTGGTTTAGGTTATGCTGAGACCACAGTGTCTGCAGAAGTACAATACATATTTAATACTATATTATTTTTGATGTCAGGTTTCTTGGTCATGTGGATGGCCGCAGGTTTTGCAATGTTAGAGTCAGGTCTAGTAACATCAAAGTCTGTATCAGCAATCTGTGCAAAAAATATAGGTCTTTATTCAATCGCCGGAGTGATGTTCTGGCTGGTTGGTTATAATTTAGCTTACGGTATTCCAGAAGGTGGATATATCGGTACATTTACACCGTGGAGTGATGCATCAAAACTTGAGACAGGCTATTCAGATGGATCTGATTGGTTTTTCCAAATGGTATTCTGCGCCACTACAATGTCAATCGTATCTGGTACATTAGCTGAGAGAATTAAAATCTGGCCATTTTTCTTATTTGCCGCAATTTTAACTGGAATTATCTATCCAATTTCAATGGGTTGGCAGTGGGGTGGCGGATGGTTATCTGTTGCAGGATTCTCTGATTTTGCTGGTTCTACACTAGTACATGCTGCTGGAGGAGCTGCTGCTTTAGCTGGTGCCATCGTTCTTGGTGCTAGATCAGGCAGATTCTCAGGTAGAGGAGAAGCTAAGCCTATGGCGCCTTTTGCGGCATCATCTATTCCATTAGCAACCTTAGGAGTATTTATACTTTGGTTAGGTTGGTTTGGTTTTAATGGTGGATCGCAATTAGCCGCTGGAACACTTGAAGACGTGTCTTCAGTAGCAACAATTTATATCAATACGAACTTAGCTGCAGGTGGTGGTGTATTAGCTGCTGCAACCGTGTCAAGATTAATTGGTGGTAAAACTGACGTAGTGATGATGCTAAACGGCGCAATAGCTGGATTAGTGGGTATTACGGCAGAGCCATTAACACCAAGTCCGTTGGCTGCAATCTTCATTGGAGCGATAGCTGGAGTATTAATGTACTTCTCAACAAAACTATTGTTCAAAATGAAAATTGACGACGTAGTAGGTGCCATACCAGCACACTTAGTAGCTGGAGTATGGGGTACATTAGCAGTGCCATTAACAAACGGCGATGTTTCTTTTGGAGCACAATTCCTAGGAACTATCTCAGTAGTGGTATTCGTATTCGTAGTCTCGTTTATTGTTTTCCAAATTATCAAAAATACAATTGGATTAAGAATAAGCAAAGAAGCTGAAAGACTAGGAACTGACAAAGCAGAAGTCGGTGTAATAGCTTACGGTATAAGAGACTAAATAAAATTCCCTCCCTCGTTAGTTGGGAAAAATTATAAGGCCTGGTTCGGATCCCCCGTCCAGGCCTTATTTTATTTACAAGTCTCTTATGCATTTAAATCATGCTTCTAAACTTTGAAATTTGATATCAAGATCAAAAAAAAAGGGGGAAACATGAAAAAATTAACATTCATTTTTTTAGGTTGTATTTCTGCTTTACTGATAAGCTCACAAAGCTTCGCAGAAACTACAATGTCTCAAGAGGGACAATATATTTTCAACTCATTAGGATTTTATTTAGGTGGAGTACTAGTTGCTTTCATGGCTGCAGGTTTTTGTATGCTTGAAAGTGGATTAGTGACAACTAAGAGTGTATCAACAATTGCCGCGAAAAATATAGGTAAATTCGCTATATGCTCACTCGTATTTTTCCTAATAGGTTATAATTTGGCTTATGGCGTGCCAGAAGGGGGCTACATTGGATCATTTTCAATCTGGACTGACAGCTCTGATGCCGGAACAGGTTATTCAGGATATTCCGACTGGTTCTTTCAAACAATGTTCGTGTGTGCAACGGCTTCAATAGTATCTGGAGCAGTGGCAGAGAGAATTAAGATTTGGCCGTTCTTTATTTTCGCAGCAATTATGGCTGGAATTATTTACCCAATTTCTATGGGCTGGCAATGGGGAGGCGGCTGGTTAGCTAGCGGCGGATTTTCAGATTTTGCTGGATCAACATTAGTTCATGGATGTGGCGGTGCAGCTGCACTCGCTGGAGTAATAGTTTTAGGTGCTCGAGAAGGAAGATTTGGAAGAAGAGGAGAAAAGAAGTCTATGCAACCATTTGCAGCTTCGAGTATTCCATTAGTGACTCTTGGAACATTTTTACTTTGGTTTGGTTGGTTTGGTTTTAATGGATTCAGCCAATTAGCAATGGGTACTTTTGACGACGTTAACGCAATTTCTAAAATTGCAGTTAACACTCATTTAGCTGGCGCAGCAGGAACGTTTACAGGCGCTGTACTAACAAGACTAATTGGTGGTAAAACCGATATTGTTATGATGTTAAACGGAGCGTTAGCAGGTCTTGTAGCAATTACTGCAGAACCTCTAACACCTGGACCAATTACAGCAATGATCATTGGATCTGTTGGAGCAATCATAATGTACTTTGGTACAAAAATGTTAGAAAGTTATGGCTTAGATGATGTTGTTGGTGCAATCCCAGTACACATGTTTGCTGGAATATTTGGAACATTAGTAGTTCCATTAACTAATCCAGATACATCTTTTGGCACTCAATTTATTGGTACTGCATCAGTCTGCATATTTAGTTTTGTTTTATCTTGGGCTACATTTACAGGTCTTAAATCAACGATTGGATTGAGGATTAGTAAAGCAGCTGAAAAGCTAGGAACAGATAAAGCCGAAGTAGGTGTATCAGCTTATTCAATTAGAGACTAATTAAAAAAAAATGATTTAAATAAAGGCCCGATTATTCGGGCCTTTATTATTAGTAAGAACTTACAAAATTTAATACTTCTTTAGCGTGATTTTTTACTCTAACATTAGACCAAATTTTTTTAACTTTTCCTTTATCAATGAATACAGTTGACCTGATTGTACCAAGAAATTTTTTCCCCATAAAAGACTTCATTCCCCAAACACCGTATTTCTTTTGTAATTTTACGTCAGGATCTGAAAGCAGTTCAAATGGTATCTTGTATTTCTTTTTAAATTTTTCGTGACTATCGATCGAGTCTTTTGAAATTCCAATCACTTCACATTTAATTTTTTTAAATTTTTTATATAATTTGGAAAAATCTTTGGTTTCAAGAGTACATCCTGGAGTATCATCTTTAGGATAAAAATATACTATCAATTTTCCTTTTATTTTTTTTAAATCAAATTTTACATTTTTTGTTCCAGAAAGTTTAAATAAAGGAGCTTTTTTATTTTCTTTAATTTTCATTATCATCCCAAAGTTTTTTTAAATTTACAAAAGGAGATACTCCAAATATCGAATTAATATTTGCGCAGTGAACAGCTAAAGAAGGAATTGGAGATAAACATGGATAAGAATTATAGATTTCATGTAAAGGTTTTTCCCAAGGATCGATCCATTCGATACCCATTTTTTCTAAATTATTGTAATTCTCCTCTATTACTTTCTTGCTAGTCATAAAAGTGACCAAACTTTCATAAACTAGCCTCCAATGATATTTCTCACCTAAATAAATTTTAGTGGCTTCATCTTTTGTGTATAAATACGGATAATCAGAGGGTAGTAAAACTAAGTCTTTAGAAAAAATTGTGTTAAATTTTTCAT
>CACJQQ010000014.1 GCA_902595625.1 uncultured Pelagibacteraceae bacterium | reverse complement strand
ATCTCTATGTCCTTTTGAGATGAAGTAAATATTAATTGCAAAAGATATAAAAGAAATTATAAAAATTAATATTAAAAAATAGTTAATTTTTTTTGTAAATTTAAAAATAAAATATAATAAGATTGGAAAAAATAAGTAAAATTGCTCTTCTACTGATAAAGACCATAAATTTAGCAATGGTTTTAGCTCATCGTTAATTGAAAAATATCCTCCAGTAATCCAAAAGTAAAAATTTGAAATGAATCCCAATGAAGTAAGTAAGCTCAATGAAAATTTCTTAAAATCTGGTGTTAATAAAATGAAATATCCTGAAAAGAAAACGACTATTAATACCGTTAAAAGAACGGGAAAAATTCTTCTTATTCTTCGAAGGTAAAACTTATAAAAACTAAAGTTATTTTTTTTGTAGTCATTTAAAATTGATCTTGTAATTAAAAAACCTGAAATAACAAAAAATAGGTCTACACCTAGATAACCGTTTGGAAAAAATGATCTGTCTAAGTGAAAAAACTATGACAGATATAATTGATATTGCCCTTAAAGAGTCTATTTCAACTCTTCTTTCTTTAATCATTGAACATTTTGAATTATTTAACTTTATAATTAAGCAGCTGCTTGTATATTATGCTTAGCAGACATACCGCTTAGAAAATTCCAAAGGTATTTTGCAGTCGATAGAGCGGCCTTTTCTGCTTTTACTTGTTCCTCTTTAGATAATCCGTCTAGTAATTTTTTCACATTCAGCCCTATGGTGAACATCTGCTGACTTATGAGCTTCAAAAAATTCTAGTCCTTTTTTTGAGCTACAACCATAGTGATTTTTAAGTCCTTGAATTTTAGTTTCAGCAATTTCAGGAATTTGTCTTTCGTATGTGTATAAAGATGCTAAACCTTCAGCATAAGATGCTCTTCCTTGTTTGAAAAAATTGTCAATTAAATCTTTTGTAAAAGATTCTAGTTTAACTTTTTCAATTTTCTCGGAATCAGCACCCATTTCTGTGGCAAAATTTTTCCATAGTTTTGGGTGGTCTGCGTCTTTATTCTCTTCATCTTGAAGATTTTCTAAAAGAATTTTTCTTTTTTCAATATCATCACACAATGAATGCGTTGCACTTATATATCTTGGAAATGCTTTAACGTGTTGGTAATATTGCTCAGCATAATCTTTAATAATTTCTCTCGTCAGTTTCCCTTCATTCCATGTTTTGTAAAAAGGGTGATTTAATAAATGGTATTGATCTAATTTCTCATTTAATTCTTTTGAAAACATTTTTATTCCTTTGTTATTTAAAGCGTATTAAAAAAAACCATTGGATTAAACAAAAAAATTATCCACACTTTAAGATTGAGCTATTTAAATGTTCACGTTTTGATTCACTTTTGATTCACTTTGAGACTCAAAATACAACCTTAGATAGTCTTATCAACACGTATTAATCTTCTTTCATCTATTGGAAAATGTACTGCAGTGGCAAATATAGAAAGTGCTATAGCCACATACCATGCATAATCGTATGACCCATAAACATCGTAAAAGTATCCCCCGAGAAAAGCTCCTGCAAACGCACCAAATTGATGAGATAAGAAAACTATTCCAAACAAAGAACTTAAATATTTTGTTCCAAAAATTTGAGCAACTATTCCATTAGTTGGGGGTACGGTTGATAGCCATAGAAGTCCAAATGTAACTCCAAAGATTATTGAATTTAGTAAAGAGGAAGGTGAAAAAATGAATATACAAATACTTATGGCCCTTAAAGCGTAAAGAATGCATAGAAGATTTTTCTTTTTATACTTTGTTCCTAAATAACCCATTCCTAAAGTACCAAAAATATTAAAAAATCCAATTAAAGCTAAAATTATTGTTGCTGACCATCCTCCCATTCCTCTTTCTTGCATGTAGCCAGGAATGTGAGTTCCAACTAATGTTATTTGAAATCCGCAAACAAAAAAACCTAAAACAAGTAAAACATACCCTTTATGAGAAAAGGCTTCTTTAATTGCTGATATAAAACTTTGATCTCTATCGGCTTGTGAAGAATTTAAAATAGCCTTTGACGGTAATAAAAAAAGAGATGCCAGAAGACCTAAAGCTATAAAATACATAAAATATTTTAAAGTTTGTTCCCACCCAACTAAGCCTAGACTATATTTTGTAAATAATGGTGATAAAAAATAACCAACCGAGGCTGCTGCTGTTACTATTCCAGTAGCAATAGTTCTATTTTGATTTGGGAAATGTTTTCCAACCTCTGAAACTGGGACACCTATTGCCGTAGCTCCAAGAGCTATTCCAACTAAAACACCAAGACTTATCTGGAAAAAAATACCTGTGTTAGGTCCAGCGTAGAGCATGTAGATACCTATACCAAAAATTGTAAACCCAATGAAAACAGCTTTATTGCCACCAAGTTTGTCAGCTATTAAACCGAATAAAGGTGCAAACATGCCCCAAAAAAGCATTTGAATTCCAATTGCTAAACCAAACTCTGTTCTAGTGCATCCTAAACCTTCTTCAAATGCCGAAAAAAATAAACCAAAAGTCTGCCGCAAGCCCATAGAAATTAAAATAATGCTAGAAGCTGAAATAAGAACTACTAGTGCAAGTCTATTAGGAATAAATTTAAACACTATTTTATATACCTTAATGATCGTTTTAAGTCAGTGATTAAGTCTTTAGGATCTTCTAAACCAATATGTAATCTAACTATGTGCTCATCATTATTAAACCTAAAGTAATTTCTGCCTTGAATATATTCATCCTTTTTACTAGAGCGAAGTTCTTGTAAAATTGCAAGACTTTCAAATCCTCCCCAGCTGTAACCAATACCAAAAAGTTCCAATGAATTTACAAATTTTATAACAGAAGATTTTTGTTTACTTTTAATAACTATTGATAATAATCCAGTGGCTCCAGAGTAATATTTTTTCCAAAGTTTATAATTTTTGCTTGAAGGATTATGAGGATAAAGAATTTCTTTTATCTTTTTTTGTCTTTTAAGAAAATTAATTATTTTTTTAGTATTTTCATAATGTTGATTTAATCTAGTATCTAATGTTCTTAAACCTCTAATAATTAAATAGGCCTCATCAGCAGACATTCTATATCCGGAGAGTTTATAAAAAAAAACATAATTTGTTTAAAAACTTTTTTATTGACTGCAAGTGAACCACCCATTGCATCTGAATGACCTGAGAAATATTTCGTCGCTGAGGAAAAAGACATATCAAATCCTAGTTTTAGAGGTTTTAGATACAATGGAGTCCCCCATGTATTATCAAGAAAACTAAAAATTTTTTTCTTTTTTGCTAATCTGATAATTTTTGATAAATCTTGAAATTCAAAAGTATTACTACCAGGATTTTCTACTAAAATCATTTTTGTATTTTTTGAAACTTTTCTTTTTAAATCTTCAAAAGAGTCTGGATTATAAAACCTTGCTGTAATATTAAACTCTTTTAGTAGCTTTTGAGATATTTCTTTAGTTGGGCCATAAACATTATCGGATACTAAAATTTCATCACCTGGTCTACACAGACTCATAATGGCTAGCGCAACTCCTCCAAAACCTGTTCCTGTCAAAAATACATGATAAGCTTGCTCTAACTCTTTAAGCATATTTTCTAATTCAATGGTCGTTGAGCTTCCATAACGCCCGTAGCTGTAGTGACTTACACTTTGATGCTTCTTTATTTTTTTTTCGTGATCATAAAGTTCCTGCATAGTGTTAAAGAGTATAGTAGATGCTCTTATGACTGCTGGATTTGCAGATCTATTTGAACTATCTTTTGTGGGATGTTTTAGAAATGTCTTTATGGACTTTTTCATAAATAATTATAATTGATATTTATATATTAATTGTCTAATTAAGATACTAAAAGGAGGCAAAAATATGGGTTATCCTAAAAAGCACCGTGGTAGAAGAAAAATTGGCTCTAAAAAAAGAAGAGCAAGAAAAAGAAATAAGAAAAAATAATCAATTAAATTTTCATGAATGAGATAGCTCAAATAAGAAAGTTGAGTATATGGATTTTTTTTATTCCATTGATAGCAATTAATTTTTGTCTATTAATTTCCCAAAATTATGAATTCTTAAATGATACTTTTTTTTCAGTAGATCAACTTGGAAGATCTGCATTTTCTATTCCTTATTTAGATGGAAGTTTGTCAATTAGTCGAGCCTCAAGAACATTTCCTCAATATTTGATTTTCAAACCAGCGATGATAATTACAGCAATAATACTTTATAATTATTGGAAAAATAATAATGTTTTAGTTAATAAATATAAATTAACAAATATAAATTATAAATTTAAAACTTTTGGAGTTTTGTCTGCTATTTTTTTAGCAATCCATTCTATTTTCTTAGGTATTAAATTTGATATTCAAATTTATAAGTTGATGAGAAGAGTTGTTTTATTGTTATTTATTATTTTTGAACTCATAGCGCAGGGTATACTTGTTTATCATTTTTTTAAAATTAGAGAAAAAATCAAAAATTTAATTAATAAAAAAGTATTATTTTTGAAAGCACTGTTAGTTTCAATTTTGGCATTAGTTGCCGTTTTAAGTTTACCGATACTGGTAAGTAAGGGTAATACCCACTTCAAGCATGCACTTGAATGGAACTATTTTGTTGGTGTTATACTATTTTATTTATTTACAAGATTATTTTGGAAGAGAACCACATAAATTTCTAGGCTTTCGCCCAGAAATTTAGTAGTTTTGGCTCGTCGTTTTAGGCGCTACCGCCAAGCCGTACCGATGAACTATTCTAGCGCTACTAGGTTCACCTTTCTGCCCTTTAAGCTTGAACCTCTCGGTTTTTCCTTAATTGGCCAGTTAAGAGTTGCCTCTTAATTAAGAATATTAAATCATATTCAAAAAAAATTGTTATCACTTTTAACGAGTAATAATTTAGGTTGTTAACTTAGTGGATAAATTTTTATTATAAGTCTTATGTATCCATCCGCCTCCTAACACTTTATCCCCAAAATTGTCTTTGGAATAGAATACGCAAGCTTGTCCCGGAGAAATTCCTGTTTCTTTATCTAAAATTTCAACATCCGCAGCAGAGTTATTTAAAATATTTATTTTGGCTTTTAACAGTCTGCCTGTAGATCTTACTTTTATATTTATAACATTATTGAATTCTTTATTAGATCCAAGGATATTTAAATCTCTTAATTTAATTTCTTTAATTTCAAGACATTCTTTGTTGCCTACAATTATAGTATTATTGTCAGCATCTATATTAACGACATACAATGGATTGTTGCTTGCAATTTTAATCCCTTTTCTTTGGCCTATCGTGTAATTGATAATTCCGTCATGCTTTCCTATTTGCTTGCCTTTTAGATCAAGTATTTTTCCAGGCTTAAATGACTCCGGTCTAAATTTTTTTATAACTGAAGCATAATCTCCATTAGGAACAAAACAAATATCTTGACTATCTGGTTTGGAAGCTACGTTTAATTTTAACTTATCTGCCAATGCCCTGGTTTCTGATTTATCAATTTCTCCTAATGGGAATCTCAAATAATCTAATTGTTCTTGGGTAGTGCTAAATAAAAAATAACTTTGGTCCCTATTTTGATCTTTAGCTCTGTACATATTTGCGTGCCCATTAACATGAATTCTAGAAACGTAATGACCAGTTATAAGAGCGTCAGCTTTTAATTCTTTTGCATATTTAAACAAATCTCTAAATTTTACTGTTTGATTGCATTGTACACACGGAATCGGTGTTTCGCCTGCAGCATAACTATCTATGAAAGAGTCTATAACTTCTGATTTAAATTTCTTTTGATAAAATAAAATTTTATGATTTATATCTATTTTCTCCGACACCCTTTTTGCATCTAAAATATCTTGACCTGCACAACATTGTCTTCCTTCTTTTGCTTGTTTGCTATCATCATATAATTTTAAAGTAATACCAGTAACATCATATCCTTCTTGCTTCATAAGTGCTGCTACAACAGATGAGTCTACTCCTCCAGACATAGCAACAACCACTTTCGTCTCTTTTTTTGGTTTATTAATTCCTAGTGAATTCATTATTTAAGTGTATAATCGAAATTAGAATAATTTTCCATGATGCTTATTGATTTTGAACCAGGGGATTATGTAATAAATCCTACAAATAAAAATTGGGGAATTGGTCAAGTTCAGTCAATAATTGGTAACAAAGTCACAGTTAATTTTGAAAATTACGGTAAAAGAGTAATTAATGTTGAAAATATTAATCTTGAAAAAGTAAACAATGAAATCAAGTGATTTAAAAACTATTAGCGAAAGTTTGATTGATACCTTTAAAGATGCTGGGAAGACATCTATTGAGCTTTATAAAAGAGGCTTACAAATTGAGATTAAAAAAGACAAATCTCCGGTAAGTAATGGAGATCTTAAAG
Organism: uncultured Pelagibacteraceae bacterium; assembly: GCA_902595625.1. Classification (GTDB taxonomy): domain Bacteria; phylum Pseudomonadota; class Alphaproteobacteria; order Pelagibacterales; family Pelagibacteraceae; genus Pelagilacustribacter. The sequence goes on along the minus strand of CACJQQ010000014.1, from coordinate 3,263 downwards.
TTAATGAATTAATCACAAACAAAATTAAAAATCTTACTCCAAATATACCAATAGTCTCGGAAGAAACTGTTGACTTAGATAAAAAAAATGAAGCTAAGGTTTTTTGGTTAATAGACCCCATTGATGGAACAAAGGAATATATTGCTGGAAAGGATGAATACACACTTAATGCTGCTTTAGTGATTAATACCGTTCCAGTACTTGGTGTTGTGGGTGTTCCAAAAAAAAATCGACTTTTTTATACTTATGGTCCTGGAGAAAGTTTTGTAATTGATAATGGAGAAGCTAAAAAAATTAATTGTAAAAAACAACAACCAGAAGGACAGATAGTAGCACTATCTAGTTCGATCAAACCTTCAGATATAATTTTAAATAAATTAAAAGAGTTTAATGTTACTTCAATAGTTAAGATGGCTAGTTCATATAAATTTTGTGTGATAGCAACTGGAGAATATGATATTTATGCAGCTAGAGAAAGGGCTAACGAATGGGATTACGCAGCCGGACATGCGGTAGCTCAAAATGCTGGTGCTATTATTAAAACTCTTGATGAAAAGCCATTTTTATATGGTAAAGAAGATTACAGAAATCCCAGTCTACTAATTAAAAGATCAGAAAATTTAGATGTTTAAAACTATTGCAATAATAATTTTATCAGTAACATTTTTCGGCGTTTTGTTTTTTATTTTGGTAAGAAATGCCTTAAAAAGAAAACTAGATGTTTTAGTAGAGGAGGAAAAAAAAAGAAAATCAAATAATCTTGATTAATTTATTAAATTCATTTTTTTCTAAATCTAAAACTCTCTTTGATAATTCAAAACTAAATCCACCTCTTGCTAAAATACCCATATCTTTTTTATAAAATAATTCTCTATTTTCCTCTGGTCTAAGAGGGCCAATTCTTCTTCTTTTACATAATTTTATAGCTGATATAAAATCTGGCTCTATTTCGTCTTCTTTTATCTTGTCTATACTTTGTTTAATAAACTTATTATCTATTCCCTTATTTCTTAAAGATTGATTGATTTTATTTAGTGAATAACCTCTTCTTAAAAACATTCTTGCTTTAGAGTCAGAATACATTTCGTCATTTAAAATTTTATTTTTTTCAAGATTTAAAACAATTTGGTCAATAATTGATGTAACTTCTTTTTTAGATTTTGTTCCTTTTATTTTAGTCAAATATTTTTTTAATAAGTAAACTTTTAATTGTTGTTTTGAGGGACTATATTTTTCTAAATATGAATAAGCTAAGTCTCTTAAATTTGTAGTTAAATCTTCAAAATCACTTTTATTAACTGTGGGATTCATTTAGCTAATATACTATATTATTTTTTATGATAAATAATTTATTGTCTTTATTAACTTATGAAAATATTTATTTAGTCGCTAATTGGGGGGTAATACCCTTTTGGCTATTATTAATTTTTATTCCCCATCATCAAGTTACAAATTTTCTTACCCAATCAGTAGTTGTTCCGCTTCTTTTGGGAGCTTGTTATGCTTATTTATCTTATTTAATTTATCTAGAAGAAAATATTTTTGACGGATTTGAATTATATAGTGGATTAGACGGACTTTACTCCATGTTTGCAAATGAGGCTTTGTTATTGATTTTTTGGCTTCACTTTTTAGCTATTAGTTTGTTTGCAGGATCATGGATTGTAAGAGATAGCAAAAAATTTTTCATACCAAAAGTAATCACTATCCCTTCTTTGATTTTAACTTACTTTACAGGCCCAATCGGATTAGTTTTCTATTGGTTTTTTAGAATTTTCTTTGCTAAAAAAATTAGCTTTAATGATTAAGCCTTTTGAATTTTACTTTGATTTTATTAGCCCCTACTCTTTTCTGGCTCATAAAGAAGTGAGAAAAATTGAAAATAGAGAAGGAATTAAAATTAAGTATAATCCTATACTTTTAGGCGGACTGCATAATTTACATGGGATTAAAGCTCCTGCTTTCATACCTGCAAAAGCAAGGCACATGATTAGAGATTGCAAGCTTATAGCTGAAAAAAATGATGTAAGATTTAAATTTAACTCATATTTTCCCATACGTAGTTTAAACTTAATGCGCGGAGTTTTAGTGGCTGAGGAAGATAATATTAAAAGTTATTATATAGATAATATTTTTAACACTATTTGGCAAGATGGATTAAATATGAATGATGAAATAGTAATTCAAAAGGTATTAAAAAATTTAAATGTCAATCCAAAAACATTTGCATTAAGATCAACATCCTCATTGATAAAAGATTCATTAAGAAAAAAAACTTCCGATGCTTATGAAAAAGGAATATTTGGTGCTCCAACATTTGTTGCAAATAATAAGATTTTTTGGGGCCAGGATAGACTTGAATTTGCTTTAAAAGAAGCTAGAAAATAATTTTATTTTTTTTCTTTAGTGATTATTTTTAAACCAGTTTTTTTTAAAGCATCAAATCCACCATCAACATGTGCAACGTTTTTAAACCCCATATCTACTAATGATTTAGTTGCTAATGCAGAGCGCCATCCTAATGCACAAAACAGAACCATCTTCTTAATATCTTTTATCTTGTTAGCTTGATAATAAGTGCTTTCAGGATCAAGCCAAAATTCCAACATACCTCTAGGAATATGCTTAGAATTTTCAATTGTTCCCTCTTTCCAGATTTCTCGAATATCTCTAATGTCAATTAAAGTAATTTCTTTACTTTCAGCAAGTTTTTTCACTTCTTCAGAACTTAAGGTTTCGATACTTTTTTGAGCCTCTTCCACGAGTGTTTGCGATGATTTTATGTTCATAGAACTGGAATATAAACTAATATATACAATTAATCATAATGAAAAAAATTAAAAATACACAAAAAACTAATTTTTTTAAAAAAATTTTTATTAAATTATCTAGATTATTAGGTTTTGAAATTATAGATCAATCTAATTTTAACTCTCCCACTTTAAGTAAAGATTTAAACGACACTTTAAGCATCCAAGGGAAAAAATCTATTACTATTCCTTTAGGGCAGATTGATATTAAAAATAAAATAAATAGCGTCAAAATTATCGTTAGAACGTGTACTTCTGAACTTATAATGGATCAAAATAAAAGAAGAATTTTTGATGAGGAAAAAAATGAATATACATTTAGAACACTTAGATCGTTAATTAAATCAATCAATAAAGCTGCTTTGGTATTTAAAAATATTAAGTTTCATCTAATAGTCACTGATGCCAATTCTCCAAAAGAAGATATAGATAAAATTCAAGAAATATTAAATA
>CACJQQ010000013.1 GCA_902595625.1 uncultured Pelagibacteraceae bacterium | reverse complement strand
TATTGCTATTCTAACAGGAGGACAGGTCATCTCAGAAGATCTTGGAATTAAATTAGAGAACGTGAAAATTGGAGATCTTGGTTCTTGTAAAAAAGTAAAAATTGATAAAGAGAACAGTACGATTGTAGCTGGTGAAGGTAAAAAATCTGATATTGAGGCTAGATGTAATCAAATAAGATCTGAAATCAATGAAACAACATCTGATTATGATAAAGAGAAACTTCAAGAAAGATTGGCTAAACTTGCTGGTGGCGTTGCCGTGATTAAAGTTGGTGGTGCTACAGAAGTTGAAGTGAAAGAAAGAAAAGATAGAGTTGAAGATGCTCTTAATGCAACTAGAGCAGCCGTCGAAGAAGGTGTAGTAATCGGCGGTGGATGTGCATTACTTTATGCTGCACAAGATTTAGATAGTGTTAAAGTAAAAGGTGATGACCAAAAAGCCGGCGTTGAAATTGTAAAAAAAGCTCTTCAAGCCCCGATCAGACAAATTACTGCTAACGCAGGTGTTGATGGTTCTGTTGTTGTAGGTAAACTTTTAGAAGGTAAAAAAGCTTCTCAGGGTTACGATGCTCAGAATGAGGATTACGTGGATATGTTTGCTAAGGGAATTATTGACCCAACTAAAGTTGTAAGATCAGCATTGCAAGATGCTGCTTCAATAGCGGGGTTATTAATTACAACTGAAGCAATGATTGCAGACAAACCTGAAGAAAAAGATGCTAGTCCTGCTATGCCTCCAATGGGCGGTGGCATGGGCGGTATGGGTGGAATGGGAATGTAATACGTTTTCATTTAAAGAACACTCTAAATACATACACTAAACAAAATTAAAACCCTCGAAACGAGTGTTTCGGGGGTTTTTTGTTTTTTTTTCATGTATATTATTTTCGATCAATTACAAACAAATTAGATTTGATGAAAAAATTTATTCAAAACATAATTAATTTTTTTGGTTATAAAATAATGAAGGTTAAAACAACTGATACTACAGACTTAGATAGTTTAACCAAATCGTTAATTACGAAGTCAAATCCAATCATTTTTGATGTTGGGGCAAATAAAGGGGAGTCGATACAAAGATATAAAAAAATTTTTCAAAGTCCTATAATTCATAGTTTTGAACCTAATATTGAAGGGATGAATGTTTTAAAAAAAAAATATGTTAATGATAAAGATTTATATTTAAATAACGTAGCAGTAGGTGATAAGAAAGGAAACTTAGAATTTAATATCAATGCTAGTAGTGGTCATTCAAGCTTTAAGAATTTAATACCTAATACTACTTGGCTTAAAAAAAGAAGTAATAGTCTAAAAATTGATGATAAAAATTACACTAAAAAAAAAGTAAATACGGAAATAATAACTTTAGATGAATATGTAAAAGAAAAAAATATATCAAATATTGATATATTAAAAATAGATACTCAAGGATTTGAGGATAAAGTTCTTCTAGGTGCGCAAAATCTTTTGAAAAACAATATAATTAAATTAATTCAACTAGAGTTAATTTTTTCCGAGATTTATGAGAAGCCATTACAAATTTATGATGTCGAAAAAACTTTAGTACCAAATAATTATAAACTTTTTGGAATCTCAAATAGTGGAAATTTAATTACGAATTACCTTTTTCAATCAGATTTGATTTATATTTCTAATGACACATATGAAAATTTTAAATCAATTTCTCCGTATCTAAATAATTAAAAAATTTATTCAAAACATAATTAGACGATATGCGGAGAGTGGGGTTTAGTCTTTAGTAAAATCAAAAATAGTTTCAGCAACCTTCTTATATCCATCAATATTATAATGCGCAAAGAGTCCAAAAGAAAATAATTTTAAAGGATTTTGTTCTTTTTCAAAAATTTCTTTATGTATATCTATAAATGGAATTTTTAATTCATTTACGATCCCTTTTACTAAATTATAATTTGTATTGTCATAGATATTTGTATAACGATAGTATGCAGGTAAATACACAAAATATATTTTTGAATTATTTTTATTCGTAAGTTCTTTTGCCAATTGAAGTATTTGTTTGAATTCTGGCGCTGGTGCTTGAGTTGGTGAAATTGTAAGTCTTATATTATCAATTTTAATAAAATTTATTAAATCTGATTTAAAAGTATTTCTTTCTCTTTCTTTTATTTTTTCTCTTTTTTTAATTATATTTGATAACAAACTATCAATTTCATTTTGTCTAGATTTAAGATTTTGAGTAAAATTACTATCATCAAAATAGTTAATTAAAATATTATTTGTCAATTCACTTTTTAAACCTTCTAAATCATTTCCCTCAAAATAAATCCATAAAATTTTTTTGACATTTGTATCTAAATATTCTCTTAGAGTGGCATATTCAGTTAAAGGTCCATTTCCATTCGTTCCCAAATTTAAAACAGATTTATTTGATATGTTTCTTAAAACAGAAGAAATATCGTTTGGTCTATTTACACAAGCACCGTGTGTAAAAGAGTCTCCAACTAAAAGATACTCAATTTCTTTTTTATCCCACTCCTTGTCTGGATTATTAAAACCATATCTATCACTTTGATAAATTGAATAATAACCATTTTCATTACAATTAATTGTTTCTGAATTTGATATTCCTGATGATAAAGGAAAAATATTGTAATTTTTATTTAAACTTCTTCTTGAGGCTTTAGAAACTAATACAGTGATATTATTATTCGTCTTTTTTAAATCTTTATAAATATTTAATATATTTCTTGTATCCCATTCATTACCAGTTTGTTTTTTATAAAGCTGTTCTTTTAAAAGTTGTTCTTTTGAAAATTGTTGTTTTAGTTTAAAAATTAAATATCCTTCGAATAGATATAATGAAACAATTAAACTAATAACTGAAATAATTAAATATTCTTTTATTTTTTCATTTAACAATAATGTAATAATTGAAAAACAAATTAATATTGTGGAAATTAAGTAATAAGTTTTGTAATAATTTCTATTAAAGCCATCCATAACAATTTCTGATTTATAAAAAGTGTAAATTAATAATAAGATTGAAATTGTTAAAATTGTTGGTAAAAATATTTTTTTTAAGAAGTTCATTGAGCTAAATATTTTACAAAAGGCTGCAATTTTTTAAACTTTTTTTTTGCAACAAACACACATGCTCTAGAGCTAAGTATCAATCCGTCTTTAAGAACTCGTAGATTATTATCAGCCAAAGTTTTCCCTGTAGATGTAATATCAGTAATTATCTCTGAAGAGCCAATAAAAGGATATGTTTCTGTAGCACCAAGGCTAGGTATTAATTTGTATTGGGTAACCCCTTTTGAAATCAAAAAATCATTAGTTAAATTTGGATACTTAGTTGCAACTCTCAACCTAGTATTTCTTTTTGATCTTATATCAAATGATATTTCTTCAAGATCAGCAATTGTCTGCACATCTATCCAGTCATCTGGCACAGCAATTACTAAATTAGCATTTCCATAATCAAGTTTTTTTTGAATACTTATTTTGCTTTGTAAATTTATGTCTGACTCTTTCAAAAGATCTAGACCAGATACACCGATATCTAGTGTTCCGTCTCCTAATCTTTGAATAATTTCTTTAGCGTGTAAAAATATAATTTTAAGGTTGGGTTTATTTTCGATAGTTCCAAAATAATTTCTTTCTTTTTCGCTTTGTATAATTTTTAATCCTCTATCATTAAAAAATGATATTGATTTTTCCTTTAATCGCCCTTTACTTGGCAAACCTATGGTAATCAAATCTTTCATATATTTTTTAGGTTTATTGCTGCACCAACGGCAGGAATACTCTTTTTAGCTCCTAAACTTTTTAGCAGATCATCATAGCGACCACCTGAAGCAATTTCTTTTGTGCCCGAAAATACCTCAAATACAATTCCAGTATAATACTCAACTTCTCTACCAAAATTTGTAACAAAATTCACATCTTGATTAAGTTTTTTTAAATTTCGAATGGATTTAAAATTTTTAAATATATTTACTTTTAGATTATTTTTTTTTGCAAAATTTAATAGCTCATCATCTAGTTTTGAAAGTTTGCAATTAATTTTTAAAAAAGCTTTAATAATTTTTACAATTTTTTTTCCGTCTGTGAATGATCTTGGGTCTTTAATTTTTTTATCAAATCTTTTTAAAATTTCTGAGATTGACCTTCCAGCAATTATTTTATTTTGATCAAATTTTTTCATTTCATAAAATCTTTTCTTATCTGCATCAAAAGTTACAGCATCAATATCTGTATTTTTTTCTAACCTCTTTAAAAGTTCTTCAAAGTAAACTGGTCTCCAAAAGTGCCTTATCAATCTTAGCTTCCATCTATCGGGCATTTCAAGAGCATTGATCAAGCTCTTAAATAAACTTATGTCGCCTACTTTAATTTTAATTTTTTTCATTTTAATTTTTTTTGCTGAATTTAAGATTGTGCTTATTACTTTTAAATCATCTTTAATTAGATTTTTCGAACCTAGAATTTCGATACCTAATTGATCATTAATGAAATTTGCACCTTTGCTTTCTGATCTTCTATAAGCTTGACCAGAGTAATAAATTTTGGAGGAAGACTTTTTTTGTAAGAAACTTATACACGATGCAACTGTTAAGTCTGGTCTAAGGCACATCGTTTTCCCATCTTCTCTATCAAAAGTTAGCATTGAACTTCTAAATTTTTCACCTGATCTTTCAATGATATAGTCTGAGTCTAAAAGAACATCAGGTTCTGATAAAACAAAACCATTACTCTTAAAGGTCTTAATTATTAATTCAGATAATTTTTTTGATTTCATTAACTAATTCTTTTATTTCAATTGATTTTTCTTCACCTGAACTTAAATTCCTCAAAGTCGGCTTCCCTGATTTAATTTCATTCTCACCATACAAGATAACTGCTGGAGATTTTATTTTATTTGCATACTCCATTTGTTTTTTTAATTTACTTTCTCCGGGATAAATTTCAGTGCTGATACCAGCTTCTCTTAATATTGTTTGAACATTTATGTAATCTTTGATTGAATTTTTATCGAAAACACAAATTACAACTGGTTTAGTTTGTTTTACTTTAAATTCTTTTTTTTGAATCAAAGCATAAACCAACCGATCTAAACCAATTGATATCCCTGTAGCGGGCGCATCATAATTTCCAAAATTATTTACCAGATTATCATATCTTCCCCCGCCCCCTATGGATCCGAATTGAATAACTTGCCCTTTATTATTTGTAACATCAAATTTTAAATTCACTTCAAAAATTGCGCCTGTATAATATTCTAGCCCGCGAATAACTGATGGATCGAATTCAAAATTGTTAAAATTGTAATCCTTAAAAATTTTCAATATTCCAATTAAATCTTCTGTTTCAGGTGAATTCTGCTTAAGTGTTTCTTCTATTGTTTTAATAGCTTCAAGCTTTAATTTTGCACCTTTTGTAAAATCACCTGATTTGTCTTTTCTTCCATCGCCTAATAATTCTTTTACTCCATTCCAACCAAGTCTATCAATTTTATCTAGGGCTCTCAGAGTAGTAAGCTTTTGTTGATTGTCTGTAATGTTTATTTTTTTAAATAATTCTTCAGTGATTTTTCTTGATGAAATTTTGATGATATATTCTGATTTCGTAAGTCCACACTTTTCAAGGATTTCTGAGATCATGACACACAATTCTGCATCTGCCTGTAAACTTTTTGTTCCAACATAATCTGCATCAAATTGCAAAAACTCTCTAAACCTGCCAGGTCCCGGCTTTTCATTTCTCCAAACAGTACCTAGTTGGTATCTTTTAAATGGCTTAGGAATCTCTAAATAATTTTTTGCAACGTACCTAGCTAGCGGTGCTGTAAGATCGTATCTCAAAGATAACCATTTATTTTCATCTTTAAATGAAAAAACCCCTTCATCTGGCCTTTCTTTATCTGGTAAAAATTTTCCAATGCTATCTGAATACTCAAAACTAGGAGTTTCGAGATATTGAAAACCGTACTTAATCATAACCTCTTTAATATTAGAAATTATAAAATCACGTACGAGTAATTCTTTTTCTTGTCTGTCTACAAAACCCAATGGAAGCTCTTTAGAAGGTTTGTTGTTTTTTTCTTTTGTCATTGTTTGGTACAGCAGGGTGGATTCGAACCACCGACCCCTAGTTCCACAAACTAGTGCTCTAACCAACTGAGCTACTGCTGCGTCCTTGTTATATTTATCCTAATTTTAATTAAATTTATATATATTTGATTATAAGCTAAGCAAAAGCCCAGCGTGCATTCTGTGAGAATGTGATCTTAGAGTAGATAATTTTTTTTTTATAATCATGATAACTATTTATGAAAAAAATGTGTCTTTTTTAAGAAGAAATTAGCGGGACAATAAAAAAGCAAAGCTTATCTTAATGCCCCGTTAACCAGTGATTTTTGGAAATTTAGATTAAGATGTTTTCTGCAGTTTTACTGCTGAAGGACCTTTTTCCGTGCTCTCCACTTCAAACGTTAACTCATCACCCTCGTTTAAATATTTTAAACCAGCTTCTCTAACAGCTGAAGAATGAACGAACACGTCTTTTTCTTTGTCTTCTCTTTCAATGAACCCATACCCTTTAGTTCCATTGAACCACTTTACTTTACCTTTTAGTGTACTCATAGTTTTTGTTTTTCCTTATTATTATTAACTTTAACTAATTTTAATTAGTTAATGCCTCTTAAATAGACTTGATGAGTAAAAGTCAATAGTAGAAAATATTAATTAATTAGATTGTTTTTTTGTCACAATAGTCAAAATAAAAGAGCAATTAGGCTAGTTAAGGCTAATAAACCTAAACCGCCATATATAAGTTTATTTTTATGTATATGTGATATTATTTTTTGTATATTTGAGTCTCTATAGCTTAATCCTCCCTCCTGAAGATTAGCAGATTTGCTAAAGCCTCGATCCCTGCCTATTTGCAAAAATTTTGTTTTTCTATGGTCGTAAATTTCCTCTTTACTCAAATTTTCAAAGCTTTTTAGGTTTTTTATAATTGAGTGCTTTATATCTGCGGCTATGCTCTCAGGATCTCTATGAGCCCCACCTAAAGGTTCAGAAATTATCTCATCTATTACTCCTAATTTTAATAAATCTTGCGCAGTTAATTTCATTGCATCGGCAGCTTGTAAAGATTTGCTTGGATCTCGCCAAAGTATTGATGCACATCCTTCTGGAGAAATAACTGAGTAAATAGAATTTTCTAACATGATTACTTTATTTGATGATGCTAAAGCGATAGCTCCTCCTGATCCACCTTCACCTATAATGATTGATAGATTCGGTACGGTCAAAGACATGCAACACTCAATTGAATTAGCAATAGCCGAAGCTTGACCTCTTTGTTCTGCTCCCAATCCAGGATAGGCTCCTGGTGTATCTATAAAACTTACAACGGGTATTTGAAAACGATCAGCAAGTTTCATTAACCTTATACACTTTCTGTAACCTTCGGGCCTCATCATTCCAAAATTTCTTTCGATCCTACTATTTAAATCTTCTCCTTTTTCCTGTCCTATTATTAAGACTGATTTGTTTTCAATTAATCCAAAACCAGCAATAACAGATTTATCATCACCAAAGTAACGATCTCCAGATAACAATGTAAATTGAGAGAATATTTTTTTTATATAAAAGTTTGCTTTTGGTCTATCTTCGTGTCTTGCAACTTGAGTTTTTTGCCAACTATTTAAATTTTCATATGTTTCTTTTAATTTTTCATTTATCTCATTTTGAGTATTTTTGATTTTTTGTGTATCAACTTCTGAAATGCCCTCTGAGCCGAATGGGCTTTTTAAGCCATCAACCTCTTGCTCGAGAGCTTTGATTTCTTTTTCAAAATCTAAATAATTTTTCATACTGAGTTAATAATGCTACTATTAATGTATTATAATAAAATGTAAAGATCGGTTGCTATGAGTATTACTGAGAAAAATGGGCTTAAAATAAATACAAAATTATTAGATTTTGTTAATAACGAAGTTATTCCAGGTACTAATATTAAATCAGAGGAATTTTGGACCGGTTTCGGGAAAATTGTTCATGAGCTTGCACCAATTAATAAGAAATTAATTCAAAAAAGAGAAGACATTCAGAAAAAAATAGATGAGTGGCATAAAAAAAACAAAGGAAAGGAGTTAAATAAAAAAGAATATTTAGAATTTTTAAAATCTATTTCTTATATAGTTGAAGAAAAAGATGAATTTAATATTGAAACCGCAAATGTAGATGAGGAAATATCAACCATAGCTGGTCCTCAACTTGTTGTACCAGTTGATAATGCTCGTTATGCTTTAAATGCTGCTAACGCTCGATGGGGAAGTTTGTATGATGCCTTGTATGGAACCGACGTAATTCCTGGAGATAGAGGCAAAGATTTTAACGAACAAAGAGCTCAAACAGTTATAGCTTATGTTAGAAAATTTTTAGATGATACTACTCCACTTGAAAATGGAAGTTGGAATGAAATTTCTGAAATCAAAATTAAAGGAAACGACATAGTTTTTCTTGTAGACAAAAAAGAAGTATATTTAAAAAATAAAGATCAATTCATTGGATACAATGGCGAAAAAGAAAAATTAAGTTCAATTTTACTAAAAAATAATAATCTACATATTGATATTTTTATTGATCCTAATCATTTTATTGGAAAATTAGATAAAGCATCAATCTCAGATTTTATTGTTGAGTCAGCTCTTTCAACAATTATCGATAATGAGGACTCGGTTGCTGCTGTTGATGCTGAAGATAAAGTTAAATGCTATCGTAACTGGTTGGGTTTAATGAAAGGAGATTTGACTGCCAATTTTGAGAAAAGTGGAAAAAAATACGTTAGAAAATTAAATCCAGATAGAACTTATATTTCAAAAGATGGAAATAAGATCAGTTTGCATGGCAGAGCTTTATTGTTAAATAGAAACGTAGGTCATTTAATGACTAACCCTGCAATAATACTTAAGGATGGGACGGAAATTCCAGAGGGAATAATGGATGCATTTATAGCGACGCTATGTGCTCTTCATGATTTTATTAATAAAAAAAATTCAAGAACTAAGTCAGTTTATATTGTTAAGCCAAAAATGCATGGACCAGAGGAAGTGGCTTTTACTAATACATTATTTGAAAAAGTTGAAGAGGTTCTTGGAATTGAAAAATACTCAATAAAAGTTGGAATAATGGACGAAGAAAGAAGAACAACGGTTAATTTAAAGGAATGTATCAGACAAGTTAAGAATAGAATAGTTTTTATAAATACGGGGTTCTTAGATAGAACTGGAGATGAAATGCATACCTCTTTTGAAGCCGGACCAATGATCTTTAAGGGAGATATGAAAAAATCTACTTGGCTAAACACTTATGAAAATTGGAACGTCGATATAGGATTAAGTTGCGGTTTTTCAGGTAGAGCCCAAATAGGAAAAGGAATGTGGGCCATGCCAGATCAAATGGCAAATATGATGGATCAAAAAATAGGTCACCCGAAATCTGGGGCTAATTGTGCGTGGGTTCCTTCACCAACTGCAGCCACATTACATTCAATGCATTATCACAAAGTAAATGTTTTTGAGGAACAAAATAAAATTAAATCAAGATCTAAAGCAAAACTTGATGATATTTTAGAAATACCTACAGCTGATAGACCTAATTGGGCTATAGATGATATAAACCGTGAATTAGAGAATAATGCACAAGGAATTTTAGGATACGTTGTAAGATGGATCAATCAAGGTGTAGGTTGTTCAAAAGTTCCAGATATAAATAATGTGGGTCTTATGGAAGACAGAGCTACTCTAAGAATTTCATCTCAACACATTGCAAACTGGTTGCACCATGGAATTTGCAAAGAAGATCAAGTCATGGAAGTAATGAAAAAAATGGCTAAAATTGTAGATGATCAAAATAAAAATGATCCTACTTATCAAAAAATGTCAGATAATTTTGATAAATCTATAGCTTTCTCCGCCGCGTGCGATCTTGTATTTAGAGGCCGTGTTCAGCCCTCAGGTTACACAGAACCTTTGCTCCACCAAAAAAGATTGGAAAAAAAAGCTTAAAATTAATCGCCAGTAACAGGAACTCTATTTTTAAATGCTGAAAATAAAGTCCCATCATCAAGCTGTTCTATTTCTCCGCCTACAGGTAGGCCTTGAGCTAGTTTGGTAATTTTGAGATTAGCATTTTTAATCGTATCCTCTATATAATGTGCAGTAGTTTGGCCTTCGACAGTAGCACTTGTTGCAATGATAACTTCCTTTAAATTATTTTTCTTAATTCTTTTAACAAGAGACTCAATTAAAAGATTTTTTTGTTCATAGTTTTCGTTAGAGTTTAATGTTCCTCCTAAAATATGATAATGACCTTTATAAATATTAGCAGAGTCAATAACCCACATGTCAGCTAAATTTTCTACAACACAAATTTTGTCATATGAGTTATCAGAGGAGCAAATACATACTTTATCAATAATCTTTAAATTTCCACAATCTACACACCTGACTACTTTTTTATAAACTTCAGCTAAAGATTTAGCCAATGGTTTGACCATATTATCTTTATTGTTAATCAGTTTAAGTATTATTCTTTTTGCTGATTTTGGTCCTAAGCCTGGCAGTTTAGAAAATTGCTGGATCAGCTCGTTTATTTCTGGAATTTCATTATCCATTAGAAAGGCAGTTTAAAATCTAGTGGTAAATTAAGTCCACCTGTTACTTTAGATAATTCTTCTGCAGATTTTTTCTTTAGGTTCTCTTTTGCATTGTTGTAAGCAGCTATAATTAAATCATTAATTATTTCTTGGCTTTCTTTTTTAGCTGCATCACTAATTGAGATAGATTTTAATTCGTAGTCACCTGACAAAACAACCTTAACCAAATTTCCACCAGCTTCTCCTTCAACTTCAATCTTTTTAATTTGATCTTGGGCCTCCTTCATTTTCTCTTGCATAGCTTTTGCTTTTGAAAGCATATCAGAAAAATTTGTCATTTATTCCTCATCTATTAAATCAACGAATTTGGCATCAGGAAAAGTTTTTTGTATATCTACAGCTTCTACAACTTTCGCCTCAGTACTATCAGTGGAAGCATTAGTAGCAGCAACTTCTAAACCTTCAATTTTGTAAGCAGACTCTTTAGGTTTTTCTACATGGAATAAAATATCTGTGAATTTACCAATACCAATAATAATTAGAGCAGTAAGAAGAACCGCGGCTATAATTTTATTTATTTCAAAACTGTCCATAATTTTGATAAAACCTAGGTGACGTATAGCACGACTTTAATAAAAAAACTTAAATTAGTTAATTTTTTTTTGCGTCTTTGGGACGCATAATTATGGATAAAATTGCAATAATCATACCTTCACGACTAGAC
>CACJQQ010000012.1 GCA_902595625.1 uncultured Pelagibacteraceae bacterium | reverse complement strand
TATAAAGGAAATTTCTGAAATTATTTTGTTTAAAAATATAAATTTTCTACATTACACCACATATTCAAAAAACGTTTTTTTAGATGTAGAAAATGAACTACAACGTAAATCTTTCAAAGAAATTTATAAAACATCTTTCTCAAACGAAAACAGTTGTAATTTGAATTTTTTAAAAAATTTGCCTGCGTCTAGCATGATAGGAACGGCGAATAAACTAGTCCATTTTGGTTGGAAAAAAGAAGCAATACCAATCTTTAAGTCAAAAAAATCATTAATAGCGAGGTTTTTTGATACCATCTTTGGTTAATTATTGTTTTTTTTAGAAACATTAGTTGTTTTAAGCTCTTAACAACACTCGAGTATAACAACTACTTATGAGCGAAATATACCAAAAAACTTTATCAAAAAAAGTAAGTTTTCAAGGCATAGGTTTACACTCAGGCCTGAATTCAACTGTAAACCTTATTCCCGCAAAAGAAGATGAGGGTATAATTTTTAAAAGAGTTGATTTAAATAAAAATAATTTAATTAAAGCAAACTTTAAAAATGTTTCCTCCGCAAAACTATGTACAACCCTAGAAAATAATTTTGGTGTAAAAGTTTCAACGGTTGAACATTTGTTGGCTGCTTTATACATAACAGGTATAGATAACGCGTTAATCGAGATTGACAACGAGGAAGTTCCGATTATGGACGGATCATCTAAAGATTTTATAAATACTTTAAAGGAGTTACAACTCGTAACTCAATCAAAAAAAAGAAAATATGTAAAAATTTCTAGTAAAGTAGAATTAATAGATGGACAAAGAAAAATTTCCATAGAGCCAAACGAAAAATCTTTAGAAGTAAATTTTCAATTAAATTATGAAAACAAGCTTATAGGCAATCAGAAAAACGTTGTTGACTTTGATAAGGATAACTTGGAGGAAGTTTCAAATTCGAGAACATTCTGTTTATATGAAGATATTGAAAAAATTAAAAAATTTGGATTAGCAAAAGGTGGATCACTAGAGAATGCGGTAGTGGTGGATAATGATAAAGTTTTAAATGAAGGAGGATTAAGAAATAAAAAAGAATTCGTAAATCATAAAATTTTAGACTTAGCAGGAGACTTTCTTTTATCGGGTTATAGAATAATTGGAAAAGTGAACTGCCATCAAGGAGGCCACCAGTTAACAAATTTCTTTTTAAGAAAAATGTTTAAAACAGAATCAGCTTTTGAAATTATTGAATTAAAAGACTTTGATATTTCAAAAAAAATTCCTTCAAAAGATTTAGAAAAAATAGCAGTAAACGCATAATAGTTAGAAGAAAATAAATCCTACAAATAAAAATTAAATCTGATATTACTTGCTATAGTGCGAGTAAAACTAATATATCTTTTTATAATTTTTTCCCTTTTTATATCTTGTTCAAAAGAAGAAGCTATTTATAAGCCTTCAGAAAAAATTGACCCTTATGTTACTTATAAAGAGGGATTAGAGGCATTTAAAGAAAATGACTTTTTCTTTGCATCAAAAAAATTTTCCGAAGCAGAGTTAAACTTTGTAGAACCTAGTGCTTCAGCTAAAGCAGCTTTAATGGCCTCGTACGCACTTTACGGTATAAATTTTTATCAAGAAGCAGAAGAGAGTTTGAATCGATTTCTGACTACATACCCAGGAAATATTAATACTGTGTATGCCCATTATCTTTTAGCAATTATATACTATGAACAAATTGAAGATGAAAAAAAAGATCTTGGCCCACTTTTAAAAGCAAGGGAGAAAATTAATTTTTTTATAAAGGAATATCCAAATAATGATTATACAATAGACCTAAAATTCAAAAATGATCTTATTGAAAATCAGTTATCAGCAAAAGAACTTTATATAGCAAAATATTATATTTCGGTAAAGAAATGGGTTCCGGCGATCAATCGACTTAAAATAATTGTAAATGATTATAGCAAAACAGTCTTTATTGAAGAGGCTTTACATAGATTAGTAGAGATACATTATCATTTAGGTTTGGAAGAAGAAGCAAAAAAATATGCGAGCATTCTTGGTTATAACTATAACTCAAGTAAATGGTTCGAACAGTCATATAAGGTATTTAACAAAGATTATAAATTAATAAAAAAAAAGGTTTCTGTTAAAAAAGAGAATATTTTTAAAAGAATTTTAAAAAAAATAAAGTAGTATGAAAGAAAAATCCAAGATTGTTGATGATTATTTAAGAAAAATTGAACTTATAAAAAAACATAACAATCATTATTATATTAAAGATAAACCAATAATTACTGATTCAGATTATGATAATTTGAAAAAAGAGGTTATCACTCTAGAAAAAAAATATCTTTTTTTGGAA
Source organism: uncultured Pelagibacteraceae bacterium (assembly GCA_902595625.1). Lineage (GTDB taxonomy): Bacteria > Pseudomonadota > Alphaproteobacteria > Pelagibacterales > Pelagibacteraceae > Pelagilacustribacter. The sequence continues at coordinate 9,301 of CACJQQ010000012.1, read as the reverse complement.
AAATTTGGTTCAGTTAGTGAGATTATAGGTGCCCCGCCTTCAAATAAGTTCGCTAAAGTTAAACATTTATCTCCAATGTTATCATTATCAAATGCTTTTGACGATAAAGATATGGAAATTTTTATTAAAAAAATTAATAACTTTTTAAATAATGATGAAAGCGATATTGAATTCATTTCTGAGCCGAAAATAGATGGAATTTCTGCAACATTAATTTATGAAAAAGGAAAGCTTGCAAAAGGTCTTTCGAGGGGTGATGGTGAAGTTGGTGAAGATATTTTAGAAAATTTAAAAACGATTGAGGAAATTCCTAAAACTATTAATTCAAATACGGTTCCTAGTTTACTTGAAGTAAGATGTGAAATTTATATTGGGAAAAAAGATTTTTTGAATTTTAAAGAACAGTTTGCAAACCCTAGAAATGCAGCTGGCGGTTCACTTAGACAAAAAAACCCTGAAGACACAAAAAAAATACCTTTAAAATATTTTGCTTACGGATTTGGAGCAATGGATCCTATGAAGTTTTCAAAACAGTCTGAATTTCTCGAAAGCATTAAAGATTTTGGTTTTTCCATAAATCCCTTAATCAAAGTTGTAAAAGGTGAAAAGCAAATAGAGGAACAGCATAAAAAAATTGAAACTTTAAGATCAAGTTTAGATTATGATATAGATGGTCTAGTTTTTAAAGTTAATGACCTAAAAACTCAAAAAAGATTAGGCAACACATCTAATTCACCTAGATGGGCAATTGCTTATAAGTTCTCAGCTGAAAAAGCTATTACAAAAATTAAGAGCATCGTAATTCAAGTTGGAAGAACTGGCGCAATTACTCCTGTAGCTAAGGTTGAACCTGTAACTGTGGGAGGAGTAGTAGTTTCTAATGCAACTTTACACAATGAGGACGAAATCGAAAGAAAAGATATAAGAATAGGTGATACAGTAAAAATTCAGAGGGCTGGAGACGTCATACCTCAAGTAATTTCAGTAGAGCTCTCCAAAAGAAAAAAGGATTCAAAAAAATATTTATTTCCTAAAAGATGTCTTTGTGGAGCAGAAACAAAAAAAGAGTTTAGTAAAAGCACAAAGAAACTAGATGCGGTAAGAAGATGTACAAAAGGATATGAATGTATTTTTACAGCAAAGGAAAAATTAAAACACATAGTTTCAAAAGAAGCATTTAATATTGATGGGCTTGGAAAAAAAGTCATAGAGCAATTCTGGGATTTAAATTTGATTAGAAAACCTTCTGATATTTTTAAACTTGATTATAATAAAATTAAGAAATTAGAGGGATGGGGAGAACTTTCGATAAATAATTTAAAGAGTGCTATTATTAAATCGAAAACAATTTCTTTGGATAAATTTATCTATTCCATAGGCATTCGACATATTGGACAAGAAAATGCAAAAATTTTAGCTAGTTTTTTTGGATCAATAAAAGAGTTTACTAATTTATTTACTTTAAAAAAAAGAAAAAAAATATTGAATGATCTAGAAGAGCTAGATGGAATTGGTGAAACTCAAATTAAATCTATTTATAATTTTTTTAGCAATGAAATAAATAACACTATTGTTAAAGATCTTAGCGATAAGTTAAATATTAGCAATTATTCCATTAAAAATGTAAATGGGAAATTTTCTAACAAAAAATTGATGTTTACTGGTGGATTTAAAAATATGAGCAGATCAGAAGCAAAAATGATTGCAGAAAAGAATGGAGGAAAAGTTGTCGGCTCTATTTCAAAAAATCTAGACTATTTAGTAGTGGGAGAGACAAAACCAACAAAAAGAAAAGTTGAGCAAGCCAAGCAATTAAAAATTAAAATAATTTTAGAAAAAGACTGGAATAAAATTTTAAATAGCTGAACAAGCCTTTTTAAGTTCCAGAGTTTCAGTTTTGTTCATGAACTGTCTTAAATTTTTAAAAACAGTGTCATGATAATTATTAAGCCAATTTTTTTCATTATTATTCAGCTTTTCTTGAATTATCAAATCTTTTTCTATAGGTGCCATTGTTAGATTTTCGAAAATCATTTTCCTATTATTTTCTTTAACATAAATGAGATTTTCAATTCGAATGCCAAATTTATTTTTTTCGTAGTAGCCTGGTTCATTAGAAACAACCATGCCTACTTTGAAACTAACTCTATTTTTTTTTGATATTGCATGTGGTCCCTCATGTACATTTAGAAAGTATCCTACTCCATGACCTGTTCCATGCGCATAATTAAGCCCAATTTGTTTAAGATATTTTCTTGCTTTAGCGTCAATGCCTGATCCAGAGGTATTTCTTTTAAGCTTATAACTTGCGACAGCAATATGTCCTTTTAATACTCGTGTAAAAATATCTTTAATTCTTCTATTTGAATTTTCTAAGGAAATAGTTCGAGTGACATCTGTCGTTCCAAATTCGTATTGCCCACCAGAGTCAACTAAATAAATATCTCCTTTTTTTAATCTTCTGTCTGTTTTACTCGTTGGTTTATAGTGAATAATTGCCCCATTAGGTCCCGCACCCGATATCGTTGGAAAACTAAGAAATTTAAATTTTTTATTTTTTTTTCTATATTTCAATAATTTTTGTGACGCACTTATTTCAGTAATATTTTTTTTATTAAAATTTTTCTTTAGCCAGAATAAGTATTTTGTCAAAGCAACACCGTCGTAGATATGTGCTTTTTTAATATTTTCTATTTCTTGCTTTCCCTTTATGGCCTTAAAAAAATAAATAGGATCTTTAAAATTTAAAACTTTATTATTTTTATTAATAATGGTTTTTAAAAAAAAAGAACAAGAATCCTCATCAATTATAAATTTTTTCTTTTTAATTTGTAAAAGCTGCTTGGCACAAGCGTTAAAATCTAAAAATTTTATTTTTTTAAAGTTGTCCCTTAAAGATGAAGATATCTTTTTTAAGTCACAAAAAAATTTAATTTTTTTGTTTTTATCAATTAAAATATGACTATATGGTATAGGAGTGTATTTTGTATCTCTGCCTCTAATATTAAGTAGCCAGGCATTATTTTCACTTGCAGTTATAAATAAAAAGTCAGATTTTTTTTTCTTTAAATAATTTACAATTTTATTTATTTTATATTGGTATTTTTCACTTACTGATTTTTTCGGCATTAAATAAAATTTATTACTTTTTTTTACTACTTTTCTTTTCCAAATTTCATCAATTAAATTTTTAGCCAATGGTTTAAACTTACATTTATTTTTACCAAAAAAAATAGATAAAGTTTTTTGTGTAAATAAATTTGGGTCAAATCCAATTAATATTCTTCTTCCTTTAAGTATATCACTTGGCATTTGATCCGGAATCGTGATAATTTTAAAAAATTTCCCACTTTGATTATTAGCTTGCAAAGTGTATCTCCCATCAACAAATAAATAATTTTTTTCTTTAAGAATTAAAGCAAAACCATACGAACCAGTGAAGCCTGAAATAAAATTTAATCTATCGTTATATTTTGGAATATATTCGGCATAAAATTCATCGTTTTTAGGAATTATATACCCATCTATTTTTTCTCTTTTTAAAATTTTTTTTATTTTCTTTATTTTTTCCATTTAAGCATTTTATTTTTTTTATAGCGATCCCACCCAGGACTTCTGTATTCTCCCTCAAATTCAATCGAATTATCTTGGTTGAATTCAAATTCGTCATTATTATTTAAGCTTATCTCATTTTTTTCAACATTCTCTTCTGGTATTTCATTAATAAATCGTGAAGGTAATGCGTCCATCCAGTCACCATGATAAGCTCTTTTCATTGCAAATGATAAATATGCTTCTTTTTTAGCTCTAGTAATACCAACATAAGCGAGTCTTCTCTCTTCTTCTAAAGCAAAATCTCCTTTTTCCTCTAGAGATTTTTGGTGAGGAAACAACCCTTCCTCCCATCCTGGTAGAAACACGACATCAAATTCTAAACCTTTAGCGGCGTGCATTGTCATCAAATTTATTTTTGCTCCCTCCCATTCTTGATCTATTGATGTAGCTAAGGCTACATGCTCTAAAAAACTCTGTAGGTTGTCATAATCTTGCATTGCTCTGAGTAATTCTTTCAAGTTTTCTAATCTATTTTCATTTTCTAAGTCTTTTTTGTTTTTCAATATTGAGGAGTAACCTGATTCATCTAATACTAATTTTAATAAATCATAATGTTTCATTTTTAATGAATCATTTCGCCATTTCTGAATCATATTGATTAATTGACTAAGCGAAGTTTTAATTTTAGGCTTAAAATCATTTTTTTCGATTAATTTTATAATCGAGTCTTCAAGACATAATTTATTTGATTTACCGAAAGAGTAAATTAGATTCAATGTGCTGTCGCCAACACCTTTTTTTGGCACCCCAATAACTCTTTCTAACGCTAAATCATCAAATTTCTGATTAATAATTCTTAGATAAGATACTGCATCTTTTATTTCTGCTCTCTCATAAAATTTTATTCCCCCTAAGACACGATATCCAATTCCAACTTGAAGAAATCTTTCTTCAAACTCCCGTGTTTGATATATTGCTCTAACCAAAATTGAAACATCGTTTAAAGAATACTTACTTTTAAGTTTTTGTTCAACTATATCACTAATGCCTTGTGCTTCCTCTTTGCCAGTCCTGTAACAGTTTAATTTTACTAGCTCACCTTGATTAGCTGAAGACCATAATTTTTTACCTACTCTGTTTGAATTGTTTGAAATTAAATTTGATGCAGTATCTAAAATATTTTTTGTTGATCGATAGTTTTGCTCTAATTTAAATACTTTACAATTTTTATAAATTTGATCAAAAGTAAGAAAGTTTTTTATTTCTGCACCTCTCCAACTATAGATAGACTGATCATCATCACCAACACAACAAATGTTTTGATTTTCGTTTACTAGCAAATTTAACCATTTATTTTGAATAAAATTGGTATCTTGAAACTCATCAACTAAAATATATTTAAAATTTTTTTGATATATTTCGCCAATATCTTTATGTTCTTCAAAAAGTTTAACGCAATATAAAATTAAGTCACCAAAATCGAATGCATTTAGATCTTTGGTTTTTTCTTGATATATTTTGTAAACCTTTAATATTGATTTAACTATAGAACCAGATTTTTCAATTTTTACATCTTTTGGCAACAGACCTTTATTTTTCCATTGATCAATATGATACATAATTAATTGAGGAGAAAATTTCTTTGCATCTAAATCCTCACCTTTAACAATGTTTCGTATTAACTTTTTTTGGTCATCTGTATCTAAAATAGTAAAGTTACTCTTATAACCCAAGGCCTCTGCATGTCTTCTTAAAAACTTTACACTTATTGAATGAAATGTCCCCAACCAGGGAACTGAATTAGACTTACCTTTTACATACTGCATGACTCTATTTTGCATTTCTTTTGCAGCTTTATTTGTAAAAGTTACACATAATATTTGGTTGGGCCATGCTTTTTTTTGGTTAATAATATGAATTAGTCTAGTTGTAAGAACTCGTGTTTTGCCAGAGCCAGCTCCTGCAACAATAAGATTAGGTCCCTCGGTGCTTAAAACTGCTTCTTTTTGTTCTTTGTTAAGGTTTTCAATTAAGTTATCTATATTATTCATAAGAGAGAATTCTCATTTATATACTAGTTACAAAAATAAAAAAAATGTTAAATAAAATTTATAAAACAATTCACAAAAAGTACTCGAATTTTTTCAATTTTCTTTTCTTTCTTAGATATTTATTTGTAATATTTTTCATTTCCATAGCGACGTTTTTAATTATACCAAATTTTTTTAATTATGAGAAAAGATCAAAATTTATAAAAGACTATCTTTCTAATAATTATAATTTGAAAATAATAAATTATGAAACAATAGCTTTTAAAGCTCTACCACTACCCAAGCTTGAATTTAAAAATGTTAAATTAGAGTCTGAAAAGATATCTACACAATTGAATGTTAAAAATTTAAGAGTGTATCCAGAGATTTTGAGTATTTATAATTATAATAATTTCCAGGCAAATAAGATTGTTTTGAAAGAAAATAATATAAGCCTAGAAGCTTCAGATTTTATGACTTTTATAGGACAAGTTATTTCAAATAAGAGAAAATTTGCTATAGACAATCTTAACATTAAAATTACCAATGAAGATATAGATGTAATTAAATTAAAGAATGTAAAATTTGCAAACTTTGGATACAATGAAAACTTAATTTCTGGAGAGATTTTTGGAAAAAAGTTTAAAGTAAATTTAGACAAAAAACTTAAAACTATCAAATTCAGTTTACTTAATTCAGGTATTAGTGCTTATATAGATTTTAATAATAGTAAAAATAAAATTCAAAGAAGCGGGACTTTCAAATCAAAAATACTAAATACAAATATAAAATTAAATTTTGACTACGATAATAAAAAATTTCAATTTAAGAAATAAAAATATTTCATTTATTAATGAAAGCCTTGTAACTTTTAAACCATTTTTAGAAATCAATTCTAGATTTGACGTAAAGGAATTTAATCCTAAAATTTTGAAAAAAATTAACTTGAATGAATTATACAGTTCAAGAAATATTTTAAAAAAAATTAATATTAAAAATAAAATTTTTTTTACTACAAAAAAATTTTCTAGAATTTCAATTAATGATCCAAGTTTGAATATTAATTTGGCTTATGGAAGAATGAATTACTTAAAGCAGTTTAGGATTTCAGAAAGTGATTTTCTATGTCAAGGTGATCTGAATTTTTTTGAAGATTATCCTACCCTATTTTTTGATTGTTCAATAGTGTCTAACAATAAAAAAAAACTTTTTAAACAATTCTCAATAAATACAAAATCTAAAAATGAAAATTTAAAAATTAATTTTAATGGCAATCTCAGCATATTAAATAAAAAAATAAATTTTAAAAAAATTTTGATGAATGAAACTTATAAAGCATCAAAAGAGGATTTGATATTTTTTAAAGAAAGATTTGAGAGTATATTACTCGATGAAAATTTTTTTGAAATTTTTAATTTAAAGAAAATAAAATTATTTCTAAAAGAGATTACCTAAATTATTTAGGCTTTGTCATTTCAAGCGGGTTCATAATTTTGTCGTAATCTTTTTCATTTATTAAACCAGCTTTAATAACTTCATGTTTTAATGTTGTTCCATTTTTATGAGCGGTCTTAGCAATTTTAGCTGCTTTATCATAACCAATTTTTGGAGCTAAAGCTGTGACCAACATTAAAGAATTGTCTAACAAACTTTTAATTCTCTTTTTATCAGCTTTAATTCCTTTTATACAAAATTTTGCAAAAGTGCTTGCTGAGTCACTCATAATTTCAATAGATTGAAGAATATTATGGATAATTAAAGGCTTGAAAACATTCAACTCAAAATGCCCATGAGAACCGGCCATGGTAATACCATTATGGTTTCCAATTACTTTTACACAAACCATTGTAACTGCTTCAGACTGAGTAGGATTTACTTTTCCCGGCATTATAGATGAGCCGGGCTCATTTGAAGGTAATATTAGCTCTCCATAACCAGCCCTAGGACCTGAACCTAAAAATCTAATATCATTCGCAATTTTCATTAAACAAACTGCTGTTGTATTTAGCGTTCCAGAAAAATTTACAATTTCATCGTGAGCTGCCAATGCTGCAAATTTATTTGTTGCTGGCTTAAAAGGAATTTTGGTGATTTTGCTAATTTCTTTTATAATTTTTTTATCAAAATTTTTTTTCGTATTAAGTCCAGTCCCAACAGCAGTACCACCTTGAGCTAGAAAATAAATTTCTTTTAGAGCATCTTCAATTCTTAAAATGCATTTTTTTAATTGAGCATGATATCCAGAAAACTCTTGACCTAAAGTTAGAGGTGTAGCATCTTGTAAATGAGTTCTACCTACTTTTACTATATTTTTAAATTCTTTTGATTTTTTTTGTAACTCTCTTTCAAGAATTTTTAGTGACGGTAAAAGTTTTTCTCTAGCTTTTATGGCTATAGCAATGTGCATTGCAGTTGGAAAAACATCATTCGTTGATTGAGATTTATTTACGTGATCATTTGGATGAACAGGTTTCTTTGATCCTAATTTGCCTCCCATCATTTGAATTGCTCTATTAGCTATGACTTCATTGACGTTCATATTGGTTTGCGTCCCAGAACCTGTCTGCCAAACTTTTAATGGAAAATGTTCATCATGTTTTCCTTTAATTACTTCTTCAGATGCTTTGATGATATATCTGCTTAATTTTGAATCTAAGTCTTTATTCTTTGCATTAACTATAGCTGCAGCTTTTTTTATAATGGCTATTGAATGGATCACCAGTGGCCTGACCAAAAAATCTCCAATATTAAAATATTTATTAGATCTCTCAGTAGAGGCACCCCAAAACTTATCACCAGGAACTTTGATTTTTCCAATACTGTCAAATTCTGTTCTGTATTTCATAGTTGATTCATTGATATAATACACTTTTATTAAATAATTATAAATTATAAAGGGTGAGATATGACTAATTTTGAAAGTGTAAGAAAATTTATGAAGACTTTTGGTCAAGAAATTAAAAAAAAACCTCAATTTCCTGATGATAAAATAACTAAATTAAGGTTTGCCCTGATTAAAGAGGAATTAGGGGAGTTAAAAGAAGCAATGGAAAAAAAAGATTTAAAAGAAGTCGCTGACGCATTAACCGATATCTTATATGTAACCTACGGGGCTGGCCATGCATTTGGAATAGATTTAGATAAATGCTTTGAGGAAGTACAGAATTCTAATATGAGTAAATTAGGATTGGATGGAAAACCAATATACAATGAAATGGGAAAAGTTATGAAGGGCCCAAACTATTTCAAACCTGACTTAAGTAAATTTGTTGCATGATGAAAGACAATTATTATTGGATATTATTAGGTATTGCTATAGGGATCTTAATTTATCTTGGAGATAAATATGTTTTTTAACTTATGAGTTTAAGTATTAAAGAAAAATATTTATTCTTTATAATTTGTTCAGCTGGGATCATTCTAAGATATTACAATCATTCATACGATGATTTATGGTACGATGAAGTAATAAGTTTTTGGGTTTCGGATCCTAGTTTAAAATTTCAAGAGACAATAAAATTTAATCAATTAATAGATATAAATACTCCTATTTTTCATTTCATTTTGAAATTTTTTTTTTCAATCTTAGGTTATAGTGTGGAAAATGGAAGATTATTATCAGTAATATTCAGCTCTTTTTCAATTTTTACAGTTGCCTATTTGAGCTGGATGATTAGTCAAAATAAATCTTTTTTACTTACATCATTTTTAATCAG
>CACJQQ010000011.1 GCA_902595625.1 uncultured Pelagibacteraceae bacterium | reverse complement strand
TTTTGTTCTTTTTCTGTTGATGAAAAAGAATTTTCCCGTCATACCCAAATGAACTAGCATTACAATATCTTTATTAAAGAAAAATAATAAATATTTAGATCTTCTGGAAATTTTAATAAATTTCAGTCCAATAATTTTTTTGACTTTTTTGCTATCAATTTTGTATCTCAATTTTCCGTCAATTATTTTGACTGCTTTTACAATTAAATTTTGCGTTTTATTAATTAAAGACCTTTTAACAACTTCAACTTCTGGTAATTCTGGCATATAATTAACTATGAAAAGCACTATTCAAGATAAAGAGAAATTAGTCAATTCTGTATTTTCAAGAGTTTACAATAAATACGATTTGATGAATGATATTATGTCTTTGGGAATACATCGTATATGGAAGGATAAATTTATTGACTGGATGAATCCTTCTAGAAATTCTTCATTGATTGACGTTGCTTCAGGCACTGGAGATATAGCAAAACTATTTTCTTTACGAAACAAAAATTTATCAGCAGTTACTTGTATAGAACCTAACAAAAATATGTTTGAGGAGGGGAAAAAAAATCTTATAAATTTTAAAAATATTAAATGGATTAAAGCAAGGGCTGAAAATTTACCTGTTGAAGATAATAACTACGACTTTTATTCAATTAGTTATGGTATAAGAAATGTTTCTGATATTAACAAATCTCTTAAAGAAGCTTACAGAGTTTTAAAGCCGGGCGGTCGTTTTATGTGCTTAGAATTTTCAAAAATAGATAACGAATTGTTAAATTTTTTATATAAAAATTATTCAAAAGCTATACCTACTTTTGGAAAATACATTGTAGGATCATCGAAACCATATGAATATTTGATTAACAGCATAAATACTTTTTATAATCAGGAGAAGCTTTTAGAATTGATAACTAAAAATGGTTTCACCCAGGTAGAATATAGAAATCTTTCTAATGGTATTTCAGCTATTCATTCTGGGTGGAAAGTTTAAATGATAAAAAGAGTTTTTAAGTTATTTCAAATTGCAAGAAAATTGTCCACCTCTGGTGCGATTGATATAATAAATAAAGTTCATCAAATACCAGTATCAATAAATTTATTTTTTAGTTTAATTTCTATCGGTTCGAAAAATACCCATTTGCAAAACAGAAACCCCGGTCAAAGCCTCTGTGAAGCGCTTCAAGGTATGGGCACTACGTTTATTAAACTTGGGCAATTTTTAGCTACCAGACCAGACATAATCGGTGAGGAGATGGCAAAAGATTTAGAAAAACTTCAAGATAAAGTTCCTGCGTTTGAACTTTATGAAGCAAAAAAAGTGATTAAAAAGGAAATTGGTGAAAAACAATACCAAAATATTATCGAAATAGGTGAACCTATTGCGGCAGCTTCTATTGCTCAAGTACATTTCGCTAAAATTAAAAATGAAAATCAAGAAAAGCAGGTGGCAATAAAAATTTTACGACCAGATATAGAACAGTTATTCAATGAAGAGTTGGATGCTTTAATGTTATTTGCATATATTGTCGAAAATACAATTTCCAAAGCTAAGAGACTGAAGCTAATAGAAGTAGTGCACCTTTTAAGAGAAATTACTAATATTGAAATGGATCTAAGATTCGAGGCTGCAGCTGCGAATGAACTTTATGAAAATACTAAACTTGACAAGGGATTTAATGTTCCTAAAATTTATTGGAATTACACAACAAAGAAAATACTTACTTTAGATAAAGTAAGTGGTGTATCAATTAGGGAACAAAAAAAATTAGAAGAGCAGGGCATAAATTTAAAGAATTTAGCAGAAAATCTAATTCAACATTTTTTAAAACAAGCTGTAAGAGATGGATTTTTTCACGGCGACATGCACCAAGGCAATCTATTTGTAGACCCTAAAGGCAATATTATTCCAGTTGATTTTGGAATTATGGGCAGACTAGATAAAAATAATAGGAAGTTTTTAGCTGAAATTTTGTACGGGTTCATACAAAGGGATTATGTTAAAGTTGCAGAGGTTCATTTTCAAGCTGGATTGGTTCCTCAAAATACATCTAAGGATGAATTTGCTCAAGCATTACGTTCAGTGGGAGAGCCAATTTTTGGCCAATCTATTAAAGATATTTCTGGGGGAAATTTGCTTGCTCAATTATTTGAGATAACAGAGAAATTCAATATGCCTACACAGCCCCCTTTATTGTTGCTTCAAAAAACTATGGTTGTCGTAGAGGGAGTTGCAAGAAAATTATACCCTGAGACAAATATTTGGGACGTATCTAAACCCGTTTTAGAAGATTGGTTAAAAAACTTAAAAAGTCCTAAATCAACCATAGATACAGCTTTAAATACTTCTGCTGAAATAATAAAGCGAATACCCGATTTTCCTAGTTTGATGGATAAGGCGGAATATGCATTAAAACTTGTAGCTGAGGGCAAATTAAATCTTGGTACAAACAACAAAAACTTAGAAATCGAACAGATGAAATTAAAAAATTTTAGAAATAATGTAGTAATAAGTTTTTTTGGTATTGTAATTGTCTTCTTGTTAGTATTTTAATCTAGGATAATGACTTTAAAAAATAAAAAAATTTTATTAATCATTGGAGGCGGTATAGCCGCCTACAAATCGTTAGATCTAATTAGGTTACTTAGAAAAAATGATGTACAAATAAAAACTATCCTTACAAAAAGTGGAAGAGAGTTCGTTACTCCATTGTCCCTATCAACTTTAACTAAATCAAAAGCTTTTGAAAATATGTTTGACAGTGAGACAGAAGCAGAAATAGATCATATATCACTCTCTAGATGGGCCGATATCATTTTAGTAATGCCTACTACCGCTAACTTCATGAGTAAACTATCAATAGGAAAAGCTGAAGACCTAGCTACAACTGTTTTGTTGGCTGCGAATAAGGATATTCTTTTAGTGCCAGCTATGAATGTGAGAATGTGGTTGCACAAAGCTACTCAATCAAATCTTAAAATTTTACAGGACTTTGGTTATCTATTTATAGGACCTGAAAAAGGTGAAATGGCGTGTGGAGAGTTTGGTGAGGGTAAAATGTCGAGTCCAAGACAAATTTTTGCATATTTAAAAAATTACTTTGACAAAAAAAATATTGTTAAGGGGAAAAACCTTAAAGCCTTAGTGACCGCAGGACCTACACGAGAATACATTGACCCAATAAGATATATTTCTAATGAATCAAGCGGAAAACAAGGATATGAAATTGCTGTAGCACTTAATAAATTAGGAATAAAAACAACATTAATAACCGGGCCCTCTAAGGTGCCTTCCCCAAAAGGTATAAAAGTAAAAAAAATAATTTCAGCTGATGAAATGTTAAATGAAGTTAAAAAAACTTTGCCTGTAGATTTAGCTGTATGTACAGCCGCAGTAACTGATTTTAAGCCTGCTGAAAAAAGTAAAAATAAAATAAAAAAAGATAGATTAAATTTTAAATCAATAAACTTTATAAAAAATAATGATATTCTAGATTTTTTATCAAAAAATAATAGAAATAGGCCTAAAATAGTCGCTGGTTTTTCTGCAGAAACTAAAAATGTTATTAAAAATTCTACATTAAAAATGAAAAATAAAAATTGCGATATAATATTTGCTAATGATGTATCTAAAAAAGATATTGGTTTTAATTCAGACTTCAACAAAGTTTCAATAATAGATCAAAAAGGAAATATAAAAATAATACCAAAAAATAAAAAAAGTTTTATTGCTAATAAGATTGCTCAAATTTTATTGGATAAATTAATTGATGACAGAAATATTAATTAAAAGGTTATCAAAAGAAGTTAATTTACCAAAATACGAAACTGATGAATCTTCGGGATTAGATTTAGCAGCATTTATAGATAAAAATATTGAGATTAAACCAGGAAAATCTGAAATAATCCCCACTGGTTTAGCTGTTGCAATACCAAAAAATTTTGAAATACAAATAAGACCGAGATCTGGTTTAGCCGCTAAAAATCAAATAAGTGTATTAAATACTCCTGGTACAGTTGATGCAGATTATAGAGGAGAAATAAAAGTAATTTTAATAAATCTTAGTAATAAAAGTTTTATAGTAGAAAGAGGTCTTCGAATAGCACAAATGGTTTTATGTCCAGTGGCAAAAGCTAAATTAAGAGAAGTGGATACTCTTGAAGATACTAGTAGAGGTTCGGGTGGATTTGGGTCTACTGGAGTAAAATAATTTATGAAACTTGACATAAGGGACTATAAAAGATTTGAAAAACAAATTATTTTAAAAAAAATTGGATTTTCTGGTCAAAAAAAAATTAATAAAGCAAAAGTTCTTATTATTGGAATGGGCGGCTTAGGTTGCCCTCTTCTTACTTATCTTGCATCGTCAGGCGTATGTAATATAGGTATAGTGGACTACGATAAAGTTGAATTGAGCAACTTAAATAGACAGATTTTATTTAATACTTCAGATGTTGGTAAGTTGAAAGTTAATCAAGCAAAATCCAAAATCAAAAAAATTTATAAAAAAATAAAGATTAAAACTTTTAATATAAAAATTTCAAAAAAAAATATTAATTCAATTATAAAAAATTTTGATATTATTTGTGATGGAACTGATAACTTTAATACTAGATATTTGATAAATGATTTTTGTAAAAAGAATAAAAAAATTCTCATTTCAGCTGCCATCAGTAAATTTGATGGCCATCTATTTAAATATAATTTTAAAAAAAAAGGACCTTGTTTAAGATGTTTTATGCCTGATCAGCCTTTAGAGGAAAATAATTGTGAGACGGAAGGAATATTTGCTCCAGTCGCTGGGATAATTGGGGCCCTGCAAGCAAATGAAGTTTTAAAGACAGTTTTAGGTTTAAAAGATGATCTAAATAATAATATTTTAGTTTTCAATTCTTTAACTATGTCATTAAGAAAAATAAAAATTAGCAAAAACTTAAATTGTTTAAATAAATGCCTTTAATTATAATTTTATTTTTATTATTACCATATGAAATTCTTCATTCCATGGATGAATATTTTCTCACGCTAAGAAATGATAAAGTAAACTTGAGACAAGGTCCTTCATTTGATTATCCTGTGAAGATATTTTATAAAAAAAAATTTTTACCTGTACTTATTCAAGATCAATCAGATAATTTTAGAAAAGTAAGAGATCATGAAAATAATTCTGGATGGATACATATTTCTCAATTATCTAAAAAAAAGGCAGCAATCACCATAGATGATGATTTAGTTTTATTTAGCAGTTCCACAGTTTATTCTAACCCGATAGCAATACTCAAAAAAGGAAGACTAGTAAGAATAAATAAATGTAAAGATGAATGGTGTAAAATTTATACTGGAGAATTCAAAGGGTGGTTACAAAAAAAAAGTCTTTGGGGTTTGCTTTAACTAAAATCCAAAGCTAAAGCTTTTTTGTTAGCATCAGTTAATTTTGAAGTATGTGAGTACATATCATGATCAATTCCAATAAAAACTTCATTTGATAGATCTTTAAATAGTTTGATCTGATTTTCAGTAAATTCAAAGTGAACAAACTGAACTGATGAAGCTTTACCCTCTGCTGAGGTTCTATCTACATCTCGTTCTGGTATTGATTTAATTTTTTCATCTCCAATTTTCAAAAATATTTTTTCCTCTATACCTCCAACTTTATTGAGAAATTCTGCTCTACTTAATGGATTGTCTATTTCAAACATCAAAGTAGCTACTAGCTCTTTTCCCTTTGGTATTAAAGGGTTATAAGCTGCTAATTCATCTTTTAATTGCTCATCACCGCCCTTTTCGATGTGAAGCATTTCTTGAATTTGAGCTTTCATTGTTTCATATGACTCAAAATAAAAATTTGCATATGGGCCTAATGAAACCCTTCTATCCTTTTTGTAAGAAACTATTTCTTTTCTATAAGCTTTTCTGTTTTTAGCATATTCATCTGCCGGTATTAGATCTGCTTTAGTTACTTCTCTTGCCTGTTTATTCATATTTATAATTTATATGCCTTAGCCATTATTTCGATAGGATGTAATGCCTCATCATGTCTTATCTCTGTATCTTTCGAAAGTTGATTTAAGTGTTTACCAGCTAAAGGACAATCTGATGCCATGTACTTATTTTTTTTATTATCAATTTGTCTAGCTGTTGGTCTTCCAACTTTAACCGCAAGATCATGTGTTTCTTTCATAACCCCAAAGGTACCGCCATGTCCTGCACATCTTTCTACTACATCTATTTTTACATTGGGAATATTTTTGAGCATATCTCTTGCTTTGATGCCCATGTTTTGAGCTCTTGCGTGACATGCATTATGTACGGTTACACCTCCATCTATTTCTGTTAGTCCCGGAGCTAATCCCTCTTTATTTGCAATATCAACGATATACTCATCAATATCAAAAACATGTTTAGATAATTTTTTTATGTTCTCGTTATCTGGTAATAATAAAGGCCACTCAAACTTTAACATTAAACCACAACTTGCCGTAAGAGTAACTACATCGTAACCTTTATCGATCCATTTTAAGAGTTCACTTGAGACTTCTTTTGCTTGCCTAACAACTTTTGGTAAATCAGCTTGCTCTAAAAATGGCATCCCACAACATCCAGGGTATGCATGTTCTACTTCAACACCATTTTTTTTAAGGACTTTAAGAGCTGCTACACCAGTATTTTTCTTATTAAAATTTACAAAACAAGTTGAATAAATAACAACTTTTCTATTAATTGATCTTTCGAAATTAATTTTTTTTGCGTTATTTTTGAAAAAGTTTGTAAACGTTTCAGAGTTGTATTTCGGCAGCTTAACTCTCCTATCAATTTGAGTCAGCACTTCCATGATTTTTCTAAAAAAACTGTTTTTAATATTCGTAAACCAATTTATAACACCTGATAAAAAAACTCCAATTTTACCATTTCTATCTAATTGAGCGAGTTGGTAGGGCATTCTAGGTAATTCGTTATTTTTTCTTTGAGCTGTTCTATATCTAAGCATCAAATGTGGAAAATCTAAATTGAAATCGTGTGGCGGCACATAAGGACATTTCGTCATAAAACACATGTCGCAAAGCGTGCATGCGTCTACAACTGGTTTAAATTGCTCGCTTTTAAGACTCTCAACATCTTCATCTTTTGATTCATCAATCATGTCAAAGAGTTTTGGGAATGAGTCACAAAGATTAAAACATCTTCTGCATCCATGACATATGTCAAACACTCGTCTCATCTCATCGTCGAGTTTTTTTGGATCTAAAAAATCTGGATGATTAAAATCTACAGGGTGTCTTATGGGTGCTTCTGTGCTTCCTTCTTTAGACATTTGATTTCTTTGATTTTTTGTGGTGGAACTAAAGTTCCACCGCAAAATTATTGATTACTTAATTGACTCTAAAGTTTTTTGAAATTTTCCAGCATGTGATTTTTCTGCTTTAGCAAGCGTTTCAAACCAGTCTGCTATTTCTTCAAAACCTTCGTCTCTAGCTGTCTTAGCCATACCAGGATACATATCTGTATACTCATGCGTCTCTCCCGCAACAGCTGAAGCTAAATTTGCTTTTGTTTCACCGATTGGTTTACCAGTTGCTGGGTCACCTACTTCCTCTAAATATTCTAAGTGACCATGAGCGTGACCTGTCTCACCCTCTGCTGTTGATCTAAATACTGATGCAACATCATTGTAACCTTCTACGTCCGCTTTTTGAGCGAAATAAAGATATCTTCGGTTAGCTTGACTTTCTCCGGCAAAAGCTGCTTTTAAATTTTCTTCTGTTTTTGATCCTTTAAGTGCCATGTTTACTCCTTTGTTATTATGTAAGATATAATGATTCTAAACTTGAAGTCAAGTACTTTAGAACGATTATAAACTAGTGCTTTTGATTATCATTATCAATGTTAATAATTACATTAACATCTTTGATGGATTTTCCTTTAGGTGGAGTAGGGAATTTTTTAAGTTCAATTTTATTATTTTCGATATCAGTTAATTCATTATTGATCTCATCGTAAAAATGATGGTGCGAAGTAGTATTGGTATCAAAATAATTTTTACCTTCTTTAATTAAAATTTCTTTTAAATGTCCTGCTTTTTTAAATGCATGCACCGTATTATAAATAGTTGCTAAAGCAATTTTATCCTCTGAATTTTTTTTGTTTATAGCCTTATCTAAATTTTCTACAGTGAAGTGAAAAGTTTTTTCTCTATTAAACAAAAATTCAGCTAGCTTAATTCTCTGTTTTGTAGGCCGCAAACCAGAAGTTCTTAATTTGCTTGCCAAATCTTTTTTTTTGTCCATTTTACTTAATTTTTTTTATAATTTATAATCGTTCTAAACTATATATATATAATTAATTTCATAAATCAAGTAAAAGTATTTTTTAAATATGCAAAAAAATAGTTTCACATATGATGAATTAATAGCTTGTGGTAAAGGTGAGTTGTTTGGAGAAGGGAATGCTAAACTGCCCCTCCCTCCTATGTTGATGTTCGACAGAATTACTAAAATCGATAATAAAAGTGGAGAATTTAAAAAAGGTATCATTGAAGCAGAGCTTGATATTAAGGACAATTTATGGTTTTTTGATTGTCATTTTCAGGGTGATCCTGTTATGCCGGGTTGTCTAGGCCTAGATGCGATGTGGCAGCTAGTTGGCTTTTTTCTAGGATGGACTGGTGAACCTGGAAAAGGCAGAGCATTAGGTGTAAACTCTGTAAAATTTACAGGAGAAGTACTTAAGAAAGTAAAAATGGCAACATATGAGATTAATATGAAGAGGATTCTTAAAAAAGAAGGAACTACAGTTGGTTTAGCAAATGGAATTCTTAGTGCTGATGGTAAAGTTATTTATCGTGCTGAAAACTTGAAAGTCGGATTGTTTAAATAATAATGAAGAGAGTTGTAATCACAGGTTTAGGGATTGTCTCGTGTCTTGGTAATAATCAGGAAGAAGTTTATAAATCATTATTAAATTCAAAATCTGGTATTTCGTATGCAGAGGAGTACAAAGAACATAATCTCAAAAGTCATGTACATGGTAAACCAAATATAAAGCTTTCGGACTTCGTAGATAGAAAGACTATAAGATTTATGGGTTCTGGCTCTGCCTACAATTATATTGCTATGAAGGAAGCTATTAAAGACTCTGGACTGGAGGAGAAAGAAGTGAGTAACTTTAAAACTGGAATTATAATGGGTTCAGGCGGGCCTTCGATTGAAAATGTGATTCTCGCTGCTGATAAAACTAGAGCGAAGACTCCTAAATTAATGGGGCCTTTTATTGTTCCAAGAACAATGGGTAGTACAGCTTCAGCAACGCTAGCTGTTCCATTTAAAATTAAAGGTACTAACTATACAATGAGCTCTGCTTGTGCAACCAGTGGACATTGTATTGGAAATGCTATGGAGCTGATCCAAATAGGAAAACAAGATGTCGTTTTTGCAGGTGGGAGTGAGGAAGTACATTGGGCCATGACAGCAATGTTTGACGCTATGACTGCATTGTCTTCAAAATATAATGACAAACCTGAAACTGCATCGCGAGCGTACGATAAATCTAGAGATGGTTTTGTTATTGCAGGAGGTGGTGGTGTTTTGGTTTTAGAAGAGTATGAGCATGCGAAAGCAAGGGGAGCTAAAATTTATGCAGAAATTACTGGCTATGGTGCAACATCAGATGGTTACGACATGGTAGCACCATCGGGTGAGGGTGCTGTAAGATGTATGCAAATGGCAATGGCCACTTCTAAGAATAAAATTGATTATATAAATACTCATGGAACTTCTACTCCTGTGGGAGACATAACTGAATTAAAAGCTGTTAAAAACACCTTTGGAGAAAAAATTCCTAAAATTAGTTCAACTAAATCTTTATCTGGGCATCCATTAGGTGCTGCATCAGTGCACGAAGCTATTTATTGTTTAATTATGATGAAAAATAATTTTATTGCAGGTTCAGCAAATATTAATGAAATGGATGACGAGGCTAAAAAATTTCCTATAGTAACTAAAACTGAAAAAGAAGCTTCACTTAATACTGTCATGTCCAATAGTTTTGGTTTTGGTGGAACTAATGCTGCTTTAATTTTTGAAAAGGTTTAATTATGAGTTTAATGAAGGGAAAAAAAGGATTAATCATGGGAGTAGCCAATGAAAGGTCTATTGCCTGGGGAATTTCACAAAAACTTGCAGAAGCTGGTGCTGAACTGGCTTTTACCTATCTTGGTGATGCTTTAAAAAAAAGAGTTATACCTTTAGCCGAAAAATTAAATTCAAAAGTCACTTTTAGTTGTGATGTAGAAAAAAAAGAAGAAATCGTAAAACTTTTTGAGGACATCAAAACACATTGGCGTGAGATTGATTTTGTAGTTCATGCTGTTGCCTTCTCTGACAAATCAGAATTATCTGGAGAATATTTAAACACTACTAGAGAAAATTTTCTTAGAAGTATGCTCATTTCCTGTTTTTCATTTACAGAAGTTTCTAAGGAAGCATCTAAAGTTATGAAAGAAGGAGGAAGTTTGTTAACTCTTACTTACGAGTCAACAAAAGCTATTCCCAACTATAATGTTATGGGGGTCTGTAAATCAGCATTAGAGGCTAGTGTAAAATATCTGGCAAGAGATCTCGGTCAAAAAAAAATCAGAGTAAATGCTATAAGTGCAGGTCCAATTAAAACCTTAGCTGCTTCAGCTATTGGTGATGCTAAATTTTTATACAAATGGAATGAAGATCATTCCTTTTTAAAAAGAAATGTTGACATACATGACGTTGGAAATTCTGCTTTATACTTGCTAAGCAATCTTGCTAATGGTGTTACTGGTGAAATTCACTACGTTGATGCTGGATACAATAAAGTAGGGATGCCTGATCCTAAAAATATGACTTAAGCTGAAGCTTGTTTCATTGATAATTTTACTTTGCCTCTATCAAACCCAACAACTTTAACTGAAACCTCGTCGCCTTCTTTCACAACGTCTCCAACTTTTGCAACTCTTTTATCAGCTAATTCAGAAATATGTACAAGTCCATCTTGTTTGCCTAAGAAATTAACAAAAGCCCCAAACTCCATAATTTTTACAACTTTTCCTTTGTAAATTTTTCCCATTTCAGGTTTAGCGATTAAATTTTTAATAAATTCTATTGCTTTATTTCGTGATGCTTCATCTGGTGCTGCAACTGTGACCTCACC
Organism: uncultured Pelagibacteraceae bacterium; assembly: GCA_902595625.1. Taxonomy (GTDB): domain Bacteria; phylum Pseudomonadota; class Alphaproteobacteria; order Pelagibacterales; family Pelagibacteraceae; genus Pelagilacustribacter. The sequence goes on along the minus strand of CACJQQ010000011.1, from coordinate 983 downwards.
AGTATCTTTTACGTCAACTTTTGCACCTGATGTTTCAACAATTTCTCTAATAGTTGCTCCGCCTTTACCAATCACAGTGGCGATATCTTTTTTATCAACTTTAATTGTTTCCATTTTAGGTGTGTGTTTTGAAAATTCTTTTCTCGATGTCTTAATAGCTTTATTCATTTCAGCAAGAATATGTTCTCTTCCGCCTTTGGCTTGGTCTAATGCCTTTTCCATGATTTCGAAAGTAATACCTGTAATTTTTATGTCCATTTGAAGAGAGGTAATACCGTCTTTGGTGCCAGCAACTTTAAAATCCATATCTCCTAAATGATCTTCATCTCCTAAAATATCTGATAGAACTGAAAAATCATCACCCTCTTTAATTAGGCCCATCGCAATTCCTGCTACAGGTTCCTTTATCGGTACTCCTGCATCCATTAGTGAAAGAGAGGTTCCACAAACTGTAGCCATAGATGAGGATCCATTAGACTCCGTTATTTCAGAAACTACTCTTAATGTGTAAGGGAAGTTTTCTTTTGACGGCAAAGAGGAATTAATAGCTCTCCATGCTAATTTACCATGTCCAATTTCTCTTCTTCCTGTACCTATTCTTCCACATTCACCCACTGAAAAAGGAGGAAAATTATAATGCAACATAAAATTTGATCTTTGCATGCCTTCAAGACTTTCAAGCCTTTGTTCATCATCAGACATTCCGAGAGTTGTCACGACTAAAGCTTGCGTCTCTCCTCTTGTAAAAAGGGCTGATCCATGAGTTCTAGGAAGCACACCCACCTCACATTTAATTTGTCTAACGTCCGCTAAACCTCTTCCATCTATTCTTTTCTTATCTTTTAAGATTGCAGTTCTAACAATATCTTTTTCTAAAGACTTAAGTTGAGCCATAGCTTGATTTTCGGTAACATTCTCGTCTTCAGCAAACATTTCTTTACATTTAGTCTCTATTTCAGAAATAGCTGTAGACCTTTTTTTCT
>CACJQQ010000010.1 GCA_902595625.1 uncultured Pelagibacteraceae bacterium | reverse complement strand
TTTGAATTAGAAAAAAATAGAAATTGGCATTGGATGTGGTCGACTTTTTATTATCATAAAAAATATAAAGGATTTTTGTTAGCTACAATTATTACATTTCCAAAATTATTATCCGCTATATTTAAATCTTTATTTTATCTAATAATATTTAATAAAACGAAACGAGATATTTATTTTTGCAGGTTAAGTGGTATTTTAAATTCAATGGCAGATAAAAAATCCTGGTACAGACCAGCATTAGATTGATTTATTAATTTTAAAAATATAATAAATAAGAATGCCAAATAAAAACAAAATTATAATCACTGGTGGAGCTGGTTTTGTAGGTACCAATTTAATTAAATTATTTCTTAAAAAAACTAAATTAAAGATTATAAGTATTGATGATTATTCATCTGGAAAAAAATCCAATCATATAAAAAATAATAGGATTAGATATATTAAAGGTAAAACAACTAATATTTCCAACCTAATTAAAAATCCAAAAGAAATAAAATCAGTTTTTCATTTTGGAGAATTTGCAAGAATTTATCAAAGTTTTTTAAAAATGAATGAATGTTTAGACTCTAATGCTATAGGATCTAATGCAGTATTTAATTTCTGTTTAAAAAATAAGATAAAATTAATTTACTCAGCCACGTCTGCATCATTGGGAAATAGTGGAAATGATAAAAACTTATCCCCGTATGCATTTTCTAAATCAAAAAATTTAGAATTATTAGAAAATTTAAAAAAATGGTTTAATTTTAAATATGAGGTAATTTATTTTTATAATGTATACGGACCTTATCAAATTTGCAAAGGTTCGATGTCTACAGTAATTGGTATTTTTGAAGATCATTACAAAAGAGGAAAGCCACTCCCTGTTGTTAAACCGGGCACTCAAACTAGAAGATTCACCCATATAGATGACACTGTTGATATTTGTTACTTAGCTTGGAAAAAAAATCTTTGTAGACATTATAGTATTGCTAATAAAAAATCATATTCTATTAAAGAAGTAGCAAAATTGTTTAATACAAAAATTAAATTTTTACCAAAAAGACTTGGTGAGAGGTATACTTCTACAATGACAAGTAAAAACTTATCTAATAAGATGTATAAGCATTTTGGGAAAATTAATCTAAAAGACTATATTAATAATTTTATTTTAAAAAATAATTAATGTCCTGGAAATTCGATTAAACTCTCTGTTTTATAACCTTTATCCCTTAACATTTTATTTCCGGGTAGATCAAAAAGATTAATAACGAAAATAAATCCAGCAACGCTACCGCCAGAAATTTCAATTATTTTGGCAGCTGCCTCAGCTGTTCCGCCAGTAGCAATTAAATCATCAATTACTAGAACTTTTTCTCCTTTTTCAATTGAGTCTTTGTGAACCTCAATTGTTGCTGTGCCATACTCTAACTCAAAATCAACAGAGTGAACCTCTGCTGGAAGTTTATTTTTTTTTCTTAAAAGTATGAAAGGTTTTTCTAATTGGTAAGAAACAGTTGATGCAAATACAAAACCTCTGGACTCTATAGCAGCTACTTTATCGAATTCGATTTTTTTTGCTAATTCAATAATTTTATCATTAGTATGCTTAAAAGCCTTAGCATCTTTTATTAAAGTTGTAATATCTCTGAATAAAATTCCTTTTTTTGGATAGTCAGGTATTGATCTAATATGTTTTTTCAAATCCATAATTTGCTTCAAGTTCTAACAAAAAAGCTTTAATAATTAAATGATGAAAAAAAGAAAGCTTGGGATAATTGGTGGTAGCGGACTTTACAAAATGGAAGGTTTTGAAAAAACTAAATGGAAGAAGATTAATACTCCGTGGGGCAGGCCTTCAGATGAAATTTTATTAGCTAGTATTGGAAAAGAAGAAATTTGTTTTATACCGAGACATGCTAGAGGACATAAAATTAACCCTACAAATATTAATTTTAGAGCAAATATCGATGCAATGAAACAACTTGGCGTTACAGATATAATCTCAGTTTCAGCCGTTGGATCATTAAAAGAAAATTTAGAGCCAGGAAAATTCGTAATAGTTGATCAATTTGTAGACCGAACTTTTTCAAGAATAAAAACATTTTTTGATGAGGAAATCGTTGCACATGTTTCAATGGCAAAACCAACTAGCCCTGGTCTTTCAAAATGTTGTGAGGCAGCTTTAAAGAACTTAAATGTCAGTCATCAAGTTGGAGGCATCTACATTGTTATGGAAGGTCCTCAATTCTCAACTTTAGCTGAGTCAAATTTATATAGATCTTGGGGAGCTGATGTAATTGGCATGACTAATATGCCTGAAGCAAAATTAGCAAGAGAGGCAGAAATTAGATATTGCACTGTTGCAATGGTAACAGACTATGACTGTTGGCATCCTGATCATGATGAAGTAGATGTAAGTATGGTAATCCAGACTTTATTGAAAAATGCAGCTAATGCACAAAATATGATTAAAGAAATAATCAAAACTTTTAAAAATTATTCAGTAGAAAAAGATCCTGCAAATGATTGTTTAGACGTTGCTATTATTACTGATCCAAAATTGAGGACTAAAAAAACAATCAAAAAATTGAATAATATAGCGGGAAGAGTTCTAAATAAAAAATAATGAGGATAGAAAATAAATCTTATCGAACTATTTGGTTTGAAAATAATTTAGTCAAAATAATTGATCAAACAAAATTACCTCATCAATTCGTAATTAAAGATTTAAAAACTGTAAAAGATGCAATCAATGCAATTAAAACCATGGAGGTAAGAGGAGCTCCTCTAATTGGTGCTACTGCTGCATATGGTTTAGTTTTATCAATAATCGAAAAGAATGATTTATCTTTTTTGAAAAAATCTAGTGAAGATTTAATAGCTTCAAGACCAACAGCCATTAATTTAAAATGGGCTGTAGATAGAATGATGAAAAAACTTCATGGTGTTAATGATAAAGATATTCTCAGGATAGCACTTGATGAAGCAAAAGATATTGTGGAAGAAGATGTTAGTTTTTGTAAAAATATAGGGTTAAATGGTTTAAAAATTATTGAAGAAATTTCTAATAAAAAGAAAGACACAGTTAATATTTTGACTCACTGTAATGCTGGATGGTTAGCTACTATAGATTGGGGTACAGCTACATCACCAATTTATCATGCTCATCAAAAAGGATTAAAAGTTCATGTTTGGGTTGATGAAACTAGACCAAGAAACCAAGGTGCAAACTTAACCTCCTATGAACTAAATGAAGAGGGAATTCCAAATACTGTAATTACAGATAATGCTGGAGGTTTGCTAATGCAACGAGGTCGAGTCGATATGTGTATTGTTGGAACTGATAGAACTTTGTCTAATGGCGATGTTTGTAACAAGATAGGGACTTACTTAAAAGCTTTATCAGCAAAAGATAATAATGTTCCTTTTTATGTTGCTTTACCAAGTTCAACAATAGATTGGAATATAAAAGATCATAAACAAATACCAATCGAAGAAAGAAACTCTGAGGAGCTTTCTCACGTAGAAGGGATAGACAAAAATAATCAAGTTACAAAAGTAAGAATATACCCAGAGAAAAGTAAATCAATGAACTTAGCATTTGATGTAACACCTGCTAAATACGTTACAGGGTTAATCACAGAAAAAGGAATTTGTGAAGCTTCAGAAAAAGGTTTAAAAGGTTTATTCCAGTGAGTAAATTTAAAGCGGAAGTAATAAAATATTCCAAAAAACTTAACATTTCTAATTTATCAGCTTTAAGATCTGGAAATATTTCAGTAAGAGCAAAAGAAAAAGGAGTTGATGGGTTTTATATCACTCCATCTGGAAGAGAATATGGATCTCTAAAACCTAATGATATTATCTTTGTTTCACTTAAAGGTATTTACGATAAAAAAAAAGGTAAGCCATCTTCAGAGTGGAGGTTTCACCAGGATATATATGTGAATAAAAAATTGGCCAAAGCAATTGTTCATGCACACTCTACTTGCGCAACAGCTGTTTCAACACACCAAAAAAATATTCCAGCATTTCACTACATGGTTGCAGTAGCGGGTGGAGAAGACATTAAATGCAGTAAATATGCAACTTTTGGTACTAAAAATCTTTCCAGAAATATTATCAAAGCTCTAAAAAATAGATCAGCATGTTTGATTGCTAATCACGGACAAGTTGCGTTTGGAGAAAATTTAAAAAAAGCTTTTGAGCTTGCCCAAGAGATCGAAAATATTTGCCATCAATATATAAATGCCCTAAGAATTGGAATACCTAAGATTCTTTCAAAAAAAGAAATGAAAATAGTCTTAGGAAAATTTAAAAATTATAAGAAGGGATAGTTTTTAATGATTAAAGTTGGTGAGCACATTACCATCGATTTCTTAGGTGTAAAAAAAGATTATTCACCTGAATTCTACGAAAAAGTAATTTATAAAATTGCAAAAGCTGCAAAAGTTGAGATATTAAATGTAGCTTCACATAAGTTCGAACCTCAAGGTTTCACATTAGTAGCGCTTTTATCAGAAAGTCATTTTAGTTTTCATACTTTTCCTGAGAGAGGTGTGATAAGCTTTGATTTTTTCACTTGTGGTAAAGTAAATCCGAAAGTTGCTTTAAAAATTTTAAGAAACGAGATAGATCATAAAAGAGTTGTTACCAATGCTTTTGATAGAAGCAGTATTGGTCTGTATGATGATATTTACAGCACCCCAGGTCAAAAAAAATATTATGTAGTTAAAGACGTATTAGAAAAATTTACATCAAAAGTAGGTCAATTTGTAGAGGTTATGGATATTGAAGAGTTTGGTCACGCCTTATTTATTGATCATGAAATTCAAGTTGCCGAGAAAGATGAAAAAATTTATAGCTCAAATTTTTTTAAATCAAGTTATGATTTAAGTAAAAAAAATAACAATGTAGCCATTATCGGAGGTGGAGACGGAGGTGTAGCACGCGCTTGTTTAGAAAATAATTCAAATTATATTGATTGGTTTGAGCTTGATCCAGAAATAGTAGATGCATGTTATCGCCACCTACCAAAGGTTTGCTCTAAGGTAAAAAAAAGTAATAAAATTAAAACTTTCTGGGGAGATGCTTTTAAAAGTATAAAAGAAATTGAAGATTCTAAATACGATAAAATTTTTGTCGATTTAAATGACGATCAATATTGTATTGATCTAGCTAGAAAAAATATGAAAGGCCTGAAAAGAATTCTTAAAAAAGGTGGAGTGATTACTGCACAAGTTGGAAGCTTTGATAAAAAGCCAAAACAGGTAGATAATTGGTGTAAAGTTTTATCTAAAAGCTTCGGAAATGTTAAATTATCAGGTGCTTACATTCCAAGTTTTGACTGTAATTGGAATTTTGCTTCATCTATAATGAAGTAATGTTTCGAGTATCTTGTATTCAACTAAAATCAAATAATAATATTTTACATAACCTAAAAAAAACAGAGAAACTTATCTCCAAAGCGGTAAAACAAAAAACTGATTTTATATTAACCCCAGAGATATCTTCTTTGTTTTCATTAGATAAAAAAAAGTTATTGAAAATTTGTAAATCTATGGAAGAGGATATCTATCTTAATGGAATTAAAAAATTAGCAAAAAAATACAAAAAATGGATTTTAATTGGCTCATTGATTATAAAAGTCTCAAAAAATAAATTAGTAAATAGATCAGTACTTGTAGATAAAACTGGAAAGATTAAAACATATTACGATAAAATTCACATGTATGATGTTGTTTTAAACAAAAGAGAAAAGTATTTCGAGTCAAAAACTTTTAGTGCTGGAAAAAAAATAAAAACTTCTAATTTACCGTGGGGAAAACTTGGCTTATCTATTTGTTATGATTTGAGATTTCCTAATATGTATAGAAAATTATCTAAGGATGGATGTTATTATATTTCTATACCTTCAGCTTTTACAGAAACAACTGGGAAAAGACATTGGCATTCTTTGTTGAAAGCAAGAGCAATTGAGAATTTCTGCTATATTTTTGCTCCGGCGCAAGGAGGAATACACTATAATGGAAGAAAAACTTTTGGTCATACAATGATTGTTTCCCCAGATGGCAAAATATTAAAAGAACTTAAAAAATCAGAGGGCGTAATAACAGTTTCTGTAGACTCAAATCTTCCGAAAAAGTTAAGATCTATAATTCCTAGCTTAAAATTTGAATAATTATTCGTATGATTTTACTTCTTTGATGTTTGAGCCAAGTGAAGTATTGATTGCTAATTTAATTTTTGCTCTTTGGTCATTAAATTTATAAACGTTTCTTGCAAGTTCAATAAACTTTTCACCAAAATCTTTGTTTTTTTCTGCGGCTCTTTTTCCATCTTCAATATCCCATAGTTTTAGATTTATAATTTTCAAATCATTAACGTATTTCGAGATACTATTTTGATTGGAAATATACTTTTTAACTGTCTCATTTAAAGATGAAAGTTCCTTTTCAATATCATTTAACTTTTCTTTATTGGATATCTTAGCTTTTTTTATTTCTAAAATTGTGATTTTATCAAATAGTTCCCCTGCTGAAATTTCTGCCAATATTTTGTCTATTTTGTTGCTCATATTAATATTTGACTATATCACTCTTTAATTATACTCGGAATTAATAATGTCAAATATATTAATTATCAAACATGGTTCGTTAGGGGATTTAATTCAAGCCAATGGTGCAATTAAAGACATTAAAAACTTTTATTCGAATAGAAAGGTTTTTTTACTTACAACTCAACCCTATTCAATTTTTATGTCAGAGTGTCCCTACTTAGACGGTGTGTTGATTGATAAAAGACTACCTCGGTGGAATTTATTCTATTTAAATAATTTAAAAAAAACTTTGGCTAAATATGATTTTTCCAAAGTATTTGATTTACAAAATTCAAGTCGGACTAAGTTTTACAAAAGATTTATAATTAAAGATGTTGAATGGTCTTCAACAGAGACATCCCTAGATCCAGGCCAGAAAAAAAAAGATTTCGATAAAGATCCTGTCTTAGACAGAATGGAAATTCAACTAAAGAGAAGTGGAATAGAAACTGAATTTACTAAAAATATTGATTTGAGCTGGGCTATAGAAAATATTTCTCGTTTGATAAAGCAATATGCAAATAATGAATATATACTTTTATTTCCTTTTTGCTCACCGAAATTAAAAAATAAAAAATGGCCATACTTCAAAGAATTAATACAAAAATTAAAACAAGAATTTAAAAATAAATACCCCATTCTTCTTGCCCCAGGTCCTAATGAAATTAAGGAAGCAATTGAATTAAATGGAAAAGTTGTCTTAGATAATAATGCTTCTATAAATATAAAAAAACTTGTTTCTTTAATTAATGGAGCAAAACTCGTAATCGCAAATGATACTGGACCAGCACACATTGCATCACATTTAGATAAAAATGGATTGGTATTGTTTGGAAGTCATACTTCAGCAGAGAAGGTGAGTATTGAAAATTTTAATTTTAAAGCTATTTCAGTGAAGAACCTAAAAGATTTAGATGCTGATACTGTTTTAGAAGAAGCAAAAGCTAAATTAAACTAATATATTTTTTTACTATTTTATCCCAACTAAAATTTTTTGAGAATTCTAAAGCATTAGCACCTAACTCTAAATAGTGATCTTTAACTAAAGTTTTTAACAAAGTATCGTAAATTGCATTTAAATCATTTCCATTACATAGGTAACCAGTTTGTCCACTTTTAATTGCATCTCCTTCACCGCCATATATTCCACCGATTGATGGCTTCCCGTAAGACGCAGCTTCAATATATGTAATGCCAAAACCCTCTACAGATTTTTTATAAATTACAGAGGGCATTACAAAAACATCTGATTGCTCTAGAAGAGCTACTTTTTCTTGTTCTGTAGATTTAAAGATTAACTCAACATTATTTTCCAAATTAAGTTCTTTTCTAAGTTTTAAAAGATTTTTTCTCTCATCACCATCTCCTAGAGAAACATATTTTAAACTTGGAAACTTAGGTAAAAGATTTTTTACAGTCATCATAACGTTTTGATGACTTTTTCTCCCATCTAATCTTGATACAGTAATTAATCTAGGAGAGGCATCGCCATATATATTTTTTGCAAATCCTTTAGCTTCTTCATTTATTGGGATTGGATAATTACAACCTGGATTAATCACAGTGATATTCTTTACACCCAGCTTCATTGCAAACTCTTTTGTAAATTTTGAGTTAGCAATTACATGATCTGCTTTAGCTAGTGCATTTAAAACCCTCTTATTAAGAGATGATCCTACAGGGTGATTTATTTCTTTTGAGTGAATTAAACAAAAAGATTTAGTTTTCTCTAAAATATTTTTTTCTATATTCTCTATACTTTTCCAATGATCAAAAAAACAAGCTCTTATTTCATTTGCAGATAGAAATTCTTTGACAAGGTTAGCCTTTCTGTATTTACGAAAAATCTTTAAACCAGAAACACGCTCTATAGTTAAATTTGAATTTTGATCATAACTTTCAGCTTCATTAGCACCCTCTGCAAAAACTTTCACTGGACCATGATTTAATAAAGAATTTGATAAACCTTCCATGAGATTTTGCATTCCACCTAACTCTGGAGGAAAATTTCTAGTGACAACTAAAAACATTAATTAAACCACTTTATGTTACAGCCCATACTTGGGATTTGTTCATCAGGACCTTTTTGCGTTTGCGCCACCATTTTCATAGCTATTTTTAAATCACTATCGCCATTATTTATTGGTTTTAAATCTTTTAACTCTCTAAATCTTCCTCTGTATTGAAGTTTTAAATCTTTATTGTACCCAAAAAAGTCAGGCGTACATACTGCTCCATATTTTTTTGCAATTTCTTGTGTTTCATCAAATAAATAGTTTATCTCACCAAAATTATTATTATCAGCAAATTTGATCATATTTTCGAATGAGTCTTCAGGATAATTTTTAGTATCATTTGACATTATAGCCACAGAGTTAATTCCATCTTTTTTTAAATCGTTACAATCTTTAGCTAATTCTTTAATGATTGCTTTAACGTATGGACAGTGATTGCAGATAAACATTATCAAAGTAGCTTTTTCTCCTTTAATATCGTTTAAAGTGACCACTTTATTGTTTATTGAATTTAGTTTGAAATCTTGAGCTTTTTTTCCAAAATCGCATACCGGGGTTTTAGTTAGAGCCATAATGTATTATAAATTATTTAATATTACATTACAGCAATATTATGATTTACGATTTTGAAGGACAGACTCCAAAAATAGATCCAGGCAGTTGGGTTGCACCTAACGCTGTTATTATTGGACGAGTAGAACTTAAAAAGAATTCTAATATTTGGTTCAATACAACTTTAAGAGGAGATCTTGAACCAATCATCATTGGAGAAAATTCAAATATTCAAGATGGAAGTGTTATTCATACTGATCCAGGTTGTCCAACTATTGTCGGCAATGGAGTAACAGTCGGGCATATGGTTATGCTTCATGGCTGTGAGATTGCAGATGATTGTTTAATTGGAATAGGTTCTACAATATTAAATAAAACTAAAATAGGAAAAAATTGTATCATTGGCGCTAATGCACTTGTCACAGAAAACAAAGTTATACCTGAAAGATCTTTAGTTCTTGGGAGCCCTGGCAAAGTAGTTAGACAAGTTACTGTCGAAGAAATAGAACACATAAAAGAAAATGCTAGAGACTATGTTAAAAATTTTAAAAAGTATAAAAAATAGTCTCTTAATTCTAATTTTATTTTCAAGTACTGCATTAGCAGTAGGCAAACCTTCTTCTAAATACGATGGTGCTTATACTTATTCGGATTACTGTAGAGGCTCAAAAAATAGTAATGCCTATGATGGAAGCCAATTTATTATTCGAAATGGAATTGTAACAAATGATAAAGGTGGAGCTGGTAGATGGACTATTGATGAAAAAAAATCAAAAGTAGATGAAAAAGGAAATATTTATATCAAAGGCACAAGAAAAGGAAATCCAACAGTGGTAAAAGGAAATTTAAATAATGATGAAAAAAAATATTCTGTTTACCAATTTAAAAAGAAAGTAGGAGGAAAGTCCAAGTATTATGGTGATAAAAAATATGGAAATCTTAAATCAAAAAGAAAACATTCAGGTGACAGCGAATACACTCCTTGTATTCTTAATCTAAAAAGAATTGGCGATGTTCCAAAGAAAGTCGTCTCCAAAGATGATAGAAAAGTAACAGAAATTACAATTGTTTCAAAAAATACTAATGACGATATTACTTTAGTGAATAATGAGGGCAAGAACCAAAAAGTAAGAGTGGAACTAAGAAACCTTGAGTCCATTTCAAACGGATTAATAATTGTAGTTCCATCAAGCACCCCAAATATGGATGACGAGCTTTATTATGAAAAGCAAGTAAGCAAACATGGTTATGCAACCGCAATAGTTTATGGCGCAGAACCTAGGTATCAAAAAAAATTTACAGGCTCATATACAAGTTCAATGATTTTATATGACGCTTTAGCAACGATAGATGAAGTATCTAAACAATTTGGTAAACCTAAAGAGGTAATTTTGATTGGCTCTTCAACAGGATCATTAGCTATCTTTAAAGCAGGGTGGCAAGATTTGCGAGATAAATATCCTTCAATGAATTTGATTACTAAGGGGTTTATGATTAACGCTGCTTGTCCTGACGTATCTGAAGTTAAGTATAGTAATAAGATTCAAATGTATGCAATTAACGGTCAACAAGATGAGTCTACTCCTCCATGGGTATGTAAGAATCTAAAAGACTCATCAAAAAACCCAAATTTATATCTTTTAAATTATTCAGGAGGACATCATTTTGAAAGTAGAATGTATCCACCATCAAAATATGATGTTGAAAGCATGCATGCTCTTCCAACATGTTCATTAAATTATACATCTAATCTTCATCAAATTATTAAAAGAAGAGATGGTACTAAAGAATGGAATGGGGAGAAACAAGGTTACAAACAGGATCAGAAAAAATGGTTTGGCAAAAATTGTATAGATAAAGGGACACTACAAGGTTATGAAGAGTATGGCGCTAAACAATTCTGGGATGATGTAAAATCAGTTCTAGTAAATAAAAAAGATGCTAAATCCCTTAAAGGCTATACAGAATAAATTAAGGTATTAACCAATTTTTTTTATTATTTTCTAAATCAAAAAAAGCTCTACGGTGTCCTTTTGCAGCTAAGTATAACCATTCTATACTTTTTACTTTACATCTAATTACACAAAAGTTTTTATAACCAGCTTCACTTTCTTCTTTTGTGTAGTCAAAGTGTTCAAATTTATTGTCTAGACCTGATGTTGGTTTATCCGACTCAGTCCCTGGTCCATTAGTAACGAGATAACATTTTCTACTTATATGACCTGTTTTATCCCAAGACTCTTTTGTAACATCATCATTAAAGTGAACTTTACACTCTGTTTTTAATCTTAGCTGTATTTTCTCTTGTTTGCCGTAAAACAAGATTGAACAGTTTGGATTTTTTTTTATCTTTTCAATTTTTGATGATCTGATGTCACTATGATACTGGACAAAGCTATTTTTTTGATCAGCTTTTCTCAATACAACAACTCTTCCATCTAAATCTTTATCATTACCACAAATAAATACAGGTGTTCTAAATTCAGAAGAGCGATCAGTTACTGCGTTAGTTAAAAGATCCCAAATCTTTTTTTCAATCTCTTTGAAATCTTCATAGTAACTTACAACTTCTTGTGACACTTATTTTCTAAATCTTTTGATTAAGCTTGAAGTATCCCATCTTTGGCCACCCATTTTTTGTACTTCAGCATAATATTCATCAATTATTTTTGTGATAGGTAAGGGTGAATTATTTTTCTTTGCTTCATCCATAGCAATTTTTAAATCTTTCCTCATCCAATCAACAGCAAAACCATAATCAAACTTATCTTCAATCATTGTTTTATGTCTATTTTCCATTTGCCATGATTGAGCAGCACCTTTTGAAATTACCTCAATTACATCATGCATATTTAATCCTGCGTTCATTCCAAAGTTAATTGCCTCTGATAAACCTTGCACAAGTCCTGCAATACAAATCTGATTAACCATCTTAGTCAACTGGCCACTTCCAGACGGTCCAAGTAATTTTATTTTCTTACTATAACAATCAATAACTGGTTCAGCTTTTTTAAAAGGAGCTTCATCTCCTCCAACCATTACAGTTAAAATTCCACCTTCAGCTCCAGCTTGTCCTCCCGAAATAGGAGCATCTAAGAAATCAAAACCTTTTACTTTTGCTTCTTTATATAACTCTCTAGCAATGTTTGCTGAGGCAGTAGTATTATCTATATAGATCGAACCTTTTTTTGCGGTTTTAAACAATCCTTTGTCGCCTAATGTGACTTCTCTTAAATCATTATCGTTACCAACACATGTAAAAATAAAGTCACTATCTTTTGCTGCATCCATAGGGGTATCTGCAACATTACCCTTATATTCTTTTGCCCACTTTTCAGCTTTTACTTTCGTACGATTATAAACGGTTACATTGTGACCAGCTTTTGATATATAACCAGCCATGGGATAACCCATTACACCAAGACCTATGAAAGAAACTTTACAACTCATTAATGATTAACCTCACGTTAAATAAAAAAGTAATTATATTTGGTTTTATATTTACATTTTTTTCTAGTTTTGGACAGAGCTTTTTTTTGGGATTGTTTAACGCACCGATAAGAAATGAACTTGGTATTACTCATGGTCAATTTGGAAGTATTTATGCAAGTGCAACTATTTTTTCAAGTTTGCTTCTTATTTGGGTTGGAAAAAAAATAGATGATTATAGAATTTTAAATTATTCATTATTTGTAGTTATATTATTATTTGCTTCTTCATTATTTTTTTCATTTATAAATAGTATTTATCTTTTAGCGATTGGGATTTTCTTAATGAGATTTTCCGGACAAGGTTTAATGAGTCATACTTCCACGACAACTATTTCAAGATTTTTCGAAAGATCTAGAGGAAAGGCTTTAAGCACAATATGGTTTGGTTTATCTACAGCAGAATTTATTTTGCCCGTTTTGATAACTTATTTTTTTCTTATTTATTCTTGGAGAACTGTCTGGCAAGGAATTGCAATATTGATTATTTTATTTTTACCTTTTGTAATTTTAAATACAATTAAATCTATAAAGCTAGATTCGCGAGAAGCAGATCCTAATCCCAATAATAAAAGTCTTACAATCAAAAGCTGGAGAAGAAGAGATGTTTTAAAAGATTATAGATTTTATATTGTATCTTTGAACATGCTTGCGATGCCTTGGATCGCAACAGGAGTTTTTGTTTATCAGTCTTTTATTTCTGACTCAAAAATGTGGGCTATTTACACTATACCTAAAGCATTTATGGTTTATTCAATAACTTCTATAGCCACGCTATTTGTTTCAGGTTTTTTAGTAGATAAATTTACAGGAAGAAAACTTATTATCTATATGAATATACCATTATTGTTTGCCATGATTACTTTATTTTATTTTAATCATGAAATATTTGCTTATGTTTTTCTTGGTTTAATAGGAGTTTCTAACGGCTTGGCAAATATTTTAGGTACCTCTACTTGGGCAGAGATATATGGAGTAAAATATATTGGAAGCATTAAAGCATTAACAACTGCATTTATGGTTTTTTCAACTGCCTTCGGAACAGCAGTATTTGGCTTGTTGATCGATAAAGGTTTTACTATAGAAAATATCGCTTTCTTGGGAGCTAGTTATGTCGTTATTTCTTTAGCCTTATTAATAATAATCAGAAAAACAATAGAACCTGTAAGGTTGCCAAATTAAGCTTGATTTATTAAACCTAATTGAATAAATAACAATCATCATGGCAAGAATTACCGTAGAAGACTGCTTAGAAAAAGTTGATAATCAATATGATTTAGTGCTTTTAGCTAAAGAGAGAACAGTACAACTAAATGCTGGATCTCCAATGCTTGTTGAAGAAGATAATGACAAGAGAACAATTATCTCATTAAGAGAAATTGGAGATGGAAAAATTGATGTTAAAGAAGTTGAGGAAAGCGCCATTAAAAGACTTCGAAAAGAGCCAGACGAGATTGAGCAACAAGAAGAAACAGAAGAAGAGACTAATGATGATTTTGAAAATTTATACAAAGGTCAAGTCTCGAAAAGCGGTGTAGCAATTCTGCCATCAAAAAGAACTAGAAGAATTCCAGAGGTAAAAAAACCTAGCTTAGCTGATGAAGCATTATCAGAATTAAAAGCTGAACAGCCTGAAATAAAAGAAGAAAATTTAGAAACTGAAGAAGCTCCACTTGAATTAAGTGAAGAAGCTACTGAAGAAGAAAATAAATCAGAGTAAATCATGAAAAAAACTGTTTCAGTTGCACCAATGATGGACTGCACTGATAAACATGAAATATATTTTTTAAGTCTTATCAGTAAAAATATTCATTTATATTCTGAAATGATTGTAGCTAATGCAATCATAAGAGGGGATAGGAATAAATTATTATCTTTTAAAAGAATTTCTAATCCCGTCACTTTACAAGTGGGAGGTTCAAATCCCGATGAACTTGCAGAAGCTTGTAAAATTTCAGAAGATTACGGATATAAAGAAATTAATTTGAACTTAGGTTGTCCTAGTAAAAAAGTTCAAAAAAATAAATTTGGCGCGTGTTTGATGCAAGAACCTCAACTTGTAGCAAA
Organism: uncultured Pelagibacteraceae bacterium; assembly: GCA_902595625.1. GTDB lineage: Bacteria > Pseudomonadota > Alphaproteobacteria > Pelagibacterales > Pelagibacteraceae > Pelagilacustribacter. The sequence goes on along the minus strand of CACJQQ010000010.1, from coordinate 2,323 downwards.
ATGCATTGAAGCGATGTCTAAAGCTACAAAGTTACCAGTAACAATTAAAACCAGAATTGGCTATAATGATGTTGAAAATTTTGAGTTTTTAAAATCTTTTATTCAAACAACTAAAGATGCTGGATCAAAAAAATTTATTATTCACGCAAGAAAAGCTTTACTTAAAAAATTAAGCCCAAAAGAAAATTTAAATATTCCACCGCTCAAATACGAATTTGTTTATAAATTAAAAGAGCATTTTAAAAACGATGAAATAATTATTAATGGTGGAATTAAAACTACTGAAGATATTAAACAACATTTATTAAAAGTAGATGGCGCTATGATTGGTAGGGCTATTTATCATTCACCTTATTTTTTAGCTGATATTGAAAGAGATATTTTTAATAATGAAAATGTTCCTACAAGAAGTGATGTTATGGAAAAATTAATTCCATACATTCAAGAAGAAACCTCAAAAGGTGTACAATTAAATCATATCATGAGGCACACTGTTGGATTATTTCACGGACAAAATGGTTCTAGAACTTGGAAACAATATCTTTCTAAAAATATGTGTATCAGAGATGCTGACCTTCAAAAAGTAAATCATATCATGGACCAGGTTAGAAAAACAAATCCTGTATCTTTAGAAAGATAATTTTGGATATTCTTTTTCAACCCGAAACTCTCTATTTAATTTTAATAATGATCATCACAGCAATCCCTGCTGGGTTCGCTGCAGGTTTATTCGGCATTGGGGGAGGGTTAATAACAGTACCAATCCTATTTTATATTTTTGGAGCAGCTGGTATCGAGCCAGAGTACCTAATGCACTTGGCAGTAGGAACTTCATTTGGAATTATTATTCCAACATCAATTGTTTCTGTTTTAACGCACCATCAGCATAATGCAGTCGATTTTAGTGTAGTGAAAGGTTACGGAGCATTTGTTATTATTGGAGTGATACTTGGTACTATTTTAGCTGCTGGTTTAAAAACAAAACCTTTAATATTATTTTTTACCATTGTTGTTTATATTCTTGCTTTCTATTTATTATTTTTAAAGGAGAAAGAGTCAGATCTTTCAATCAAGATGAGTTTACCAGCTAAAATAATATCAGGAATAATTACTGGTTTTGTTTCAGCTCCTATGGGTATAGGAGGTGCAGTAATGAATGTCCCGATTTTAAAGTTTTTTGGTTATCCAATAAATAAAGCTATAGGAAGTGCAGCTGCTATTGGTTTCATAATTGCTTTATTTGGCACAATAGGTTTCCTTTTTTCAGGTAACTATTTGAACGCTAATTTACCTTTAAGTATTGGATTTTTAAATATTCCAGCGTTTTTAATATTCTTCCCAATAACAGCATTTATGGCAAGGCTAGGAGCAAAAGCTAGTCATAGAATTAATAAAAAAAAGATGACGAAGTATTTTGGACTGTTTTTAATAGTTATTGGAACAAAATTTTTATACGAGTATTTTAATCTTTAAATTTTTTGATCGTATTCACCAATTTTTCCAGTTTCTTGTAATAATTTATCTATGAAATCAAAAATATTTTTCTTTCTCTGGTTTGAAGTAGGGCTTTCAGTAACTACGACAAGAGAAGGTTTATTTGATGAAGCTCTAATTAGACCCCAAGATCCATCTGTTAAAGAAAATCTTACTCCGTTTACTGTCAAAATTTCTGTGATCGATTGATTGTCTATTTTAATATTTTGTTTTTTTAGATCTTCAATTTTTTTAACCATTTCTTCTACTACTTTATACTTTTCTTCATCCTTGCAGAATGGAGCCATAGTTGGAGATTGATATGTTTTGGGTAACTCATTCATGATTTCACTCATCTTCTTATTGTGATTAGTTAATAAATGACAAACTTGTATCGCTGAATTTATTCCATCATCATATCCATATCCTAAAGGTTGATTAAAAAAGAAATGACCACTTTTTTCAAACCCTGCTAAAGCTTTTTCTAGATTAACTTTTCTTTTTATATGTGAGTGTCCAGTCTTCCAATAAATTGTCTTACATTTATTTTCTAAAAGAACTTTATCTTTAGCATAAAGACCTGTTGATTTTACATCTACAACGAATTTTGAGTTTTGATGTTTAGATGCTAAGTTTCTAGCAATTAATAGTCCTATTTTATCAGAGTATATTTCATTTCCCTTATCATCAATTACCCCACATCTATCACCATCTCCATCAAAACCAAATCCAACATCTGCATTGTTTTCTTTTACTGTTTTTGCTATTGCGTGAAGCATTTTAAGATCTTCAGGGTTAGGGTTGTATTTTGGAAAAGACCAGTCTAGATTACAATCTAATTCTATCACCT
>CACJQQ010000009.1 GCA_902595625.1 uncultured Pelagibacteraceae bacterium | reverse complement strand
TTCTAACAGGTTTATAAAAAAGATCTGGTTCTAATTGTAAATAAACAAGACTATACCAATCATAGTGAGCATCAGTGGAATGAACAGTGATAATTTTGTTCTTATTAAAATCAATTACTACTTGTTGACCGGCAAAACCATCCATCATTAATATTGGTCTTTCCTCAATCCCAATAGGATCAAAGTGAAACTGACCTCCATAACTTTGTGTTACAGCATGATTACCGATAAACTTACTATATTCATCTTTTTTTTTATCGACTCTATTCTCATAGATTGTTTTTAAGTATTTTCCAACACAAGTATCATTCTTCCAATGATCCATTATTAGTTTAGCTATTCTTAAATAGTCATATCTTTGCGCATAAAAAGAATATCTACCGTATTCTCCTTTTTTTCTGTTACTAAATTTGTGTTTTTCCAAAGACTTTCCAAAATAAACACTTTTTTCTACCTTTGCGTCCTCAACAAATATTTTATGTAGTAATTTTTCCCAATCATCATCAGTTTTATAAATAACATAATTCATTATTACATTAGTAGTCATGGCACTGTAGTTGTAATGATTGCCAGGCCCATACCCAGTTTTACCTTCAAAATACCTTTTCAATACAGATTTAATAGGTGTTGAATTAACATTAGTTCCATTACCGTTAATTCTGTTGTCTTTTCTGTAAAATCTTTGACCAACAATGGGCTCATCACCTGCTTGCATGTTTAGTAAGTTTAATAATTTTTGATCTTTATATAAAGTATTGGCAACAGTTGGGTAATCTATATTATCAAAAACTGAATTAATATAACCATCACAAACAGCATAACCAGTAACAAGGCTTACTAAACTTTTCCCTACAGAATGTGAAGGATAGTAACCTCCTCTGTATTTACTTTTTCTATTTTGATCAACTAAAATTTTATTATTTTCAAATAAGATAAAACTTACTAGGCCTGTTTTTTTATCCTTAAGTTGTTCATCTACTTTTTTAGATAAATCATTATTTTGTAAATTAATCTCAAAATTGTAGGTGTCATTTTTCTTATTACCTATTTTATATTTGTGCATACAATCAAAACAGTATTTTTCATTAGCGTGATGAGCTAATACAAGTGAGTAACTTGTATTCAATAAAAGTACGCTTAAAATTGATAAAAGTCTTTTCATTAAAGCGCAACAACAGCAGCAGCCATGGAGGCAAGTCTTGCCTGTGTATCGTCAGCTCTACTTGTTATTACTACAGGAACTTTTCCACCAACTACTACACCAGCTGCACAAGCTCCCATAAAAAAAATCATCATTTTTACTAAAGCATTTCCAGTTTCTACGTTTGGAACCAATAGAATATCAGTTTTACCAGCTACCGCATTTTTAATCCCTTTAATTTGAGCTGCTTTTTCAGAAACTGAATTATCAAAAGCCATTGGACCAAATACATCTGCATTTAAACCTTCCTCCTTAGCTCTTTTTGTAAGCTCACTTGCCTCTATTGAACTCGGCACACTATCTAAAACTTCTTCTGTAGCTGATAGAACTGAAACTTTAGGTTTTTCAATTCCTATTCTATTCGTAAAATCTATTGCATTTTTTAATATATGCATTTTTGTTTCTAATTTTGGTAAAACGTTTAATGCCCCATCAGTGATGATAAATGGTTTATCATTTTTCTCCAAAGTCATATGCCAAATATGACTAAGTCTTTTTTTTCCAATTAAATTTAAATCTCTTTTTAAAACTGCTTTCATAAGCACATCGGTATGAATATGTCCTTTTACAATTATTTTTACCTTACCTTCACTTGCAAGTTTTGCAGCGATCGGAGCAGTACTGTTTTCATCTGGTTCATTAATTATTTCGTATTTAGAAATATCCCAGTTTAATTGTTTAGCATTTTTCTCGATAATTGATTTGTCTCCAATAAAAACTGGTATGATTAAATTTGCATCTACGGCTTGTTTTGCAGACTCTATTGAAACAGGCTTTACTGCATTAACTATTACTGCTTTTGCTGGTCCTTTTGTTTTAGCTATCTTAAGCAAATTTTCAGGGCATATAATATCTTTTTTACTAAGCATTTAATTCATCCATTTCTTTTAAAATTTTAGCAGGAATAGATATATCTTTATTTAAATTCTTTTTATATGTCTTATTTTTTCTCTCACCTGGATACAAAATATTTGAAAATCCTTTTGCTTTTGGAAGTTTTTTGACTAACTTTATGTTTTTCTTTATTTCTTTGATAAACTTATCTCCAATGAAAATTTTTGGATTAATAGTAATAAATAAATGACCCATATTCTGAGGCCCCGAAAAATCGTCAAACGGATCCTTAGTTTTTCCACCATGACTGCTACCAGTAAAGACGCCACTTAAAATATCTACCATCCAAGCTAAACCAGAACCTTTAAAACCTGCGATAGGTAATTGAGTTCCTCTAAGCGCTTCTTTGGCATTTGTAGTTATCCTTCCTTTTTTGTTGAGTGCAACACCATAAGGAATTTTTAAACCTAACTTATCTGCTCTTCTTATAGCACCTCTATTTATCATTGATGTTGAGGCATCAAATACAAAAGGAATTCCTCCTGTTGGAACTCCAAAACAAATAGGATTAGTACCAAAGAGAGATTTTTTTGCACCATGAGGCGCTAAGGCAGCAGGTGCGTTAGTGAAACAAAAAACCATTAATTTATTATTGACTGCTTGTTCAGCATAAAAACTTGAAAGTCCATAGTGTCCACTTTTTTTTACAGCTACTAAACCTATTCCAGTTTTTTTAGCATTTTTAATTGCTTGTTTAATACCTATGTCAGCACTTACGAAACCAATACTATTGTCAGCATCTATATATGAAGCAGAAGAACTTATCTTTTTTATTTTGATTTTTGGTTTTGGATTAATTACTTTTGCTTTAATTCTATCGCAATACATTTTTAGTCTAGCTAAACCATGGCCTTTTGCATCTAATATTTCTGCTTTAACTAAATAGTTAGAACAAATTTCAGCGTGATTTTTTGAGAGTTTGTGTTTTAAAAATATTTGTTTAAGTTTTGATTTTAAAAGACTTTTTTTCACTTAAATTTTTTATTTCCTTTAGCTTCCCAAAAATTTGTTCTCTGCTCTGGGTTCTCAACTAGACTTTTACACATCATGCCGTACTCTTTGGCAAGAGAAGAAAAATCTTTTTTAGCTAATTCAATAAATTCATTTACTTTATCTTTTGTCATTTGGGACATTACTTCTGGATTTAATCCCATTATTTCCCCAAGATCATAGTTATATTTTAAAGACACATCCGCACTATTTTCTAAGCTATCAATAATATTTTTATCTTTACCAGCATCTTTAAAACTTTGGGCGGCAACTTTATAAAAACTGTAACAATTAACGTAATCTCTTTGAATATTTTCCATGACAAACTTTGCAACTTTTTTTTCTTTTGCGCTTTCATTCGCGTTTAAAGAGAAAGGAATTATTATTAGAATAGTTAAAATTATTTTTTTCATTTATATTTTTTCATCGAAGCTTCAGCTAAAATTAAGTTTGGATCCATAAATGTTTTTGAAAGCTTAGCTTTCTTAAAAGATTTATATGCAAAAATTGCAATTGGCAACTCTGTACAGCCCAAAATGATTTTTTTACATTTCTTTTTAATTAGATAATTTACCGCAGGCTTTATAGCTCTCTCAGCTTCCTTGGTTTTACCCATTTTAACAAGTTTAATTGATTTATTAACGCTTCGTTGTTGCAATAATGTATTCGGTGAAATTAATAAAAATTGCTTATTAAAGTAATGACTATATACACCAGTCTTTATTGTTGCTTCAGTTGCTAATAAACCAATTTTAGAATTTTTTTTTAAATTATTTTTTGCATTCAAATATACAATTTCTGGCATGTTTAAAATTGGTATTTTTATTTTCTTTTTTAGGTCTTTGTACCAATAGTGTGCGGTATTACATGGAATTGATATAAACTTACAATCATTTTCCTGTAAAAACTTGCACCCCTCTATAAGGCTTTTTAAAACTTTGTTATATTTTTTTAGATTTTGTTTTCGATCTGGAATATTTGATTTATTGTATAAAACAAATAAAGGATATTTTTGATCAGCTTTTCCTCTATTCAATTTTGCAAGTTTAGAGCAAAAATCTAACCCTGCTTGAGTGCCCATTCCTCCGAGTATTCCGATCATAAATTCGATACTATGTTTTTTATAAATAGTTTTTGATGAAATTCGTCATTAAGATGTGATCCAAGATCACCCTTCCTATAAATTTTTTCAATATCAATATTACTAAAATTTAATTTATTCATATTTAAATGTTTGATAAATTTCAAATTCACTCTTTGAAGCACCTCATCAATGTAATCTGATACATTAACTTTATATATATTTTTATGATGATTTATATGTGGGAAGCTCACTAGAATTACACTTTCTAAACTCTCATTTGATAAAAATTCAATTAATTCTTCGAGTGATTTTTTAAAAACTTTTTCAGCATCTTTATTATAATTTATGAGCTCTTTCATTATTTCTTGAAATCCACATTTACTCTCATTTCTATTCTTAAATCCTTTTACTAAAATTTGATTAAGCAAATTTAAATTTCTTTTAAAAAAGTAATTAGATTTAAGATATGGAAATTTTAAAATTTTTAATAAATTATTATTTAAAGATAATTCTGAAAAAAGGTACAATTTCGAATAATCATACGTAGCTCTAGTAAATTTCTCTCTGTTTACATGGGAAAACTTTCCATTTTTTGTATACATTTTATTGTGCTGATACCTGCAATATTCATCCCCAATATCTGTTTGATCAATGTAAATAATTAATATGTCCGGTTTAATAGAAAATTCACTTTTCAATATTTTATATTGAGAATGAATAGTGCTCGGTGCAAAAGATGTTATACCGGCATTAAATATGTTATAATTATTTTTTTTGCCAAATATTTTCAAAAAATTGTTTGAAATTTTATTTTTTGAAATATCTTCTATCCAGGAGTCGCCTTGCAATAAAATTGTTTTTGCTGATTTTTTATTGAAATAGATCGTTGAATATAGATATTCATTTTTACCATCCCATTTATTTACATCCCTCAAATGATGCATTTTATTTGAATAATTTTTATGAAAATTTAAATCTTCTTTATTTTTAAATATAAAATTATTGTATCTATTTATTTCAACTAAGCCCCAAAGACCAAAGATAAGATACAAAAATATAAATAATAAAAAAGATAAAATTATTACGAAAAATTTTTTTTTCATATTAGATACAGCTTATTTGAAAACTTTCTCTACTTTTATCCTTTTCCACGCCACGGAATAGTTTTTTCAATTATTTTTCTTATTGTTATGTCAAAAATTAACCCTAGCATCCCCATAATAAATATCGTTATCCAAATAACTTCATATTGGAAATATTTTTTAGCTACATTTTCTACGAAACCAACACCTGTAGTCCCCGCTAAAAATTCCGCTGCAACTAATGTTCCCCAACACATTCCTGTTGCAACTCTTATTCCCGTTAATATTTCTGGTAAGGAATTAGGAAAAATAACGTGTCTTAATATTTGCCATTTAGATGCTCCAAGAGAATGCGCTGCGTGAATTTTTGATAATTGAGTTCCTGACGCACCAGCTCTAGCTGAAATTATCATAATTGATAATGACACCATAAATAATAAAAATACTTTTCCAAGATTATCTATTCCAAGAACTGAAATAACTAATGGCGCCCATGCTAATGGCGGAACAGGTCTGTATAGTTCAATTAAAGGATCAAAAAATCCTTTAGCAAATCTATTTAATCCCATGAATAATCCTAATGGAACTCCAACTATAATTCCTGCAACTAAACCAAGGAACACTCTTAAAAATGAGTCCCATATGTGACCAGTAGGAATTGGAATTTTGAATAAGTTAAAATCTCCAGTGACAAAACTTAAAACTTTACTTTTGAAATTTGGCTTCACTTCACCTTGTTCATTATGAACTGGATATTCTCCAGGTAAAATATCTGCAAACCAATCAGGTATTAAAAAACCAATGATCTTACTTACATCCATCATCTCATACCAAATTAGTGGAATTTGTTTGTAACCCACATTTGGGTTTAACATTAATGTAAATTTATTAAGTGTGTCTGATGGTTTTGGAAGCCATCTACCTGAGCCTTGTTCAGAACAACTTGGGCCACTTGAAATGATCGTACCTGATGGAAACAAAAGAAGATCTACCCATCTAAGGCTGCCTTGTTCTTTTTTTTGTACGTTATCAAAATTGATTATTGATGCCTGCATGTCATTTAGAGTATTAGGTGGAAATATACTTGCGTATTCTATTCTACGAGCAATCTTAAGGATATCTTTTGCTAATGAAGAGGAAATTTCCTCAGAGGCGCTTAAACTGTCTCTATAATCTTTTATTTCTTTTTTTAGTTTTTCTAAGGCGGAAGTATATTGCTCATTATGATTTTTAACTTCAAAGAATTCATCACTTATTATATTTAATTCTGTAGCCGCCGCCTGGAATTTTAAACCTCGCTTTGTTTTTGGAATAAAGGGAATTTCGATTGTATTTTCAATTGATGTACTTGATGCTTTCCAAGAACCTTCTTCATTAGCTGCTTCAATTCTCTCTAATTTTTGTTCAGCACTCTCATTGGGATAATCACTTCTTTTAAAATTCTCAGTTAAATTTATAATTTTTTCATTTATTAATTTAATTTCTTCTCTAGTCTCATTATTTAAAAGTTGTTCATTTGTAAGTAATGGGATTGTGTTTTTAGTTTGAGAGACAAAATTAAGTAACTTACTTTTATCTTGATTTTTGACACCGGATTTTTCTATTTCAATAGAGATTTTGTCTAAATTTTCTGACTCAGTTTCTATTACCGATGTGCTTTTAAGTTGACGTTCATCTATTGGAAATAAATATTTAAGCGAAAGAAGAGACTCGTTTACTTTTCCAACTTGGCAAAGTTCATTAGCTGACTTTGGAAAAAAAGACTTAGCTATGTCCCATGAATAATAAAGCCAAACTAATAAAAGAAAACTACTTCCTACAATCACCCAGTGAATACCTCCTTGTGCTCTCTCAGGATTTCCAAAAACAGCATCCACTTTTTCAGTTCTAATTAATTTTCTTCCGTATAAAACACATCCTATAATCGCGAAGAAAAATAAAAATGTTAAAAAACCTGTGATCATTTAAACTTCTTTTCCCATTATTTCTTCTTCCATGTCCCATATCATTGAGAGAATTTCTTCTCTTTTAGATACGAACTCTTTATTGTTTTTAATATCTCTTAAATCTTCTTTAAGACCCATTGATGCGAAAGGTAACTTGTATTCTTTGTGTATTCTTCCTGGTCTTGGTGCCATGACATAAACTTTTTCTCCTAGTAACAATGCTTCTTCAACAGAGTGGGTTATAAGAATAATTGTTTTTCCAGTTTCTTTCCAAATTTTAAGAACTAAAGATTGCATTTTTTCTCTTGTTAAAGCATCTAAAGCCCCTAAAGGTTCATCCATTAATATTAATTCTGGATCATTAATCAAACATCTTGCCAAAGCTACTCTTTGCTGCATTCCTCCAGATAATTGATAAGTAGGAGTGTTACCAAAACCTTTTAATCCAACTATATCTAACCATTCATCAACTTTCTTTTGAGTTTGAGCAGCATCTTCTTCTTTCATTCTCAAACCGAAATTTACATTTTCAGCAACGGTTAACCATTCAAACAAAGCACCTTGCTGAAAAACCATTCCTCTATCAACACCAGGTCCATTAATTTCTTTGTTATTAAGAGTGATCTTTCCTGAAGTTGGTCTAATAAATCCTGCTGTAATATTTAATAACGTTGTTTTTCCGCAGCCCGAAGGCCCAAGCACAGTAAGCAACTCTCCTTTTTTAATTGTAAAATTTAAATCTTTCAGAGCATGAACAGTTTCTCCCTTAGGAGTTTTAAATATCATGTTTAAATTTTGAGAAATCAGATTGCTCATAAAAGAACTATATTAGATATTTCGATAAAAAAATAGGCACCAATAATGTTCATTGGTGCCTATAATTTTACTTTCAAGAACTACGGTAAAAACTTAGTAGTTACTGTACCTCTTGGAGTGTCAAAACCTTTTAAAAATTTAGCAAGGTTTCCACTCTTCATAGATTTTTTAGTTTCTTTTGGCGTTAAGAATTTGAAGCCACTTAAAGTGTCTTTCATGTCAGCAATTTTCATTTCTGACTCTTTAGACATAGCTTTCATATCACTTCCACCTTTTCTGTATCTCTCATTAGCTTCATGAGTTAATTCTACGAAAGATTTCAACATACCAGGATTTTCTTTCATAAATTTATTCGTTACAGAAACGATATCTATTCCCATGATACCTCCAGCGCGAGCTTCATCAACTGTCAGAAGTCTTTTTCCAACAGATGTAGCAGATTTAATAGAGTTACCTCCAAATAAGCATGCCATTACAACATCGCCACTAACTAATGCAGCAGCACCTTCTTCAGGGTCCATTGCAATAATTTCCATTTTTTTTCTGTCAGCACCAACTATTTTCATACTTTCTGTGAAAACGTATTCAGCCATAGTTCCTAGAGGAACTGCAACTTTTTTACCTTCAAGTTCAGAAGCATTTGCTTTTGTAATACCAGACTTGTTAGAAGTAACACATGTTGTTCCTCCCATTCCGTATTCCATTGCAACGTCTACTAAACTTATAGGTGCTTTTGCCTTAACAGCATTTATGTAAGGCATTAAACCTTGTGAGTAAGAGATATCGATATCTCCTGCTAACATAGCGTCAGTCATTGCTACACCGTTTGTGAAATTAGTCCACTTAACCGGTACACCAAGAGCTTTTGCATATGCTTTTTTGTTCATGTCCTCAAGATTTGGAGATGGCCATTCCAAAAAGTACGCAACTCTTACTTCTTTTGCAGCTGAGTTAGCTACTGTAGCAGTTAGAGTAAACGCAAATAAAATCCCAAGAACTGTACTTATTATTTTTTTCATAGTTCTCCCATATGGTTTGTTTAATAATAAGATTTAAGATTAAATTTAATAAGAAGTAAACAGAAGATTGAGCATGTTTGACCATATTGATTTTACAACCAAAGATTGTATGTTATATTTCTTGTCAAACTATAACAATAGTCTACAAATCAAAATATGAGTTCATCAAATAGAACAAACATACCAAATTCCTTAAACGAGCATTGGATGCCGTTCACGGATAATAAAACTTTTAAAAAAAATCCAAGATTAATTACAGATGCAAAAGGAGTTTATCTTACAAACCATCAGGGAAAAAAAATGATAGACGCAAGCTCTGGATTATTTTGTAATCCGCTTGGTCATGGAAGAAAAGAAATTACCGAAGCTGTTTCAAAACAATTAGAAAAATTAGATTATTGCCAACCATTTAACCAAGGTTATGGAGGGTCGTTTGAACTTGCAACAAGAATTGCAAAGAAAACACCAGAAGGAATTAATAGAATATTTTACACAATTTGTGGATCTACTGCAGTTGAAACAGCAATTAAAATTGCTATCGCATATCATAGGGCAAAAGGTGACTCAAAAAGATTTAGATTTGTTGGTCGTGAAAGAGGTTATCACGGAATGAATATTGGAGCGACTACAGTTGGCGGAATGATTAATAATGTAAAAACTTTTGCAAGTGTTTTAATGCCTGGCGTTCAACATATGAGACATACTCATTTACCAGAACATAAATTTGTTAAAGGCCAACCAGATACTGGTGTTGAAATGGCTGAAGATTTAGAACGAATAGCTATGAATTTTGGTGGTGAAAATATTGCTGCTTGCATAGTTGAACCAATTGCAGGATCAACTGGAACTTTAGTTCCACCAAAAGGATATTTAAAAAGAATAAGAGAAATTTGTGATAAGCATGGGATTCTTTTAATTTTTGATGAAGTTATAACTGGTTGGGGAAGAACAGGTTCTGCTTTTGCATCACAAGAGTTTGGAGTTACTCCAGATATGATTACAATGGCAAAAGCTACAACAAATGGCGTTATTCCAATGGGAGTTGTTGCAGTGAAAGAAGAAATGTATGATGCGGTATTAGACTCCTCAAAAAATCCAGAGGGAACACCAGAGCTATTTCATGGGTACACTTATTCAGGAATTCCTGCAGCTGTTGCAGCGGGATTAGCTGTTCAAGATATTTTTGATAAAGAAGATATTTTTAATAGAGCCAAAGAGATGTCGCCTTATTTCCAAGATGGATTACACTCACTAAAAGATTTGAAAGAAATTGTAAGCATTAGAGGATATGGAATGATGGGTGGAATTGAGATGAAAATGAAAGATAAGCCAGGAAAATCTGGTTTTCAAACTTTTAAACATTGCTATGATGCCGGTGTTAATTTCAAAAATACAGGGGATACATTAATAATAGCACCACAATTCATCTGTGAAAAAAAACACATTGATGAGATAATCGAAAAATTAAGAACTGGTATATCCAATTATTCAAAGTCATAAATGATTATCGGAGTTCCAAAGGAGATTAAGCTTCAAGAGCATAGAATTGGATTAACACCTGAAAGCGTTAAAGCTCTTACAGAAAGAAATCATGAAGTATTAGTTGAAAATAACGGTGGATTTGAAGCCGGATTTACCAATGAAGATTATTTAAAAGCAGGTGCAAAAATTATCAAAACTCCAGAAGAAATTTTCAAAAAAGCAGAACTTATAGTTAAAGTTAAAGAGCCTCAAATGAATGAAGTTAAAATGATTAGAGAGGGTCAAATTATTTATACTTATCTTCATTTAGCAGCAGCGAAAGAGCTAACGTTAGGTTTAATGAAAACAAAATCTATTTGTATAGCCTACGAAACTGTAACAGATGATAGTGGTCGTTTACCATTATTAGCCCCAATGAGTGCAGTTGCTGGCAGAATGTCAGTTCAAGCTGGCGCACATGCTTTAGAAAAAAATCAAAAAGGTAGAGGCTTGTTAATAGGTGGTGCACCAGGTGTGGATCCAGCTAACGTAGTTATTTTAGGAGGTGGCGTTGTTGGTGAAAATGCTGCAATAATTGCTACAGGCATGAGAGGAAATGTTTATATAGTTGATAAATCAAAAAAAAGATTAGAAGAACTCCATAAACAATTTGGAGATAAAATTATTCCAACGGAGAGTGATAAAACAGATTTAAAAAAATTAATTTCTGAATGTGATTTATTAGTAGGAGGAGTTTTAATTCCTGGAGCAGAAGCACCTAAATTAGTAACAAAAGAGATGATCAAATCTATGAAAAGAGGATCAGTAATAGTTGATGTTGCAATCGATCAAGGAGGATGTGTAGAAACAAGTAAACCAACTACTCACGCAAACCCAACATATTTGGTAGATGATGTGGTTCACTATTGCGTAGCTAATATGCCTGGCGGTGTGCCAAGAACATCAACAATGGCTCTCAATAAAGCCACGTTACCACTTTTATTAAAACTTGCTGATCAAGGTTACAAAAAAACTCTTATAGAGAATAAAAACTATTTGGCAGGTTTAAATGTATACAGAGGAAACATTACATTTAAAGGTGTATCAGACGCATTCAATTTAAAATATATACCAGCATCTGACTTACTAAAAAATTAAATGGGATCACTGCCGCACGAAGCTAAAGTGGTTGTGATTGGGGGTGGTATATCTGGCTGTTCAACTGCCTACCACTTAGCTGATAACGGATGGGACACAATATTAATTGAACGAGATGTATTAACATCTGGTACTACTTGGCATGCCGCAGGAATGGTTACTCAATTAGGAACAACTCCTCAAATTACAAAAATAAGAAAAAATTCTGTTAAATTTTATAACGATCTTAGGGATATTACTGGTCTTGAAACAAGTTTTAAGCAAACAGGCACGATAAATATTGCAACAACAAAATCAAGACATCAAGAATTTATGAGACAAAAAACTATGTCTAAATTATTTAATTTAGATATTGAAATTATTGATAAAAATAAATTCAAAACTCTTTATCCGATTGCAAAAAACAAAGATGTATATAGCGGATTATATATACCGGATGACGGTCAAGCAGATCCTGAAATATTAACTAAAACTATTTCTATAGCAGCCAAAAAAAAAGGAGTAAAGATTATTGAAAAATGCAAATTAGAAAAAATTCTTAAAAGAGGGAAGCAGATCAGAGGAGTCAAAACCAACCTGGGAACCATTAATTGTGAGTATATAGTTTTATGCGCTGGAATGTGGTCCAGACAGATTGGTGAAGCTGCTGGGGTCAGTATACCACTATATCCAAATGAGCATTTTTACATGATTACTGAAGATTATAAAAATTTACCAATAAATCTTCCAACTTTTAGAGATCCAGACACATATTTATATGCGAGAGAATATCATGGAAAAATGATGCTCGGTATTTTTGAACCTAATGCCAAAAATGCATTTAAAAAAACTGGAAAAGTTCCAAATAATTTTTCTTTTGGTGAGTTTAAAGTCGATAAAGATTATATAAAAATGCTTCATCAATTAGCTGCTAAAAGAATACCAACAATAAAAAATCTTACAATTGAGAAGTATTTTTCAGGTCCAGAGTCATTCACGCCAGATAGTAATTTTCTTCTTGGCGAAACAGAAGAAATTAAAAATTTTTATGTTTGTTGTGGATTTAATAGTATTGGGATTGGATCATCTGGTGGAGCAGGTAAAGCAGTCGCAGAATGGATGATTAGAGGACACACCAATAAAGATTTATTTAGCCTAGATGTTAAAAGATTTGAAAAATTTAACTCCTCATTAAAATTTATAAAAGAGAGGGCTACAGAAACACTTGGAAATCTTTTTAAAATGCATTGGCCATATAAACAATTAGAAACTTCAAGAAATGTTAAACTTTTGCCTTATCATAAAGAGTTAAAAAA
The DNA here is from genome assembly GCA_902595625.1 of uncultured Pelagibacteraceae bacterium. Lineage (GTDB taxonomy): Bacteria > Pseudomonadota > Alphaproteobacteria > Pelagibacterales > Pelagibacteraceae > Pelagilacustribacter. The sequence goes on along the minus strand of CACJQQ010000009.1, from coordinate 10,067 downwards.
ATTAGGTGCTTGCTTTGGACAAATGGCTGGTTATGAAAGACCGATGTGGTTTTCTAGAAATAAAAAACCAATTTATAAATACAGTTATGGATATCAAAACTGGTATCAGTCAGCAAAAAGAGAATGTAACAACACTAGAAATAATTTAGGTTTTTTTGATTTAACACCTTTCGTAAAATTTGATTTAAGCGGGCAGCACGCACATGAACAATTACAAATTCTTTGTGCTAATAATATAAAGAATATTGAAGGAAGGACTACTTATACACAAATGTTAAATCCATCAGGCGGAATAGAAGCTGATCTAACAGTAAGTTGTTTGAAAAAAAATTATTTCAGAATTATTTGTCCAGCTTTAGCTAGAAGTCATAATAAATCTCACATTTTAAAAAATTTGAAAAAAAAAGTTAAATTTGAAGATGTTACTGAAAAATATTCATGCATAGGTTTGTTTGGACCGAATAGTAGAAAATTTTTAACAGAATTATTTGGAAATTATTTTTCTAATGATGATTTTCCATTTTCTAGGGGAACGTATATAAATATCTCAAATATCAAAGTTTGGTTTCAAAGATTATCTTTTGTAGGAGAATTAGGTTGGGAAATTTATATTCCGATTAAAAAAACTAAAATTATTTTTGAAAAAATTAAAAAATTAGGTAAAAAATATATGATTACCTATTCAGGAATGCACGCATTAGACATTCTTAGATTAGAAAAAAAATTCTTACACTGGGGTCATGATATTACTTCAGAGAACAATCCATTTGAAGCTGGATTGTCTTTTGCAGTAAATTTTAAAAAAAAAGAGAATTTTATTGGAAGAGAAGCCTTAAAAAAAATTAAAGAAAAACCTTTAGCTTATAAATTAGAGCTTTTTTCTCTTAAGAATAAATTTAATCCTGGTAAACCATTGATGCTTCATGATGAGCCGTTAATAAAGGATGAAAAGATTGTTGGCTACACAACAAGCTCAAATTTTTCATTTTATTACAAAAAAAATATATGCTTAGCTTATGTAAAAGGAGACATCAAAGATCTTGATGATCTTTTTGTTGAAATTGAAGGAAATAGATATGCGTTAAAATTTGAAAAAAAACCGTTACATGACCCATCATCTCAATTAATGCGAAACTAAATCATGTTGGGTCTAGTCTTTTTATCTAACCCATTTTGGACTTTAGTATAGTTTTAAAATACCATTATTATGCTTAAATGAATTAATGAGTACACATTTAAACTTTAACGAAAACCGAAATATAAATAATTCTAACGGAAGAGTTAAAGTTACTGATTTGCTATCAAGATTGAACGAAGAAAAAAAAATTGAAAAAAAAAGAAATTTAGCTTTAGGTGTTGCAGCTGTATCAGCAGTAACAGTTTTCGGTATAATTTTAACAATTTAAACAACAATCAGCCTAAAATCCTTTATATTTAAGAATTATAAAATATATATATTTTTTCATAATCCTTATAAAAACAATATTTAGATAATCAGTCCTTATGAATATTGCTTTTTATGTTGATGAAATGAATTTAAGAGGAGTTGCTAATTCAACATATCAATTTGCCTATCAAAACAAAAAAATCTTAAAAAACAGATCTATAATTTTCTATAATAAGAAAAACTATAGAAATAACGTCAATGTTATTAAAAGGTTTAAAAAAAATTTTAAAGTAGTCGGAATTTCATATTTTAAAGAAATAGATAATTACAAGGATAAATTTTTAATTGATTATTTATATGTCCAGAAAAGTGGTAATATAGACAACTGGGTTTCAAATAAAATTAAAACTTTGGTTCACGGCGTCTATCCTCAAAAAATTAATCAAGTTCATGGATATAGATTCGCTTACATTTCTGAGTGGTTGAGTAAAAACTTTTCAAACTACAAAATACCTTTTGTGCCCTTGATTACAGAAGTTAGTAAATCTAAAGAAAATTTAAGAAAAAAATTAAAGATAAGAAAAGATAAATTTGTACTTGGTTGTTATGGAGGAGAAAGTAGTTTTGATTTAAAATTTGCACAATACGCAATTAAAGCAGCTGTAAAAAAGAGAAAAGATATTATTTTTATATTTTTGAATATAAAAAAATTTTGCAATCATAATCAAGTAAAATTTTTAAAAGGAACCACAAATGAAAATTTCAAAAAAAAATTTATAAATTCTTGTGATGCAATGATTTATGGAAGAAGTCTAGGTGAGTCATTTGGTTTATCTTGTGGAGAATTTGCTATAGAAAATAAAAAAATAATTTCATATAAATTCAATAGACATAGGTCTCACAGCTATAATATCCCCGCTAGTCATTTTATTGAATATAATTCTTATAATTCATTAGTAAAAATATTTTTAAATTTAAAAAAAAATTCTTCAAATTGTAGGAATAAATATAAAGAATATTCAAATAGAAAGATTATTAAAGTTTTTCAAAAAGTATTCTTAAAAAAAAACACTATAAAAGAAATCACTTTAAATGATACATTAAAAAACTTATTTAGTTTTTTAATGATGGGTTACCGTTATTTAAGATATAAACTATATGAACATTATTTTAATTTTTTTGAAATAAAATTTATACGCTAATTATTAAAATGAATTTTTTGAGAAGATACAAAGATTTTTATAAAAACAATGGTCTTATTAAAACTTTACAAAAAATTATTTTAAAGCCTTTAAGATATTTTAATAAAAAAATCGCTTATAAAAATTTAAGAGTCTCAAGGAACAAAATATTTTCCCATAAGTCATTAAAAGATAGATTTACTTATATTTATTCTTCTCATTATTGGCCATCAAAGGAGAGTGTATCTGGACCTGGATCTGAAATTGAAAATACTAAAAATATAAGAAAAGAAATTTCCAAGTTAATTCAAGAATATGAAATAAAAAGTTTTTTAGATGTTCCTTGTGGAGACTTTAATTGGATTAAGAGCATTATTAATAAAAACGTTCAATATGTTGGTGGAGATATTGTAAAAGAATTAATAGATCAAAATAATAAAAAATTTTCTCAACCAAACATACAATTTATTGAAATTGATATTATAGAAAACAGACTACCAACATCTGATATATTATTATGTAGAGACTGTTTAATTCATTTTTCGACTAATAATATCAAAAAATTTTTTAAAAATTATGCAAATTCTGATATCAAATACATTTTACTCACCTCTTATGAATCAATCAAAAAAAATTTAGAACATAATAATGAAATAAACGATGGTGATTTTAGACCTTTATTTTTGATGAAGCATCCCTTTAATTTACCAGCTCCATTAGCTAAGATTGAAGATAAGGATGTAGAGCATGGTGAAAATTCAGATTTAAAATGTTATTTATATCTTTATTCTAAAAATCAATTTAATATTGATTGAAAATTAAAACTGTTATAATGAGACTTTCATGGCGAGGTAGCTCAGTTGGTTAGAGCACAGGACTCATAAGCCTGGGGTCGGCGGTTCGAATCCGCCCCTCGCTACCAATTTCTAAATTTATTTAAAAATTTTCTCCACTTATAATAAAGCCTCCATCCCCAATTTATTTGATCTTGTGGAGTTTCTTGAAAATTAATAATTTCTTCTCCGTCGTCTCTTCTCGCATTAGTAAAATTTTTTTTGAAATCCAAAATTCTTTTTTTAAAATTATCTTTATAATTTTTATCCTTAATTGTAATAGAAACATAATCATTCCATATGTCTCTTCCTGTTTCGAAATTTGTATAGTGTTCTAAAACTTCAGGATTATATCCATTTTTTAATCCCCATTTCTTCAAAGCTAAAGAGCTATCTGGGTAAAATCTCCAATTATCGGTAGCATGTCTATGAAACTTTGAATTTGAAGGCGCATTTAAAAAAAATAGTCCAGATGGTTTCAGTACTCTCAAAATTTCTAAATAAGAAAGCCAAAAAAATTCTGTATGCTCGAAAGTAGAAATTGATATTACAATATCTATACTATTGTCATCAAATGGTAGCTTGTAAGGATCTTTTAAAACAATGTCTACGTTTTCGCCGCTTTCGATATCAGCGCCGATATAGGAAAAATTTTTATTTAAATATTTCTTAATACTTTCATTAATTGATTGCGATCCTATTTCTAAAATTTTAACTTCATTATTAATTTCGTCTAGATAGGCTTTTTTAAAATCATTAAAACTTTGTATTGCAGATAAATGCATTATTTAGCGAATTTATTAACAAGTCTACCTATATATTTGGCATCAGATACAGTAACTTTATGGTGCACAGGTAAAACTAAATATCTATTTTCTAAGTAATCCATATTAGGGAATTTCTTACCCCTTACGAACTTTTTAAATATGGAATATCTATCATTTCTAAAGTGCACTTGGTTTGTTTCGATAGAATTTTGTCTTAATTTTCTTTGTAACTCATCTTTGTTGTTGACATTTATTGTAAATAACCAAGCTCCATGTTCTTTTTTCTTATCATCATCATGTATACTTAATACTTTACTGTTATCGGAGAATTCTTCCAAATAAGTATTATATATTTTCTGTCTATGCTTTAGAATACGATCAAATTCATCAAGAGAGTCACATCCCATAGTGGCAGCGATGTCTGTCATTTGATATTTATATCCAATTTCATGAACATCATTTTTCCATATTCCTTGTTGTTTTTTTTTTCTATCAATTCCAAACCATCTGATTCTTTTAGCTTTGTCCTCAAGTTTTTTATTTTTAATTGTCAACATACCACCGTCACCTGTAGTGAAATGTTTTATTGCTTGAAAACTAAAAGTAGAGAAGTCACTTAAACTACCAATAGTTTTACCATTATATTTTGCACCAAGAGCATGCGCTGCATCTTCAATTAATGTGATATTGTTTTTTTTTGATATTTTTAAAAGTTCGTCCATGTCACACGGCAAGCCACCGTAATGCACACAAACAATTGCTTTAGTTTTTTTTGTTATAAGTTTTTTTACACTTTTGACATCTATATTCATAGTTTTGACGTCGATATCCGCAAATTTTATTTTTAAACCCATGTAAAGCATTGGAATGTTTGTAGCTGTACAAGTAAAGATTGTTGTAATTATCTCATCACCCTTTTTAAGATTTGCTAAAATGTAAGCTAAATGCAAAGAGTCAGTTCCTGAACCGGTAGCTATAACAGAAAATTTATTTGCAAATTTTTTTTTGAATTTATTTTCAAATTTATCAACCATCGGCCCTTGACCAAGCCATCTGCCAGCTAATTTTTCCTTTATATTCTTTGAGGATTTTTTTGAAACGTAAGGATAAAAAAGTAAAACACCCTTTTTTTTATCGGCCATTATAGGTAAATCTTTAAAAGACATAATGTTTTGATATCATATAATTAGATAATTGAAAGTATGTATATTTACTTTTTCAGTATCTTTCCAAATTTGGAAACATTCATTGACATATTTTTCTTAAAAGTAACGTCTTTGATTTGTTTAAATGATATTTTCTGAACCAAAGGATTAAATTTTTTAGCAAATTTATAAACAGTTTTAATTGGACCACCAACATTTATAATTCCTTTTTTTTCAATAATTTTTGGTAGTACTTTTGCAATTTCTTCTTGAAATATAAAATTTAAAAATACATCTGAAAAAGCTTTTTTATGAATAAACGGTTTTTCTGTCATACAAGCTCTAACAATTAAAGAATTTTTGTACATCTGAACAGCTGCTTCTCCACCTAGTTTAGACCACGCATAATTGTTTACCGGCAAAATTGGATCACTTTCTTTATAGTTTCCTTTTTTACCGGGATAGACATAGCTTGTAGAAAAATAAATCATTTTAATATTTAATTTTTTACAAGCCATAACTACATTGCTTGTTCCTATAATATTTAGTTCGATACTCTTTGAAATATTTTTTTCATGAATAGATAATGGTCGTGAAAGCCCCGCTAGATGTAACACCGCTTTAGGCTTTGTTCTTTTTAAATATTTTTCTATACTTTTTTTAGATAAAATATTTAATTCGGTTTTGTTAGGGAATTTATATTTATATCCCATATTTTTAAGAATTTTACCAAACCTGCCAGAGCCACCTGTTACAACTAATTTATTCATATTTTTTTAAAAAAAAGATCATACATATCGATATGTTTATATTCTTTTTTAAAATTTTTGAAATTTAAAAATTTTGTTATTCTATTAAAGCTTTCTTCAACTAAAATAAAATTATTTTCTTTCATAAAATCAATAAAATAATAATAATTGAATGCATATAAATAATTAATATTTGGATGCATGTTGATTTGTTTAAGAATAACAAATTCAGCATTTAAGTCTTTATTTTTGAAAAAAGGACATTGGGAAATCAATAAATATTCTGTATTAGTTTTAAATTTAAGAATATGTTGTTTATAATCTTTTAAATATTGAAGAGAGCTACCAAAATAAATTAAATCAAATTTGTTTTCTTTTAAATTTGGATCGATAATTAAATTTTCTAATTTGTTTTCATTTTTAAAATCTCTCAAAGTTTCAATAACTGCAGGTTGATCAAAAAAATAATAATTCATTTTTTTAAATTTATATGAAAGGTAATAGAATAAATTTAGATTTCCTGCTCCATAATCAAAAAAATTTATTCTATCTTTTTTAATTACAGATATTAAGTCGATTAGATGAGAATAAGTTATATAAGGTTTAATTTTTTTAAAATTAATTCCATTAGACAATTCACTTTTTAAGGACTCTATATTAATTGAATAATTTTGTTCAGGCAATTCTTTAAACTTTGATTTAACAAAAAATATTTTGAATATCTTAAATATTTTTTTTGCAATAAATGAATTGAGTTTATCAAATTTATTACTTTCAAGAAAAGAATTGATTAATGAAATCATTAAATTTTTACTTTATTTTTATTTGTATCAAAGAAAAAAATTGGCCATGTCTTTGGACTTGAGTATTTATTGAACCAAAAAGATAGATATCTTTCAGCTAAAAAAGCATAAATCCTTGTCTTTGAGTAACCTTTTAATTCAAAACCAAAAATATTCTCACAATTTTCCAACCATTTGAAAATTGATTGAAAATAATTTTCCATTATCGTTTTTGATTTACAAAAAAAAAGATTTTCTCTATTAAAAGAATTATTATCAATCACAAATTTTCTAAAATCTTGTTTCTCAGAGTCCTCTAATAAATCAATAGCTTTATCAAGCAACCCATCTCCATGAAATATGTCAAAATGTAATTTTATATTTTGATTAGATTTTAAAAAATTTGATGGATTTAAAAAAAATTTTTTTTTCCCATATTTAATAATTTTACTTAATTTCCAATTGTTTACTTTTATTTTTTCTCCCAAAACTACATCTGAATCTTCCCATTCATCTGGAATTTTTTGTAATATGTGGTCAGCAAAATTTTCTCTATTGATAATTTTATTTAAATTATCTGATTGGATATTATTTTTTTGCGCCCAATGATATCTATAACCTGTAAAACCCACCCACGTATTATCATCAATCTTATTTAAAATATTCTTCCAAAACCAAAAATAAAAAGAATACTCACCATAATAAGCATTTTTATATGAAATATTTATTTCTGTATTATCTCTAATCCAGTCACTAGAAAAAATATTTTTACCTAAACCTACTGGAATATAATTTAGTTTTTTCAAGTTATTTAAATGATGATCATGTAAACACATGCAATAAATTTTCATCTCAGGCATTACAAATTAAATTATATTATTAGTTTCTTTAAATAATTCGAATAGCTACAGTTTCCGTAAAATTTAATAGACTCAATTATTTCCTTTTTTCCAATCCATTTATTGTTTATTGATATTTCTTCCAGACAAGCAATTTTTAGCCCTTGTCTGTTTTCAATGGCAGATACGAAATTAGAGGTATTATAAAAATCTTCAATGTTTCCAGTATCAAGCCACGCACCTCCTCTGCCAATAAATTCAGCCTTAAGTTTTTTTCTTTTTTTATACTGGTTAAGTAAATCAATTATTTCTAATTCCTTTCTTTTTGATGGCTTAAGTTTTTTGCTAAATTCAACAACTTTGTTATCGAAAAAATAAACACCTGTGACCGCTAAATTAGATTTAGTTTTTTTTGGCTTTTCAACTATTTTTATTATTTCATTTTTTGAATTAATAGTTGCAACACCGTATAAATTTGGTTTTTTTACTGGATGTAAAAAAACTCTAGCACCATTTTTGAGCTTAACAGCTTCCTGTAATTTTGAAGATAGGTTTTGACCATAAAAAAAATTATCTCCTAAAATTAATGCAATTTTATCTTTTTTTATAAAATGTTCTCCCAAAATAAAAGCATCTGGTAAACCTCTAGGGCTAGATTGTTCTACATATTTTATTTTTAAGCCTAAATTATTATTTTCGGGTAATATCTTTCGAAATTGACTGAGTTGACCTTTATTTACAATAATCAAAATATTTTTTATTCCAGATAACATTAAAATAGAAAGAGGATAAAATATTAAAGGCTTATCATATAAAGGTAAAAGTTGCTTGTTCACTGCTTTTGTAAGAGGACTCATTCTAGTACCCATGCCTCCTGCTAAAATAATTCCTTTTTTAATCATATTTTTAAACCTAATCTTTTTTCGTAGTTTTTTTTAGAGATACTCTTTAAAAAATCTTTATTATTTAAGTACCAAGCAATAGTTTCTCTCAATCCTTTTTCAAATTTTATTTTGGGCTTCCATTTTAATTTGTTTGAGATTTTATTGCTATTAATTGCGTATCTAAAGTCATGTCCAGGTCTATCTTTAACAAATTTAATTTTTGTTTTTTTTCCAATTTTAATTTTCATAGTTTTACAAATTTTCAGAATCTTTTTTACTAAATCTATATTTTGTAAATTTTCTCCTGATCCAACATTATAACTCTCACCATTTTTACCTTTCAAATATAGCCTGAATAAGGCTTCACAATGGTCCTCTACATGTATCCATTCCCTAGAATTTTTGCCTTTTGCATAAATAGGTAATTCCTTATTATTAAAAACATTTGTTATCATTTTTGGAATTAACTTTTCTGGAAATTGATACGGACCATAATTATTACAACAATTTGATATAACTGCTTTTAAATTAAATGTTCTTAAATAAGATTTTACTAAATGATCTGCGCTAGCTTTTGATGCTGAGTAAGGAGAGCTTGGTTCATATCTGTGCTTTTCATTAGATCTTTCACCTTTTTTTATATCACCATATACTTCATCCGTAGATACGTGAATTAATTTTGGAATAATTCCTTTTTTTTTTAAATATCTTAAAGACTCCAAAATACTGAAAGTGCCATTGATATTTGTATGTATAAAATTTCTTGGACCGTCAATAGATCTATCGACATGAGTCTCAGCAGCTAAATTAAAAATTGCTTTTGGTTTATACTTTTTTATAATTTTGATAATTTTATTTTTATCAACAATATCTACTTTAATTAATTTGTAATTTTTTTTATTTCTGGAACTATATTTGTAATTATTAGACGAATAGGTTAATTTATCCAAGTTCACAACATAAAATCTTTTTCTTATTAAGAAATCAACTAAGTTACTGCCAATGAAGCCGGACCCGCCTGTTATGATGACTTTTTTCATTTAAATTAAGAATTTTTAGCTCAATGTGTTAAATTAGTAAAAGAATTATCATTTAAAATCAAATATTATTATAAATAAATGGAATCAAAAGAATTAACCATTGTAGTAGTTACATTTAAAAGTGATAAAAAAATAATAAGTTGTTTAAACTCAATTTCTAATGAAATTCCGATTATTATAGTTGAAAACTCAAATAACTTTGATTTCAAAAAAAATATTGAAAGTAAATTTAAAAATGTTAATTGCATCTTAACTGGGGGAAACAAAGGATATTCAGTTGCTAATAATATTGGTCTTAAGATCGTTAAATCGAAGTATGCTTTAGTTTTAAATCCAGATACAACACTCGATAAAAATGCAATTAAAAACTTTTTTGCTTTTATAAAATTAAAAAAGGATTTTTGGTTATTAGGTCCTGCTAATGATCAAATTGAAGAAATTGATTTTAAAGAAAATAAAA
>CACJQQ010000008.1 GCA_902595625.1 uncultured Pelagibacteraceae bacterium | reverse complement strand
GGTGAAATATGATCCGTTGTTACTGAGTCAGCTAACAATAAAAGAATTCTAGCATCATTGATTGGTTTAAATCCCTCTGGTTGGTCAGGTAAATCATCAAAAAATGGTGGTCTTTTTACGTAAGTAGAATTAGCTTCCCAGTTATAAATATCACTATCTGTTGTATTGATAGCCTGCCATTCTTTAGGTCCTTCTGAAACATTTGAATATCTTTGTTTAAACATATCTGCATTCAAAGAACTTAACATTAAATCTTCAATCTCTTTATTGCTTGGCCAAATATCTTTTAAGAAGACATCTTTACCATCTTTATCTTTTCCAAGTGCAGACTTATACATATCGAAATTCATGTTACCTGCTAGAGCATAAGCAACAACAAGTGGAGGTGAAGCTAAGTAATTAGCTTTTACATCTGGATTAATTCTTCCTTCAAAGTTTCTATTTCCAGATAAAACTGAAACAGCGTAAAGATCATTTTTATTTATCGCATCCGATATATTTTGATTTAAAGGTCCAGAGTTACCAATACAAGTAGTGCAACCATAACCCACTAAATTAAAACCAAGTTCATCTAAATATTTATTTAAACCAGCTTTTTCCAAATAGTCTGTCACAACTTGCGAACCAGGAGCTAAAGAGGTTTTCACCCATGGTTTAATTTTAAGTCCTTTTTCGTGGGCTTTCTTCGCTAAAAGACCTGCACCAATCATAACGCTTGGGTTAGAAGTATTTGTGCAAGATGTTATTGCTGCAATTACTATATCACCATCTTTAACATTAAAGTCAGTGCCTTCAACTTTTGCTTCGATAGCTTTATCTCTTTTTGCATTTTCTTTATAAACTTTTGCAAAAGCAGTTGAAGCTTCTGTAAGTAAAACTTTATCCTGTGGTCGTTTAGGTCCAGAAATACTTGTTACTACACTGCTAACATCTAAAGAAAGAGTATCGGTAAAAACAACATCATTGCTTGCCCAAAGCCCTTGTTCTTTGGAGTATTTCTCTACCAAGTCAATTGTCGCTTTATCTCTTCCAGATAATTTTAAATATTTAAGAGTCTCATCATCTACGGGGAAGAAACCACATGTAGCTCCATATTCAGGAGCCATGTTTGCAATTGTTGCTCTATCAGCTAAAGTTAAATTTTTTAAACCTTCACCATAAAATTCTACAAATTTTCCAACCACACCTTTTTTTCTAAGCATTTCAACAATGACTAAAACTAAGTCTGTTGCAGTTGTTCCTTCTTTCAATTTACCTTTAAGTTCAACTCCAACAACTTCTGGAATTAACATTGAAATAGGCTGACCTAACATTGCAGCTTCTGCTTCAATCCCGCCAACACCCCAACCTAAAACAGATAAACCATTTACCATTGTTGTATGGCTATCGGTCCCAACTAAAGTATCTGGATAAGCATATAAGTCGCTTCCACTTTTTGATGACCAAACAACTTTAGATAAATATTCTAAATTTACTTGGTGGCAAATCCCTGTACCAGGAGGCACAACTCTAAAATTATCAAACGCTTTCTGTCCCCATTTTAAAAAAGAGTATCGTTCACCGTTTCTTGAAAATTCTCTTTCAACATTTTGATTAAATGATTTTCCTGAAGCATATTCATCTACCATTACAGAATGATCTATAACTAAATCGACAGTAGATAATGGATTAATCTTATCTGGGTTTTTATTTTTATCTTTTACAGCGTCTCTCATTGCTGCTAGATCGGCAATAGCAGGAATTCCTGTATAATCTTGCAATAAAGTACGTGCTGGCCTGTAAGCTATTTCAGTGTTTGATTTTTTATTTTTAAGCCAATCTTTTAAAGCTAATATTTGTTTTTTATCGACAGTTACATCATCTTCATATCTTAGAAGATTTTCTAATAATACCTTAAGTGATTTAGGAAGTTTTGAAATTCCTTCTAATCCATTTTTTTCTGCTGTCTTTAAGTTGAAATATTTAAAATCTTTTCCTGATGAATTAAGAGTATCGAGTGATTGAAAAGAATTTTTACTATTAAATTTCATGCGCTATACATAGAACAAAATCACACAAACGATAAGTAAAAAAGACATTGTATAATTAAAATTCTTAATAAATTTATCACTTGTGGCGAATTTTCTCATGTATTTTCCCATCAAACACCAGCCCGTTTGACTTCCAACGGCCATTAAAAACCAAAGAATGGTTAAAACAATTGAGTCTCTTAAATAATTATTTTCCGTATCAACAAACAGAGATATCGAGGTAAGGCCAACAATAATACTTTTAGGATTTACGAATTGAAAAAAGAAAGTGTTTATAAAAGTAACTGGCTTTGGATCAAGTTTTTTATCTTTAGTTTGACCGCCAAAAGATAACTTGTACGCCATGTACAGAAGATAAATTGAACCTAAAACTTTAATTATAGTTTGTATTAATTGATATTTTTGAAAAATAGAAACTGATCCAATTTGCAATAATATTATTAAAAGTGTCCATCCGATAATGACGCCTAACATAGTAGGAATAGCTTTTCTGACGCCAAAATTAAAAGCCGTGTAAGATGTCATGATATTATTCGGTCCAGGTGAAAAGGCTGTTGCGATCCCAAAAAGGATCATGGGAAATAATTGAGATGTCATTTAATGGGGTGCTCTAAATCTATTATGACAAGCTGAACAATTGCTCCACATTAATTTTTTTTGAATTGCACCAAGATCATCAGCGGTATCTATTGCTTTTGCAAGTTTGAGCATGTCATCTGATGCTTTTTGCATTAGAGCATTAAACTCTTCTTTATTTTCCCAAATACTGGGTAGTGCTTCTGTTTTAAAGCCCTCTTTTGTATTTTCAGGAAAATAATCTAATAATTTTTTATAATTATCTGAAATTTTTTTCATTAAAGGTTTGGCTTCTTCTTTTTTACCAGATCTCAATAAGATAGAAATTTTTTTTGCATTTTGGTAATTTTCACTAAACATAGCTTTTCTTCCTTTAATAATTTCTTCAACACTTTGATTGGCAAAAGATGAGAAAGGTAAGAATAATGAAAGAATAAAAACAAAGACAAATGTTTTAAAAATTTTCATGTTTTATATTGTCATGAACACAGAATATTTCCCATCAACAAGTTGGTAAATAACATATGGCTCATCTTTATCTCCTGGCATACCAGGTGTCCCAATAGGCATTCCAGGCAATGCTATACCATCGATATCAGGTTGTTCTTTTAAAAGTTTATTTATCGCTTCAAGAGGAACATGACCTTCTATAAAATATTTTCCCATAATCGTAGTATGGCATGACTGCATTTCAACAGGGATATTATATTTTTGTTTAATTGTATGCAGACTTCTCATGTCTGTTTGTTTAACTTTAAAATTTTCTTTTTCAAGAAACACAACATAACCATAACAACAACCGCATGAAGGAGTTTTGTAGACCTCAACATCATGTTTTCCAGTTTTAACGCTAGCTAAAGCATGTTTTTCATCTGTGACAATATTAAAAATATAAAATAATGATATTGAGAAGATTAAAACTATAATAAGTTTTGAGTAATTTTTTATTTTAAGCATAAGATATTGTAATTAACTATGAGTATTTTTAATAGCCAAAAAGAGTATGGTCTATTAGCCAAATTGTTCCATTGGATTACGTTTATTATCTTATTAGCTCAAATTCCCTTTGGTTTTTACTTGGTAGGTTTAGAGTTTTCAGATCGAAGGATAGACCTTGAGAATATTCATATACTAATAGGGATAACAGTTTTTTATATTACTTTGTTTAGATTAATTTGGAAATTTTTCAATTCAAGCCCCACGGAAGGTAATAGTTTTTTTAAAGGTCAAATTTTCATAGCAAAAGTAAATCATTTTTTACTTTACTTAAGTATTTTTACTATCACTATTTCGGGAGTTTTAAAGAAACTTTATATGGGTGAAAAACTTAATTTTTTATTTTTTAGGTATGGATTTGATAAAGATAATTTTCAATTAGCTGATATATATTATGAAGTTCATATCTACGCTAATTATTTTCTTATTGTTTTAATTACACTACATATTCTAGCAGTGATTGTTCATCACTTCATTTTTAAGGATAAAATCTTAAATAAAATTACTTAATGTTTTATTAATTGATTTGACTAACGTTTGTTATTTTAATTAAATGAGTCTATGCCTGGTAAACTTGTTAGCAGGATGTCAAAAAGAGAATGCTTCACACTCAGTGAAAAAGATACCGTTAAATCTGCCAGTCAAAAATTTCACGAAAAAAAAATTGGATGTATGCCTGTAATTAATGAAAATAAAACAGTTACAGGGATATTGTCAGAAAGAGATCTATCAAGATTTATTTATGCTGAAAAATTTAACTTAACTCTTCCTGTTTCAGAACTAATGTCAAAATCTTTAGTAACCTGTGATTTAAATACTTCTGTAACTGAATTAATGGATGAGATGACAGAGAAAAAAATACGACATATTTTAATTATGGAAGATCAAAAACTTCTTGGCATAGTCTCTATTGGTGATGTGGTAAAACATTTAATTAATAAAATTGAAGAGGAAAATAAAAATTTAAAAGATTATATTAATAGTTATTAATTAGTGGCAAGCCTCATTAAACTTTTTTAATCTCCAGTAATTATATGGCCATGGTGTAACGAACCCTGCAGCAAGCATTATTGGAACAACCCACCAAGTTAAAATAGCTCCGCCAGTTAAAAGATAGTCTGTTAAATTCATAGCAATTTCCATACTGATCATAGAAATTAAACTCATGCCCACTGCTGTTTTAAAAGCTAGCTTAAAAGAAAAATTTTGTCTAAGTAAAATTATAGTTTCTAAAATTATACTCGTAATTATCCCGTTTATAATTGCTAAAGTCATAATAGCTAAAACTGGAAAAGGAATTTGAGTTAATTGAAAAAATAAAATTGTTCCAAAATCACCAATTGAACAACCTAATAAACACCATGCAGTATTTTTAGCGCTTCTTGACCAAGTGTGTTTACAGCTCCAATGAAAAGTTTCAGTGCTCATTATAAAAAATTTGCAAAATACTTATGAATGAAAAAACCTAAGGCTAGTAAAAGTATTCCAGAACCATAAATCATCCAAAAATTCATATTGAATTGTTTTGCGAAGAAGAAAGGAAGAAAAAATAAATAACTTACTGGTACAGCAACTAAAATACTTTTTGCATACAAAACTGTTTTTTCAACACTGTTATGTTCAAAGTAAACAAACGTGATCGCGATTAATGAAGCCATAGGCAAGGCAATTATAAAGCCAGCTATTCTAGGATTTTGACCCGCAAGCCAAGAAGAAAAGGCTATAATTAATCCAGCAAGTAAAGCTTTAAGTGTAAATATCATTTAAGCAATATCTAAACCATTATCAGTCTTTTGAGATGGATGCACCAGGACAACTTTTCCATCTTTTTCAATTGCTCCAAGCACCAATACTTCAGACACAACACCAGCTATATTTTTTGTGGGAAAGTTGCAAACTCCTATTACTTGTTTGCCTACTAAACTTTCAGCATTGTAGTAATGAGTAATTTGAGCTGAAGATTGTTTAATTCCAATCTCTTTTCCAAAATCAACTTTAACTACTAAAGATGGTTTTCTGGCTTTTTCATTAACTTTTACCTCTAAAACAGTGCCAACTTTAATCTGCACTTTCTTAAAATCATCATAAGTTATTTTCATAATTTCCTTTCTATAAATAAAAAAGGGGGCCTAAGCCCCCTTTTAAAATAGTTAAACAATTGAATTACAGTTCTTTGTAATTACCTTTGCTCCACTCATAAAATACATAACCTGGTAAGCTCACGTCACCTTTTTTATCAAAGCTTAGTGAACCGATTACAGTATCAAACTTACCTTTTCTCATTACTTTAAGAACTTTAGCAGGGTCGTTTGATCCAGCTTGATTTGCAGCTTGTTCGAAAACTTGTAACGCAGCGTATGAATAAAGAACATAACCTTCTGGCTCAATACCAGCAGCTTTAAATTCTTTTACAACATCTGCAGCAGCAGGGTTATTTCTTGGGTCTGGAGAGAAAGTCATTAAAGTACCTTCACCTGCATCACCTGTAATATCCCAATATTCAGCTGTTACTAATGCATCTCCACTAATTAATTTAGTAGACATACCTTGATCTCTCATTTGTCTAACGATCAAACCACCTTCAGTGTGGTAACCACCAAGATATACTGCATCGATGTTATTAGATTTTAGTTTTGAAACTAAAGCAGAGTAATCTTTTTCACCTGCTGTATAAGCTTCATACATAGCTTCTTTTAAGCCAGCTTTCTTCATGTTCTTTCTTGTAGCGTCTGCTAAACCTTTTCCGTAAGCAGTTTTGTCATGAAGGATAGCTACTTTTTTACCTTTGTAGTTGTCAGCTAAGAATTTACCAGCAACTTCACCTTGCTGATCATCTCGACCACAAACTCTAAAAGTATATTTTCCACCTTTATCCGTTAAAGCCGGGTTTGTAGAAGCTGGTGAAACTTGAATAATTCCTTCTTCATTGTAAACCGCAGAAGCTGGAATTGAAGAACCAGAGCAGAAGTGACCTGCAACGTAAGCTACACCTTGACCAGCAAATTTGTTGGCTACAGCAACAGCTTGTTTAGGATCGCAAGCATCGTCTCCGATTTCTAATTTAACTTTCTCACCATTAATTCCACCTTTTTTATTAACGTGCTTTAACCACATTTCAGCACCAGCTTTTAACTGAGCACCAAATGAAGCGTACTGACCTGACATAGGTCCAGCAGAAGCAACAACAACTTCAGCTTTAGCTGATACTGTTGCAAGCATTAATGTTCCGGCAATTAATGAAAGAAGTTTATTGAACGTTCTTAACATATTATTTCCCTTTGTTGTTAATTAATTAATTATTGATATTGAACACCTTAATTACAATCTTGTAAATATGAAAAAAAGTTAATTTTTTGCCCCACCTTCGAGATAAGCGGCTTGTATGTCTTTATTTTTGAGCAACTCTTGACCAGAACCCTTAATGGTCACTTTGCCATTAACTAAAACATATGCTCTGTCTGCAAGCTCTAAAGCTTTTTTAGCATTTTGTTCAACTAAAAAAATAGTAACATTTTTTTCTTTATTAATATTTTTTATTGAAAGAAATATTTGATTAACCAATTTAGGAGCTATTCCTAGTGAAGGTTCATCCAGTAAAAGCACTTTGGGTTTACTCATTAAAGCTCTTCCGATGGCTAGCATTTGTTGTTCTCCTCCTGAAAGTGTTCCGCCTCTTTGAGTTTTTCTATCACTTAATACAGGAAATAAATCGTAAACTTCCTTTATATCGTTTTCAAAATACTTTCCTTTTTCATTTGCATGAGCACCCAGTCTTAAATTTTCTTCTACAGTTAGTCTTGAGAAAATTCTTCTTCCCTCTGGTACTTGGCAAATACCCATATCAACAATTTTGTGGGGCTGTTTGTTTTCAATATTCTCACCGTTGAAAACTATATTTCCTTTTTTGGCTTTATTGACTCCACTTATGGTCATGAGTAAGGTTGATTTACCTGCTCCGTTAGAACCAATCAAAGAAACAATTTCACCATCATTTACATCAAGATCAACACCTCTTAGAGCTTGGATTTTTCCGTAAAAAGTTTCAACATTAGAAATTTTAAGCATTATTCATCTACTCCTAGATAGGCTTCGATAACCTCTTTGCTATTTTTAGTTTGATCAGCTGTTCCTTCAAATATCTTTTTACCATAGTTTAAAACAACAACATGATCAGAGATCCCCATTACTACGCTCATATCATGTTCAATTAACAAAATTCCTGTTTGTTTCTCTGTTTTAATGAATTTTAATAATTTATTTAATTCAGCTGACTCTTTTGGATTTAATCCTGCAGCTGGTTCATCTAAGCACAATAACCTTGGTTCAATACACATTGCACGAACAATTTCTAATTTTCTTTGATCGCCATAAGGCAGGTCTCCAGCATTATCATCTGCTCTATGAGTTAAGCCAATAATATCTAACCAGTATTTTGCTTTATCAACTGCCAGCTGTTCTTTATCTCTATAGGTCTTAAGATTAAGTAAACCGAATAAAGAGTAACCCGAGGCAACCATTAATTCATTGTGTTGAGCGACTAGCAAATTTTCAAGCACAGACATTGCTGGGAATAATCTAATATTTTGAAAAGTTCTAGCCACCTTAGCTACATAAGCAATTTTAAAGTCTGTATATTTTCTTAATGAAATTTTGCTATCCTCTTTGTGTAAAAACATTTGACCATTCGTAGGCTTATAAAATCCTGTTAGACAATTGAATACAGTAGTTTTTCCTGCACCGTTAGGCCCAATGATAGAAGTTATTTGATTATTTTTTGCATCAAAACTTAAATCATCAATTGCAGTTAAACCACCAAACTTCATTGTCAAATTTTCTACTGATAATAAATTACTCATTTCTTATCTCCGTGCATAAGAATAGTTGGTTTTCGGTTTGCTAATATTCCTTTTGGTTTAAACACCATAATTAAAACCATAGCTCCACCAAAAGCGATCATTCTATATTGCTCTAAGTCTCTAAACATCTCTGTAATTCCTATTAAGAAAATTGATGCAAGAACTACTCCGGTTTGTGAACCCATGCCACCTAATACAACAATAGCAACAATGATTGCGGACTCAATGAATGTAAAACTTTCTGGACTTATAAATGCTTGTCGTGTCGCAAAAAATGAACCAGCGAAACCACCAAACATAGCACCGATTGCAAAAGCAGTTAATTTTGTATTTGTAGGATTAACTCCTAAGGATTTACAAGCAATTTCATCTTCTCTTAAAGCCTCCCAGGCTCTACCAACAGGAAGTTTTCTTATCTTCAGCGTAAAGTAATTTGTTATTAAGGCTAATACTAAAATTAAATAGTATAGAAATATTATTCGGTGCATCGTTGAATATTCAAGATTGAAAAACAAATGAAAACTTGTTTCCCCTTCATCTGGAGATCTTTTAAAAGGTAATCCGAAAAAAGACGGTCGTGGTATCCCGGTGATGCCATCAGGACCATTAGTTACTTCATACCAATTAATTAAAATTATTCTTATAATTTCTCCAAATCCTAAAGTAACAATCGCAAGATAATCCCCTCTTAATCTTAAAACAGGAAAACCAAGTAAAATTCCAAAAAAAGCTGCAAACACTCCTGCTAAAGGTAAACAAATCCAAAAAGACCAACCAAAAGTAGTTGCAATTAATGCATATGAATATGCACCAACTGCATAGAAGGCTACATAACCTAAATCAAGAAGGCCTGCTAAACCAACTACAATATTTAAACCCCAGCCAAGCATGATGTAGGTTAAAATCATTATGGCAACATCCATAAAGTATCTGTCGGTAAAAGGTAAAAACGGAAACACAACGGCAAATAAAATTGCAGTAATAGCAAAGTGTTTTGCTTTATCTTCAGTTATCGCTGAAAACTTAGATGTGAACTTTGAAAAAAAAGTAATTTCAGTTTTTCTTGCGGAATTTAAATTAATTAAAAATCGTCCTAAAATACAAAGTCCAACTAATAAAAAAACTACTCCCCATTGAGGAGTAATAAATAAACCTTCTCCTTTAGATGCAGTTCTAAGACCAACTATCGGCCCGAATAAAGCTAAAGCAATTAAGCCTGTAAATAAACTATCTTTAAATGACTGAATGATATCTTTCTTTTCCATTAAACTTTCTCGATATCAGGTTTTCCAAGAAATCCAGTTGGAAAGAAAATTAAAACTACAATTAATACACTAAAAGCTGCAACATCTTTATATTCAAGTGAAACATATCCAGCCCAGAAGGTTTCTATAAGTCCGATTAACAAGCCACCTAACATTGCTCCGGGCAATGATCCAATTCCTCCTAACACTGCTGCAGTAAAAGCTTTTATTCCAGCTAAGAACCCAATGTAAAAATCAATTACACCGTAATAAAGAACAAACATCATTCCAGCTACTGATGCTAATGAAGAACCAATTATAAATGTAATTGAAATTGTTCTATCTACATTTATTCCTAGCAATGCTGTCATTGTTCTGTCTTGTTCACAGGCTCTTTGAGCTCTACCTAAATCTGTTTTTGTAATTAGATAAGTAAAAATACCCATTAAGATAATTGTTAAGATAACTATAAAAATTTGAAGATAGCTTACTGTTACAATAAACTCAGAATTCTTGAAAAATTCTAAACCACCGCTAATCAAAGGCTGCATTGGCTTCACTCTAGCTCCTTGAGCAACTTGCACATAGTTTTGTAAAACAATTGACATACCTAAAGCGGAAATAAGTGGAGCTAATCTGAAAGATCCTCTTAATGGTTTGTAAGCCAATTTTTCAACGGTCCATCCATAACAAGCTGTGAAAAGCATAGCTATTAATAAAACTAAAAGTAAAATGATTGGTAAGGCTACTCCAGTTAAACCAAAAATAATAAATGAAATTAATGCAACAAAAGCTCCGATCATAAAAATATCTCCGTGAGCAAAATTAATCATTCCAATAATCCCATAAACCATGGTGTAACCAATTGCGATAAGTCCGTAGATCGAACCTAAAGTAATCCCGTTAACTAATTGTTGTATAAAATATTCCATGATTTACTTACTTACTCTTTTGTTTACATTTTCAAGAGCTTTGGTGAACTTAGTAAAGAATTTTCCTTTTTTCAATTCATTAAGAACCTGCATATTTAGGCCTTTTGGGGTCTGTGAGTCCGCTACAAGTTTTTTAAAGCCTTTAGAAGATTTATTTAATGCATCCTGACTTAAGGCTAAAAATAGTTCAGCCACATAGGTATCGGCTAGTTTTTTATAAATTCCTTTTTTACTTAACCATTTAGAACTCGTATTAAGTATCTCATAGTATGTTGCCATTAAAGAAGCAGTAGACCAAAACTTATAGCTTAGTTTTTCATTCCTTATTTCTAAAACTTGCCCTAAATGTTTAAATATATTCTTAGCAAATTTACTTGGTGGGCAAACAATAACTGGTCCTTTTTTAATTTCAATTGGAGGTAAAGGTATAGCTCTTACCAAATTTTTATTTTTTGTAAGTTTTTTGAGTTTATTCAAATTGATTGTCGAAATAAGACTTATTATTTTTTTATTTTTTGAAAATTTTAATTTAGGTAATATTTTGTTACCAACATTAGGTGTAACACCCAATAATATTACTGAGGATTTATCTATTATTTCTTGATTATTGTTTAATACTTTTATTTTTCCATAACTTTTAGATAGTTTTTTAGCTATGTTTCTATTTCTTGAAGATATATAAATTCTTTTAATTTTTAGCTTTGATTTAAAAATACCAAAGATAATTGATGATGAAATTTTACCAGTTCCTATAAATCCTAAAATCATGAATGATGCAGAATAACCAAGCTATTCCTTTTAATAAAGAAAATTTTAAACAGATATTTTCAATACCGTTTATATCTGTCATCATAATATCAATACCGAGTGCCATTATAGCTGAATATTTTAATATTCCTTTAGCCTGGTTCTTGGGGCCAATGCTAATAACTTCTTTAGCTTCATTAATGGGTCTTAAAACTAAAATGCCTAGGTTGGTATTATCTTCTATATTAATAATTCTTGGACTCTATATTGGTAATTACATAGACAAAGATTTATTCAGCCAAATGCAAGATTGGATCTGGACTTCTTTTATCATGCTAATTTATATAATTTTGAGTGTCCTAATCGTTTCAAAATATTTAGAAAAGTTCTCAAAATATGAAAAGAAAACCTCTATTTTTTCAGCTGCACCAGGTGCATTAGGTCCGTTGATGATACTAGCTGAAGATGCAAAAACTGACTTGAGTCAAGTAGCTACATCTCATCTAATAAGATTAATTATAATAATTACTGTTTTTCCTTTTATCGTAAATAGTTTTTACGATGTAGATAGCGTAAATATTTCTGAAGAGATAATTACTAATCAAAATTTATATCACTTAATGATTTTGATTACTTCGTCAGTAATTTTAATTTTTTTCTTTGAAAAGATTAAAGTTCCTGCTGCTCTGTTGACTGGAACTTTAGTTGCAAGTGGTTTATTGCAATTTACAGAGATTGCAAGTTATCAAGTATCTCCTGACATCATTGATTATTGTTTATTAATATTAGGTTCTTCAGTGGGGTGTAGATTTGCTGACAAAACTTTTGGTGAAATAGGAAGAAATGCTTTGCATAGCTTTGTAGCAACGTTCTTATTAGTGATATTGGGTGTTGTTGCAGCAGTTGTCGCGGGTTTAATAATTGATAAAAACTTTTTTACTTTATTGCTTTCCTACTGCCCAGGAGGAATTTATGAAGTTGCAGTGATAGCAATTTTCTTTGACCTTGATCCTGAGTTTGTCTCATTTCATCATATAATTAGATTGCTGATGATTTTGTTTATTGTGCCAGTAATATTGAAAATAATTTCTAAAAAAGCCTAAATTAAACTCTTCAGTTTTTGACTCACATAGTTCAATTCAGTACAAATTTGTATGGCAAATTTAATTGATCTTCTTGGCAGGCTTCTTATCTCAGCTTTATTTTTGATTTCAGCGTATAATAAAATTTTTAGTATCGATGGTACAATGAGCTGGATGGAAGGATATGGAATTCCAGGATTTTTATTATATCCAGCTATAGCTTTAGAAATAATTTTACCTTTATTTGTCATCATAGGGTATCGAGCAAGAATTTCTGCAGGTCTGCTTGCAATTTTCTGTATAGCTACTGCATTTTTATTTCACTACGATTTTGTTGATCAAATGCAAACAATCGCGTTTCTTAAAAACTTAGGATTAGCTGGAGGATTTTTATTTATCGTAGCTAATGGTACAAAAGATTGGTCAGTAGATAGAGAAAAGAAATACGTTAGACTATAATTTTTTTTTAAAAAAGCTTTTATAAATTTGCCATCCAACAATAAATATTATTGTTAACATTATTACTATAGTTAATGGCCTATCCCACATAAATGACCAAGATCCATCACTTATAAGTAAAGACCTTCTTAAATTTTCTTCCATTAAACCTCCTAATACAAAAGCAAGAATTAATGGCGGCATCGGAAAATCATATAAGCGAAGGATTGTAGCCACTACCGCAATTCCAATCATCATATAAATATCGAAGTTATTGAAAGACATTAAATAGACTCCCGTTAAGGAGAAAAATAAAATTAATGGAATTAAGAAAGTTCTTGGTGTTGCTAAAACTCTAGCAATGTATGGGATTAAAGGAAGATTGAGTATTAAAAGAACAACCATTCCAATGTACATTGACATAATTACAGACCAGAAAATCTCGGGATTGGTTTGATATAATCTTGGACCAGGTTGAATACCAAATCCTAAAAGAGCTCCAAGCATTACAGCGGTGGTACCGCTGCCTGGTATACCTAAAGTAAGTAAAGGTACAAATGATCCAGAACAAGCTGCATTGTTTGCAGTTTCTGGAGCAGCTATACCATTTACACTCCCTTTACCAAATTTTTGTTTTTCTTCATCATTAACAAAGTTTCTTTCCATCCCGTAAGCTAAAAAAGAGGCAATTGTTGCACCTGCGCCAGGTAGCACTCCAATAATAAATCCTAAAACTGATGATCTAGGAATTGTAGTAACCATTTTTTTTGTTTCATCTTTATCTAGTTTGATAGACCCTAATTGAGATAACGAAATTTGTTTTGCAGCTTTAGTTGGATCATTTGCTTTGAAAATAATTGTTAAAGCTTCACTCATAGCAAAAGTAGCCATAACAACTAAAACGAAGCTTATTCCATCTGATAAATTCATATTATCAAAAGTAAATCTAGGTATATCAGAAAGAGTATCTTGACCAACGCTAGCTAACATCAGCCCTAAAACAACCATCATCATAGCTTTTAAAAAATTCCCTTTTGAAGAAAATGCAGCAACAGCTGTTAAACCTAAGATCATTAAACCAAAATAATCTGGTGATCTAAAAGATAAACTTACTAAAGATAAACTTGGTGCAGCAATTAATAAAAAGATTGCAGATATTGTTCCACCTGCAAAAGAGCTGTAAGCAGCAATAGCTAAAGCTTTACCTGCTTTACCTTGTTGTGCCATGGGATAACCATCAAAAGATGTGGCTACAGTTCCTGGTACACCAGGTGCATTAATTAATATTGAAGAAGTTGATCCGCCAAAAACTGCTCCATAATAAACACCAGCCATTAAAATTAATCCTGTTGATGGATCGAAACCATAAGTAATAGGTATCATCAGTGCTATTGCAGTCATTGGTCCAAGACCTGGCAACATTCCGATAATAGTCCCTGAGAAACAACCAATCATGACCATCAGTAAATTTTTAAATGATAAAGCTGTTTGTAATCCTATGAGTATTCCCTCAATCATCCCATTATTCCTATATATTTTAAGAAAGGATCACGTAGATAAATATTTAATAATCCATGAAGGAGATACATAAATATTGCAACGAAAGGGAAAGATAAAATGAATATCCAAATCCATTTTCTTTCCCCTAAAATTATGTAAGAGGCAACTAAAAAAATTGAAGTTGAAAGAAAATATCCTGCTCTAAGAATAGTTAAGCCGTATAAAATCATTAAAATAGTTAAACCAATTGTTTTTTTATAATCTAAAACTTTTAAATCAACGTCGGTTGGGTTTGCCTCTGGTAAAATGATATAAAGCGCAGAAAAAACTAACCCAGCAAAACCTAGATAAATTGGAAATGTCTTAGCATTAAACGGTGCATTTTCGTCAAAAGCAAAGACTTGTATTTGATAAGCTGTATATAAATAATAACCTGAGAAGACGAAGAAAAGCAGTGAAATTAATTTTGAAGGACTAATTTTCACTGCTTTTTCTCCAAGTTAACTTACTAGATAACGCCTAGTTTTTTCATTAACTTTGTCATTTCTTTCGTTTGACCTTTTAAGAAACTGTCAAACTTACGTCCTGGGTTATAAATATTAACCCAAGCATTTCTTTTTCTTACTGCTTCCCATTCAGGAGTTTTTTGAACATCGCCTAACATTTTTTCGATCTTCTTCACATCTGAACTTGGCATGCTTTTAGGAGCAAAGAAACCTCTCCAGTTAACAAACTGAACATCGTATCCCTGTTCTTTTAGAGTTGGAACTTCTGGAGCATCACCTACTCTTTTAGGAGCTGTAATACCAATAATTCTTACTTGGTCTCTAGCACCCATTACTTCTCCCAAACCAGTTGAAAGAATTTGAGTTTCTCCAGATAAAAGTCCAGCTAAAGCTTTACCACCAGCATCGTAAGGCACGTAAACTACGTCGTTAGGATTTGCGCCAGCTTCTTGAAATGCAAGCGCACCAATTAAATGGTCCATGCTTCCTCTTACAGAACCACCAGCCATTTTAACTGACTTAGGGTTTTTTTTGTAAGCATCCACCACATCTTTAAAGTTTTTGTAAGGTGAGTTTTTTGCAACTGCGATTGCACCATAGTCACCGATTACACCAGCGATTGGCTTAACATCTTTGTAAGATAATACGCCAGATCCTTTAACATAACCTTTGTGTCTTGTGATTGATCTTAACACTAAAGGTGTTGATTGAACTAGTACAGTTCCCTCAGGCTTCGAATTGATTATGTAAGATAGAGCTTTTCCTCCACCACCACCAGACATATTTTCATATGAAGCACTTTTTAGAAAACCAGCTTTAGTTAAAGCTTCACCAGTTCCTCTAGCAGTTCCATCCCAACCACCACCAGCACCACCACCGATAATGAAGTGTAACTTATCGACTGCAAAACTAGTTGATGAGATTGAAGTTAAAAGAACAGTTGCGAAAACTAAGCTAATCAATTTTTTCAAATTATTAAACATATTATTTCCCTCTGTTAATTAATTAATTAATTGGGCGTATTAAAAATGAATGACGTGTTAGAGTCAACAACTGAAATTTAAAATAATTCTAAATTAATTGAAAAAGGTTCCTCTAATTCTTAACAATTCTCTGGATAAACCGGTATGCTCATTAAATGCTTTTCTACCGTGTAACCAAAAGTAATTATTAGAAAAGATTGTGGATCCAACAGGTAATGGAAATACAACTTTGTTTTTACTTTCTTCTAAAGCATCAGAAAGCTTTTGAAGAAATAAACCCTGCTCCATATTTTTTGGTTGTGGAAATTGATCAATATAAGAAATAGTAGGTTTGCCGTTTTTATCTTTTGAAAACACAGGATGTTCTACTTTATAATCTACGTTTTTACTTTTAGGTGAGCCCCATGTAAAGTTTTGTTGTCCTACTGCATCATTGCTTAGTTCATCTAAATGTTCCCAATCGTCTAGATGTAAGATTACACTTTCACCCCCACTAACATTTTGTTCTTCCATTTTCGTCATAATAAGCCAATCTGTTTTTTCTTTAACGTAAGTTCCATCAGTATGAAGATCTAAATTAGTATAAGCCTTTCTGAGATAAGAGTCGCTACTGTCCTGATGTTTTACAAAAAATCTTGCATAATATTTTTCAGTCATAGAGTCAAAATTAGGGTTACCAACTAAGTAAGCAAGCCCAGTTGATAGTTTAACTAAAAAGTCTTTATCAAATTTCTTATTACCAATCTCTGGTTCAACAATTACGGTTCCTGTATCTCTATCATTAAGAATTTTAATTAATGTTTGGCTTAATTTGTTTTCAAATACTTCATCTAAACTCTTGGCTAAATTAAATCTTGAGAAAGGTTTATACTCTAACGACAGAATTGTGTGTTTTTTAAACGGGAAAATTAATCTATCTAAATCAGACTCTTGAAATTTAATTACACGAACTCTATTTGATTTTTGGTGATTTTCAATTTTAAAACTCATAAGGCCCTATGTTTGGCCTGCAATCCATAAAATTATCCAGATTGCAAATATTGGTTCCATGACTAATTTTATCATAATAAATCTTATATTGAATTAAAAAAACTTAAAAGTACTGCTGATAAAATTGTTGGTATGACTAAATTTTTCTTACTATTTAGAAATATTACAATACAAATAAATAAAACAACAATTCTGATTATTAGTGAGCTGTCTGCAAGTACTCCTGCAGGAAAAATAATCATCCTACCTAATAATGCTGCTAATGTTGAATAAGCTACACAATTAAACCATTGAAATGCTTTTGATTTTACGCTCACTTTCTCTGAAGTAAGCGCTCCCATAAATCTAGAAACGAATGTCGCTAAGGAAGTTACAACAATTGCTAATATTATTATCTGGCTACTTACCATTTTTTCCTCCAAACAAAAAAGCAATTGTTCCAGCAATTAAACCAGCATATAAAATTGCCCACTCCGTTGAGTATAAGAAAACAATAGGACCAAGTATTGTTCCGCCAATAACAGCAATGGATATACTTATATTTTTCATTGCTCCTATCATCATACAGAAAAAATAAACAGGATTAACGATAGCAAGCCCTATCATCACATCTTTACTCAAATAATCTGCTAAAAGATAACCAACAACAGTCATTGAAACTGCTGTTGTCCAAGTTCCAATTCCAATACCTATCCAAAAATCAATACGATATTTTTTATCAATTTTCTTATAACCCTCTTTAGCGACTAGCCATGATGAGACAGCTAGAAAATGACTTGATAAATAATATTTCCATTTAGGTTGAGATTTATGTTTCAACAATGGAAACAAAGAGACTGTCATTGGGTAAAGTCTAAAATTCACTAACCATACAGCAATAAATATATTTAAAAGTGACGTACCTATTAATAAAGACTCAGCCATTACCAATTGTCCAGGTAAAGCATATGTAAAAAAACTTGATGCAACGCTTTGCTGTAAATTAAAACCAGCATCTTTGAGTAGCGCACCTAACGCAATAAAACACGCTCCTAATGAAATTGTGGGACTTCTTACGCCTAGATTTGATTTAAGACCTTTGATAAAAACTTTGGGGTTAATCATTAACCGCCAAGGAATAATCTTCCTACGTCTGGATTTTTAAGTAGATCATTACCTTTTCCTGCTATTGCAGTTTGGCCGGAAACTAGAACGTAGCCAATATCTGCAAACTCTAAACCTTTTTTAGCATTTTGTTCTACTAGAATGATTGTTTTCTTCTCTGATTTTTGAAGATCTTCTAAGATTTCAAATACCATACTGATATATTTAGGCTCCAAACCAATTGATGGTTCATCAACTAATAGAACTGAAGGTTTCATTACTAGCGCTCTTGAAATTTCTAACAACCTTCTCTCACCACCTGATAAAACTTTTGCTGGCTGGTTTCTTCTATTTCTTAATCTATCGTATTTTTGAAATATTCTTTCTGCTTCTTCGTAAGCTTCATCTTGCTTGTCTTTAATGTATCCGCCCATTAAAAGATTTTCTTCAACAGTCATATCAGGAAACACTGAGTTATCTTGTAAGATATAAGCAACACCAACTTTACTTAATTTTTCAGCTGGGGTTAATTTGGTAATTTCATTTCCCTCTAATTCAATTTTTCCATCAAAAATATTTGTAAAACCATAGATAGAGTGAAGTATTGTAGATTTACCCGCTCCGTTAGGTCCGATTAAACATAAGGATTGGCCTTTGCTGACAGTTAAATCAAAGTTATGAAGAATTTCCATTTTTCCATAACCAGCGTTTAAACCTCTAATAGTTAGGTGAACATCACTAGGAGACAGCTTGTTTAGCTCTTCTAAACCAGGTGCTTTACCTAATACATCGTATTGATTTGCCATTATTGTGCTCCTAAATAAGCATCAACTACTCGCTTATCATTTTTGATTTGATCAGGTGAACCTTCCGCTAACATTTTACCATGCGCTAAACAGAAAATTCTTTGAGCTAAACTCATTATTACTTTCATATTGTGCTCAATAACTAATAAAGTAATTCCATAATCTTTGTTTATCTTTATCAGCCTGTCTATAATTCCATTAATTAAAGTTGGATTGATTCCAGCTGTGGGTTCATCTAATAAAAGCATTTTAGGTTCATTCATTAAAGCCATTGCTAGTTCTAAAAGTTTTTGTTGTCCAAAAGAAAGATCCCCCGCTCTTAAGTTTCTTTTTTGATAAAGACCCACAAAGTTTAAAAGGTTTTCTGCTTTCTCAGTTAAATCAGTAGGTATTTTTGCAAATATAAATCCAGAGTCACTTGCCTTGTGACTGATTAACATGTTTTCAACGCAGTTAAGTTTTGTATATATTTTTGTTTGCTGAAACGTTCTTAATAAACCTAATTTAGCTACTGCAGGAACAGGCATTTCGGAAACTTCTGTATTATCGAAAACAATTGAACCTTGATCAATAGGATGAGTTCCTACAATAGAATTAAATAAAGTTGTTTTACCCGAACCGTTTGGTCCAATTAATCCAACAATAGATCCTTGCTCCACAGACACAGAAATATCTACGTTCGCTTGAACACCGCCAAAAGATTTACTTACATTTTTAACTTGTAAAATGCTCATTTTAATTCCACCTGCGCCTTTCGATCTTTCTCATCAATCACTTCACCAAATCTTTCAGGGTATTTTTCTCTTAACCAACCCATTAATCCCTCTGGAAAATAAATTACAATCACAACAATTAAAACTCCTAGAGCAACATACTGCCAACCTAAAATTAAAGTCCAAAGACCTTCTTTAAAGAAATGGAATAAAGTTGCACCAATTACTGGTCCCCATAAAGTTCCTTTACCACCAAGTATCGCCATTAGCACCATGAATACTCCCATCTCTCTTCCGTCAAATGCAACATCGGTAGAGTCTATGTATCCAATTAGTCCACCCATGATTCCACCTGCTAGACCGCAGAAAAATGCAGAACACATCCAACCCGTAATTTTATACTTCATTGTTTGGATACCCATTGCTTCTGCTTTATCTTCATTGTCTCTTATCGCGTTTAAAATTAATTTAAATCTAGATCCGTAAATATATTTAACGAAAACAAATGTACCGATTAGTAAAGCAAAGCTTAAAAAGTAGAAAAATTTTCCTCTCGCTTCATTATCAACTATTTCTGCAGGAAAAGGTGGAGTGGTAAAGCCTTGGCCCGCTCCAATAATTTCAATTCCTCCAGCGATTTCACCTGCTGCAATCCCTAGCCCTAATGTACAAATTGCAAAATAATGACCTCTTAAACCTAAAATAGCATAACCTATAGCACCTGCGACAAGAGCAGGAATAATAGCTGATACTAATAAACCGACACCAATTCCTTGAAAATATTGCGCTGTAGTATGTACAAATGTTTTTTCACCGCCACTTTCTGTCCATTCTGCTAATGGAAAAAACATTCCTACTTGAACTGAGGCAGTAAGATACATTCCAAGACCGTAGAAAAGAATGTTTCCAAAAGTGTTGTAGCCCATCTCTCCACCCTGTAAGTTCCAAGTCATCGCTAATACGATCAAGACACAAAGGTATGTAAGCTGAACTTTAAAAGCTGAGAATAAATAAGGTGCAGCTAGACCTAGAATAATAAGGCCAGAATATAGAATTAAATCTTTTTGTTTTACTTTATTCATTTATTTTAAATATTCCCTCTTCTTTGAAAGTTTAAATCTTCTGTAAACTAATATAAAGACTAGCAGCATAAACACTGCTCCAATTCTAAATTCTGTTCCTAAAATATAATCTGCAAATTCTTCAAACAGTCCTAAACCCATTCCTGAAATTGCTACAGCTGGTAAGTTTCCAAGACCCGCAACAATAACTATCATGAACGATCTTACCGTATAAGGAAGTCCTACATAAGGATGAAGCGTTAGTGTAATTGCAATTAATGCTCCAGCAACTCCACATAATGCAGCGTTAATACCAAAAGTTGCTGCATAGACTTTTTCTGTATCAACTCCAAGAATTTTTGCTGCCCTAGCATTTTGTGCTGTAGCTCTTATAGCTCGACCTAGTCTAGATTTCTTCATATAGATAACTAAACCAACCGCATATAAAACACTTATAAAAGCAGAGAATATTTTTGAATTTGGTAAAGTTACTGAATTATCAAATAACATTGTTGTACCATACTCCGATTGTGCAACAACTACGTCAGCTCCAAAAATAAAATTCATTAACTGTTGCATTACAATTGCGATACCGAATGTTGCTAAAATTGAAATAAAGAGATCTCGATCTACGACTTTATTAATAACTAATTTATATAAATACCAGCCTACAAAATACATAATAATTGGAGAAACAATTACTCCCCAGGCTGGATGAATTCCTGCTAGATACATAGTGTATGCAATGTAGCCACCAAGGATTACTAAATCACCTTGTGCAATATTAATAATATTCATTACTCCCCATTGAAGAGCCATTCCGTAGGCAATTAATGCGAATAAAATCCCTAGAAGAATTCCGTCCAATGAGGCTTGGACCATTAACATTGGAGCTTTAAAAATTAGAAAGTCCATAAAATTTGTAAAACTTATAAAAGAAAAGCCCCTAGAAAACTAGGGGCTATTTCTTAATAATTAGAAGTTATTAACTTCTTTCAGACCACTTAGGTATTGGATGGTAGAACTTGTCAGAAGCCCATTTTGTTGGAGCTACAACTTTGTTCTCACACTCATCACCTTTACATCTTACTTGGAACAAGATCATTGGCTTAGCAGTGTTTTGACCGCCAGGACCAAATTTAATGTTTCCATAGAAAGTTTGCATTTCAGTTGTCTTAAGAGCGTCTCTTACTGCATCTCTATCAAAAGAATTTGCTCTTTCGAATGCATCTTTAAATACTAATAATGCTGCAGAAGATTCAGCTGATTGGTACGGCGGAGCATAACCAAATTCTTTTTTAAAGTCTTTGTCATACTTCTTACCTGAACCAAAAAACTTATCTTTGTAAGATAAATTTTTATGCCACTGAGAAGCGCACAATGCATATTCTGATTTCTTTCCGTGTTGCTTAGAAAGTTTAGCAGCATCACAGTGTGTCATCGCTAACATAGGAACATCAACTTTCATTTCAGAGATTTGTCTGATTGCAGTTAACGCACCTTTTGTGTGACCTGATACAACAAGTACATCTGGCTTAGTAGCTTTTACTTTAGCTAATGTAGCTGCCATATCGTTAAGTTCTTTTGGTAGTTTGTCATCGATGATGATCTCAGATCCAGTTCTTTTCGCTGCATCTAAAATACCAAGTCTCACGTCTTGTGAGAAAGCGTCTTGTTCAAACGCTTGAGCAATTCTTACTCCTTTACCACCGTTTTTCTCTACCGCTAAATCGATAGCTACTTCAAGGTATTGGTTAGCTGGTGATAACACCGCAAACAAATATTTGTATCCTTTTGTAAATAAAGATCTAGATGCACCATTTGCTTCAACCATAGGAATTTTATATTTCTCGGTTACTGGTGCAATGGCTTTCGTTAAACCTGAACTGTATGGTCCAAGCATGTAATGAACGCCATCTTGTTTAATTAGTCTTTCAGCTAACTGAGCGGCTCTTTTTGGGTTTGACTCATCATCGTAATAGATAATTTCAAACTTATATTTCTTACCTTGTACTTCAACTCCACCCATTTTGTTTATTCTGTCAACGGCCATGTTGTAACCGTTTTGAGTATGAACTCCATTTGAAGAGTATTTACCTGTAAGAGATATTGCAGAACCTAACACAATGTAATCACCTTCTACTTTTGCAAAAGAAGAAGAGAAAGATACAAGTGCTAAAGTTATAGCTGAAATAGATGTAATAAATAGTTTTACTAGTTTATTCATTATTTCCCTCTTTGTTGTTAATTAATTAATTAAAAATTAAATAATTAAAACAAGAAAAGAAGTTTTTGACAACCGTTAGAATTAACTAAAATTCTGTGTCGCAGCAACGTAAAGCGCGATTATAAGTAATACACACGCTGAGATTGTATTTAATACTTTTGGTTTGCTTTTTAACCAAATAGAAATTTTTTCTGCTGCTATTCCGTAAAACATTAAAGTTAAAAAATCGAGAATAACATAAGTGATCATTAAAATTATAAATTGTGAGAAAACATTACTCTCAAAATTAATAAACGAAGAAAAAATAGTTCCAAAAAAAATTATGGCTTTTGGACTTAATCCTGCAACCATAAAACCATCTTTATAAAAAGATAAAATTGATTTTGTGCTTTGTTCTCTTGAATTTATAGAACTTATTTTTGCTGTGTAAGTGTCATAAGCAAGATAAACTATGTAAAGAATTCCAGCCCATTTGAGATAATATAAAATTTGCGGATTATCACTTAAAAAAGAACCAATAAGAAATACGACTAAAATTCCTTGTATTGTATTTGCAGTAACATCGCCGACAGCGGTCCAAACAGACCTTTTCAAACCATAGTTTAAAGTATGAGAAACAATGACAACCCTTGGAAGACCAGGAGTTATAAATAAGAATAATATTATTTGAAGATAGATTAAATAGTCACTTGGAAACATATGATTAAAGACTATATAGAATTATATGAAGAAAAAAAGTTCTTTCCCACAAACTAAAGTTAAAAATCCAGAGCCTAAGAAAAAAGATGAAAATTGGATTATATGGGCTGCTTGGGCTGATAGAATTACATTCGAAGAAATTAAAGAGAAAACAGGTAAATCAGAGTCTGATGTAATTAAAATAATGAGAAAGAATTTGAAGCCTGGATCTTTTAGGCTTTGGCGAAAAAGGGTCCACAACACAAGTATAAAACATAGAAAAAAATTCAAATTAGAAAGAAAAAAAATTAGAGAAAAAGTAAAGATAACTGATATATATTAATTATGAAAAAAGTAACGATGTACTCTGGCGATCCTTGTCCTTACTGCGCGGCTGCGAAAGCTTTGCTTAAAACTAAAAATGTTGAAATAGAAGAGTTTGATATATGGAAAGATCCAGCTAAAGCAAAAGAAATGTTGCAAAGAACTAATGGCGCTAGAACTATTCCGCAAATTTTTATAGGTGATCATTACGTAGGTGGAAACGATAAACTTCAAGAAGCTAATAAAAACGGTGAGCTTGATAAGTTATTAGCTTAATTAATATCTTTCAAAAAAGGCATTGCGTCTCCTGCCCCAAGTTTTGTTGTTGATAAACCAGCTACTTTATTAGCAAGTTCTAGACAATCTTTTATTGGTTTTTCTTTAGATAAACCAAAAGCCAAACCTCCATTAAAAGCATCACCTGCCCCGGTAGTATCGATAGCTTTTATAGAAGTAGCTTTTAAATAAATTTCCTCTTTTCCATCAGAGTAGAACAATCCTTTCTCTCCAAGCGTGACTATTACTTTTTTTATTCCTAAATTAATTAATTTATCTGCAGCTTGTTTTGCCTCTTTTTCATTTGTAATTTTTATACCAGTATAAAACTCTGCTTCAGTTTCATTAGGCGTAAAGTAGTCAATATTGCTATAAAATTCTTTTGTAATTTCTGATGCAGGTGCAGGGTTTAATATAGTTAAACACCCATTCTCCTTAGCAGTTTTAAGGCAGTGTAAGGTAACATCTTTAGGGACTTCAAGTTGAGTTAAAAAGATCTTTGAACTCTTTATAATATCAATGTGTTTATCTATTTCAGCAACTTTTAAAGTCGAAGGTGCTCCAACGATAACATTGATTGCATTTTTTCCGGAGTTCTTATCAACTAAAATTCCAGCTACACCAGTT
The DNA here is from genome assembly GCA_902595625.1 of uncultured Pelagibacteraceae bacterium. Classification (GTDB taxonomy): domain Bacteria; phylum Pseudomonadota; class Alphaproteobacteria; order Pelagibacterales; family Pelagibacteraceae; genus Pelagilacustribacter. The sequence goes on along the minus strand of CACJQQ010000008.1, from coordinate 28,998 downwards.
TGTAAATTTTCATCTTGGATAACACTTTCAATATTAATTTTATTTTTTGTTAGCGTATTTAAAGCTAATTCACCGTAAGAATCTTTTCCGATCTTGCTTATAAAGTTTACTTTTCCACCCAATCTTGCGATCGCTACTGCTTGATTGCATCCTTTTCCACCGGGTCCAACATTATATTTATTTCCTAATATAGTTTCTCCAATGGCAGGAATCTTTGATCCTGAAAAACTTATATCAGCTACAAATATACCTAAGACAGAAATATCGCTCATTAGCCAAGCGTAGTTAGGAAAGGAAAGATTGTCAAAATATAATAACTTATAACTTGGATTTGATTAGTAGCAATCAAAACGCCCGTAAGTAATAAAATTACTCCACCTGTTTTAGTAACTCTTCCGTAATATTTACTAAAACCTTTTCTAGTTGTTAAAAATTTACTCATATAATAGCCAGATAAAATAAATGGGATTGCCAAACCTAAAGAGTAAAATGAAAGCAACAATACACCAGAACTAACAGAAGCTTCTGTTGCAGATAAAGCTAGTATAGATCCTAGCACAGGCCCAATACATGGCGTCCATCCAAAAGCAAATGCTGCACCAACTAATAATGGAAAAGCATAATTATTTTTATAGCCTTCGGTTTCCATCCTTTTTTCTTGATTTAAGAAACTAAAATTAAAAATTCCCAACATTTGAAGTGAAAAAAGAATGATTAAAATTCCTGCTGCAATTCTTAATTCATTAGATAAAAATAATAATATATTTCCTACAGCAGAAGCTGTTGCTCCTAGAACAATAAATACAAGCGAAAATCCTAAAGAAAACAAAACAGTTTTAATGAGAACACCTCGTCTATCTTGTTCAATTTCATCTAAATTTTTTCCAGTAATGTAAGAAATATAACCTGGAATAATAGGTAATACACATGGAGTTAAAAAACTTATAAATCCAGCTCCAAATGCAAAAGCTAACTTTACAATCATATAATCTTTATATTTGCCTTTAATCTTTCTCGCAATTACAATATTGGCTCATGATAATAAAATACATTGGTTTTCTATTTACACTTCTTTGGTCTTTCACATTTATTAAAACACAGAGTTTATTTAAAAAAGGATCAGGGTTTTTGATAACATTATTTGTTTCAAATATTTCATGGTTAACTTTTATTGCTGCTTGTTTTTATGGTTTTAAAAATTTCGAATTCTACTACGTTTTAATAGGAATAGGTTTCATCATTGCGCTTGTCCAATTAACTTTTGGTAGAATAAGCCTATTTATTAATTCAAAGTTTGATAATAAACAAAATCTGTTAAGAGTAAAAACGGTTGTTGAATACTTTATTATTATTGCAATACTCTACTATATTTTTGCTTAATCAGTTTGAATTGTTCCTAAAACTTTAAAATTTTTATCTGCTACTACTATTTCTCCTGAGCTTGGAACTGCATTTGTAACTGCTGTAATTATACTATAATGGGTAATCAATACTAAATTTTTACCTTTTCCATTCCATTTCTTAACAAAACTGTAAAGCTCCTTTAATTGTTTTCCCTCATTCTTGTTGTATGGAGACTGAAAAGTAGAGTTTAAAGCGGTGAACTCTTTATAATTTCCAAAAGCATATTTTGCAGTATCTTTACATCTACACCACTGGCTGCTTAAAACTTGATCTATGGGAACTTTATTCTTTTTAAATAATTTTCCAATTTTTTTTGATTGATTGATGCCTTTTTTACTAAGATTTCTTTGTGTTTTACAATCATCAATTTTAAACCCTGCAGGATCTCCTCCGCCTGGTGCTAATGAATGTCTAATTAAAATAATTTTATTCCCTTCCTGAGCTATATTCCAAGCTTGATCTGATGCGATTAATTGTGATGTAAAAAGAAAAAGGAATAGACTTATTATTAGGGAAATAATGTTATTCTTCATGGCGGATGAAAAGTTAATCTTACGAATTTATGTAGCCTTGGTCTAGAGGACATGGCACCACACAATTTAGATTGTTAAAAGGTTGTATTAAAACACTTAATTGGTTTGTTAATAACTATTTAACTTTTAGGTTTAAAAACTAAACACACGCCATTGTTGCAATAGCGTTTTCCTGTGGGTTTTGGACCATCTTCAAACACGTGGCCGTGATGACCACCACATTTTTTACAATGATATTCTGTTCTTGGGTAACCTATGTGCATGTCTGTTTTTTCCTCAAAAACATCGGGTAAAGATTTGTAAAAAGAAGGCCAGCCTGATCCACTTTCATATTTTGTGCTTGAGTCGAAAAGTTTAGTTCCGCATCCTACGCAGTGATAAGAGCCTTCTCTCTTTTCATTATTTAATGGACTGCTGCCGGGAGACTCTGTTCCTTCTTGTCTTAGTACGTAATTTTGCTCTGGAGTTAAATTTGGATCCCAGTCTTTATTGCTCATCTTTAACTTTATCGTCTACACCATAAGGTCTGAACTTACCTTTGTTCTCTAGTTTAACTGCTTTTGCAGGAACGCCTACCATCGTAGCATTTTCTGGTACATCTTTTACTACGACAGCATTTGCAGCAATTCTTGCATTCTTTCCTACAATCACCGGGCCAATGATTTGTGCCCCAGATCCTATTACAACATCGTCGCCAATAGTTGGGTGTCTTTTTTCATGGCGTTGTCTTTCGCTATCTATACTGGGTGAACTTCCTCCTAAAGTTACTGCATGGTAGATAGTAACATTATCACCAATCTCTGAAGTTTCTCCAATAACAACCCCCATACCATGATCAATAAATAAATTTTTACCAATTTTTGCACCTGGATGAATTTCAATCCCTGTAAAAAATCTAGTAGCTTGAGATATAATTCTCGCAATTAAATGAAATCCAGCTATGTGAAAAAAACTTGAAACTTTATGCATAAAAACTGCTTTCACACCAGGGTAAGTGAGAATGATGCTAAGTATCGATTTAGCCGCAGGATCTCGTTTTTTAACTGATTCTAAGTATTCGTTCATAGTTTATATATAATGACTACTTGATTAATTAAAAGGACTATATATATGAACTTTATGAGCAATCCTTTTCATTTAGCAATTCCTGCAGAAGATCTTGATGTATCTACTAAGTTTTACGTTGATATTCTAGGCTGTAAAACAGGAAATGGAGAACAAGGAAAATGGATCGATGTAGATTTTTGGGGAAATGAATTAACACTTCATAAAACTAATATGAAACTTCCAAATGAACGACACGATGTGGATATGGGAAGCGTTCCAGTACCTCATTTTGGAGTTCATTTAGACAGAGCAATATTTGACAAGATTAGAGAAAATCTAAAAACGAATGATATAAAATATTTAGACGAACCTTATACGAGATTTAAAGATAAGAAAGAGCAACAAGAAACTTTCTTTATTAAAGACCCGCACGGTAATATTTTAGAGCTTAAAACACTTAAAAATTAAGCATTGACAAATTACTAGAATAATTGATATAAGCCAACTAGCGCCGAGTTAAGGCAACTTGCGGGCGCTTAATAAATCCAGCTAAAGCGTCGTAAGTCTAACAGACCACCGCTTTAGTCGGTGGTTTTTTTTTGGAACAATCTAAAATTAAACCGGGTATTTGAACCATATTGTACACCTGGCATTTCGCCGAAGTACTAAAAAGGAGAAGTAGATGAGATCGTTAAACTCCCTCAATAGATTTCATCTCTCTCCGGTTAAGATGGAGAGAAAATGAGTAATATTTTATTAGATACACTAAAAGATCAGCCTTTAATATGTGCTGAAGGTTATTTATTTGAAATGGAACGAAGAGGTTATTTAACTTCTGGCGAATTTGTTCCTGAAGTAGCACTAGAGCATCCTGAAGTTTTAGAAAATCTTCATAAAGAATTTCAACATGCAGGCTCAAATATAGTTCAAGCTTTTACTTATAACGGTCATAGAGAAAAAATGAGAGTTATAGATAAAGAGCATTTGTTAGAACCTTTAAATAGAGCTGCATTAAGAATTGCTAGAAAATGTGCTGACAATCCGCCAAAAGGTTTAGGTGTTAGCTTAATGGCAGGAAATATTTCTAACAGTAATATTTGGGAAGAAAATAATCCAAGAGTACAAGCAGAAGTAAAAAGTATGTTTGCTGAAATGGTTCAGTGGGCAAAAGAAGAAAGAGCTGATTTTATTATTGGTGAAACTTTCTATTATGCTGAAGAAGCTTTTGCCGCGTTAGAAGAAATTAAAAAATCTGGTTTACCATCTGTAATTACTATTTCACCAATGGGTGAAAATAAAATGAGAGATGGTTATACTATTCTTGAAACATGTAAGAAGTTAGAAGAATTAGGAGCTGATGTTGTGGGATTAAACTGTTTTAGAGGTCCTGCTACAATGCTTCCTTACATTAAAGAAATTAGAAAAGAACTTAAATGTCATGTTGCTGCTTTACCAGTTCCTTACAGAACAACAGAACAGCATCCAACATTTTTCAATCTTCCAGATAATAATGGATGTAATTGTCCATCTCCTCATGGCAGAACTTTCCCTACTGCTATGGATCCATTGCAATGCAATAGATATGAGATTGGAAATTTCGCAAAAGAAGTATTTGATCTTGGAGTCAAGTACATCGGTGTTTGTTGTGGAGCTAGCCCAATGCATATACGTGAGGTTGCAGAAGCAATTGGTTTAAGAGTTCCAGCAAGCAGATTTAGGGAAAATATGAGTAAACATTTCATGTATGGTTCGGATAAAAAGATACCGAAACACATGAAAGAGTATGGAAACGTAGCGTAAGGAGGCTATAATAATGACAAAAGAAACGACAAGAGAAACAGTAAGGGGGGAAATCAATGGCTGATTTTAAACATCCGGAAACTATTGGCTTACATGGTAGTGATTACAGAGCTGATCCTACTACTACAGCTGTAGCAGTTCCAATTTATCAAACAACTTCTTACCAATTTAAAAATGCAGAGCATGCTGCAAATTTATTTGGTCTTAAGGAATTTGGTAACATCTATACGCGTATCATGAACCCAACGGTTGATGTACTAGAGAAAAGAGTTGCAGCACTTGAAGGTGGTGTAGCTGCATTAGCGGTAGGTTCAGGTCAAGCAGCATCAGCAATGTGTATTCAAAACTTAGCACAAGCTGGAGATAATATTGTTGCTTCAACTGACTTATACGGAGGTACGGTTAACTTATTTAAAAATACTTTAAGACAACAAGGTATTGAAGTTAGATTTGCAGATCCTGCGGATCCTAAAAACTTTGAAAAAGTGACTGATGATAAAACAAGAGCTTACTACGGTGAGTCTTGTCCTAATCCTTATCTTCGTGTTTTTCCAATCAAAGAAGTTTCTGATATCGGTAGAAAAAAAGGTATTCCTTTAATTATCGATAACACGGCTTCACCAGTAATTTGCAAACCTTTAGCTCACGGAGCTGCAATTGTAATGCACTCATTGACTAAGTATATTGGTGGTCACGGAACTTCAATTGGTGGAATAATTGTTGATGGTGGAAACTTTGACTGGATTAAAGACAGAAAAAGACAACCATTAATAAATGAACCTGATCAAAGTTATGGTGGTGCAATATGGGCAGATGCAGTTCCTCAGTTAACAGGAGCTAACATTCCTTTTGTGATCAGAGCAAGAGTGGTTTTATTGAGAGACTTAGGTGCTCCTTTAAGTCCATTTAATGCATTCCAAATTATCCAAGGTTTGGAAACAGTTGCTCTCAGGATGAAACAACACTGTAGTAATGCAGAGAAAGTAGTTTCATTCTTAGAAACACAAAAGAAAGTTAAGAATGTAATCTATCCTACTAACCACCAAGGTGAGATTAAAGAGAGAGCTAAAAAATATATGCAAGGTGGATACGGTTCTTTAGTTGGAATGGATGTAGGCACAAAAGAGGCAGGTGCTAAGTTCATCGATAACTTAAAAATGTTATATCACGTTGCTAATATTGGTGATGCTAGAAGTTTAGCAATTCACCCAGCTACTACAACGCACAGTCAGTTAGATGATGCAGCGTTAGCAGCAGCAGGTGTAACACCAGGTTATGTAAGACTGTCAATTGGTATCGAACATCCAGATGATATCATTGCAGACATTAAACAAGCATTAGCTGCTTAATAATTGATTTAGTGGTCCCAATTATTTATATTGGGGCCACTCAATGATCAAACAAATAAAATCATCAGAAATTAAAAAATTTATAGAAAGTAATCCAGGAACTGTTTTATTAGATGTAAGAACAGAGGATGAATGGAATACAATTGGTAAACCAGATACTCAAGACCTTAAAATTAAATCTTTCTTTATAACTATTTCACAAGATCCAAGTTTCTTAGATAATGTAAAAAAAAATATTAATAAAAAAGATCAAGTTCTCGTAATGTGTGCTGCAGGGGGAAGATCAATTATTGCAGCCAACTTATTAAAAAATGAAGGATATAATGTATTAAATGTTACTGATGGTTTTAGTGGGAATGGTGAAGATCCTGGCTGGAAGAAATCAGGATTACCTTCTATTATAAATAATTGATTCTCTCGCTAAATTTTCTATTTTAGATCTTACAAATATTTTTTTTTTATTTTTAAAGTATTCTTTTGTTTCTATAATATTTTTTTTTACCGCTTCACAAATCTCTGAATCTGTTGAGTCTAAAAAAGATATACATTTAGATTTCTTCATTTCAGGATTGTGTTTTTTGGCATACACCATTGCATGCTCCATAGGACTTTTACCTGTTTGTTTTTTAACTCCATAACTAACTGCAGATGAAAAAGCTGACTGAGCTACATTTCCTCCGCCAACTGAGGTAGATGCCGGACCCAATAAAGCTAAAGACTCAGCACAACCTGTAAGAATAATAAGTGTTGAAATTAAACTTAATGATTTTTTCAGTGTTTCCTCCAAAGGCCTTATAACTTTTTTTTTTAAAAAAAAAACAAATCACTAGGCCACAATGAGTTTATCAACAATTAACTTTAAGTTGAATCCTCTATTTTGAGATAACTCTGATTGGTTTATTTTTTAAGCAAGCATTGAGATTTTCAATCATTTGATTGTAAAATATTGAATAATTTTCAGCTGTAACATAACCAATATGCGGTAATAACAATGCATTTGGAAGAAATCTCAATTTGTGATCTTGAGGAAGAGGTTCTTTATCATAAACATCTAACCCTGCTCCAGCAATTTTTTCGTCTTTAAGAGCATCTACTAAATCGTTTTCATTAATAATTGGTCCTCTTGAAGTATTGATAATAAAGGAAGTTTTTTTCATCATTCCTAACTCTTTTTTTGTTATCAAATTTTTATATCTATCACCTAAAACAACATGGATTGAAATTATATCTGAATTTTTTATTAGATCTTCTTTGCTCATCGGCAAAACTCCAATTTCATTTGCATGAGATAAATTCAAATTTTCACTCCAGGCACAAACTTCCATACCAAAAGCTTTTGCAACTTTTGCAACTTGTGACCCAATTTTACCAAGACCAATTAAACCCAACATTTTTCCTTTTAACTCAAAACCAATAGTTGTTTGCCAGTAACCTTGAAACATATTATCAATCTCTTGTTTCATATTACGGTAAAGCCCTAAAATTAAAGCCCAAGTAATCTCAGCAGCAGGATTAGGATTTATTTCCGTTCCACAAACAATTATTTTTTTTTTCTTTGCTGCTTCTAAATCAATAGCTTTATTTCTCATTCCGGAGGTCATGATGTATTTTAATTTAGGCAAGCTTTCTATTAAAGTCTTTGTCATTGGAGTTCTCTCTCTCATAATGAATAGAGCTTCGAAATCTTCTAATTCAACTATAGCTTCTTTTTCATCTAGAAAAGGTTCATTAAAAATTTTAAAATCAAATTTTTCTTTATACTTTTCTATCTCAACAATTTGTTGAAAAGCATTTTGATAATCATCTAAAACTGCGATTTTAATCATTTATTTTTTTATTTGAAAGATAAATACCTGATACTATAAAAACAGCTCCAGCAAAATGATATAGTTCAAATTGTTCTTTAAAGATTATGATCGCCATGACTGCACTGAATAAAGGCATCAATTGAACAAACATGGTAGATCTATTCGGGCCAATTATCTGAACACCTTTTTGCCAGCAGTAATAAGCAGCAATAGCTGGAAACACAACCACATAAAAAAGAATCAAAAAAAATGCTTTGTTTAAATTTAGTTCTAGACCAATAGATTTTTCATAAAAAAATTGAGGTATCAAAAAAAGTATCCCAACAGAAACCATTAGCTGAATTAAAGTAAACTGTGAAAATTTAAATTTATGTTTTTTAAGTAAAGTAGTATAAAGAGACCACGTAACTACACAAACTAGCATCCATAAGTCACCTTTGTTAAAGCTTAAAGAAATAATTTTTTGAATATCACCGTTGGAAATGATTGATCCAATTCCTATAATTGACAACAACAGTCCAATAATTTGAAAAAAATTTGTTTTTTCAATTTTCATTAAAGACGAAAGCACAATTGTTGCTGCAGGAATAGCAGCTAACATCAGAACTGCATTTATTACTTGTGTGTAATTTAGTGCAAAATAAACAACAGAGTTAAAAGTGCTTATTGTAATTACTCCCATGAAGCTGATAACAAGCAAATTTTTTTTTATATAAGATAAATTGTTGTAAATTTCTTTATATGTAAAAGGTATTAATATAAACCAAACTGAAATCCATCTAAAAACATTTAGTGTTAGTGGGGGAATTTCAAATAATGTTGCGAACTTTCCAACAATAAAATTACCCGACCAAAATAGTGCTGCTAGCACTAGAAATAGATAAGCTAAATAATTTTTTGACAAAAATTTCCTAATTAAATCTTTTTGAGCTGTATGGAGTTAAATCTAAATTTGTTTTTTCTCCTGCAACTATTTTAGAAATAATTTTGCCTGTAATAGCACCTAATGTCCAGCCTAAATGCTGATGTCCAAAAGCATAAATAATATTTTTATTTTTTAATGAAGGGCCTAAAATTGGAAGAAAATCAGGAAGCGTGGGTCTAAAACCTAGCCATTCGTCCTCATGTTTACCAAGATCAGGTAAAAGTTCTTTCGCGCACTTAATAATATAATCAATCCTTTTTTTAGAAGGAGGGTTTTTTAATCCTCCTAATTCGACGGTTCCTACAGCTCTCAAACCTTGATTCATTGGTGTCATACCAAATCCTCTATCTAAGAATATTACAGGTCGACTTATCAGATGATCTTTTCCTTTAAAATGAACATGATAACCCCTTTCCGTATCAAGAGGTATATTCTCTCCTAATTGATCAGTTAATAATTTAGAAAATGCCCCAGAGGCTACTACAGTTTTTTCAAATTTATACTCCTCAGTTTCTGATCTAATTGCTGTTTCATTTATATTTATTTGCTCTAAATTTATAATATTTGTTTGTACAAACTTGCCGCCGCGCTCTAAATATAATTTAAATATTTTTTTAAGAATTCCATGTGGATCTCTTGCATGCATTGCGCTCTCATAAATTACCCCTGCATCAAAAACAGGTTGTAAATTTGGTTCTAAATCTAAAACCTCTTTTTGTGAAAGAAGTTTTTGTTCAATACCTAGTTCCTTACGAACTTTTATTTCTAGATTTCTACTTTTCATATTTTTATTAGTCCAGATATAAATAATACCTTTTTTTTCAACTAATCCCGTGGTGTCAATTTCTTGAAAAATTTCTTCATAAGCATCGTTTGAAAGACTTAAAATTTGATGCATATTTTTTGCAGTATGCATCATTGAATGATGATTGCAGTTTTTAAAATAATGCAAAAACCAATTAAACATTTTTGGAATATAATTCCATTTTAAAGCGAGAGGTCCATAAGAACTGATCAACATTTTAGGAACATCATATAAAACATCTGGACGATTGAATTGCAAAACTGCGTAAGGGGAAAAATGGCCAGCGTTACCATACGAAGCTGCTTTAAATTCAGTTGATAAAGGGTCATGTCTATCAAATATAGTCACTGGTATCCCTTTTTTAATTAATTGTAATCCAGTACAAACACCTTGTATTCCGGATCCTACAATACCAACTGATCTACACCTATAATTTTCCATAAGGAAATTATATTTCAATGTTATGAAAAATAGTAGTGCGGTAGATTAGGCTATTGCTTCTTTATTAACTACTTCTGGTCTTTCTTCAGTTTCAGAAGTCTCTTTCTTATCTTTTTTCTTAAATAAGAAGTCGCCTGTTAATTTAGATTTCGAACTATTTGTTTTTTTGATGTAACCGTCAATATCAGCACCATTTTCAGTTCTAAGATTGCTACCAAACTCGATGTCACCTTTAACTGTACCAGTAGCTCCTATTACTATATTTTGAGCTGAAACTTTGCCATCTAGATGACCGTGAATTTCTACGTCATCAGCTTCGATTGATCCTGTTATTGAGCCTGTATCTCTCACGATTAATTCTTTTGAGTAAACTGGTCCTTTAATTAAACCAGCAACGTCAATTGCGCCAGAGCTATTTATAGTGCCTTCAATACTTACTGTTTCACTTATAAGTGATCTTTCAGAATCTTTAATTTTAATTTTTTTATCACCAAACATAAATATTTTGTTAACTAATCACCTATTTGTAAAATATACAAGTTATTATTTAGAAAAAATTTGGTCATTTTAGGCTTTGATTTAGTTGACCGGAACGTCTTTATAAATCTTGCAGGACATTACTATTCCAAGCCCAAACATGATTGCCATCATAGAAGATCCACCATATGACATTATAGGTAAAGGAGATCCTACTATGGGTAGTAAGCCTAAAACCATCATCATGTTCACTGCCACATAAATAAAGAAAGCTGTAGCAAAACTATAGCAATATAATTTACCAAAATTACTTCTTGTCATATGACCTATTCGAATAATCCTTGATAATATCAATGCATAAAGCAATAAAATAAACAAAGAACCAAAAAATCCAAATTCTTCAGAAAACAGAGTAAAAATAAAGTCAGTATGTTTTTCTGGTAGATAATCTAGGTAACTTTGTGATCCATTTAAGAAGCCCTTGCCGAAAAGCCCTCCTGAACCAATTGCAATTTTTGACTGGATGATCTGATACCCAGCTCCCAATGGGTCTCTTTCGGGATTTAAGAAAGTGAGTATTCTTGACTTTTGATAGGGTTTCAGAAATGAAATAGCAATAGGCAATAAAGCAAGCATTGCTAATCCAGATAGAGTAAAGAACTTTGCTCTAACACCTGCTAACCACGCCACAACAATACCTCCAGCCGCAATCAAAATTGATGTTCCAAGGTCCGGTTGAGTAGCTACTAAAATTACAGGCGCAATAAGAACTGTAATTGGTAAAATCAAATATCTAAAACTATTTATACCTTCAATAGAAATACGATGATAATATTTAGCTAAAAACAAAATTAATCCTATTTTCATTAACTCTGAAGGTTGCAAGTTCATAAAATAAAGATCCAACCATCTTTTAGACCCTGATGATGTTAATCCAAAATACTTTACACCCAATAGTAAAATAAAAACTCCAACATAAATTAAATAACTCGTCTCGTGCCAAAATCTTATAGAAATAAATGAGACAACAAAAAACATTCCAAAAAATACAAAGAATCTTAAAATGTGGCTGTTAGTGTGATATTTAAATTCTCCGCCATCTGTTGAGTACATTGCAAACATACTTATTATTCCTAAAAGTAAAATTGAAATAACTAAGATAAAGTCTAAAGATAAAATTTTATCTCTAATACCTAATGAAGATTGAATAGACCTTGGTTGTAACATTAAACCGACTCTCCAATTTGATTGTTAACACTTCTTCTTAATTCATGTCTTTCTAGAACTTTTTGAATTACTTTTTTTGCTATCGGCGCTGCAGCTTTACCACCTGAACCACCGTGTTCAACCAAAACACTGATCGCATATTGCGGATTTTTGTAAGGAGCAAACGCTACGAACAACGCATGGTCTCTATCTTTATAAGGCAAGCTTTCTTGTTTTACTTCCGCTTCTCGTTGTGCTTCTGTAAATCTTTTTATCTGTGATGATCCAGTTTTCCCGGCAAAAGTAAATTTTGGATTTTCCAACCTGTGTCTATAAGAAGTTCCACCAGGTTCATTCGATGATGAAAACATTGCGTCTTTAATAAGATTAATATGCTCTTGATTTTTAAACAAAGGTTTTAAATAAAAATTTGATACTAATAAGTCAGTTGGAAGAGGTTCATTTGGATTTTCATTTTTGTGTTTTAAATATTTTCTGAGGTTGTCATTTTTTTCATCAAATATTATTCTAGGTTTTATTTCAAAACCTCCATTTGCAATTTGAGCAGTCATTAAACATAATTGCAAAGGGGTGCTTTGAAAGTAACCTTGGCCAATTCCTGAGTGAAGAGTTTCACCTAAGTACCAATTTTGTCCAATATATTTTTTCTTCCATTTTGTATTAGGTACTACACCTGACCTCTCTTCGATAAAGTCATTTAAAACTTTTTTTCCTAATCCAAATCGTTTTGCAGTTTCTGATAATCGATCCACACCAAGTTTTCTAGCAACTTCATAAAAGTAAACGTCGCAAGATCTTTGAATTCCTTTTCGGAGATTTACAATCCCGTGACCTTCTTTCTCCCAGCAGTGAAATTTTTCTCCATACAGCTCTATTTTCCCTTTACATCTGAAAGTATCTAAAGGTCTTATAATTTTATTTTCTAATGCACTTAAAGCCACCAAAGTTTTAATTGTAGATCCTGGAGGATATAATCCTGACAACGCTTTATTGGCTAAAGGTTTCTTATCGTTTTTAATTAAACTATTCCAATAAGCCTTATCTAATCCATGAACAAATTCATTAGGCTCAAACGTTGGCGACGAAACTAAAGATACTATATCTCCATTATACACATCCATTACACATACGGCTGCAGCTTTATCTTTTAAGAGTTCATTAGTGTATTTTTGTACTTCGTAATCTAAAGTTGTTTTAAAACTTTTACCTGCCTGACCTTCGTCAATTTTTATTTCTCTAATTCTTTTCCCAAAAGCGTTCACTTCATAACGTTGATAACCTACTTTACCTATTATTTGTTGATCTAATTTTCTTTCCAAACCAGTTTTTCCTATTGCCATACCGGGCACAGCTAATTCTTTGAGATATTCTTTTGTTTGTAAATCTTTTGCACTTATTTGAGAAACATAACCTAAAATATGCGCTGAAGAGTTATCAGGGTAAGTTCTCGCAACAGAGACGATGGGTTCTACTCCTTCGAGTTCGTGTAAAAATAAATTTATTCTTGAAAAATCAGACCAATCCAAATTTTCTGAAACTATCACTGGTTCCCAGGGTTTTTGTTTTTTAATAACTCTTTTTAAATAAGAAACTTTTCGATCTGTAATATTTAAAATTGCTTTTAATCTTACGAATAAATTATCTAGGTCTTTAGCGTTTTCAGGTACTAAATGTAATTGATAAAGAGGTTCGCTTGATGCGATTTTTGTATCGAAGAAGTCTTTTATTGCTCCTCTTTCAGGTGCTAACTTCCATTCTCTAAATCTATTTTTATCTGACAAAGACTTGTATTTTGTGGCTTGATTGATTTGAAGAGATATAAGTCTCCCTACTAAGCCAACCATCACCACAGCCTTTGCTGCAGTAATTAAAAACATTCTTCTGCTTATAAGTTTAGATTTAATGACGGTATTTCCTGAACCAGGACTAAGCATCTTGAGATCCTATAAAACTCATTTGATAAAGATTAAATAGAAGCCAAAAAACTGGAAATAAAAATAGAGTAAAGAAAGTATTATAACCAATTTTTGTATAAGAGATCGCTACTTCCGAAAAATTATTTAATAGTGAAAAGAAAAGTAAATTAGCAAATAATAAAGCTATCAAAAACGTAAACCAGTCAGATGCTATTGTAGTATTAACACTTTTATTTCTAACATAATTGCCTACAAAACAGACTACTAGATAAGATAGTGAGCTTATGCCTAATGGAAATCCCATCACAACATCGTTGATTAGTCCCGCTAAAAATATATGTCCTGGACCCATAAGACTTGGACGCTTTATAATCCAAAAATAAATTATTATGATTTGTAAATTTAAAGAGAAAACTTCAAATAACTTTTCTAGATTAGTATCAATTTCACTTATTGATAAGTAATATAATAAAATTAAAGGACCAGCAGCAAATAATTTATGTATTAAATTTGCTTTAGCCATTAAAAAACTTCCTTAGTTGGTTTTATTAAATTAACTGTTACAAACGATAATTGGTTAGGGTCTACAAATAACTCTACTTCTCCATTATCTTTAGTTTTTCCAATTGGTGTTCCCGCATTAAAAATTCCATCTTTTCCGGAAGCAAATACTGTAATATCTTCTTCAAATTGATAGTCTTCGGGTAAGTAAGACAGTGTAGGTTTACGCGTACCACCTCCAGTTAAAATTGCTTGGGTGCTTTTTTCATCAAATGTTACTGGAATTCTACTATTTAAGTCATTTAATAATAATACTCTTGATGATAAATAATTAGTCTCAACAATACGTCCAACTAAATATTTATTTTGAGTAACAGGCATTCCTTTTATAATACCTTCTTTACTTCCTTTGTTTATAATTATTGATTTTAAAAAAGGACTATTCCGATCAACTAAAACTTTAGCTAGGACTACATTCGAAACGCTTTCTATATCTTCAGTATCTAGAACTTTTTTTAAATTTTTATTTTCATTTGAAATATATTCTAGGTTTAGATCAAGAGATTTGTACCTTTCTATGACTTGTCTTAATTCTTCATTTTCTTTTTTTAAATTGAAATGACTTGCGATACCCTGATTAATACCTGGAAATAATCTTGTTGGAGCGGAGGCTAAATAAGTAACTCTATAGACAACATCATTTATAAAACTTCTTGCTGTTTTTACTGCGGTAAATCCATAAACATCTAAAAAAAACACTATTAAAGCTACAATTATAAGAGAGAAAATTGAAAATTTTTGAGTTGCTCCTCTTTGTAAAAGAGCTGAACGAAAAGCTATACTAAAATCATCTCTACTAACTGACATTTTTTTTGTAAAGACAAATTAATATTCAGATAACATTGTAGAAAATAATTCTTCATTTTCTAAAGCTCTTCCTGTTCCAATAGCTACACATGATAGAGGATCATCAGCTATTGTTACGGGTAAGCCAGTATCTTGAGAAATTAATTTATCTATATTTTTTAATAAAGCACCACCACCTGTTAAAACTAATCCCATATCTATCAAATCTGCAGATAATTCTGGTGGTGTATTCTCTAAAGCTTCTTTAATACCTCCTAAAATCTGATTTAAAATTGGCATTATCGCTTCACAAGCATCTTTTTCCGTAAGCTCAATCTCTTTTGGTGTCCCAGATCTAATATCTCTACCTTTCATTAAAAAAGTATTATTAGATGATGGTATTGCAGTACCTATTTCTTTTTTTATTTTTTCAGCTGTAGAATCTCCAATCATTAAGTTCATTTTTTTTCTCATGTAAGCAATGATCGATCCATCTAATGCGTCTCCAGCAACTCTTAGTGATTTAGAGTAAACTACACCACCCAGAGACATTACAGCTATCTCTGTAGTACCGCCACCAATATCTACGACCATCGACCCTGTTGCTTCTGATATTGGCAAACCTGCACCAATCGCAGCTGCAATTGGTTCTTCAATTAGTTGTACTTTCCTTGCTCCCGCAGCTAATGCAGAGTCTTGAATAGCTTTTCTTTCCACCGGAGTAGATCCAGTTGGTACACAAATTAAAATTCTAGGATTTGCAAAGGCATTTTTTTTATGAACTTTCTTAATAAAGTGTTTAATCATTTCTTCAGTAACAACGAAGTCTGCAATTACTCCATCTTTTAAAGGTCTAATAGCTGAGATGTTACCAGGTGTTCTACCTAACATTGTTTTTGCTTCATCACCTACAGCTAAAACAGATTTTCTTCCACCATCTTCAATTACTGCAACTACTGAAGGCTCGTTCAAAACTACACCCTGCTCTTTTAATACAACAAGAGTGTTGGCTGTTCCTAAATCGATAGCCATATCTTGTGACCACATTGATGATAAACCTGATAAACCTTTAAACATATTTTCCCCTTTTAGTTTTGAGCACTGATCGTTTGATCTGGTGCAGTTTTTGTTCTTTTAATAATTAATTTGTTTAGTGCATTCAAGTATGCATTTGCTGATGCGACTAACGTATCAGTATCAGCTGCTTGACCCACTGTTGATTTCCCTTTTTCCTCAATTCTTACACTCACTGTTGCTTGAGCGTCAGTTCCCTCAGTAACTGCATGCACGTTATATAATTGAAGGTTAACGTCATGAGGATAAAGATTTTTTATGCATTTAAAAATTGCATCAACTGGGCCATCGCCTGTCTCAGTAGCACTCTTAACTTCTCCATATACCTCTAATGTCATCTCTGCTTTTTGAGGTTCTCCTGTTCCTGCGAATACTTTTAAAGATTTTAATTTAATTACATTATCTTCTGTTACTAGGCTGTCATCAATTATTGCTGCTATATCTTCATCATAGATATGTTTTTTCTTATCTGCTAAAATTTTAAATTTTCCAAAAGCTGTATCGATAATGTCATCTGTTACATCTACATACCCCATGTCAGATAATTTATCTCTAAAAGCATGTCGGCCAGAATGTTTACCCATTACCAATGAAGTTTTTTTAACTCCTACACTTTCTGGAGTCATAATTTCATAAGTGTTTCTATTCTTTAACATTCCATCTTGGTGAATACCTGACTCATGTGCAAAAGCATTTTTTCCAACTATCGCCTTATTAAATTGAACAGGAAAACCAGTTGCATTAGACACAACTTTTGATGCTTTGCTTAAAAGTTTTGTGTTAATATTTGTCGTATAAGGCATTAAATCATGTCTTGTTCTCATCGCCATCACGACTTCTTCAAGAGCAGCATTACCAGCTCTTTCGCCAATACCATTAATTGTACATTCTATTTGTCTTGCACCAGCCATCACTCCTGCTAATGAATTTGCTACCGCTAATCCCAAATCATTATGACAGTGAGTTGATATTATTGCTTTATCAATGTTTGGGACTTTGTTTAACAGAGTTTCAATAATTTTTTTAAATTCTGACGGCACTGTATATCCTACTGTATCGGGGATATTTATAGTTCTTGCTCCACATTTAATGGCAAGTTCAACGGTCTTACACATATAGTCCATATCTGTTCTTGTTCCGTCTTCACATGACCATTCAACATCATCAGTAAATTTTCTTGCGTATGTGACGCTCTCTTTAATCGACCCTAAGACTTCCTCAGGAGATTTATTTAATTTATGCTTCATATGAAGTGGGCTTGTGGAAATAAAAGTATGTATTCTAAAATTTTTTGCGTGCTTTAATGCTTCATGACATGCATCAATATCTTTTTTTGTTGCACGAGCTAAACCTGCAGGTATAGATTTTTTTAGAGTTTTACTAATTTCTGTTACAGCCTCATAATCTCCTGGCGAGGCTATTGGAAAACCAGCTTCGATGACATCAACACCAAGTTCATCAAACACTCTTGAGATTTGTAATTTTTCTTCTAAACTCATTGATGCGCCCGGTGACTGTTCACCATCACGCATAGTAGTATCAAAAATTATAATTCTATTTTTATCACTCATACTTAAAACTTTTGTTAATTCAAAAGTTTCTCATAATACAATCAAAGATAGAATTTGCAAATTATTATGTATCAATAAGAGCTATTAATGAGTCAGATTGGGCTAATTCTTGTCTTTATCGACTAATTTATTTTTACCAATCCATGGCATCATTGCGCGAAGCTCTTTACCTACTTTTTCGATTGGATGTTTGGCTAAATCTTCTCTCATTTTAAGGAAGTTTTTTTGACCTGATTTATGCTCATCCATCCACTGCTTAGTAAACTTACCAGATTGAATGTCTTTGAGCACTTCTTTCATTTTCTCTTTAGTCTTACTATCAACTATTCTTTTACCCGATACATATTCACCATACTCTGCAGTGTTTGAAATAGAATAGTTCATATTTGCAATTCCACCTTCATAAATTAAATCCACAATTAATTTTACTTCATGTAGAGTTTCAAAATAAGCCATCTCAGGTGGGTAACCAGCTTCAGTTAAAGTTTCAAAACCATTTTTAATTAATTCTACTAAACCACCACAAAGAACAGTTTGCTCGCCAAATAAATCTGTTTCACATTCATCTTTAAAAGTAGTTTCAATTATTCCTGACTTTCCACCACCAATAGCTGAAGCATAAGACAATGCCAAATCTCTTGCTTTACCTGAACTATCTTTATGGACTGCCATTAAACATGGAACACCACCGCCCTTTTGATATTCGCTTCTTACTGTATGACCTGGGCCTTTAGGAGCTACCATAAACACATCTAAATCTTTTCTTGCATTAATTAAATCGAAATGAATATTCAAACCATGAGCAAAAGCTAAACTTGTTCCTTCTTTCATTCTTTGTTCGATATGATTTTTATAAATTTCTGATTGAAGTTCATCAGGCGTTAACATCATAACAACGTCTGCCCAAGCTGCAGCGTCTGATAGTGACATAACTTTTAAACCTTCGCCCTCAGCTTTTTTTACACTTGATGATCCCTCTCTTAAAGCTACAACAACTTCTTTAACGCCACTATCTTTTAAATTTAAAGCATGAGCATGTCCCTGACTTCCATAGCCGAAAATTGCAACTTTTTTATTTTTAATTAAGTTTACATCTGCGTCTTTTTCATAAAATGTTTTCATTTTTAACTCCTATTGTGTAAAAACTTCATCACCTTTTGTCATTGCAACTGCCCCGGTTCTAGAGACACTTATTAGTCCTAAAGGCTTTAAGGTTGCAACTAATTTATCAATTTCTCTTCTTAAAGCAGTTACTTGAATAACAAAAGACTTTTTTGTTTTATCTAAGATTAATCCGTCATGTTTTTTACATAATTTCTTCGCTTTATCCAGTTTTTTTGTAGCTCCAACTACTTTAAGTAAAGCAAGTTCTTTAAATAAAATTTTAGGATCATTCCTAGAAAAATCTGCTACTTTATGAACTGGGATTAATTTTCCAAGCTGTAATTTGATCTGCTGGATAACCTCAGGAGTTCCTTTAGTAACTATTGTAATTCTTGATAAGTGTTTTTTTTTATCTATTTCAGCCACTGCTAGAGACTCAATATTATAACCTCTACCAGAAAATAATCCGATAACTCTTGCTAAAACTCCAGCCTCATTATCTACCCATACAACAATTATATGATGATCCTCTTTTCCAAATTTTGTTGGTTGGCTGTATGCTGATTTTGGCTTAGGCATTAAACTAAAGTTTTTCCTTCATCTGAAACTTCTTCTTTTTCATCTTCGGGTCCAAGAAGCATTTGGTTATGAGGTTTTCCAGAAGGTATCATTGGATAACAGTTTTCTACTTTATCAACTACACAATCAAAAATAACAGGTTTATCTGTATTAATCATTTCTTTAATCTTTTCGTCTAGTTCACCAGGAGTTTTTGCTCTGATTCCAACGGCGCCATAAGCTTCGGCTAACTTAACAAAATCTGGTAAAGCTTCTGTATAACTTTCAGAATAATTTTTATCGTGCAACAATTCTTGCCATTGTCGGACCATTCCCATGTATTCATTATTTAAAATAAAAATCTTAACTGGCAATCTATATTGTATTGCGGTCGACATTTCTTGAATGTTCATTAATATTGATGCTTCACCAGCTATATCTATTACTAGCTTTTTAGGATGAGCAATTTGAACACCGATAGCTGCGGGTAAACCATATCCCATAGTGCCTAGACCTCCAGAAGTCATCCATCTGTTAGGTTTATTAAACTTATAATGTTGAGCAGCCCACATTTGGTGTTGTCCAACTTCTGTAGTAATAAAAGTGTCTTGGTGTTTTGTTAATTCATATAATCTTTGTACAGCATGCTGTGGTTTAATAGTTTCCTTGCTATTGATGAAATTTAAAGATTTTTTTTCTCTCCATTTATCAATTTGACTCCACCACTTAGCAGTTTTTTGTTTATTCGACTCAATAAAATTTTTATTTTTTTCTTTAAATCTTTTTATAACCGCTTGTAATAATTCTGTAACATCACTTGTAATGGCCAAATCCACTTTTACATTTTTTCCAATTGAAGATGGATCTATATCAATATGAATTTTTTTTGATTTTGGAGAAAACTCGTCAATTTTTCCTGTAATTCTGTCATCAAATCTTGCTCCAATATTAATCATTAAGTCACAATCATGCATAGCATTATTAGCTTCATAAGTACCATGCATGCCAAGCATTCCTAAAAACTGAGGATCGTCTCCCGGAAAAGCTCCTAATCCTTGAAGAGTAGAAGTAATAGGAAAACCAGTTAATGAAACTAAATCTCTTAAAAGTTCACTTGCTTTTGGACCTGAATTAATTACTCCACCACCTGTATAAAAAATTGGTTTAGATGATTTTTTTATCATCTCAATAAATTTATCTACGTCTTTTAAATTTATTTTATTCGAGAGAGCGCCATTCAATTTTTTTTCTAATTTGTTTTTGCTTACTTTATAAATACCTTTGTTGAATTGGATATCTTTGGGAATATCAACTAAAACAGGTCCCGGTCGACCAGTTGTTGCGATTTTAAAAGCTTGACTCATGATGTCTGCTAAATCATTTACGTCTTTAACTAACCAATTATGTTTTGTGCATGGCCTTGTGATTCCTGTTGTATCACATTCTTGAAATGCATCTGTTCCAATTAAATGAGTTGGAACTTGTCCAGAAATGCAAACCACAGGAATTGAGTCCATGTAAGCATCGGTCAAAGCTGTAACTGCATTTGTTGCTCCTGGACCTGATGTAACTAATAAAACTCCCGGCTTACCGCTTGATCTTGCGTAACCTTCTGCAGCATGACCTGCGCCTTGTTCATGTCTTGCTAAAATATGTTTAATTGATTTATGATTTTTTAATTCATCATAAATTGGGAGCACGGCTCCCCCTGGATATCCAAAAATATATTCAACTTTTTGGTCTTCCAATGCTTTAAATACTATTTCCGCTCCACTCAATAATTTTGGCATTCATACAATCTAGCCTAGAAATACCAACCGTCAAGTTTTAGCTGATGACTTTTAATGTTTTTTTTAAAAGAATAGAGAAATTTTTAGAATATAGCTTGTTCCAATTCTTCATATGTCCCCGAGCCCATGTATTTTGTCTTTTGGCGTACTGTCTTGTCTTAATATTGATAAGTTCTTTACATTCGTCTATTGAGATATTGCCTTTAATAAATTGATTAATTTCTTGAACTCCAATCAATTTATTAGCTGATAGATTTTTATTCAGCCTCATTGTGTTAAATTTTTTAACCTCTTTTAAGCAATTTTCTTTAAACATAAGTTCTGTTCTTTTTGAAATATTTGGAAGTAAATCTATCCTTGGGATATCAATAAAAACTTTTCTTAAATCGAAATCCAAAAAATCTGATTTCGTTTTTGTAAACCAGTCAAGCAGAGACTTTTTCGTTTTAAGTTTTACTTCATAGGCTCTTTGTATCCTTTGTGAATCTTTTGGATTAATTCTATTTTTAACTTTAGGATCTAGCTCTAAAAGTTTTTCATAAAACTTTTTGGAGCCAAGTTTCTTAAATAAAACTCTCACATTTTTTCTCGTTTTGGTGTCTATATCTGGAATTTTACTTATTCCTTTCGTAATAGTGTTAAAGTATAGACCAGTGCCTCCAACAATAATTGGAATTTTTTTCTTCTTCAAACATAAGTGAACTCTCTTTTTTGCTTCCTTAAGCCAGTCACCTGCGGAGAAATATTTTTTAACAGAAACTATGCCGTACAAATGATGTTTAATTTTTTTTGTTTCAGAGCTTCTTGGCCTTGAGGATAAAATAGAAAACTCTTTATAGATTTGCATACTGTCAGCATTTATAATTTCTCCATTCATTTTTTTTGCCAAATGAATTGCTAATTTTGATTTTCCTGAAGCTGTAGGTCCTGCTAAGAGAATAATTTTTTTTGACAAGATTAATTTATTTTTACACCAAGATATCTTCTTCTATTATTATTGTTAATTATTGTTAACAATAATGTCTTTTCACCTTTTTTAAAAATTCCATCAACTATTTTATTCAAATCAACAGAATTTTTCACTGGAGTTTTTTGTACTTCAATAATTATATCATTTACGCTTAAAAGATTAGCTAAAGGGCTTCGATTAGAAATTTCAGTTATCACAACTCCTTTTGTTTTTTTGTTTAAATTTCTTTTTTTAATATCTTCATCATTTAAATCTCTCACTGCAATTTTTAAGCTTTGGATGTCTACATCTTTTTTAACAATTTTTGGTTTTGTTTCTTTAAATTCCTCTGATGTTTCGAGTCTTCCTAAAGTTAGTCTTTTTGAGATTAATTTTTTGTTTCTCCAAATTTTAAGTTCAACACTTTTTCCTACTTCAGTGCTTGCAACAACATTAGGAAGTTTTTTCATTGTATTTATTTTTTTGCCATCAAATTCTAAGATAATATCACCTGCTTTAATTCCTGCTTTTTCTGCTGGACTACCTTGTCCAACACTTGCCACAAGAGCGCCTTCTGGTTTTTTTAGTTTTTCAACTTCTGCTATTTCTTTTGTTACTTCTTGAATTCTTACTCCTAACCATCCTCTTTTTGTTTCACCAAATTTTATTAATTGGTCAATTACATTAGAAGCTGCGTTGGCAGGAATTGCAAAACCAATTCCAATTGATCCTGATTGACCTGGGGCTATAATTGCAGTGTTAACTCCAATTACCTCTCCTTTAAGATTGAATAATGGTCCGCCAGAATTACCTTGGTTGATTGATGCATCAGTTTGAATAAAATCCTCATATCGCGTTAAACCAATTTGCCTGTTTCTTGCTGAGATTATTCCGGACGTTACTGTTCCACCTAGACCAAAAGGGTTACCAATAGCAACAACCCAGTCGCCTACTCTTGCTTTATTTGAGTCTCCGAAACTTACAGGTTTAAATTTATCTTTCGTTTTCATTTTTAAAACTGCAAGATCCATATAAGGATCTGCACCTATGACCTCTGCATCATATTCTTTGTCACCAACTTTTATTAAAATATCCTCAGCATTGGCAATAACATGGTTGTTCGTAATGACGATACCCTCTTCTTTAATTATAAAACCAGAACCTAAAGATGAAGCTTTTCTCTCCGTAGGTCTTTCAAAATCTTTAAACATTTCACCGAATGGTGATCCTGGAGGAAACTGAAAAGGGAATTGATTAGTTGTTGTTTTTACAGTTTGAGTAGTTGAAATATTAACAACAGATGGCATCAATTTCTCTGCTAAATCAGCAAAAGAATTTGGAACAGCTTTAGCTTGAACTAGTGAAAAATTGTAAAATACTAATAAAAAAAATATTTTTTTAAAATAACTCATCTAATTTTTTATATACCAAATTATTAAAAAGCCGATAATCAAAAAAAACAACCCAAATGATCTCAGCTTATTTTCTGTTGTATTTTTGATCATCTCTAACATATTTTTTATTCTTGACGGGAAAATGGCAAGGAAAAGTCCTTCTATAAAAAAAAGCAATCCTATAGCGGTAATTAGCTCTTTCACAAAGTGATTAGTTTATCTTTTAATATTTGGCTTTATAGATTTACCAAAAAATTTAAAGAACTCACTGTCAGGAGATAATACAAGTGAAGTTTCTCCTCCGATTAAAGCTTTTTCATAAGCTTGCATTGCTCTGTAAAATGCAAAAAACTGAGGGTCTCTTCCAAAAGCATTAGCAAAGATTTTATTTCTTTCACCATCGCCTTCTCCTTTCATAATTTCTGACTTCTTATTAGCTTCTGCTAATATTACTGTTACATCTTTATCAGCAGTTGATCTAATTTTTTGTGCAATCTCAGCTCCTTGTGCTCTAAACTCTTTAGCTTCTCTCTCCCTTTCAGTTTGCATTCGTTTGTAAATAGCTTCACTGTTTGCTGGGGGTAAATCAGCTCTTTTAATTCTTACATCTACAATTTCAATTCCAAAGTTTTGGGCTTCTGTGTTTACATCATTTTGAATGATCGACATTTGTTTAGTTCTATCAGTGGATAAAAGTGTTGCCAGTTCTTGTTTACCTAGCACACCCCTAATTCTTGAATTAATAATTGTTGAAAGTCTTGATCTTGCAACTCTTTCATTTCCAACTGAAATGTAAAATTTTAGAGGATCTACAATCTTAAACCTTGCGATTGCATCTACAATTAAACGCTTTTGATCTGCTGCAATTACTTCTTCTGGATCATTGTCTAAATTTAAAATTCTTTTATCTAAAAAAACTACGTTTTGTATGAACGGTAATTTGAAATTTAATCCAGCTTTAGTAACAATTTTTTTAGGATCACCAAATTGAAGGACAATCGCTTGACTAATTTCTTGAACAATAAATAAAGATTGAAACAATGTAACTGCAATTATTACTATCGCTGGAATTATAAGTTTAACGCCCTTCATTAATTATTTCCTCCTGATTTTTTTAATTCAGGTAAAGGTAAGTAAGGAACAACACCTGATCCAGACTCTTTATCTATGATTACTTTATCTATATCAGCCAAAACTTTTTCCATTGTCTCTAAATACATTCTTTCTTGGGTTACTTGTTTTGCATTTCTGTATTCATTATAAATTGCTAAAAATCTGCTAGCCTCACCTTCTGCTTTTGCTACTACTTCTTTTTTATAAGCTTCAGCTTGCTGTAAAACCTGTTCGGCTTCTCCTCGCGCTCTTGGAATAACATCATTAGCATATGCTTCGGCTTCATTTTTTGATCTCTCTCTATCAGCTCGAGCTGCTTGTACGTCCCTAAATGCATCAATAACTTGTTCTGGTGGGTCAGCTTGTTGGGTTTGAACTTGTGTAATTTGAATACCTGACTCGTATTCATCTAAAATCATTTGAGTAATTTCTTGTACCTCAATTTCAATGTTTGCTCTTCCTTCAGTTAAAATTGTTTGAATGTTGTTTTTTGCTATAACTTCTCTCATTGCCGTCTCTGAAGTAGCTTTAACAGTTTCAACAGGGCTTTGTATGTTAAATAAAAACTTACCAGCATCTTTAATAACCCAGAATACAGAGTAATTAATGTCAACTATGTTTTCATCTCCAGTAAGCATTAAACTTTCTTCAGGCACGTTTCCTACTCCAGATGATCTTCCACTATCACTCGCAGGTCTAAAACCAACATCAACCCTATTAACTTTTGTTACCTTAGGCGTTAGAACTCTCTCTATCGGCATTGGTAAATGGTAATGCAATCCTGGTTGAGTTGTATTAACAAATTTACCAAATCTCAAAACTACGCCTTGTTCATCTGGTAATACTCTGTAAAGACCACTTGCTATATAAAGTCCTAAAAGAATTAATAGACCAATTATTATTGGTCTTGAACCTCCGGATTTTCCACCTGAGAATTTATTTATTGTTTTTTGAAAATTTTTTATAATGTCATCAAGATTCGGCGGATCTTGTCTTGATCCTGATCCATTACCGCCAGGAGCACTCCCACCACCACCAGGAGGAGGTGATCCCCAAGGGGATTGATTTTTAAAAATCTTATCTTTGAAACTCATGACACTTTATATAGTGACTTTTACTGCAAAAACAAGTTATGTAAGAGCGATATTATGTCTGAAAAAAAAGTAGAAATGAGCAAAACAATGAGAGAAAAGCTTGCTCCTAAGAAATTTACCAAAACTCCAATAAATGGGACTAAAAATACAATATTAGTTTCAAGTGCGAAAGGTGGTGTAGGAAAATCTACAGTCGCAATTAATCTTGCATTTGCTTTACAAAATTTAGGATTAAAAATTGGTATCTTAGATGCTGATGTTTATGGACCTTCTTTACCAAAATTAATTAACTTAAGTGAAAAACCAAAAAGTGAGGATGGAAAAACAATGTCTCCTCTAGAAAAATACAATGCCCAATTTATGTCCATGGGATTTTTAGTAGATGAACAAACTCCAATGATTTGGAGAGGTCCAATGGTGATTAGTGCAATTAAAACTATGACGCAAAAAGTATTATGGAAAGATAGGGATGTTATTATAATTGATATGCCGCCAGGAACTGGTGACACGCAATTAACATTTGCACAAGAAGTAAAAGTTGATGGAGCAATCATTGTTTCAACACCACAAGATCTTGCTTTACTAGATGTAAAAAGAGGAATTCAAATGTTTGATAAGACAGGTGTAAAAATTTTAGGATTGATTGACAATATGAGTTTCTTTAAAGGAGATGATGGTAAAGAATACAAAATTTTTGGGGAAAGCGCGGTAGAAAAAACTGCAAAGGAATTTAAAAAAGAATTCTTAGGACATTTGCCTATTCATCAAGATTTAAGAAGTTCAGCTGATAAGGGCGATCCTTTAACACACTCTAACCCTGATCACGAAGTTTCAAAATTATTTAAAGATATCGCTTTAAAAATTAAACAATCTTTTCTTTAAAATCAAAAGAATTCATTAATTCATTCCACTCCCTCTTGGAAAGACCAGAGCTTTCATGGCTAACTTTCTCACCCTTTGCCATTTGTTGAATTACCTTTTTACCTTTGGCTGAAACATGAACTGCCCCTACTCTATAATCTAAGAATGCGGCATGGGTAATTGGAACCCATTTTTTAACTGTATCTAACATGATTTCTGCATAAACTCTTATCTCGTATTGAGCATGACTATCTGCTCTTAGGAATAAAAAGTTTAATAAATTTAATAAATCTGTTTTCCAATACCATTGTGTGTATGAATTTAAAGTTAGGTTCATTCTAGCTAACTCTCTCGCTAGACCAGCTTTGCCTTCATCTATAGTGCTTCCATCAAATCTTTCGTTAAGCATTTTCTCATAATTGTCATAGGTTCTTGTTGCATCATCTTTAAGAATTTTTAAGACTTCGTCTGCTTGCTCTCCAGTAATTAAATCTCCCCTTCCTTGTCTGTTAGAAGTTGACTGTGCTGATAACTGATCCTTAGCGGGAATATAAAATTCTTTATCTAATATAGAGTATCTTGCTGAGTATTCATTTACATTTGCTGTTCTATGTCTAATCCATTGACGCGCTATAAAAATTGGAAGTTTTACATGGTATTTAATCTCACACATTTCAAATGGAGTGGAGTGCCAATGCCTCATTAAATATTTAATTAAACCCTCATCTGTTGAAACTTTCTTTGTTCCTTTTCCGTAAGACACTCTTGCAGACTGTACGATAGAGCTATCATCACCCATGTAATCAACTACTCTTACAAAGCCGTGATCTAAAACAGGTAGAGCCTCATATAGTATTTTTTCTAATTCTGGGGATGTAACTCTCTTAGTTGAGGTTTTTTGGGCTTGTTGCTCTGCAATTTCTTGCTTTTGTTCTGGCGTAAGTTTCATTTGATTTATTTATTGAATCTCTGCTTAAGAGTTTTATATTAATAGCGTTGGTTTTCCAACTATGACGATAAACGAATTTCGTAATAAACATTACGGACGTGGGGGCAGTACCCACCACCTCCACCATTTACAACTTATGGGGGTGAATTAGGATCGACGGATGTCTAAAGGCTATTCTTTCGTACGAGATGGTTCCGACGTAACGGGCCAATTTACAAATGCTAACGAAAGTTACGCACTTGCAGCTTAATTAACTTTGTTAATTAAGTAACGGGGTCTGGGGCACCTGGCAACAGAACGCCCCTTCATATATAATATTCTTAACAAAGGAATCAAAATGGAAATAATAATATTATTCGGTATACTTTACATAATAGCCGGATCTAACTCTTAATTTATTTGAGTCAGGGGGGCGTCTGGCAACAGAGCGCCTCCCTTTAAATCTTGATACCCAATTTCTTTTAGGTATTTCTTACTTTCATGTATATTTGTTATAAAAAATCTATTAGTCATTAAATTTCACTATGAAAAATGTTATCATACACACTACAAATGATGAAATAGTTTCATTAAAATTAGTTGATAAAATACTTTCCGATAAAGAATTTAAAAATTATAACTTTGATATATTTGTAGGTGAGTCAAATTTTTTTAGAAAGTTAAAAGTGCTAATTGTAATTATATTATTTGGTTCGATAGCTAGGTTAATTAAAGAAAGTAAAAATAAAGTTACTCTAAAATCATTACTAGCTAATTACAAAAATTGTAGATTAATTAATAAAATCGAAAATGACTATGATTTTGGCCTTAATGTATATGGAATAAATAAAATAAGCTTACAAAAATATAAGATATTTAATTTTCATTTAGGCTCTCTAAAAAATCAAAGGGGATCTTTTATTTTTTTTTATAAATTTATATATAATTGGAAAAGTATTGACTTAACTTTTCATGAAGTAAATGAAAAATATGATGTTGGTAAAATTTATAACAAAAGAACAATAGAGCTCGATAATAACACAAATGCGACTGACATTTGTTTTCTTTATTTAAACAATTTAGATTTTTTGAAACAAAGTATTAAAAAAAAGGATGGAATTGATTATATTGAATATAAAGACTACGAAAAGATTAATTTAGTTCCATCATTCACTAAGTTATTAAAATTAATAATAAAGTATTTCTATAGAAAAGTTTAATCATTGAAACATTAATTAATGAAAAAAATATTGGATATTGCTGTTATTGGAAGTGGATTAGCTGCATTGAATTTTGCTGATGCATACACTCGTAGTGGAAAAAAAATAAACATAATTTCTTTTGAAAATAAAAAAATTATAAATAAAAATAATAAGCAAAAAATTGAGTTTTTACCCTCACAAATGAGAGGTCAAATAAATGATGTTACAAACTATTTTACTGGCAATAATCTTAAATTGACAAATAATTGCAAAGTTCTGGG
>CACJQQ010000007.1 GCA_902595625.1 uncultured Pelagibacteraceae bacterium | reverse complement strand
GGATGCCCGAAAATAAAAATCTTTTAGCTAAAAAAAGAGCAAGAAATTTCTTAGTTTTTATCCTTTACCTTAATGCGTTTGGTATATTCTTATTATTAAATAGTTTTACGGCTCATTTGTTAAATTTTATAGTAAATCCAGAATTTAGTTACCCTGTTTAATTAATCTGAATAACAGATTAAGAGATTTTTTTACTGTTTGTCTTTGAATGTAAGCTCTACCTTTATTCTTAAAATTACATTTATTAACAATAACCTTTCTTCCAACTCTTATTCCAATGTAAACTAAACCAACTGGTTTTTGTTTTGAGCCGCCCTTAGGACCAGCTATCCCTGTTATTGAAACACATACTTTTGATTTACTAATTTTACTTAGGTTATTAACCATAGCCAAACAACATTGAACACTCACAGCTCCATACTTTTTTATTATTTTTTGAGGCACTTTTAAAACACCTGATTTGGCTTGATTTGAGTAAGTAACTAATCCCATCGTAAATACTTTCGATGAGCCACTTACAGAGGTAATAGTACTAGACAGCATTCCTCCTGTACAAGACTCAGCAATCGCAAGTTTCATCTTTTTTCTTTTGATTAATGAAATTATCTTTTTATTTAAACTCATTAGAAAAATTTTGATTTAATTATCATAAAAATTATCAATGTAAGAACTACGTATAAACCAGCAACTACGTCATCCATTACTACTCCAAAACTATTTTTAAATTTTTTATCAAAAAAACTTACTGGAAAAGGTTTTTTAATATCAAAATATCTAAACAAAATAAAAATATATAAATAAAACAGAGCTGCTTCATGAGATTCTTTCGCACTTCCATGAGCGATTTCATATAAATAAATTGGAATAGCTTGCCCGATGAATTCATCTATAACAACTTCTTTAGGATCTTTATTTTCATTATATTTGATATATTCAGACACAGCATAAAAAGAATAAGAAAAAACTATTAATAAAATTATCAAAATAGCGCTGTTGGATAAATTAATTATATGAAATAAGCTGTATAGAAAAACAGTTGTTAAAAGAGAAGTTATTGTTCCAGGAGCAAATCTAAATGATCCAATACCAAAACATGTTACAAATAAATAATTAAAAGCTTTAAACATATTTTATAACTGAACATATAACTTCACATGCTATTGCTTTTTCTTTCCCTATCACACCAAGTTTCTCTGTAGTTTTCCCTTTTATATTAATTTGATCATTAGAAACTTCACAAAGCCTAGCAATATTATTTATCATTTTTTTTTTATAATTTTTAATTTTAGGTGTTTGAGTGATTATATTAATGTCGATATTATTTACAAAATAGCCTTTAGATTTAATTAGTTCCATTACTTTTTGAAGTAGAATTGTTGATCTTAAGTTTTTAAATTTTTTACTTTTATCAGAAAACATTTGACCAATATCTTCCATTTTACAAGCACCTAAAATCGCATCAGTCACAGAATGAAGAACTGGGTCTCCATCTGAATGCCCTAGTGTCCCTAGTTTTGATTTTATATTTAGGCCAGCTAAATAAAGCTTTCTTTTTGGCGCCAGTCTGTGAACGTCAAATCCAATTCCAACGCTCTGTTTAAATTTGTAAATACTTTTTAAATTTTCAAAATCTGAAAGGTCTGTGATTTTAAAATTGCTTTTTTCACCTTCAATAAATTTAACTTTATTTAGATCCATATATAAAGAGATATCATCATCTTTGTATTTACCAGAATTAGTTTTATGTAAATGATAAATTTCTTTTAAGGTGAATGCTTGAGGAGTTTGTGTCAAAAACAAATTATCTCTTTTTTTACCAATAATATATTCCTCTTTACTAGAGTCGATTATTTGTTTTATAGCATCATGAACTCTGATCTTTGGAACTACAGCTCTAGCATTTTTCATATTTCTTATAATTGAACCAAATAATTTAATTGAAAAATTAGGTCTAGCTACATCGTGAATTAAAACTTTAGAAATTCCTTTTTGATTTTTTAAATGTTTTAAAGCATTGAAAGTTGACTGTTGTCGAGTAATTCCACCAATTACTAATTTAACATTCTTTAGTTTTATTGATTTAACTCGTTTTGCGTCTTTTTTGTTATAAACAAGAATAATCTTTTTAATTTGTTTAAATTTACGAGCTTTAATAACGTTTATTTCAATTAATGATTTGCCTGCTATTTTTTGATAAGGTTTGCCAATTTTAGACCTAAATCTATGGCTATTACCCCCAGCAAGAATGATTAAACAAAAACTCATGGTATTAACTTATATTATATTTATATAGATATTTAATGGTTATTTAAGATGTTTAAGATAATAAAAAATTTCAATTGGATTATTTTATCCTCATTTTTATGTATTTTTATGGGGATTGTTACTTTTTTAACCTTTATAAATGAGGGTTTCGTTCCTTTAACTGATCAAAATTTACAAACACTATTAATAATTGATATTTTTCTATTATTGATTTTTTTTTCGTTAATTTTTAGAAATTTTTATAGGTTTTATTATACAGGAAAAAAAAATAAAAAAGGAGCACAGACTAACTTAAAATACATTTCTGTTTTTTCTCTTTTTACAGTTATACCTTCATTAGTAGTAGCAATATTCTCGTTATTCATTTTTAATTTTGGAATACAAAATTATTTTGATAAACAAATCACAAAAGCTGTAAATAACTCTTTCGATGTAGCTAAAAATTATTTAGAAGAGAGTAAAGAAAATGTTTTATCAGATGTAATTTTAATGAGTGTTGGCATAAACCGCGCTTCTAGATTCTATTATTCTAACCCTAATCGTTTCAAACAAATTATGAGATCAGAAAAAATATTACGAAGAATTGATGATGTTTATTTAATTGACAGTTTAGGAAATATTTTATTGTCAGATATAAGAGACATAACAGAAGAATTTGTAATTCCAGCTGACGAAGATTACGATTTAGCTTTAGAAGGGAAGCCTGTTTTTATTACAGATAATTTAGATAATAAAACGACAGTGATGACCAAATTAAATTCATTAGTAGATACCTATCTTTACATCTCAAGAAATATAGATCCAGAAATTTTAAGATATTTAAATGAAACTGAACAAGCAGTGAGCTTTTACTATTCTGTTGAAAATAGCCAAACAGGCATAAAGGTTACTTTTGCAATAATATATATCATTGTTGTTACTTTATTGTTGTTTTTATCTACTTCAATAGCGATTACTTTTGCCTCTAGGCTTACTAAACCTATTATAAATTTAATAGGCGCCTCAGACTCGATTAGCAAAGGCGCCCTTGATGTTAAAGTACCAGAAGTTGAGACAGATGAAGAGATCAAACAATTGAATCGTAATTTTAATCAAATGATTGAGAGACTTAAAGAGCAGCAGGATAAACTTCTTATCACGGAGCGGTACGAAGCATGGGAAAGCGTGGCTAGAAAACTAGCACATGAAATCAAAAATCCTTTAACACCTATCCAATTATCAATAGATAGCTTAAGAGAAAAATATAAAAATAAACTATCCTCTGAAGGCAAAGACTTTGAAAAATATTTAGAAACAATCAATAGACAAATTAATGATATTGAAAAACTTGTTAATGAGTTTTCAAACTTTGCAAGAATGCCAAGACCAATTCTTAAAAAAGTTGATATTATTAAATTGATAAATAAAACAGTAGATTTTATTAATTTGACTTCAAAAAATAAAATAAATTTAATTAATAGAACAAAAGAAAAATATATTACTGGTGACGAAGATCAATTGAATAGAGTTTTTATCAACTTAATCAAAAATTCTGAAGAGTCTTTTTTAGATGAATTGCAAAAACAGCCTAATTTTCAAGGAAATATTGACATAGAAATAGGTGACAATAATGACTATATAGTCATTAGATTAATTGATAATGGCACAGGTATTACAGATGCTAAAAAAGCAACAACACCTTACTTTACGACAAAAAAAACAGGAACAGGTTTAGGATTGCCAATTGTAACAAAAATAATTAATGAGCATTCAGGCAATTTTTCCATTAAAAACAGAAGAGATGAATCTGGAACTATCGTAAAAATCTCACTACCAAAATATGATTAAAGAAATCTTAGTTATAGACGATAATCCAGATATAAGGTTCATGATATGCAATATTCTGGAAGAACAAAATTTTAAAGTTCGTTCAGCCGCTAATTATGACCAAGCGGTATTAGAAATCAATAATCGTTTGCCTGATCTTGCAATTATCGACATCAAATTGGATAAGCCTGATAAAGATGGAATAGATCTTTTAAAACTTGTTAATAAAAAAAATAAATTAACACCAGTAATTATGATTTCAGGACATGCCACAGTACAAATTGCTGTTGAAGCTATACGGTTAGGAGCCTATGAATTTATTGAGAAACCATTTTCAAAAGAAAAAATATTAAATTACGTTAATAGAGGTTTAGAATCTGCATTTCTGAAGAAAGAAAAAGACATAATTGAAAATAAATTATTTCATTCTTTTGATTTAATTGGAAAAAGTTCAGCAATTCTTAAAGTAAAGAAAATTATAGAAAAACTTGCAACCTCAGAAAGTAGAGTTTTAATTATAGGTCCTACGGGATCCGGTAAAGAGTTAGTTGCTAGAAAAATTCATAAAAATTCTTCTAGATACAAAGAACCTTTTATAATCATCAATGCCTCTTTGCTAAAAGAAAAAACTTATGAAAAAGAATTATTTGGAGAAGAATTTGAGGATGGCAATATTTCCTTTGGAGCTTTAGAACGAGCTAATCGAGGAACATTGTTAATTGATGAAGTTTCTGAAATACCATATGAAACACAAGCGAATGTATTGAGAGTTCTTATAGATCAAAAATTTAAAAGAATTAACGGTTCAAAAGATATTAATGTTAATATAAGATTAATTTCATCCACCTCTAAAAAGTTAAATGATTTAGTAAGAGAGAATAAATTTAGAGAAGACCTTTATCATAGGCTAAATGTAATGCCGATTGAACTTTCTCCGCTATCAGCCAGAACAGAAGACATACCATTGTTGATAGATTATTTTAAAACTAAACTTTCTGAAATTAATGGAGTTCAGATTCCCGATATAGATATTAAGAATGATAGCTTGTATACTTATAGTTGGCCAGGTAATGTTAGAGAGTTGAGAAACCTAATAGAAAGAATAACCATTTTATCTTCTAATGAAAGTAAGCAAAAAATTAATCAAGTAATAAATGATATTTTAAATCCTTCTTCAAAAATAGATAATAAAGACCTATTAGAGCAATCTTTTCAATCACCTTTAAAAGAGGCAAGAGAACATTTTGAAAAAGAATATTTAACAACTCAATTAAAAAAACATCATGGAAACATTTCAAAAACTGCAGACTTTATCGGAATGGAAAGATCTGCCTTGCACAGAAAATTAAAATTATTGGGTATTAAAGGAATAAATTAAGATGAACATAATTATTTGTGGAGCCGGAAAAGTAGGCTTTTCCATTAGCAAACAACTGTCTGCTCAAGGTCACTCAGTTACTGTAATTGATCAGTCTTCAGAAGACATTAAGAAGATAAATGACACTCAAGATGTAAAAGGAGTCGTCGGTAGAGCAACATTGCCTTCAGTCCTCGAAAACGCTGGTGCTGAAAAAGCCGATATGATTATTGCTGTAACAAGAAATGATGAAACAAACATGATTGTCTGTCAGTTAGCAAGTTCATTATTCAATGTTTCAAAAAAAATTGCCCGAATTAGAACTAAAGATTTTTTAGAGGGAAAATGGGGTAAATTATACAATAAGTCTAATATTCCAATAGACGTTATTATTTCTCCTGAGCGAGAAGTAGCAAAATCTTTATACAGAAGATTAGAGGCACCCGGTGCGCTTGACAATGTTCCATTTGGTAAAAACAAAGTAAAAATGTTAGAAATTTCAATCGAAAAAAATTGTCCAATTAAAAATATACCCTTAAAAAAATTAACGGAAAAATTCCCAGACTTCAAAGCAAACATACTAGGGGCATTAAGAAAAGAAAAATTTATTTACCTCAAGAAAAATGATCAAATGCTTGAAGATGACAATGTTTACGTTGTAGTAAGTAGCGATCAATTAAATCCAATTCTTAAAGCTTTTGGACATGATGAAAAAATAGCAAAAAATGTTTTAATAATAGGCGGAGGTAATATTGGCTTGCAACTCGCAAAAATGTTAGAGGAAAATTTTGAAGACGTTAGGGTCAAGATAATTGAAAAAAATAAATCTAGAGCAGAAGAAATAGCCAATGAACTCTCATCATCAATAGTAATTAATGGTGATGCATTAGATGAAGAAATTTTAAAAGAAGCAAATTTAGAAGGTTCAGAAACTGTATTGGCATTAACAAACGATGATGAAAATAACATGATGGCATGTGTATTGGCTGAAAAAACAGGTTTAAAAAAGAGAACAATCGCGATAGTAAATAAAACAAACTACAGTCTTTTACAAGACTCTCTCAATATAGATGATCTTGTAGACCCTAGAATGACAACAGTTTCTAGAATAATGGAGCATGTTCATAGAGGTACCATCGGGACAGTTTATTCTTTATTAGATGGAGAATATGAATTTATTGAAGCAAAAATTTCTGAAAAATCGGAATTAGTAAATAAAAAAATTCGCGACTCAAACTTGCCAGAGGATATAAGAATTGGTGCAATTATAAGAAAAGATAAAGTAATTATCCCAAGATCTAATTTTATTTTTGAAAAAGATGATTTAGTTGTGTTTTTAGCTAAAAGAGAAGAATTAAAGGCTGTGGAGAATATTTTTAGCGTGGGCACAATTTAAATTTAATGAATTTTAAAGGTATCAGTTTTTACTTAAGCTTGTTTTGTTTTCCAATAGGTTTCTTAGCATTTATAAATATTTTGTATGCATCTTATTTTGATTTTTTTTTAAGCATTAATACTTACTTCATAACTTTACTTATTTCTCTATCAATCGGGTCTGGGCTTTTGTATTTTGGAAAGAAGTCAAAAAGAAATTTAAATTTTTTTGAACAATTAATATTAGTTGTTTCTTCATATGTTTTGACAGCAATATTAATTGCTATACCTTTTTATTTAAGCAATTATCAAGTAACGTTTTTAAACTCAATTTTTGAGTCAACATCTGGACTAACTGGAACAGGTTTTTCTATTTTTAAAAATATCAAATACTTAGATCCAACCTTAATCCTGTGGCGTTCCTCCTCGCAGTGGATAGGAGGTTTATTTTTCTTATTCTTTTTAATTATTGTTTTTTCAAATAAATCATTTGATTATAAAATGACTAATTTAACATATTCGGGAGAAAATAATTTTAATTCTAAAGAAAATATTAAAGATAATATTTTAAGAATATTCATTATATATTCTACTTTAAGTATAATTATTTTAACGTTGTTAAATATTTCGGGATTAAGATTATTTAACTCTTTGAATATGACAATGACATTAATTTCAAGCGGTGGGTTCTTACCAACAGACAATATTGAAAAAATTATAGGAACTAATTTCCAAAAAATAATTTTTTTATTTTCATTATTAGTCTCTATGATGAATTTTTATTTGCTATTTAATTTGTTTAACAAAAAAACTTTAATAAAAGAACATAAAGAGGATTTATATTTAATAATATTATCAATTTTTCTTTTTATTTTAATTTATTTTAATAATTATAAAGGTATAGACATAATTATAAGCGTAGTAAGCAGCATTGCTAATTCTGGTTTATCATTAGTGAAAACAGATAATAATTTAAGTCTATATTTTTTATTAATAACAATTATTGGCGGCTCTTTAATATCAAATACATCTGGTATTAAATTTACAAGGTTTTATATATTATTAAAAATTACCTCCTCAGAAATAATAAAGCTTATAAGTCCAAACAGCATTATCAATAAAACTATTTATAACTCTGAGAAAAAAATATCAGACGAAAACGTGAAAATCTCCTTTTTAATATTTATTTCTTTTTTCCTAAGTCTTTTTATTCTATCTAGCTTCTTAGTAATTGATAACATTGGATTTGAGAAATCATTTAAATTATCAATACTCACTTTAACAAACACTGTTAATTCAGAAATGTATAATATGCAAAATTTGAACTTTTCAAATCTATTAACATCATCGAAAATCAGTTTAATTTTATTTATGATAATTGGTAAAATTGAGCTAATATCAATTTTTTTAATTTTCAAAAAAATTTTATTTAAGGATTAATGTCAAAAATTGTAATAATTGGTGCAGGTGCTATGGGTTCAGCTTTTGCTTTACCTTGTTTAGATAATAATCATGACATTAATATTGTGGGAACTCATTTAGAAAATAGTTTTATAGATCAACTAATTAAAAATAATAATCTGCATCCAGGGTTAAATACTAAGATTCCTAAAGAAATAAAAATACATAAATTTGAAAAATTTGATGATTTAATGAAATCTAATGTTGGCTTAATAGTACTCGGTATAAGTTCCAAAGGAATAGAGTGGGTAGCCGATCAATTAAGCAGACTTTATAAAGATGGTAAAATACCAAAATTGTTGATGCTCACAAAAGGTCTAAGCATTCACAATAATCAATATGAATTATTAGTAGATAAACTAGAGAGATTATTAGAGGACAGAGGAATTAAAAAAGTAGACATTTCAGCTGTAGGCGGGCCTTGTTTAGCCGCAGGACTGGCAAACAGAGTTCATTCTAGTGTTGTTATTGCAAACAAGGATGCTCAAACAGCAAAAAAAATAGCAGACATGCTTAATACAAACTATTACCATACATCATACTCAGATGATCTGAATGGTGTAGAGGTTTCTGCTGCAATAAAAAATATTTTTTCGATGGCTGTTGGAGCAGCAAAAGGTTTATGCAGTAAAAATATTTCTAATGAAGTAAGAGAGAAAAATTATTTAAATACAGCATCTGCTTTAATCAAACAATCTATTCATGAAATGGAAATATTTGTTGAACATTTAAAAGGTAAAAAAGAAACTGTTAAAGGTCTAGCAGGTTTAGGAGATCTATATGTAAGCTCTGGTGGCGGAAGAAATGCAAAAATGGGATCTTATATTGGGGAAGGACTAACTTTTTCAGAGGCCAAAAAAACAAAGATGGAAAAAGTAACAGTTGAAGGAGCAGATTTAGCAAAAGAAATCGCAAAAAAAGTAAATGAAGATTTTGATCAAAAAAAATTACCTTTAATGCTTGGCATGATCAATGCTATTGTAGATGATAAGAAACTTGAATTAGATTGGGAGTCATTTAGATGAAAAAATTTATAATCTCAATTGATGCTGGGACTACTTCTAATCGATCAATATTATTCGATTTGAAAGGTAAACCAGTTTTTTCTTCACAAAAAGAATTCACACAATATTTTCCGAAAAGTGGTTGGGTAGAGCATAATCCAGAGGAAATTTGGAGAACAACTTTAAAAACTTTAAAGGATGTTATTCAAAAAGCAAAAAGACTAAGAGGTGAAATTTTAAGTATAGGTATTACAAATCAAAGAGAAACAACTGTTTTATGGGATAAAAAAACAGGTAAGCCGGTTTACAATGCGATCGTCTGGCAAGATCGTAGACAAGAAGAGTTTTGTAAAAAATTAAGAAAACAAAACAAAGATACAATGATCTTCAACAAAACAGGTCTTTTAATTGACTCATACTTTTCAGGAACAAAAATTAAATGGATATTAGATAATGTTTTTAAAGCCAAACAACTAATGAATAAAAAACAATTATTGTTTGGAACTATTGATAGCTTTTTAATTTGGAGATTGACGCGAGGAAAAATACACGCAACTGATGCTACAAATGCAAGTAGGACAATGATTTATAATATTAGTTCAAATAAATGGGATGATACGATTTTAAATTTATTAAAGATCAAAAAACATATTCTTCCTGAAGTCAAAGATTGTGCCGATGATTACGGTCAAACTCATTCATCTATAACAGGAAAGTCTATTCCAATAAATGGAGTAGTAGGGGATCAGCAATCAGCTACTATTGGTCAATGTTGTTTCGAACCAGGGTCTTTAAAAAGCACGTATGGTACGGGGGCATTTGTTTTACTTAATACAGGTAGTAAAAAGATTTATTCAAAAAATAGATTGTTAACTACAATTGCATATAGAATTAATGGCAAGACATCATATGCTATGGAAGGATCAATTTTTATAGCAGGTGCAGGTGTTCAATGGCTAAGAGACAGAATGAAATTCTTTAAGAAAGCCCCAGAGACAGAAAAAATTGTGAAATCTTTAAAAGATAATAATAATATTTATCTAGTACCAGCTTTTACAGGACTAGGAGCTCCTTACTGGGATGCAAACGCTAGGGGAGTTTTAAGTGGAATTACTAGAGATACAAGTCCAAAAGAAATAGTAAGAGCTACAATTGAAGCAGTTGCCTATCAAACATACGATTTATTTGAAGCAATGAAACATGATGGTTTAAGACCAAAAATTGTGAAAGTTGATGGCGGAATGGTAATGAATAACTGGTTTTCACAATTTTTATCTGACATAGTTAATGTAAAAGTTTTAAGACCAAAAGTTCAAGAAACAACAGCTCTAGGTGCAGCTTTTATGGCTGGTTTGCAAATTGGAGTTTATAAATCATTAAAAGATATCTCTAAAAATTGGCATTTAGATAAAAAATTTTCACCAAAGATGAAAAATCTACATAGATATAAACTTTTAAAAGGATGGTCAGCAGCAATACAAAAAACTTTAAGCAATTAACACACCTTTAAGTTGCATAATTAACTAATAAACCGCTGTACACTTTGGGTTAATTTTGGTTCAATAATAAATCATTAAAAACAACAATGGGGGAAATAACAATGTTTAAAACATTAAAAACTTTCTTAGCTGTTGCTGTGTCATTTTCAATCGTAACTATTTCTAGTGCATTTGCAGGTGGTCATTCAGCTGCAATCAAGAAATGGTCTAATGGAGAATTTAGTCTTTCAACTTTATCTGCAAAAGAGAGAGAGAAAGAACTAGAGTGGTTCCACAATGCTGCAAAGCCATTCAAAGGAATGTCTATTAAAGTATTGTCTGAAACTATTCCAACGCACGAGTATGAATCAAAAGTTTTAACTAAAGCTTTTGAGGAAATTACTGGGATTAAAGTTAATCACCAGTTACTTGGTGAAGGTGATGTTGTAATGGCTGTGCAAACACAAATGCAAACTAACGTAAGTATTTACGATGCGTACATCAATGACTCTGATTTGATTGGTACTCACGCTAGAATGCAACAAGCAGTTAATTTAACAAAATGGATGGCTGGAGAAGGTAAAGATGTAACTTTACCAACTTTGGATATTGATGATTTCATTGGTAAACAGTTTACAACTGGACCAGATGGAGACTTATATCAATTACCTGACCAACAATTTGCTAACCTTTATTGGTTTAGAAAAGATTGGTTTGACAGACCTGAAATTAAAAAAGGTTTTAAAGCGAAATACGGATACGACTTAGGTGTTCCTTTAAACTGGTCTGCTTATGAAGACATCGCAAAATACTTTACAGAAGATGTAAAAAATATTGATGGTGTAAGAATATACGGTCACATGGACTACGGTAAGAGAGCTCCTGACTTAGGTTGGAGAATGACAGATGCGTGGTTATCAATGGCTGGAGCAGGTGACGTTGGAAAACCTAATGGAATACCAGTGGACGAGTGGGGAATAAGAATGGAAAAAGGTTCTTGTAACCCAGTTGGCGCTTCTGTAACAAGAGGTGGAGCTGCAAACGGTCCAGCTGCAGTATACGCAATCAGAAAATGGGATGAGTGGTTAAGAAACTATGCGCCTCCAGGTGCAGCGGCTATGGACTTCTATCAGTCTTTACCATCTCTATCTTCTGGAAACGTTGCTCAGCAAATTTTCTGGTACACAGCGTTCACAGCATCTTTAGTAGGAAAAAATCCTAACAATAAAGTTGTTGACTCTAACGGTAAGCCGTTATGGAGAATGGGTCCATCACCAAAAGGACCTTATTGGGAAGAAGGCATGAAGCTTGGATATCAAGATGCTGGATCATGGACTTTATTTAAGTCTACTCCACTTAAAAATAGAAAAGCTGCATGGTTATACGCTCAATTCGTTGTATCAAAAACTGTAGACCTTAAGAAAAGTCACGTTGGTTTAACTATCATTAGAGATAGTTCAATCGATCACAAATCTTTCACAGAAAGAGCTGATGCACTAGGTGGACTTGTAGAGTTCTACAGATCTGACAATAGAAATATTTGGTCACCAACAGGTATTAACGTTCCGGATTATCCGAAGTTAGCACAAATCTGGTGGCAACAAATTGGAGATGTAAACTCAGGTGCGTTTACTCCACAACAAGCTATGGATCGTCTTGCAGAAGAGATGGACTTAGTTATGTCTCGTATGGAAGCTGCTGACAAAGGTAGCAATGCATACGGTGGATGTGGACCTAGACTAAATAAACCAAGAGAAGCTTCTTATTGGTTAAATAAAAAAGGTTCACCAAAAGCAAAACGTAACGAGAAACCTCAAGGAAAAACTGTTCCATACGCGAAAGCTTGGAAATAGTAAGAGGTTAATCTAAATTTAAAAGGGGGCACTTGCTGCCCCCTTTTTTTAAAACTAAATTACAAATTATGAGCCTAGAATTAAAAAACGTTGAGAAAAAAGTTGGAATAGAAACTCATATTTATCCTACAAACATCAAATTAGAAAAAAATACCATCAACGTACTCCTTGGATCAACGTTAGCTGGAAAAACAACTTTAATGCAAATCATGGCAGGTTTGGACAAACCAACCTCAGGTGAAATCTGGTTTAATGGAGAAAATGTTACTGGTAAACAAGTTCAAAAAAGAAATGTATCTATGGTTTACCAACAATTTATTAATTACCCAAGTTTTACAGTATATGAAAATATAGCTTCACCTTTAAAAATTACAGGTGTTAATTCAGATGAAATTAAAGAAAGAGTAGGCAAGGTTGCTGAATTATTAAAATTATCTGCAATGTTAGATAAAAAACCAGATGAATTATCTGGCGGCCAACAGCAAAGAACAGCTTTAGCAAGAGCTCTTGTAAAAGACTCAGACTTAATACTGCTAGATGAGCCTTTAGCGAATTTAGATTTTAAACTTCGAGAAGAATTAAGAGAAGAACTTCCAAAATTATTTGAAGATAGAGAATGTATTGTTGTTTACGCGACAACAGAACCATCCGATGCCCTTATGATTGGCGGTAATACAGCAACTATTTTAGAAGGAAAAATTATCCAATATGGCAAGACTTTAGATGTTTACAATAGACCTGAAAATTTAACGTCAGCAAAAGTTTTCAGCGATCCACCAATGAATATCGCAGAAATTTCTAAAAGCGGGGACACCTGCAAGTTAATTGACAACAGTGTTCAGTGGAAATCTAATGTAAAAATTAAAGATGGAAATTATAAAATAGGAATTAGACCACATAACATAACAACTTACAAAGAGGGAAATAATACGGTTGAAATTAATGGTAAAGTTTTAATTTCTGAGCTTAGTGGCTCAGAAAGTTTAATACATTTTACCAATGGCAACTTGAATTGGGTTTCTTTATCCAATGGTATTCAACAAAAAAACATTGGTGAAAATACAAAATTATTTATGAATGTAGATGAATTTTTATATTTTGATGAAAATAACAGATTGGTAAACCATGGCTAAAATTACATTAAACAATTTAAGTCATAGTTATGTTCCTGATTATACAGATGCAGATTTAGTATTAAGAGACATCAACATTGATTGGAAAGATGGAGGAGCTTACGCTTTATTAGGCCCTTCAGGATGTGGGAAGACAACACTCTTAAATATCATTTCAGGATTAATTAAACCGTCTAAAGGGGATATTTTATTTAATGATAAAGACGTTACGTCTTTAAATCCAGTTGA
This sequence comes from uncultured Pelagibacteraceae bacterium, assembly GCA_902595625.1. GTDB lineage: Bacteria > Pseudomonadota > Alphaproteobacteria > Pelagibacterales > Pelagibacteraceae > Pelagilacustribacter. The sequence goes on along the minus strand of CACJQQ010000007.1, from coordinate 47,870 downwards.
AAGAGATATAGCTCAAATATTTCAATTTCCTGTTATCTATGACACAATGTCAGTTTATGATAATTTAGCTTTTCCTTTAAAAAATCGAAATCTTTCTGACACAGAAATTGACTCTAAAGTTAGAGAAATAGCAGAAATGCTGGAATTAACATCTACTTTAAATAACAGAGCCTCTGGTTTAACAGCAGACGGTAAACAAAAAATTTCGCTGGGAAGAGGATTAGTGAGATCAGATGTTAATGTAATTATGTTTGATGAACCTTTAACTGTAATTGACCCACATCTTAAATGGATTTTAAGATCTAAATTAAAAGAACTACACCAAAAAATAAATCGAACAATGATTTACGTTACTCACGACCAAACAGAAGCTCTAACTTTTGCAGACCAAGTTGTTGTTATGCACGAAGGGCAAATAGTTCAAACCGGAACTCCTGTAGAATTATTCGAGAAACCAAAACACACTTTTGTTGGCCACTTTATAGGCTCTCCAGGTATGAACATTTTACCTTGCCAAATTAAAAATGGGCAAATAAATTTTGCAGGACAAGAAATACAAAGTAACTCAAATATTAAAAAAAATAATTTTCAAAAAACACAATTAGGAATAAGACCAGAATTTATTAATTTTTCTGACAAAGGTATTCCAGTCAAAATAAAAAGAGTTAGCAATACTGGAAGACACAAAATAATTGACACAGAGTGCAGTGGAGGAGCAATTAAAGTTTTATCTAATGCCTCTAAAGAAATTCCTAGCGGAAGCGCTCATATTAGTTTTGATCAAAAATATACTTACGTTTATGGAGATAACTGGATAATTGAATAATGAATAAAACTATTAATCAAAAAGCTTGGTTCTTTGTTGTTCCCGTCTTTGTCCTTGTAGCGTTTAATGCAGCTATCCCATTAATGACTGTTGTAAATTACTCTTTCCAAGAGACATTTGGTAATAACGTATTTGCTTGGGAGGGAACAAGATGGTTTAAACAAATTCTTCTATCTGAAAGATTTCACGATGCCTTAGGAAGACAAATTGCTTTTACATTTATAATTTTATTAATTCAAATACCACTTGGTATTGGTATAGCTTTAACAATGCCAAAAAAAGGCTGGGGGGTTCCAGTCTGTTTAATTCTGATGTCGATGCCTCTTTTAATTCCATGGAATGTTGTAGGTGCAATGTGGAATATATTTGCATTACCTGACATAGGTTTTCTTGGTTATTCTTTGAATGCAATTGGATTTGATTTTAATTTCACTCAGCAACCTGGTGATGCTTGGTTTACTACAATCCTAATGGATGTTTGGCACTGGACTTCACTTGTAGTGCTTTTATCTTATGCTGGATTAAATTCAATTCAACCAGCTTATTATCAAGCTGCAGAAATTGATGGCGCAAGTCGTTGGGCTACTTTCAGGTACATTGAACTTCCGAAAATGAAAAAAGTTTTAACATTAGCTATTCTTTTAAGATTTATGGATAGTTTTATGATTTACACTGAACCGTTTGTATTAACTGGTGGGGGACCAGGAAATGCGACAGCATTTTTATCAATAGATTTAGTTAAGATGGCTTTAGGTCAATTTGATTTAGGCCCTGCAGCAGCAATGTCATTAATATATTTCTTTATAGTGCTTTTAGTTTGTTGGGTATTTTATAGCTTAATGATGAAAAATGAGGTGAAGTCATGAAGAAATACAAGTGGTTAGTACCAACGCTTTATATAATCTTTTTAATGCTACCAATTTATTGGTTAATCAACATGTCTTTTAAAACAACAACCGAGATTATAAATACTTATTCCTTGTGGCCACGAGAATTTACGACTGAGAATTATGTAAAAATTTTTACAGATAGTACTTGGTATATGGGTTACGTAAATTCAATTACTTATACAGTATTTAATACGCTTATATCAGTTGCAGCTGCTTTACCTGCTGCTTATGCTTTTTCTAGATATAAATTTTTAGGTGATAAACATTTATTTTTTTGGCTTTTAACTAACCGAATGGCGCCGCCAGCTGTATTCGCGTTACCATTCTTTCAATTTTATTCATCAGTAAATTTATTTGATACGCATATCGCTGTAGCTTTATCACATTGTTTGTTTAATATTCCTTTAGCTGTTTGGATTTTAGAGGGATTTATGTCTGCAGTTCCTAAAGAATTAGATGAAACAGCCTACGTAGATGGTTATTCTTTTAATAGATTTTTCTTTAAGATATTTATTCCTACTATTGCTGCAGGAATAGGTATTACTATGTTTTTCTGTTTTATGTTTTCTTGGGTTGAGTTGTTATTGGCAAAAACTTTAACGGCGACAGAAGCAAAGCCAATAGCAGCGACTATGACAAGAACCGCAAGCACATCTGGATATGAGCTTGGTTTGCTAGCAGCTGCGGGAAGTTTAACAATAATTCCAGGTGCAATAGTAATTTACTTTGTAAGAAATTATATTGCCAAAGGGTTTGCGATGGGAAGAGTATGATTTTTAATAGATTACACGCAGCTACTTGGGGAGATGTTGGAAAAGCAAAAGAAAAAGGTTTTTTTGATTTTGATTTATTTTCGTGGATGGCGTGGACATGGCAAACAGCATCATTCTTTATCTTCATAGCTCTTTGCATAACTGTAATGCTAATTTGGGAAAAATATTCTCCAGGAGGCAATCCTAGAAAAGGAATTTTAGGACTAGACACGACAAGAGGAGACAGACTTTTTGTTTCTTTGTTAGGAAGTGCATTTATACACTTGGCGTGGCTTGGTCTAGTAGGCAGTATGTTGTGGATAGCAACAATTATTTGTATTGCTTATTTCGTACTAGTGTTTAAATACGTATAAAAAAATTATGGTTAAAGTCGGTATAAACGGATTTGGAAGAATAGGAAGATTAATTCTAAGAGCTCTTCTAGAAAATTATAAAGGTAAAATTCAAGTTGTAGGTATAAATGATCTTGGCTCAATCGAAGCTAATGCACATTTAATAAAATTCGACAGTACACATGGAACTTTAACTCAGGAAGTTAAAACTTCATCTGAAGGATTTCAAATAGGAGATCAAAATATAAAAGTTTTTGCTGAAAGAGATCCTGCTAAACTTCCATGGGGTAAAATTGGTGCTGATGTTGTTTTAGAGTGCACAGGTTTCTTTTTAGATAAAGCTTCTGCAGGTAAACATATCGAAGCTGGTGCTAAAAAAGTAATTATCTCTGCTCCTGCCAAAGAAGTAGATTTTACAGTTGTTCAAGGGGTTAACAGTAAAGAGCTTAAAAAAGAGCATAACATAATTTCAAATGGATCATGCACAACGAACTGTTTAGCTCCTGTAGCTATGATATTAGAAAATAGTTTTGGAATTGAATATGGATATATGACTACAATTCACAGTTATACAGGTGATCAAAAATTATTAGACACTCTTCATAAAGATTTGAGGAGGGCTAGAGCTTCGGGTGATGCAATGATACCAACATCAACTGGTGCAGCAAAAGCAATGAGCTTAGTTTTACCAAGTTTAAAAGGGAAATTAGATGGTACGGCAATAAGAGTTCCAACACCAAATGTATCTTTAATTGATCTTACTTTTGTGCCTAATAAAGAAGTTACAGCTGAAAGCATTAATGATGCAATGAGTAAAGCTGCTAATGGTCCTCTTAAAGGTATTTTAGCAACAAACTCAGCTCCATTAGTTTCTAAAGATTTTAACCATAATCCGCACAGTTCAATTTTTGATTTAACTCAGACTCAAGTTATAAAAGGAAAATTTAGTAGAGTGCTTTCTTGGTATGATAATGAGTGGGGATTCTCAAACAGAATGTGTGATACAGCTATTCAAATTTCTAGCTTAATTTAACTTTTATTTTTTTCAGCTTCCTCAATTAGTTTCAAAGTATTTTTTGGAATAATTGAATCATCATTCTTAGGAGCATTCTTAACTGAAATTATTTTTTTTTCTTTCTTAATTTTTTGGAGATCATCAATGGCACTTAGAATTTCTTCAACGCTATAGTTGCTTTCCATTACGTACCTACTTTATAAAGTCTTACCATATTTGTCATACCCGCTTTACCAAAAGGCAAACCAGCTGTAATAACAACAAAATCATTTTTTTTAATAAATTTGAGCTTTTTTATTATTTCTTTTGAAATAGACATCATATCTTTCCATCCATTAGCATCACGGCTATTAATTGAATGAACACCCCAAAGTAACGAAACTTGTCTAGAGACATTTACGTTGGGTGATATTGTAACAATCTTTGCAGCAGGTCTCATAGCAGATACTAACTTTGCAGATTTACCTGAATTAGAAAAAACGATGATTGCTTTAACATCTGTATTATAAGCAATATCTTTCACTGAAAGCAAAATAGATTTTACAGGGTCCTTGTTAGAAATTATTGAATTTTTAAAATCTTCTATATGTTGTCTTTTATATTTTTCAGTTGAAAGAATTGTTTGAGTCATTGTTGTAACAGCTTGAATAGGAAATTTACCTATTGCAGCTTCGGCAGATAACATTACTGTGTCAGCTCCTTGAAAAATTGCAGTGGCAATATCATTTATTTCAGCTCGAGTGGCTGTATTATTCTCAATCATGCTTTCCAACATTTGAGTGGCCACGATTACAGATTTTGAAAACTGAGAGCATTTTTTAATAAGACTTAACTGAACTTTTGGAACTTCACTATGACCAATATCAATTGCTAAATCACCACGAGCAATCATAATTGAGTCAGTTGCTTTAATTATTTTTAGAATATTTTTTAAAGCATGCTTATTTTCAATTTTTGAAATTATACCCATATCTTTTCTAATAAATTTTCTTGCCTCTAGTATTAATTTTTCACTTTGAATATATGAGAGGGCGATCCAATTACAACCAAGCTTGATAGCAGTTTTAATATCTTTTTTATCTTTGGAAGTTAATTTATTAAAAGCCATATCAAAATTGGGAATATGAATACTTTTGTTGCTCCTCATAAAACAGTTCTGACTTTTACACACTGTTGTGACTATTGATCCTTTTTTTCCAGTTACTACAAAAGTAAATTTTCCATCGTCAATTAAAATCTTATTTCCTTTTTTTAATTTTTTTAAAATTTTTGGATAAGGAAAATTAATTCTTGAATGATCACCAATCTTTTGTTTTGTGTCAAAAATATATTTTTGATTGAATTTAATTCTTTGACTATCTCCTTTGATATTTCCAACACGGAGCTTTACGCCTTGAAGGTCTGCTATTAAAGCTAATTTTTTATTTGTAGATCTTTCTATTTTTCTTATTTTTGAGACAATCTTATTAATTCCTTTAGTATTATGGCTAAAATTAATTCTAAAAGCATCAACTCCAAGGTTTACGAGTTGTTTAAGTTTTGTGTTACTGTAAATAGCTGGTCCTAAAGTGGCTATGATTTTAGCTTTTTTTTCCATTATGAAATTTTTATGTTATAACATCTTTATCTCAAAAAAGAATATTTAAGAAAATTTAAATTTAATGACTAATAAAAAAATCGGAATTCTTACAAGTGGAGGTGATTGTGGAGGCCTTAATGCAGCAATAAGATCGATCTTTTATAGGGCAAAAAACAAATATAATATGGACGTTTTTGGTATAAAAGATGGAACAGCTGGATTAATGAAAAGACCAGTTGCAGCTGTTCAATTAACTCATAAGACCTTCGGCGGATATCTGCTTAGACAAGGAGGCACTTTTTTAGGGTCTACTAATAAAGGAAATCCATTTAAATTCCCAGCAAACGATGGAAAAACTTTAGACAGGTCCAAAGAAATAATAGAGGGCTATCATCAATTAAAACTAGATGGTCTAATTATTATAGGGGGTGACGGTAGTATGCAAATATTAAAAAGACTTGCTAAAGAAGGTGATATGAAAATTGTAGCTATACCAAAAACTATAGATAACGATGTTGGGGCAACTGAAAGTTCTATAGGCTTTCATACAGCTGTAGATGTAGCCACTCAAGCTTTAGACAATCTTCAATCTACCGCAGCCAGTCACAGAAGATCAATGATACTTGAGGTAATGGGTAGAGATGCTGGTCATATAGCTTTAAACGCTGGTATAGCTGGTGGAGCAGATGTAATACTCATTCCTGAAATAAAATATTCAATAGATGGTATAATTAAAAAACTTAATTCTATGAAAAAATATGACATACAACATTCTTTAATTGTTGTTGCGGAAGCAGTAAAAAAAGAGAATGGAAGTACTGTTCTACATAAATATATGGATGGGGAACAAAGGTTAGGCGGGATAGGAGATTATATTGCTCAAGAAATAATGAAAAAAACTGACGTTGAATGTAGAGTAACTTCATTAGGACATGTGCAGCGAGGAGCACCACCAACTGCAAGTGATAGAATTTTAGCGAGTGCCTTCGGGGTATATGCTGTTGATTTATTAAATCAAAAAAAATTTGATAGGATGGTAGCTTGGAAAGACAGAAAAGTGGTCGATGTACCTATAGATGAGGGTATTAGCACATACAAAAATGTTGAAAGAAAAGACTCTTTAGTAGAAACTGCATTATCCTTAGATATTTATATTGGAGACGATATTTAATGACTAATAAAAATTTAAATAAATATGCAAATAGACTTGTAAATGCATTTCTAAAAAATAAAATTATTTCTCCTTTACCTGTAAGATATACTAAAAAAATATCAGAAGCTCAAAAATTAAGAAAATTATGCGAAAGCAAAATAAAGAAGCCTATAAGTGGATTTAAAGCAGCAGGAACAGGCATTCCTGTTTTAAGAAAATTAAAAGAAAAAGAACCTTTTTATGCAACCGTCTACAAACATAATGTATTAAAAAATAAAAAAGTTGTAAAAATAAATAAATTCACTATGGGTATTGAATTAGAAGTTTGCTACCTGGTAAAAAAAAATTTTTTTGATTTTAAAAAAAAAGTTACAAAAAAAAATATTAAAAAATTTATAACTCACATCGCTCCGTGTATTGAAGTTGTTGGATACAGACAAAAAAAGAAAGGCATTAAAAGCCTTGGTGATTTATGTTCTGATTTTGGAGCTAATGTAAAATTTGTTGTGGGTTCTAAAAAAAAATTTAGAAATCAAAATGTAAAAAATCTTAAAACTCATATTTTTAATAAAAAAATTAAACAATCAGTTTTCGGTAATACAAATACCGTCTATATTGATCCACTTAATTCATTGAGGTTTGTTTTAAATAAATTACAAAAAGATAAAATTAAACATAACAAAAATTTTTACGTCTTCACCGGTTCCTCTGTTGGTGTTGTACCTATTTTAGGAAAAGGTATTTATAAAGGCGTGATCAATAAAATCGGAAGCGTATCAACTAAAATTAGTTAGACAAAAAGTATCCACCAATTATTACTAAAAGTAAAACACTGATGAATTTAGTGTTTTTGATTAACTTATTTTTTTTCTCTCCACTAACTTTTCTTTGAGAAAGAAAATAAATATTGGATTGGGCCCTTTGCCTAAACTTTGGTCTTAGTGGATTAGGTATGGTTTTATTTTTTATTTGTTTAAATTTTTTTGGATTTATTTGAAGCACAATTAATTAAACTCTATTTTTAATATGTAAGCAACTTTTAGTTGCGCTAATTGAGTTCTACTCTAACGTGCGACATAATTGCAATTGATAATCATTATCAATATAATGTAAATGCTAATCATTATCAATCTAAAAAAGAAAGACGAAAAATATGAAAAAAGTCACATTAACATCCGTTTTTTTGTTATTAGCATTTATTTCTAGTTTATTTGCTAATGAAGTAAATATATTTAGCGCAAGACATTATGACTCTGATGTTCAATTATATGAAAAGTTCACAGCTAAAACAGGTATTAAAGTAAACGTAATATCTGGAAAATCTGGTGCTTTAGAGAAAAGAATAATAGAGGAAGGGGCAGACAGTGTTGCCGACCTTTATATAACTGCTGATGCAGGCAGATTAGGAGCTTTTGATGCTAAAGGAATGCTTCAAAGTGGATTAAATACTAAAGCTATTAAATCAGCAGTACCGAGTAATTTTAGAACTTCTAAATGGACAGGTATAGCAAAAAGAGCAAGAATTGTTTATTTCGCACCAGAGAGAGTTACAGGAGCTGAATTAGCAGGTTTAACTTATGAAAGTTTAGCTGATCCTAAATGGAAAGGCAGAATTGTTATAAGAGCATCTAACAATATCTACAATCAGTCATTAGTAGCATCTTTAATAAAAAATAATAGTAAAGCAGCTGCAGCAGAATGGTCAAAAGGTATTGTATCTAATATGGCAAGAGCTCCAAAAGGAAACGACAGAGCTCAAATACTTGCAGTAGCAGCAGGTGAAGCTGATATAGCTGTAGCTAATACTTATTATTTGGCACTTATGTTATCAGGTAAAAAAGGACCTGAGCAACAAGCAGCAGCTAAAAAGGTAAAACCTTTCTTTCCTAATCAGGATGGTAGAGGAACTCACATGAACATTAGTGGTGCAGGACTTATTAAAGGAGCACCAAATAAAGCTAATGCAATAAAATTAGTAGAATTTTTACTAAGTGAAGAAGCACAAAACCACATAGTAAATAATACTTTTGAGTATCCAATGATTGCAGGTGTTTCACCGCATCCATTAGTAGTTAATATGGGATTAGATTTTAAACAAGATCTTAAAACTAAAGTAGTTAATTACGGAAAATTACAAGCTGACGCTCTTGCAGCAATGACAGGCGCGGGTTGGAAATAAAATCTTTCTAAGGTGCTAAAAATAATGACAAATAAAAAACTAAATTTTTGGTACCTCAGCTCATTCGTAGTATCTTTATTTGTGGCAATACCTATATTAACAGTTTTCTCAAGCTATTTTAGTTCTACTAGCGAGTATATGGAACTTTTAAAAACAACTTTTTTAAAAGATTACATTATAAATTCTGCAATAATATTATTTGGAGTTTTATTTTTAACATTTATTCTTGGAGTGCTTTCAGCATACTTTGTATCATTTTATAATTTTTGGGGAGTAAATTTTTTTAAATGGGCATTAATATTATCATTTGCAGTTCCTGCTTATATTTATGCGTATTCATTAACAGCGTTTTTTGAAAATTATGGTTCTTTATTTTCGTTATTAACTTGGGTATTTGGCGAACAAAACTATAATCAATATATTCCAAAATTTGATGGAATGTTCGGAGCTATCATCTCAATGTCTTTTTCTTTATTTGGATATGTTTATGTTTTAACTAGAGCCTCTTTTTACCACCAATCTAACAATTTAATTGAAGTTAGTAAAAATTTGGGATTAACAGCAAGCGAGAGTTTTTTTAAAATAATATTACCTTCAGCTAGACCTGCAATTGTAGCTGGATTATCCCTAGTAGCTATGGAATGTTTGTCTGATTTTGGAACTGTTTCTTTTTTTAGTGTTTCTACCTTAACAACAGGAATTTATAACTCTTGGTTAGCCTTTGATGATTTGAATACAGCCAACCAATTATCATTTATTCTTTTAATTATTATATTGTCATTATTTTTATTTGAAAATTATTCTAGGGGAGGAGCAAAATATCATCAAAATACTAACGCAGGTTTTCGTAAAATACCAAGGATTGAGCTAAAAGGAACAAAATCCTTTTATCCAATACTCTTTTGTTCATTCATTTTTTTATTGAGTTTCATATTCCCATTAAGTCAGATGATATACTGGACAGCTAAATTTCCTAAATATTTTCAAGACACAAACATATTAGAATTAAATCTAAATACACTCTTATTAGTATTTTTAGCCAGCAGTATTTTAATTTGTTTAGCCTTTTTGATTAACTTTGGAAACAGAATATCAAAAAGCAAAATTTTAGATAATTTAAGCATGTTCTCAATTTCAGGCTATGCAATACCTGGAGTAATTCTAGCTGTAGCATTTATTTCTTTCTTTTCTTGGTTAAGCGATATTCTTACAAATAATTTTAATTTACCTAGTATTAAAGGTATTTTCATAGGTTCAATATTTGGATTGATAGCTGCATATTTCATTAGATTTTATTCTCTTGCGTTTAATGGAATTAAATCTAGCTATCTTAAAATTAATCAATCTATAGATGATAGCTCATATTTATTAGGGTATTCAAAATTTAGAACATTCAGGAAAATACATTTTCCTAATTTGAAAAATAGTATTTATTTAATTAGTATTTTGATTGCCATTGAAATTATCAAAGAATTACCGATTACTTTGATCCTAAGACCATTTAATTTTGAAACATTCGCAACTAAAGCATATGCTTATGCATCACAAGATTTACTAGAAGCAGCAGCCTTGCCTTCATTATTTCTGATTTTTTGGTCGGCTATTTTAATATTTTTTACCTCTAGGCATATACTTTCTGAAAAATAATATTATATTGCATATATGTCTATTAACTTTCTTGAGATTAATAACGCAACTTTTGTTGCTAGTAAAAAAAATAAAGTCTTAGATTTTAATCTTACAATCAAAAATGAAGGTGACATCATTTGTCTCTTAGGACCCTCTGGTATAGGAAAAACAACAATTTTGAGATCCATTGCTGGATTACAAAAGATTCCTAAAGGTAAAATTTTTCTAAAAGGAAACCTTTTATCATCTGAGATCGATCATGTTGAACCTGAAAAAAGAAATGTAGCTCTTTCATTTCAAGATAACAGTTTATTCCCACATTACACAATTTTAGAAAATATTAATTTTGGTGCAAAAAGAAATAAAAACGCTAATTATAACTTTGAGTCAGACGAATTAATTAAACTCCTGCATTTAGAAGGTTTAGCTGAAAAATACCCTCACCAAGTAAGTGCTGGCGAAGCACAAAGAGTTTCACTGGCAAGATCATTAATGTCAAAACCAGATTTACTTTTACTTGATGAGCCTTTTTCGAATGTAGATGAAAGCCTAAAGGTTGAATTGCAACAAAATATAAAAAAAATTTTAAAAGAAAAAAAAATAACTACAATCATAGTAACTCATGACTCCTATGAGGCGTTTTACATGGCTGATTATTGTGGGATACTTTTAAGTCAAACCATGAAACAATTTGATACGCCATATAATATTTATCATTATCCAAACTCAATCGAAGTGGTTAATTTTTTGAATAGAGGTATACTTGTGGATGCTAAGGTTTTGGATGAAAGTAGCGTGGAACATAAATGTTTAGGGGTTATTAAGGGAAATTTTGTAAAAAAATACAAAAAAGGCACAGCTGTTAAACTTTTAGTGCAACCAGATGATCTAGAACATGATGACAAAAGTGATTTAAAATTGGAAATAATTGATAGAAAGTTTAGAGGAACAAATTTCATTTATACTCTTAAAACTAAAAACGATGATTTAATACCTGTATTTGTTCACTCTCATCATATTCATCAACATGAGGTTGAAGAAAAATTTGGAATTAAAACACCGATTTATATTGACCATCTAGTGTGTTTTTAAGTAAAAGATAATATTCATGCGCCCTTAGCTCAGCTGGATAGAGCATCGGTTTTCTAAACCGAGGGTCGTAGGTTCGAATCCTTCAGGGCGCGCCATTTTATGATTGATAATCAAATATCTAACTACGATATAAGTGAAATTGATGGTGTAATAACCTTTAAAAATAAGAATACTACAATAGGTTTCATTCGCTTTAATAATAAAGGTGAAGTAGAGTATATTTTTGTAAACCCTGCCTTTAGAAAACAAGGTTTAGCTAAGAAACTTTTAAAACTCACGAAAGAGAGAACTGGAAAAGATTTGGTACCACAACAACCAATAAGTCCTTTAGGTAAGAAGTTGTTTAATATAACTTAACATAATTATGGTCAAAAATGTTTTAATTACGGGTGGAGCTGGATACATAGGATCCCACGTAGCTGAGATTTTACTAAAAAAATATAAAAAGGTATTTTTACTAGATAATTTATCTACCGGACATCGAAAATTAATTAATAAAAAGGCAAGATTTTTCAAATTAGATATTCATAGAAAAGGTAAAGTAAAAAAAATAATTAAAAAAAATAAAATTGACTCAATAATTCATTTAGCTGCTAATTTAATAATTGGTGAGGGCCAAAAAAAACCAAAAAAATATTATAAAAATAACGTTTTAGGAACTAAAAATTTACTCGAAGCGTGTAAAGATACAACTGTAAAAAATTTTATTTTTTCTTCTACAGCAGCCATTTATAAAGAGGGTCAATATAAAGTTTCAGAAAAATCAATAATAAAGCCTAAGAGTATTTATGGTAAAACAAAAATAAAAGCCGAAAATTTGATTAGAAACTTTGCAAAAAAAAATAAAATTAATTATGGAATATTAAGATACTTTAACATTGCTGGCTCTAGCCCATCAGGGAAGATAGGTTTGATTAATAAAAACAGCGACCATTTATTTAAGAATTATTCGATAGAAATATTTAAAAAAAAACCAAAATTAAAAATTTATGGAACAAATTACAAAACTAAAGACGGATCTTGCATAAGAGATTTTATTCATGTTTCTGATATTGCACAAATTCACTATTTAGTTTTAGAAAAAATTAATAAATTGAAAATTTCAAAAATATTAAATTGCGGATATAATAAAGGCATCTCTGTACTACAAGTTGCTAAAGAATTTAAACGACAATCCTCAAAAGAAGTAAATATTATTGAGACCAAAAGACGAAGTAATGATTTAGTAAAAATAATAGCTTCTAACAATAATTTAAAAAAATTTATAAATTGGAAACCAAAATTTAATAATTTGGGCAAAATTGTTAAAAGCTGTATAGTTTGGGAAAAAAAATTAAATAAATGAAAAGTTACAAAATAGCATCAATCGCAGGGGACGGAATTGGTAAAGAGGTGCTGCCTGAAAGTTTAAAAATTTTAAAAGAAATTGCTAAAAAACATCAATTTAAAATTCAGTTTGATGAGTTTGAATTTGCATCATGTGATTACTATCAAAAACACGGAAAGATGCTTCCCGATGATTGGAAAGAAAAAATTGGATCTCATGACGCAATTTTTTTTGGCGCGGTTGGAGACCCATCCAAAGTACCAGATCATATAAGTTTATGGGGATCTTTATTAAAGTTTAGAAGAGAATTTGATCAATATGTAAACTTAAGACCTGTGAAATTATTTAATGGAGTACCGTGTCCTTTAGCAAATAAAAAACCGGGCGATATAGATATGTTAATAATAAGAGAAAACACAGAGGGAGAATATTCCTCGGTTGGCGGCAGAATGTACAAGGATACAGAAAGAGAAATTGCCGTTCAGGAAACAATAATGTCTAGGCAAGGTGTTGATAGAGTTCAAAAATATGCATTTGAATTAGCTAAATCTAAAGGAAGAAAAAAAGTAACTAATGCAACAAAATCAAATGGTATTTCAATTACAATGCCATTTTGGGACGAAAGATTTGATATTATGAAAAAAAATTATCCTGAAATCAAAACTGATCAATTTCATATTGATATATTAACTGCTAGATTTGTTTTAACTCCTGAGTGGTTTGATGTAGTGGTAGCATCGAACTTATTTGGAGATATTTTATCAGATTTAGGACCAGCTTGTACTGGCACCATAGGAATTGCACCATCGGGAAACATTAATCCAGAAAATAAGTATCCCTCATTATTTGAGCCAGTTCATGGCTCAGCACCAGATATTGCTGGAAAAGGTATAGCAAATCCAATTGGGCAAATATGGTCAGGCGCATTAATGCTTGATCATTTGGGAGAAAAAGAGGCAGCAAAATCTATATTAAACTCAATTGAAAAAACCTTGTCTGTAAAAGAAAATCGAACAAAAGACCTGCACGGCTCAAGTAACACAGTGGAGTGTGCAAAAGCAGTTTTATCCAACATAAACTAAATGTCTAAAATATTCCTACAAGATTCATTTAAAGAATTTTGTAAAATGAATAAGCTTGAAGTAAACACACAACAAGTAAAAATTATTAATTCACTAGAAAAATTTTTAGATAACAAAGAAACAATTTTAAGTAGATTTTTTAAAAAAAAAGAAAAACTTTGTTTTTACCTTTATGGCGAAGTAGGAGTAGGTAAAACAATGTTATTGAATTTTGCATTTGATAGATTAGACATTAAAAAGCATAGACAACATTTTAATGAGTTCATGATAAATTTTCATAACTTTAGGCACGAGAAGAAAGATAACAATACGATAACCACTTTTGTGAAAGAACTTAAGAAAAAATATGATTTAATATATTTAGATGAGTTTCAGGTTACTAATATAGTTGATGCAATGATATTGGGTAAATTATTTGAAGTAATTTTTGAAGAAAAAATAAAGATTATTATTACTACCAATACAAAACTTCACGATCTTTATAAAGATGGACTTCAGAGAGATCAATTTTTGCCATTCATTTCAATAATAGAAAGCTTTTCTTTACAAAAAGAACTAGAAATTAAAGACGATTATAGAACAAAAAATAATAAAAATCTTCACCAAATCTTTTTTCCATTAAACGAGAAAACTTCTTTTAGAATAAATCAAAAATTTCGTGAATTTACTAGAAACATTAATAAAGAGAGCAAGATAGTTACAACAAAAGGAAGAAATTTTGTTATTGATGATTTTTACTCTGGCATTGCTCGATTTAAGTTTAAAGATTTGTGCGATAATAATTTAGGGGCCGAGGATTACATAAATATTTCAAAAGTTTGCAAACATATATTTATTGAAGAGATCCCAAAATTTAATAATGAAAATTCTAATCAACAACTTAGATTTATTACTATGATTGATATATTTTATGAAAAAAAAATTATACTAACTTTATCTATTGAAGAAAATTTAAATAATTTAAGCTCATCAAGGAAACATTCTGAAGTTTTTAAAAGAACTATTAGCAGAATGTTTGAGATGACTAAAAGTCCCTAATTACAAGTAGAATTATCATATATGTTGAAAACCTTCTTTAAAACAAGCTATATTTAGTACCTGCTTAAAATTGTAATTCGAACCAAAGTAGATAATAATCCACCCGTTTTGAAACATCGTTTCAAAAATATTGTTAACAATAATAAAACTAAAGAGGATTATAATAATATGATCAAATCAATCAAAACTTGGATTTTAATTGGATTTGCATCTTTGCTTTTAGTCGCTTGCGGCCAAGGCGGAGGAGGAGCTGGTTCAAAAAAATCTAAAACTTTAGACAATACTAAGAAAGCTGGTTTTGTGAAATGTGGTGTTTCACAAGGTCTACCTGGTTTTTCTAATGCTGATGCATCAGGAAACTGGTCTGGTATTGACGTAGACGTATGTAGAGCTGTTGCTGCAGCTGTATTAGGTGATGCAGACAAAGTTAAATACACTCCGTTAAGTGCTAAAGAAAGATTTACGGCATTAACATCAGGTGAAATCGATGTACTTGCACGTAACACTACTTGGACATTGTCAAGAGATGCTGACATTGGTTTAACTTTTGTTGGTGTAAACTTCTATGATGGTCAAGGTTTCATGGTAAGAAAAAATTCTGGAATTAATTCTGTGAATGATTTCAAAAACGGTATTTCAGCTTGTACAAACACAGGTACGACAACCGAGCTTAACATGAGAGACTTCTTTAATTCAAAAAACATAAGTTACGAGCCAATTGCGTTTGAAAAAGCAGACGAAGTTGTTCAAGCTTATGATGCTGGAAGATGTGATACTTACACTACAGATAAATCTGGTTTAGCGGCACAAAGAACTAAAATGTCAAATCCAGATGAGCATAAAGTATTACCTGAGACGATTTCTAAAGAACCGTTGGGTCCTGTTGTAAGACAAGGGGATGCAGTATGGGAAGATATCGTAAGATGGTCTCTTAATACTATGATCGAAGCCGAAGAGTATGGTGTTAATTCATCAAACGCTTCTAGCCTAAAAGACTCTGAGAACCCAGCTATTAAAAGATTAGTTGGTTCTGAAGGTGAATTAGGTGCTGCTTTTGGTCTAGATAATGACTGGAGCTTAAGAATTATCGAGCAAGTTGGTAACTACGGTGAAAGCTATAAAAAACACATAGCTGATACTGGAATTTTACCTAATAGAGGTCCTAATCAATTATGGACTAAAGGTGGAATTCTTTACGTACCACCAGCAAGATAATTGCTAATAAAATTAAAAAGGGCTGGATTAATCTGGCCCTTTTTTTTATTCTCAAAATAATGATTTTAAAAAAATTCAATATTGAAAACAAAAAAGCAAGAGATTTAATCCCTCAAGCAATCACTGTTTTAGCCTTATTATCTGTTATTATTTATTTTGCGACTAATGCTCAAATCAACATGGGCAATAGAGGTATATCTTTCGGATTTGGTTTTTTAAATCAAGAAGCATCATTTGATATTACATTTTCAATGATCGAATATGATGGCTCACATTCATATGGAAGGGCATTTTTAGTAGGTTTACTAAATACAATTTTAGTCTCAGCAATAGGAATATTTTTTGCAACAATTATGGGAGTGATAGTGGGCATATCTAGACTATCAGATAACTACTTAATTGCTAAAGTAGCAGAGTGGTATGTAGAGATTTTTAGAAATATTCCTTTAATTTTACAAATATTTTTTTGGTACTTTGCAGCATTAAGAGCATTACCTTTACCTGAAAATGGTATAAGTTTTTATGATATTTCATTTTTAACAATTAAAGGCTGGTATGTTCCAAAATTTATATGGACAAATTTTAATATTTTTCTTTTATCAGTTATAGCTGCGTTTATTGCAATTTATTTTATTAATTCTTACGCAACTAAACAAAGAGAACAATTTGGAAAACAAATACCAACAACTATTATTTCTTTAACAACATTAATATTAATACCTTTAATCACATTTCTTTTTCTTGGAGTATCCCTTACTTTTGAATACCCTGTTTTAAAACAACTTTCCCCAACAGTCTTTACCTATGCAGGTGGTGTTAGCATTATCCCAGAGCTAATAGCATTAGCTTTAGCTTTATCAATGTACACAGCTACATTCATTGCAGAAAATGTAAGAGCTGGAATCTTGGGCGTTGGTAAAGGTCAAAAAGAAGCTGCAGCAAGTATAGGATTAAATAAAAATCAAATTTTAAAACTTGTAGTTATGCCTCAAGCATTGAGAATAATTATTCCACCAACTACAAATCAGTATTTAAATTTAACAAAAAATTCCTCATTAGCAGCTGCAATTGCTTATCCAGATATAGTATTAGTTTTTGCGGGAACTGCCTTAATGCAAACTGGTAGAGCTATTGAAATAATTTCGATCACTATGCTTACTTACTTAACTTTAAGTATCTCAATTTCTATATTTATGAATTGGTACAATAAAAAAATGGCAATTAAGGAAAAATAATGAATTTAATTGCAAAACCTTCAAAAGATAATATTAAAACTTATGTTCCTATAGGTTTATTCCTTGTCTCTTTAAGTTTTTTAGATGTTTTTATAAATGCTTTTTTTAATTTTAATTTAATGGGTTTTTTGCCTTCTCAATTAAGCTATTTTTTACCACTAATACTAGGATTTATTGGTTTCTACCTTATCAGAATTGAATTTAGCGGTGTTCGTCCTTTAGATGTTTTAAATAAAAATATCAATTCTAATAATTTTAATGCTTTATTAACACTTTTCACAATTTTTATTATCATAAAATCTATTCCTCCAATGTTGGACTGGTTTATTTTAGAGGCTAATTTTGTAGGTAATTCAAAAGATGATTGCACAGGTGATGGTGCTTGTTGGGTTTTTATAAAAGTTTGGTTTAATAGGTTCATGTATGGACTTTATCCTGATGCAGAGCAATGGAGAATAAATACAGCTTTTCTAATCTTATTCTCTGTTGTAGGAGTTTCATTTTTCGTATCTGAAAAACTTAAAAAATACTTTATCTTATTCCTGGTATTTGTTTTTCCATTCTTAGGAATTAAGCTTATTTCAGGTGGAAGTTTTGGGCTTGAGTATGTTGAAAGTGCAGCTTGGGGAGGTCTTTCATTAACTTTTATTATTTCTGCTTTTGCAATACTTTTTTGTTTTCCAATTGGTGTAATTTTAGCCCTAGGAAGAAGATCTTCTTTACCAGCAATCAAATATATTTCTATAGGTTTTATAGAACTTTGGAGAGGAGTTCCTTTAATTACAGTTTTATTTATGTCAGCCGTTATGTTTCCTATGTTTCTACCTGATGGTACTTTTATTGATAAATTAATTAGAGTTTTGATTGCAATTACATTGTTCGAAGCGGCTTATATGGCAGAAGTTGTAAGAGGAGGGCTGCAAGCATTACCAAAAGGTCAATATGAAGCTGCTAAATCTTTAGGTATGGGTTATTGGAGAATGAATGCTCTCATAATATTGCCTCAAGCGCTTAAATTAGTGATACCTGGAATAGCAAATACTCTTCTAGCTTTAGTAAAAGACACACCATTAATTTTCGTTGTAGGGTTGATGGAATTAGCAGGTATGATAGGTTTAGCAAAAACTAATCCTAAATGGCTTGGAATGGCAATGGAAGGTTATGTTTTTGCTGGTTTAGTTTTCTGGGTAATATGTTATGCAATGAGTAGATATAGCCAGAATTTAGAGAAAAAATTAAGCACAGAAAGATAATATTATGTCGAAAATAATTGAACTCAAAAATGTAAATAAATGGTTTGATAAGTTTCAGGTACTAAAAGACATAAATCTTGAAGTGGCCCCACAAGAAAAAATTGTTATATGTGGGCCATCTGGATCCGGTAAGTCAACTTTAATTAGGTGTGTTAATAGACTAGAAGAGCATCAAGAGGGAAATATTATCGTTGATGGTACAGAACTTTCTGAAAGTACAAAAAATATTGAAAAAATTAGAGCTGAAGTTGGAATGGTATTTCAACAATTTAATTTATTTCCTCACTTATCTATTTTAGATAATTGTTCTTTGGCACCTATATGGGTAAAAAAACTTCCAAAAAAACAGGCTGAAGAAATAGCAATGAATAATTTAAAAAGAGTTCAAATTGATGATCAAGCTTTAAAATTCCCTGGACAACTTTCAGGTGGTCAACAGCAGCGTGCTGCAATTGCAAGAGCTTTGTGTATGGAACCTAAAATAATGTTATTCGATGAACCAACATCTGCATTAGATCCTGAAATGATTAAAGAAGTTTTGGATGTAATGGTTGATTTGGCAAAAGGCGGAATGACCATGATAGTTGTAACACACGAAATGGGTTTTGCTAAAGAAGTTGCTGACTACATGATTTTTATGGATGAAGGTAAAATCGTAGAGAGAGCTAAAACAAAAGAATTTTTTGAAAATCCTAAATCAGACCGTACAAAACTTTTCTTAAGTCAAATTTTATAACCATTTAGGTATTGGTAAATTCTTTTTTTTTAAAAATTCTTTATTGAATATTTTACTTGCATATCGTTTGCCGTGATCACAAAGTATAGTTACTATTGTTTTTCCAGGCCCCATCTTTTTTGCAAGTTTTATAGCGCCAGCAATATTTATTCCTGAAGAACCACCTAAAATTATTTTTTGACTTTCTATTAAATCATAAACTATATTTAATGCTTCTATATCGTCAGTTTGAAAAGCATCATCAACTAAAGCTTTATCAAAATTTTTGGTAATTCTACCTGTACCAATACCTTCTGTTATTGAGCTTCCAGTATTTTCAAGTTTATTATTTTTAATATAGGAATACAGTGACGATCCCATTGGATCAGATAAGGCAATTTCAATATCTTTATTTTTATTTTTAAGACCTATTGAAACCCCAGCTAATGTTCCACCTGTTCCTACCGCACAAGCAAAACCATCAATTGTGCCTGCTGTTTGAGTCCATATTTCTTCTGCAGTTGTTTGAATATGAGCTTCTGTATTTATAATATTATCAAATTGATTAGCCCAATATACTCCATTTGAACTTTTTTCATTTAAATCTTCTGCTATTTTTTTTGATTGTTTGATATAATTTTTAGGGTCAGAATAAGGCACAGCATCAACTTCAATTAATTCCGCTCCCAACTTTCTCAATGTATCTTTTTTTTCAATAGATTGAGTTTTAGGAATAACAATTTTCAAATTAAGATCATACTCTTTGCAAACAATAGCTAAACCAATTCCAGTGTTACCAGCTGTACCCTCAACAATAGTCCCGCCTTTTGATACCAATTTACGTTTGAGCGCGTCTTGAACGATAAATAAGGCAGCTCTATCTTTAACGGACTCTCCAGGATTAAAGTATTCAGCTTTACCATAAATGTGACATCCAGTTAATTCTGAGGCTTGTTTTAATTTGACTAATGGTGTATTTCCAATCTGATTTAAAACTGTGTCCATATCATTAAATATATGAAAAAAATTATACTTTCAATTGCAATATTTTTTTTGGTAAATACTCAATCTTTTGGTCATGTCGAACATTATGCAAAATACAACTATTTAGAATATGAGCTTTTTAGAAATAATAACTCCATAGGCTACCATAAATATGATTTTAAAAGAGATGGTGATGATTTATCAATTATAAGTGAAGTTAGTTTTAAAATTACAAAATTAGGTGTTGATTTATATAAATATTTTGCAAAAAGCGAAGAAAATTATGAAAAAGGTGTATTTAAAAGCTATTCATCTAAAACTAAGCAAAACAAAAAAGATAGATTTGTAAATATAAAACTTGATAGTAGTAATAATCATCTAAATATTGAAGGGTCATCTTATACAGGTGAAGCTGACAAAGAATTTATAGTTGGTACTTGGTGGAACCATGAAATAGTTAAAGCTAAAGCTCAGATAAGCGGTATTTCTGGTAGAATAATACATCAAACAGTAACATTTGTCGGGAAAGAGACTGTCAAAATAGGAGATAAGTCTTATAAAACTCTACGTTTTAATTTTAAATCTTCTGATGAAACCCTTCCTGAAAGTAAAAAATTAAATACTGATATTTGGTATGAAGAAGATACATATCTTTGGGTTAAAGCAGCATTCGAAAAAACTGGTTATTGGGAATATAGGTTAAAAAAAGTAAATTAATTTTAATTTTGGTCATTTTTTTTGAGGAATAGTCAACAGCTAAAATCATGAATTTTGATGTTTTTTAGGTCTAAATTTTTTATTTTTGGGTATTGCTAAAATGCCCAAATTGAGGTTTTATTAAAAAAAAAAGGGAGTTCTGATGGAAGAAAATTTCAATATTCATTTAGGAAAAAAGTTAAGGATGAGAAGACTTTCACTAGGTCTCACTCAAACAAAAGTAGCTCAAGCAATAAATGTAACGTTTCAACAAATTCAAAAATACGAGAAGGGGACAAACGGTGTTAGTTCCAATAGGTTAATGCAATTGTCACAATTTTTAAAAGTTCCAATAATTTATTTTTTTGAAGATTATAAAGAATTTAAAGATGTAAATCTTAGTGAAGATGCAAATGATGATTTGAACTATTCTTTTTTGAGTAGAACGTTCTCTTCACTTTCAAGAACTCAAAAAGAGAAAATTCTACAAATTTTAAACAATACCTCGAAATTTGAAAAAGTTGGCTAATTGGCTCCTCGGGCAGGACTCGAACCTGCGACCAATTGATTAACAGTCAACTGCTCTACCAACTGAGCTACCGAGGAATAAATCGCAACATACTTTTTTTAGCTAAATAAAACAACTTAAATTTTTGGAGGCCACGCCCAGAATCGAACTGGGATAAAAGGATTTGCAATCCTCTGCGTAACCATTCCGCCACGTGGCCAGTCTATAATTATCTATTAAAGCATTTAATTATTTTAATAAAGAAAAATCTAACTATTTAGGGTTGTAGCCTTAATGATATAAAGTAAATTAGATATTATTCAAAATTATGGAATTTAAGAAATATGACCATTCAAAGGAAGAAAAAATAATCTCTGATTATTGGATAAAACATAATTGTTTTAAACCCAAAAAGACAAAATTAAATAAAAAATTTTCTATTGTAATCCCGCCTCCTAACGTAACTGGCAGACTTCATATGGGACATGCTTTAAATAACAGTCTTCAAGATGTTCTTGTGAGATTTAAAAGAATGAAAGGTTTTGAGACTTTGTGGCAACCAGGAACTGATCATGCTGGTATAGCCACACAAGCAGTTGTAGAAAAAAACCTTGAAAAAGAAAACGTTGATAAAAACCAATTAGGGCGAGATGGTTTTATAAAAAAAGTCTGGGAATGGAAAGAGGAGTCTGGAGGAATAATATTAGATCAATTGAAAAAATTAGGATGCTCTTGCGATTGGTCTAGAACCAGATTCACAATGGACAAAGACTTGTCTAAAGCGGTAATCAAAGTCTTTGTTGATCTTTACAATAACAAATTGATTTATAAAGATGAAAAATTAGTAAATTGGGACACAAAACTGCAAACAGCTATCTCTGATTTAGAAGTAATCCAAAAGGATGTTCAGTCACAATTATATTACATAGATTATCCTATCGAAGGTACCACGGACAAAATTACAATTGCAACAACAAGACCCGAAACAATGATGGGTGACACGGCTATTGCAGTTAATCCAAAAGATGAAAGATATGAGTCATTAATTGGAAAGAATGTTTCAATACCATTAGTAAATAGAACTATTAAGATAATTGCTGATTATTATGCTGATCCAGAACAAGGTTCTGGAGCAGTCAAAATTACCCCAGCCCATGATTTTAATGATTATGAAGTTGGAAAAAGAAATGATCTTAAAATAATAAATGTTTTAGAAAAAAATGGTTCGGTTAATAAAAATGGAATAAATGAATTTATTGGATTAGACCGATTTGAAGCTAGAAAGTTATTGGTAAAAAAACTTAAGGAAGACGGTTATTTGGTAAAGATAGAAAATATTAAAAATAAAGTTCCTTATGGAGATAGGTCTAATTCAATAATTGAACCTCTATTGACAGAACAGTGGTTTGTAGATGCAAAGAAATTAGCAAAAAAACCTATTCAAATTGTTAAAGATGGCAAAACATCTTTTTACCCTGAAACCTGGACAAAAACTTTTTTTCAATGGATGAAAAATATTGAACCTTGGTGCGTTTCTCGTCAAATTTGGTGGGGACACAGAATACCAGCTTGGTATGATCAACATAATAATATTTTTGTAGCTGAAAATGAAAAAGAAGCACTTAAATTAGCTAAGAAAAAAAATAAAAATACTATTAAACTAAAACAAGAAACAGATGTTCTTGATACCTGGTTTTCATCAGCTTTATGGCCTTTTGCAACATTAGGTTGGCCAAATAAAACAAAAGAGCTCTCAAAATTTTATCCAACTTCAGTATTAGTGACAGGTTTCGATATAATTTTTTTCTGGGTTGCTAGAATGCTAATGATGGGGAATTATTTCAAAGACAAAACTCCATTCAATAAAGTTTATGTACACGCACTTGTAAGAGATGAAAAAGGACAAAAAATGTCAAAATCTAAAGGCAATGTAATTGATCCATTAGAATTAATTAATGAGTATGGCGCTGACAGTTTAAGGTTCACTTTAATCTCTATGGCATCACCTGGCAGGGATGTAAAATTAGCAAAAGATAGAGTAATAGGTAATAGAAACTTTATTACAAAAATCTGGAGTGCAAATAATTTTTTGCAATTAAACAAATGTAAATATGATAAAAAAATAAATATAAATTCTATTAAATTAGCTGTTAATCACTGGATTTATAACGAATTTGTATTGACTCAAAACCTGGTAACTAAAAGCCTAGAAATTTTCAGGTTTGATGAAGCAGCAAAACATATCTATCAATTTGTTTGGCACTATTACTGTGACTGGTATTTAGAATTTTTAAAACCAATTTTCAATTCTAAAAATAAAGTAGAATTGAACGAAGCTAGATTGTTTTCCTCTTTTATGATGTCAAATATTCTTAAGTTGTTGCATCCATTTATTCCTTTTTTTACTGAAACAGTTTGGAGTAAAAACCATTTTAAAAAATTAACTAAAACAAATATGGTATTATCTAAGTGGCCTGAATATAAAATAATGCGTAAGTTTAAAAAAAACTGCGCTGATATTAATAATTTAATCGAATTTATATCAAGTATAAGATCATCAAAATCAGAATTAAAAATTACTCCTAAATTATACTGCGATATTCATTTTTTAGAAAAATCATCTAAATTAAATAAGATTATTCAAAATAACTTAGTTTTAGCAAAACAAGTTGGCAGAATAAGAAATATTTTAAAATCGAAAAAAAACGATGATAAAACAATAGAAATCTTATCTCAAAATGAAAAAATTTCTTTAAATTTTAATGAAAATATTGATTTAGCATCTCAAAAAACAAGAATTTCTCAAAAAATTGAGAAGTTAACTAATCAAATAAATGCTTTAGATAAAAAACTAAAAAATAAGGCCTATGTTAAAAATGCTCCAAAAGAAATAGTTCAAAATGATAAAAAATTACTTAAAGAATTAACTATTGAAGATAGAAAATTAAGAAGTATTGTATCTAGTATTAATTAAAAATGTCTAAATTTAATAAAAAAAAATTACCAAGCCGTCACACTTCTTTGGGGCCAGATAGAGCTCCTCATAGATCATTTTATTATGCAATGGGAGAAACAGAACAGGATGTGGCGAAACCATTTGTTGGTGTTGTTTCAACTTGGAACGAAGCTGCTCCTTGTAACACAGCTTTGATGAGGCAAGCTCAGTCAGTTAAAAAAGGAGTGAAAGAAGGCGGGGGAACACCAAGAGAGTTTTGTACGATTACTGTTACTGACGGTATAGCAATGGGGCATGAAGGAATGAAATCATCTTTAATTTCAAGAGAGATAATTGCTGACTCTGCTGAACTTACGGTAAGGGGACATTGTTATGATGCTTTAGTTGGAATTGCAGGTTGTGATAAATCTTTACCAGGTTTGATGATGTCTATGTTAAGGCTAAATGTTCCAAGTGTTTTTATTTATGGAGGTTCCATCTTACCAGGTAAATTTAAAGGAAAAGACGTTACAGTTGTTGATGTGTTTGAAGCTGTAGGCAAACATTCATCAGGCGCAATGTCCTCGGATGAATTAAGAGAATTAGAATTAGTTGCTTGCCCAAGTGCAGGAGCCTGCGGTGGACAATTTACTGCTAATACTATGGCTTGTGTTTCAGAGGCAATAGGTCTTGCTTTACCATATTCAGCAGGAACACCAGCACCTTATGAGGAAAGAGACAAGTATGCTTTTGATAGCGGACAAACGGTAATGAATTTATTAGAAAAAAATATTAAACCAAGAGATATTGTAACAAAAAAAGCCTTAGAAAACGCTGCTACAATTGTTGCAGCTACAGGAGGATCAACTAATGCCGCTTTACATCTTCCAGCTTTAGCAAATGAGGTCGGAATAAAATTTGATCTTATGGACGTTGCAAAAATTTTTAAAAGAACACCTTATCTCGCAGATTTAAAACCCGGTGGAAAATATGTGGCTAAAGATATGTGGGAAGCTGGCGGAGTTCCTATGTTATTAAAAACTTTATATGACGGAGGATATATTCATGGCGAGTGTATGACGGTCACAGGTAAAACAATGAAAGAAAATTTGGCTAATATTAAGTTTAATACTAATCAAAAAGTTTTAAGAGAATATAATAACCCACTTTCTCCAAATGGAGGAGTAGTTGGACTAAAAGGCAATTTAGCTCCAGAGGGAGCAATTGTTAAAATTGCAGGATTAAAAAAATTACAATTTACAGGTAAAGCTAGATGTTTCGACAACGAGGAAGACGCAATGAAAGCAGTACAAACAAAAAAATATAAAGATGGTGATGTAATAATAATTAGATACGAGGGTCCAAAAGGTGGACCAGGAATGAGGGAAATGCTTTCAACAACTGGAGCTATTTACGGACAAGGTAAGGGTGAAAAAGTTGCACTTATAACTGACGGAAGGTTTTCAGGAGCTACTAGAGGTTTTTGTGTTGGTCACGTTGGGCCAGAAGCTGCAATGGGCGGCCCAATTGCACTCCTTAAAAATGGAGATGTAATAGATATAGATGCAAAAAAAGGCTCAATCAATGTTAGGCTTACTAGCGCTCAATTAAAAGTTAGAAGAAAAAAGTGGAAAGAAAAAAAAACAAGTTTTGGATCTGGAACAATATGGAAATACGCTCAAACTGTAGGACCTGCTTATCTCGGTGCGCCAACACATCCAGGTAAGAAAAAAGAAGTAAAAGAATATTCAAAAATTTAATGAAAGTACGTCCAATTATTTTATGTGGCGGTTCTGGTACAAGACTATGGCCAGATCAAAAAAATCATCAACCAAAGCAGTTTATTGATTTTGGAAATTGGACGTTATTTGGAAAAACTTTAGAGAGGATAAAAAATTCGTTATTTGATTATCCAATAATAAGCACTAATAAAAAATATATAAGTGAAATTAAAAAACATTTGAGATTAAAAGGTTTTAAGAAATATAAAATTATTCTTGAACCTGCAAAAAGAAATACTGGTCCTGCTATACTCAGTTCTGCACTAATAAAAGAAATACCAGAGAAACAACCATTAATTTTTTTAACATCAGATCATTTAATTGAAAAAACTAACATCTTTAATAAATCAATTAAACAACATCAAAAATACTTGACTGATAAAAATATCTTTATATTTGGTATTAAACCCTCTAACCCTTCATCCGAATTTGGTTATTTCTTATCAAAATTGGTGAGCAATAAATACAAGGTTACAAAATTTATTGAAAAACCAAATTTAGAAAAAGCTAAAAAAATTATAAAAAAAAATGCTTATTGGAATTCAGGAATGTTTTTTCTAACAAAAAAATCAATAATTAATAACTTCAAGAAGCACCAAAACAGAAACTTTAATCATTGCATGAATTCTATTAAAAAATCAAAATTTAAAAATAATATTTATTATCTTAACAAAAATGAATTTTTAAAATGCAAAGCAGTTTCTTTTGATTACGCAATTTTGGAAAAATCAAAAGATATAAATGCTATAAACCTAAGCATACCTTGGTCTGATCTAGGTAGCTGGAAAGAAATTTGCAAAGTTTATGATAAATTAAAAACTAAATATAAAAAAAAGAAAAATATTTTTTATAGGCCTTGGGGCAGATATACAAACTTATATAACGGTAAAAATTTTTTAATTAAGGAACTTTATGTAAAACCTAAAGGGGTTTTAAGTCTTCAAAAACATTATCATCGTTCTGAGCATTGGGTTATAACCCAAGGAACTCCAAAAATTACCTTAAATAAAAAGAAATTTATTTTAAAACCTAATGAAACTATTTTTATTCCTGTAAAGTCTATACACAGAATTGAAAATCCTTATAAAAAACCAGTGAAGATAATTGAAGCTCAATTAGGTTCGATTTTAAAAGAAACAGATATAGTTAGATATCAAGATATATATGGGAGAGTTAAATAATTTCTAGTTCAATTGGTGTGTGATCAGATGGTTTTTCTTTAGATCTTGGTTTTTTATTAATGTTAATTGATTTTATATTTTCAATTAAATTATTTGAAAGTAAAAAATGGTCTATTCTCATACCATAATTTTTTTGCCACGAACCAGCAAAGTAGTCCCAAAAGGTATATTCTTGTTTAGTTTTATTTTTTAAACGATATACGTCTTTAAAACCTAAATTAATAAGTTCTCTATATTTTTTTCTTATTTCTAATCTACCTAAAGCATCATTTTCATATCTTTTAAAGTCGTGTACATCTATTTCTTCAGGAATAATATTAAAATCACCAGCAATAATAATATTAGAATTTTTCTGAATTTTTTTTTTGATATTTGATATAAATTTTTTTAACCATTCTTTTTTATATTCATATTTTTCTGTATCTACAGGATTTCCATTAGGAACGTAAATATTAATAATTTCTATTTTTTTTTTTTTAAATTTTAATTCAGCGGTAATTATACGAGATTGATTTAAATTATCTTTTATAAAGTTATTATTGATATTTTCTAATTCATGTTTAGAAATAATTGCTACGCCGTTGTAACTTTTTTGACCGAATATGTATGATATATAACCTAAATTTTTAAACTCATCTTTTGGAAAATTTTCATTTTGTGTTTTGATCTCCTGTAGCAAGAGAATGTCAGGGGCAGAATCCTTAATATAATTTTTAATGTTTTCTATTCTTGCTCTTACAGAGTTGACATTCCAAGATATAATTTTCATTAAACAGAAAAGGAAAGGCCACAACCGCACGAAGCAGAAGCTTTAGGATTGTCAATCACAAAAGATTCTCCAATCATCTCTTTTTTAAAATCAACAACAGATCCAGAAATTATATCTAGTGAGGACTTATCAATAATCGTTTTTCCAAATATTACATCATCACCATTTGATTTTGAGTCAAAACCAAAATTATATTTAAAGCCAGAACAACCGCCACCCTGAACGGTGATTCTAAAATATTTTTTTTCATCGCCTTTAGTTATCAAGTTTATTTGATTTAAGGCTTGATCAGTGAATTTTAATTTCTTTTCCATAAACGATATATATTTAGTATATAATCTATGTAGTAAGCATGCAAAAAAAATCAATTGGAAAACTATCTAAATTAGCCGTTCCCCTAGTATCTAAAGGAAGATTTTTTAGGGAAAAAAAAACCGATTTAAGGAATGATTTTCAAAGGGATAGAGACAGAATTATACACTCTACTGCATTTAGAAGATTAAAACATAAAACCCAAGTTTTTGTGAATACTTCTGGCGATCACTTCCGAACAAGAATTACTCATTCACTTGAAGTTTCCCAAATAGCTAGGACACTCTCTAAATATTTTAACTTAAATGAGGATTTGTCTGAAACTTTAAGTTTAGCACATGACTTAGGTCATACTCCTTTTGGTCATGCCGGAGAAGAAGCTCTAAATGATTGTATGAAAAATTATGGAGGTTTCGACCACAACATACAAACACTAAGAATAATAACGATTTTAGAAAATAGATATTATGATTTTAAAGGGCTTAATCTTTCAATAGAAACATTAGACGGCCTAATTAAACACAATGGACCAATTAAAGATTTGACCAAATTAAACAGAATTTTAGGAAATAATTTTTTTAAAAAAAAAATTAATTTTAATTTAAATTCATCTCTCGAATCTCAAATTTCCTCAATATCAGACGATATAGCGTATAATAGTCATGATCTTGAAGATGGGTTAAAATCCAATTTATTCGATTTAAATTTTTTAACAAATATACCAGTACTTAATAAAATTATAACGAAACATAAAAAAAAATTAAACAGATATTCCATTGATTTAGTTATTAGACAAATTATAAGAGAGATAATTAATGAAATGGTAAGTGATGTTATAAGCACAACCAAAAAAAATATAAGACTTTATAAAATAAAAAATTTAAACGATATTTATCGAACAAAAAATCAACTAGTTTCATTCTCACAAAATATGCAAAATTTTGATAGAAAAATTAAAAGTTTTTTAAAACAAAAAATGTATTTTCATAAAAATGTAAATTCAAAAACTAATTATGGAAGAAAAGTGATAACGAGACTTTTTTTAAAAATAAGAAAAAACCCAAAAAAATATATTAATATAAAAAAATACAGCAATTCAAACATAGAAAGAATTATTTGTGATTATATTGCTGGAATGACTGATAGATATGCAATAAATCTTTATAAACAAATAAAATGAATATTTTTAAACACCATTTATCTGAAATAAAAAAACTAATTCTCTCCGAAAAAGACTCTCTAAATTTAAAAAATATTGATAATTTAAAAGGAATTAATTTGGAAATTCCCCCTGAACAATTTGAATATGATTTATCATGCAATATTGCAATGGTTCTTGGAAAAAAAAATAATATAAATCCAAAAACTTTGGCAACGAAATTAAAAAGTATTTTTTTAAAAAAAATAAAAAACTTTTCAGAAATAGATATAGCTGGTCCTGGCTTTTTAAACATTAAACTATCAAAAGTTGCTTTATTAAATAATATAAATTCAATTTTAAATAATAATACTTATGGGTCTACTGATAGTAATGAAACATTTAATATTGAATTTGTATCAGCTAATCCTACTGGTCCAATGCATGTAGGTCATTGTAGAGGAGCAATTTTTGGAGATGTTTTAGCTAATTTATTAAAGTTTAATGGAAACAAAGTAACTAAAGAATATTATATAAATGATTATGGTGGTCAAATTAGAAATTTTGTTGAGTCTGTTTATTTTAGAATTATAGAAATAAAGTATAAAAAAGAATTTCCAAAAAAAGAGAATTTATATCCTGGCATTTATATAAAAGATATAGCTGAAAAAATAATAAAAGAAAATATGAAATTAGACTTTAACGAGTTTGAAAAAAATTTCGAATTTTTAAAGAAAGAATCATTGAAATGCTCTATGGAATTAATAAAAAAAGATTTAGGACTTTTGGGCATTTCTCATGATAATTTTTTTTCAGAAACAGAAATAGTTAATAAAGATCTAGTTAATAAAGCAGTTAACAAGCTTAAAGAGGAAAATTTTGTAGAGGAGGGTTTTCTACAACCTCCAAAAGGAGAAACAAATAAAAATTGGAAAAAAATTAAAAGATTGATTTTTAAGTCCACTCTATTCGGGGATGATACAGATAGAGCGCTTCAAAAAAATGATGGTTCCTGGACATATTTTGCAAATGATGTTGCCTACCACATGGATAAAGTTAATAGAAATTATAAAAATTTAGTTAATATTCTTGGAGCTGATCATACTGGTTATATAAAAAGAATTACGGCTGCAGTTTCGGCTTTATCAAATAATAAAATAAAACTTAATTGTAAAGTTTGCCAACTTGTTAAATTGTACAAAAATGGTGAACCTTTTAAAATGTCAAAGAGAGCTGGAGATTTTATTTCTGCGCAAGATCTTCTTAAGGAAGTAAAAAAAGATCAGATTAGATTCATGATGCTTAATAGAAGTAATGATGTCGAGTTAGATTTTGACTTTGATAAAGTTAAAGAAAAAACAAAAGATAATCCTGTTTTTTACGTTCAATATGCTTATGCTAGAATAAGTTCTCTTTTAAGAATTTTAAAATTAAAATTATTTGAAAATGTAGATTTAGATGAAAAAAATACAAATTTTAATAAAATTGAAGAAAAAATAATTAGAAAAGTTTTTGAGTGGCCAAAAATAGTAGAATCCGCATCTAGACAATTTGATTTACATAAAATCCCTTTTTATTTGTATGAACTTTCTACATTATTTCATGCATATTGGAGTAAGGGAAATGATGATCAGAATTATAGATTTATAGAAAATGAGCGCATTAAAAGAAAAGAAATCTTATTAACTATAAATCTTGTTGCTACAGTAATAGAAAATGGAATGAACATTCTTGGTGTATCATTGCCTAAGAAAATGTAATGATTAAGATAGCAAATACTTTTTTAATTTTGACAGTTATGGTCTTTTTTTTTATTACATATAAATATTATTCCTCTAACAAAAATATTGAAGCGAAAGATTTTAATAGAAACAATATAAATGAAATAATTAATAAAAAAATTTCAAATTTACCAGTTCTGTTAAATGATACAAATAATGTGATTGAATTTAATGATGGATTTTCTGATGAGATAAAGAATGAAAAGCCTAGAAAATTTTGGGATTTACTTAAATCTGAATGAAAAAAAAAGCAATAATTATCAGCATTAAAGGACCTAGATTAAGTGTCAAAGAAAAATTGTTCTTTTCAAAAGAAAAACCATGGGGATTAATTTTATTTAAAAGAAACATTAGATCATTTTTTCAAATAAATGGTCTTATTAAAGAAATAAGAAGATTAACTAAAGATAAAAATTTTCCTGTTATCATCGACGAAGAAGGCTCATCTGTTTCAAGGCTAAGAAATATTTTAAATCATAATTTTAATGCTAATTATTTTGGAAACTTATATAAAATTAATCCAAAAATTGGCATTACTCTATACAAAAATTATCTAGCATCTTTGTGCAAGAAATTAAAAATAATTGGATTTAATATTAACACAATTCCAGTTCTTGATATTTTGAGAAAAAATACAACCAAAATAATAGGCACAAGGAGTTTTTCTAAAAATAAAGAAATTGTAAAAAAATTGGGTGAAATTACAATTAGTCAATGTCATTCAAAAAATATTATTACAGTAATTAAGCATATTCCTGGACATGGTTGTACTTCAACAGATAGTCATTTTAATATGCCAAGAGTTAATTTAAGTGAGAAAAAATTAAATAAAATAGATTTTTATCCTTTTAAATCATCTAAAGCCAAAATGGCTATGACAGCACATATACTTTATTCAAAAATTGATAATAAAAATGTCTCAACTTTTTCAAAAAAAATTATCAAAAATGTAATTCGAAAAAAAATAGGTTTTAAAGGCATACTAATGTCCGATGACATTTCTATGAAAGCGCTTAAATATGATTTAGTAACTAATGCTAAAAAATCATTAGCAGCGGGATGTAATTTAGTTTTATATTGTTCCGGGAACATAAGAGACAACTTCAAATTGATAAAAACAGTACCTTATATTGATAAATTTACTTCTAAAAAAACATCAGAAATTTACAAAATTTTAAGGTAAAATTATTAATGGAATCAAATACTAATAAAATATCTATTAATATACCCAACTTTAGTGGTCCATTAGAAGCTTTATTAGATTTAGCGAAAACACAAAAAGTAGATCTTGCAGAAATCTCGATAACAAAATTGGCAGATCAATTCTTAGAATTTATAAAAAGTAGTAAAAATCTTAATTTAGAAACAGCTTCAGAGTATTTACTGATGGCGACTTGGCTTGCGTATTTAAAATCTAAGTTACTTCTTCCAGAAGATGAAGAAGATGACTTTAAAGCATTAGAAGTTGCTGAAAAACTTAAATTACAACTTAAAAAATTAGAACTGATTAGAATTTTGTCTGATCAAATGTTGCAAAAAAAAAGATTAGGAGTTCATATTTTTACCAGAGGTATGAAAGGTGGAATTAGGTCAATTAAAACACCAGTTTATGATGTTACTCTTTATGAGTTGTTAAAAAGCTATGCTGGAATTCAAATGCAAAAAACTTTTCAAAACATTAGTATAC
This sequence comes from uncultured Pelagibacteraceae bacterium, assembly GCA_902595625.1. Classification (GTDB taxonomy): domain Bacteria; phylum Pseudomonadota; class Alphaproteobacteria; order Pelagibacterales; family Pelagibacteraceae; genus Pelagilacustribacter. The sequence continues at coordinate 14,765 of CACJQQ010000007.1, read as the reverse complement.
CGAAATTACCTGTTTTAACGACAGAAGAAGGCATTAAACAAATTAATAAAAATTTAGATAAGATAAAAGAGTGGAAACATATAGTAGAATTAATCCCAAATTTTTATTTAAAAAACAAGATGCACAAAACCGGTATAGCAGGTATTTTATCTGCAAGTTTAGAATTAACAAAAGAAGGTATTGTTAAAGTGTCTCAAAAAAAAACTTTTGATAAATTGATGATCAAGAAAAACTAATATGCCAAATAAAAAAAATAATATAATTAAATTTCCAGCAGCTCCTTCTAAATTAGAGAGACAAGTAGAAGCAATTTTATTTGCTGCAGCTGAACCAATTGATATTGAGACAATTGAAAAACGAGTGCAAACCAACACAAACATAAAAAAAATTTTAGAAAACATAAAAGATATTTATAAAAACAGGGGAATTAATTTAGTTTGTATAAAAAACAAATGGTCTTTTAGAACGGCTGCTGATTTATCAAAACTGATGTCACTTCAACAATCTACTCAAAAAAAATTATCAAAGGCCACTGTCGAAACTCTAGCAATTATTGTATATCATCAGCCAGTAACAAGATCTGAAATTGAGGAAATAAGAGGTGTTTCATTTGCATCTAATACTTTAGAAATTTTATTAGAATTAAATTGGGTTAGGCCAGCAGGTAGAAAAGATGTTCCTGGAAAACCTATTCAGTATGCTACTACCGAAAATTTTTTAAATCATTTTAATATTCAGAAATTATCAGATTTACCTACTATAGATGAACTTGGATCTGCTGGGCTTATTGATACTACTAGTATCGACCAATCAATATTTGGTACTGGTAAATTTTTTAAGGAACAATCTATTAGTGAAAATAAAAAAGATATTTATAAAGATATAGACGAGGCAATAAAAAAAGCTCCAGAGGATGAAAAATAAACGTATTTATTTATGTTAATTTATTGTATATAAAATACTTATGGGAAATATTGGTTGGACAGGAATAATTATAATTGCAATTTTGGTAGTAATACTTTTTGGTAAAGGAAAAATTTCAAGCATAATGGGTGATCTTGCTAAAGGTATCAAAAGTTTTAAAAAAGGTATGTCAGACGATAGTTCCACTAACACCGATAATTCTGACAATAATTCAGATAACTCGAATTCTGAAAATAAGTAATCAGGTATGCCTCAAATAGGGTGGTTAGAGATTTTAACTATAGTTATAATTGCAATATTAATTCTTGGACCAAAAGAATTTCCAATTGCACTAAAAAAAATAGGATCTTATTTTGGCAAATTAAAAAATACATTAAGCAATTTTCAGAGAGAAGTAAATTCAGTTACTGATAATATTGATTTAGAAAAAGATATTAATAAAAAAGATAATAAAAAAGAAAATTATACGGATAATGAGTGATAACAATTCTTTTACGAGTCACTTTGTAGAATTACGTTCTAGATTAATAAAATCACTAGTATTTATTTTAGTAATTTTTGTAATTTCTTACACCTTTGCTGAACATATCTACTCATTTTTAGTTAATCCATATGCAGAGGCGGTAAAAGATGATTCTATTTCTAGACGTTTAATTTTTACAGCTTTACATGAAACTTTTATCACTTATTTAAAAGTGGCTTTTTTTTCAGCTATATTTATTGGAAGTCCATTTTTGTTAATACAAATATATAAATTTATTGCACCCGGTTTATACAAAAATGAAAAAAAAGCTTTATTACCTTATTTAATTTCAACACCGATACTTTTTTTGTTTGGAGGAATGTTAGTTTATTATTTAGTTATGCCATTAGCCATAAAGTTTTTTTTATCATTCGAGTCAATGGGATCAAATACAAACTTACCCATTCAATTAGAAGCAAAAGTAAATGAATATTTATCTTTAATAATGAGATTAATTTTTGCTTTTGGAATCAGCTTTCAGTTGCCAATATTGCTAAATTTATTGGCTAGGGTAGGAGTAGTCAACTCAGAATATTTAAAAAAAACCAGAAGATATGTTATTGTAATTATTTTTACACTCGCAGCAATTTTAACTCCTCCAGATCCAATCACTCAAGTAGGTCTAGCAATTCCTCTTCTATTGCTTTACGAATTATCTATAATAACAGTACGATTCACTGAAAAAAAAAATAAAGATAAAGACATAGAAAATGCATAATTTAAAAGATTTAAGAAAAAACCTAGATTCATATGTAAAATCTTTCAAAGATAGAAACGTTAACTTTAATATTGAAGATTTTAAAAAAAAAGATGCATTAAATAGAGATCTAATTAATAAAAAAGAAAAATTAGAACAAGAAAAAAAAATTCTTTCTAAATCAAAAGATAAAAAAAATTTTGAAAAATCAAAAAAAATTTCTTTAGAAATAAAAGATTTAATTGAACGACAGTCTAATTCTCAAAAAGATTTAGATGAGATTGTTTCTTCCCTACCAAATCTAGCACTGAATGATGTTCCCATTGGAAATGACGAAAAATCAAATAAACTAATAAAAAAAGAGGGAAAAGTAAAAAATTTTTCATATAAAATAAAATCTCATATTGAGTTAGGCAACAAAAACAAAAATATTGATTTCGATACTTCAATAAAATTATCTGGATCAAGATTTGTAGTTTTAAAAGATAAGTTTGCATTACTTGAGAGAGCTCTAATCAACTTTATGTTAGATACTCATATTAATGAGTTTAAATATACTGAGATTTCACCTCCATTAATAGTAAATGAAGATGTAATGTTTGGAACAGGTCAACTTCCAAAATTTGAAGAAGACCAATTTGAAATAAAATTTGAAAAGTCAGATCAAAGAAAGTTTTTAATACCAACTGCCGAAGTAGTTCTTACAAATTTAGTAAGAAAATCGACAATTGATAAAAGTTTTTTACCTAATAGATTTGTAGCTGCAACACCCTGTTTTAGAAAGGAAGCTGGTAGTTATGGCAAAGACACAAAAGGCATGATTAGACAGCATCAATTTTATAAAGTTGAACTTGTAAGTATAGTTGAACCAAACAAATGTTTAGAGGAATTAGAGAGAATGTTAAGTTGTGCAGAGAGTATTCTTAAAAAATTAGAAATACCTTATCAAGTTATATTACTTTCTTCAGGAGATATGGGTTTTAGTGCTGAGAAAACCTATGATATTGAGGCTTGGATACCATCTGAAAAAAAGTATAGAGAAATATCAAGCTGTTCATCTTGTGGTTCTTTTCAAGCTAGAAGAATGGGAGCCAAATATAAATCTGACAGCGGAAATGAATATGTAGGAACTCTAAATGGATCTGGTTTAGCTGTTGGAAGATTAATGATAGCTTTGCTAGAAAACAATCAAAATGAAGATGGTTCAATTAATATCCCAAATGTATTAAAAAAATACATGAATAATCTAGAAAAAATTTAATTATAATTTACTTGTTTATCTAAAGTTTTTAATATAATTGTTCTTTCATGAGCGGACAAGGAATAGCCCAGTTTATACCTCTTATATTAATCTTTGTAATTTTTTATTTCTTTTTAATAAGACCTCAACAAAAGAGAGTTAAAGACCACAAAGCCATGGTAGAGTCTCTAAAACGAGGTGATGAAGTTATTACCTCAGGTGGTATTATTGGTATTGTTGATCGTGTAATGGAGGATGACCGTATAGAAGTTACGATTGGCGAAAACACGAAAGTTCAAATAATTCGGTCTACAATAACAAGTTTACTTAAAAAAGAAGAAGTTAAAAAATAATTCTTTTTTGTGTTAAATTTTTCTAAAATAAACGTTTTAATCATTTACATTTTATTCATATTTATAGCTGTATTCTCATTTTTAAACCTACAGAATGATAACAATCAATTAGTTAATAAAAAAATAAACTTAGGTTTAGACCTTCAGGGAGGATCTTACTTATTATTGGAAATCAATTCAGATAGTTTAGTTAAGGAAAAAATTCAATCTAAAGTCATACCTATAAAAAAATTACTTAAAGAAAATGAAATAAATTATAAAAATTTCAAAATAAACGATGACAATTTATTATTATCAATAGATAATTTAGAAAAATTTGATTTATTATTTAACTCTAGAAAAGATAATATCGTAAATCCTTATATTGATAATTATAGATCTTATGAACTATATTATACAAAAATTAATAACAACCAAATCAAAATATCTTTTTCAAAGTTTGGATTACTTACTATAAATAATTCAGCTCTAAAACAATCAATTGAAATAGTAAGACGTAGAATAGACGATGTAGGAACAAAAGAACCAACAATACTTCAAAGGGGTGAAAAAAGAATTCTCGTAGAGCTTCCAGGACTGAAAGACCCTGAAAGAATAAAAGCTTTGTTAGGTAAAACGGCTCAACTTAATTTTAGACTTGTTTCAGATAATAATGAATTTGGAACTGATGAGTTAATTTCTGAAAATGGAGAAAAGCTTAATATTAGTAAAAGAATAATTATGAGTGGAGAAAATCTAATTGACGCTCAGCCAAGCATTCAAAATCAAAACAATGAGCCAACAGTATCTTTTACATTAGATAGGCTTGGCGCACAAAAATTTGGAAGAGCAACTACTGACAATGTTGGTAAAAGATTAGCTATTGTTTTAGACGGTGAAATAGTAAGTGCCCCAAATATCAATGAACCAATTACTTCTGGTAATGGAATGATTTCAGGAAATTTTACTTTTCAAGAAGCAACAGATTTAGCATTGTTACTTAGATCTGGAGCTTTGCCTACACCATTAATTGTAGTGGAGGAGAGAACAGTAGGACCAGATTTAGGTGAAGACTCAATCAAATCTGGAATTACATCTTTAATTGTTGGCTTTATTTTAGTTATCTTATTTATGCTATATAAATACAAAATTTTTGGACTTATTGCTAATACAGCCTTAATTGCAAATTTATTAATGTTAACTGGTATTCTTACAATTTTGGAGGCAACACTTACGTTACCAGGTATTGCTGGAATTATTTTAACTGTGGGCATGGCTGTGGATGCAAATGTCTTAATTTTCGAGAGAATAAGAGAGGAGTTAAAAACAGAAAAATCAATAATTCATGCTTTTGACTCAGGATATGCTAGAGCAAAAATAACAGTTTTAGATGCAAATATAACTACGCTAATTGCTGCTATTATTTTATTTGCGTTTGGCTCAGGTCCAGTTAAAGGTTTTGCTATCACTTTAGGAATTGGAATTATCACAACACTTTTTACTGCATATTTTTTAGCAAGACACCTTACTTCATTAGTGGTTTTAAACACAAAAAATAAAGAGATTAATATTTAATGACAAATTATAATTTTTCATCGAAATTCAAGCATGCCAATATTTTCTCAGTAATACTTTTTTTAATAAGTATTATTTTGATTGCATTTAAAGGCTTAAATTATGGAATTGATTTTAAGGGAGGCACGCTTATCGAATTAAGATCAAATAATACTGAAGCTTCTTCAATACGGGATGTTCTTAAAAATATGAATTTAGGAGATGTTAATGTGAAAAAATTTGGTAAAGAAGGCGATTTTTTAATTAAAGTTGAACAAAAGGGAGATAATAATAAATTAATTCCGGAAATTAAAAAAAATCTATCCGACAGTTTAAATACTGATGTTAACTTTAGACGAGTGGAAAATGTAGGTCCAAAGGTAAGTGCAGAATTATTACAATCTGGTATAATTGCTATCTCATTGTCTTTAGCAGCAATGCTTTTTTACATTTGGGTAAGATTTGAATGGCAATTTAGCATAGGTTCTATCATAGCTTTATTTCATGACGTAATAATAACACTTGGCATCTTTTCACTTTTAGCGTTAGAGATAAACCTTTCAATAATTGCTGCTGTTTTAACTATTGTCGGTTATTCGATGAATGATACAGTGGTAATATATGACAGGATCAGAGAAAATCTAGGAAAATTTCACAAGTTAGATATAAAGGATATAGCAAATTTATCGATTAACGAAACTTTAGCTCGAACAATTATTACATCTGTTACCACTTTATTAGCATTATTCTCAATATTTATTTTAGGTGGTGAGATTTTAAGAGGATTTTCTTTTGCTATGATTTTAGGTGTTTTAGTAGGTACATATTCTTCTATATTTGTAGCTTCACCAATTTTGAAATATTTCAAAGTAAGTTATAAAACTATAGAAAAAGAAGAAGAAAAAATAGTTCCTTAAAATTAATAAAGATTCTGGGCTGCTACCATTGATAACAACATTGGTAAAGATAGAAGCGTATTTGTTCTCGAAAATAACATTGCAGTTTTAGCTGAAGCAGCTTTTACTTCTGGAGTAACTTCAACCATACCAAGTGCTTTCTTCTGATTAGGCCAAATTACAAACCAAACATTATAGGCCATTATTAAACCCAACCACATACCAATACCAATTGCAGTATTTTTGCCTCCAGATCCATCAAGGCCTAAAATCATTGCGCTATGAACGTATCCATTAATCCATGCTAAAATTAATCCGGATATAACCGTAATAGCAGCTGCCCATCTAAAATAAAATAGTGCCGCTGGAGCAATTACTTTTCCTATTGCTGGTTTTTGTTCATCGGGAATTTTAGGCATATTTGGGATCTGAACAAAATTGAAATACCACAGTAAACCTATCCACATTATTGCAACAACAACATGAATAAATCTAAATAACCAGCTCCAAAATATCGTATCAAAAGCAAAACCTTCACCAAAGAAATGTAGACCTAAAAATAACAATACAGCTATACCTAGGGAAAGGTGAATAGTTTTTGAGAGTGATTGCAATATATTGGTCATGATTCCATTATAACATAATTTTTAATTTCAGGCAGTTTTTTTCATAGGATTTTCACCCATAATTTCTTTAATAAACTTACCTGTGTAACTTTCTTTGACTGTTGATACTTTTTCTGGTGTACCCTCTGCGATAATTTTTCCTCCATTTACACCCCCCTCAGGACCCATATCAATTATATGGTCAGCTGTTTTGATAACATCTAAATTATGCTCTATTACAACTACCGTATTTCCAGTATTCGCGAACGCTTGGAGAATTTCTAATAATTTTTTTATATCGTGTGAATGCAGCCCAGTTGTGGGCTCATCTAGTATATATAAAGTTCTTCCAGTTGGTCTTTTTGATAATTCTTTCGCTAATTTAATTCTTTGAGCTTCACCACCGGATAACGTTGTAGCTTGTTGACCTATTTTCATATAACCAAGACCGACGTGTTTGAGAGTTATTAATTTTGATCTTATTGATTGTATGTTCTCAAAAAACTCACAGCCCTCTTCAACAGTCATATCTAGAACATCTGCAATATTTTTATTTTTGAACCTAATTTCTAATGTTTCTCTATTATATCTTGCCCCTTTACAAGTATCACAAGGAATAAATACATCAGGTAAAAAATGCATTTCATAGGTTATAACTCCATCACCTTCACATGTTTCACATCTTCCACCTTTTACGTTAAAAGAATACCTTCCAACTTTATATCCTCTTGCTTTTGACTCGGGTAATCCAGCAAACCATTCCCTTATTGGTCCAAAAGCACCTGTGTAAGTAGCAGGGTTAGATCTAGGCGTTCTTCCAATAGGGGATTGATCTATATCTATAATTTTATCAATTAATTCAGTTCCTTTGAAACCTGTGAAAGCTTTTGGAACTTTACGACTTTTATTTTTATTTAACATTAAATTAAATGCATTATATAAAGTGTGCAAAATTAAAGTTGATTTTCCACTGCCTGAAACTCCTGTAACACAAGTAAAAGTTCCAACTGGTATTTTTAAATTTACCTTTTTTAAATTATTTCCACTTGCGCCACTTATTTCAATAAACCTTCCATTCTTTGCAGATCTTCTTTTTTTTGGAATTGCTATAAATTTCTTTCCAGATAAATAGTCACCAGTAATACTATTTTCATTAGAAATAATTTCTTTAACAGTTCCATTAGCTACTATTTGTCCTCCATTCAATCCAGCTTCAGGCCCAATATCAATAATATGATCTGAATTTTCCATTGTTTCAATATCATGTTCAACAACAATTACAGTGTTTCCTAGATCTCTTAGCTTTTTCAGAGCTTTTATTAATTTTTTATTATCTCTTTGATGTAAACCAATAGAAGGTTCGTCTAATACATATAATACACCTGTAAGACCCGAACCTATTTGAGAAGCTAATCTAATTCTTTGTGCCTCTCCTCCAGACAAAGTACCTGACTCTCTTGATAAAGTTAAATAATTTAAACCAACATTTAATAGGAAGTTCAGTCTTTCGTTTATTTCTTTTAAAATATGTTGTGCTATTTTATTTTCTCGTTCAGTTAATACATTTTGTAAATTTTCAAACCATTTTTGTGCATCATCAATTGATTTTTCAGTGACTTCACTTATGTTTAATGAATTAATTTTTACACAAAGTGCCTCATCTTTTAACCTCATCCCTTTGCATTTTTCGCACGCAGTCTCACTTTGATATTGAGATATTTCCTCTCTTTTCCACTCACTATCAGTTTCTAAATAGCGCCTTTCAAGATTATTAACCACGCCTTCAAAAGTTTTTTTTGTAGTATAAGCTTCGTATCCATCATCGTATGAAAATTTTATTTCTTCTTCGTCTGACCCATATAAAATAACGTCCTGAATTCTCTTTGGAATTTTTCTCCAAGAATCTGAAATTGAAAATTTATAATGTTTAGCTAAAGACGCTAAGGTTTGTGCGTAATAAAGAGAAGTAGATTTAGCCCATGGTTCAATAGCGCCATCTTGAAGACTTTTTTTTGGATCAGAAACAACTAAATTAGGATCTACATTTAAGTTATGACCAATTCCTTCACATTCTTCACAAGCTCCGTATGGGGAATTAAATGAAAAAAGCCTTGGTTCTATCTCCTCAATTGTAAATCCACTTTCTGGACACGAAAATTTTGAGGAAAAAGTGATTGTTTCAAGTTTTCTAAATTTTTTAGGTAATGTTTCATTTTCGTATTCTACTACAAGTAATCCATTTGAGAGGTTTACTGCTGTTTCTACACTATCAGCCAATCTATTCCCAAGGTTAGAGTTAAGAATTACTCTATCCACAATTATTGAAATTTCGTGTTTTAGTTTTTTATTTAAATTTGGAAATTCATCAATATTTAAATATTTTCCATCAACTTTTATTTTTGTAAAACCTCTTTTTTTGTAATTAAGTATTTCTTTCTTATATTCTCCTTTTCTTCCTCTTACTATTGGTGCAAGAAGATAGATCGTGCTGTCTTTGGGCAGTTTCTTAATTTTATCCACCATTTCACTTATTGGCTGTGAAACAATAGGCTTTCCCGTAAATGGTGAATAAGGAACTCCAACTCTTGCAAAAAGGACTCTCATATAGTCATAGATCTCAGTAACTGTCGCTACAGTTGACCTTGGATTTTTTGAAGTATTTTTTTGTTCTATAGATATAGCTGGACTTAAACCTTCGATTAAATCCACTTTAGGTTTTTTCATCTTATCAAGAAATTGTCTTGCGTAAGATGAAAGACTTTCCACATATCTCCTTTGTCCCTCAGCATAAATTGTATCAAATGCTAAAGATGATTTTCCTGATCCAGATAGTCCAGTTATGACAACTAGTTTCTCTTTTGGGATTTCGAGAGAAACATTTTTTAAGTTGTGTTCTTTAGCGCCTTTTACAACGATTTTTTTCAACATAATTTATTCCCCAAAATAACATACACCTTATAATTATTAGCTAATTATGATATAAATAATTACTTTTTATAAATAATAAATCAAAATTTATTCAAAATTATTATGGCTGGAAGTTTAAATAAAGTACAATTAATAGGTCGTTTAGGCGCAGACCCTGAAATTAAGCAAATGGTTAATGGAAAAAGCGTTGCTAGATTAAGTATAGCAACAAGCCAAAGCTGGAAAGATAAATCTAGTGGAGAGCGAAAAGAAAAAACAGAGTGGCACAGAGTAGTGATTTTTAATGAAGGTTTGGTCAATGTCGTTCAGCAATATGTTAAGAAAGGCGCCAATGTATATATTGAAGGTCAATTAAGCACTAGAAAATGGAAAGACGAAGCGACCGGTCAAGATAAATATTCAACTGAGATTGTTCTTCAAGGCTACAACTCAAGTTTAACGATGTTGGATAGCAGAGGTAGTAATGGTAACTCAAACCTTGTCTCAGAAAACAAAAGTTCATTACCTAATGATAGCCTAAATCAAGAAAACACTGATTTAGATGATGAAATTCCATTCTAAATTTCATGGAAAAAAATACTGTAGAGAATAATAAGTCTTTTAAACCTATATTTGTACAAGATGAAATGAGTTCGTCTTATTTATCTTATGCAATGAGCGTAATAGTTAGCAGGGCTCTACCAGATGTAAGAGATGGATTAAAACCTGTACATAGAAGAATTATATACGCAATGTATAAAGGTGGATACGATTGGTCAAAACCTTTCAGAAAATCTGCACGTATTGTAGGTGACGTAATAGGTAAATATCACCCACACGGTGATCAATCCGTTTATGATGCTTTGGTAAGGTTAGTTCAAGATTTTTCAATGAGTGTTCCTTTAATAACCGGACAAGGTAATTTTGGCTCAATAGATGGAGACCCTCCAGCCGCAATGAGATACACAGAAACTAAATTAGGTAGAATTGCACAATTTTTAACTGAAGATTTAGAAAAAAACACTGTCATTTATAGAAGTAATTATGACGAAACTGAAAAAGAACCTGAAGTTCTACCATCTCAGTATCCCAATATTTTAGTTAACGGGGCAGGTGGTATTGCAGTTGGGATGGCAACTAGTATTCCCCCGCATAATCTTGGAGAAATTATTAATGGAACTATAGCTTATATTAACAATAAAGATATTACAGTATCCCAATTAATGAAGCATATACCCGGGCCGGATTTTCCTACTGGTGGAATTATTATTGGTAAAGACATAATAAAACAAGGTTATAACAAAGGTCGAGGTTCATTTAAAATAAGAGGTGAAATTGATTTAGAGGAAAAAAAAAGTGGAAGAGAAACGCTGATAATTAAATCAATTCCCTATCAAGTAAATAAATCTATTTTAATCGAAAAAATTGCTCAACTTGTTAGAGATAAAAAAATTGAGGGAATAAGAGATATACGAGACGAATCCAACAGAGAAGGTATTCGTGTAGTTATAGAATTGAGAAAAAGCACTGAACCAGAGACAATAAGGAGACAATTGTATAAATTAACAAATATAGAGAGTTCTTTTGGATTTAATACTTTAGCAATTGTAAATAACAAACCTAAAATTTTAAATTTAAAAGAATTTATATCTGAATTTTTAAAATTTAGAGAAGATACAGTTATCAAGAGAGTTAAATTTGATTTAAAAAAAGCTGAAGAACGAGCTCACATTTTAATTGGTTTAGCTACTGCAGTAGAAAATATAGATGAAATAATAAAGATTATAAAGAATTCAAAAGATACAGATGTAGCAAAAAAAAATCTGTTATCTAAAAAATGGAAAATTAAAAAAAGTATTAAATTAATTTCCTTAATTGAAAAAAAGAAAAATGTAACTAGCTATTCTTTGTCAAATGAACAAGTAAATGCTATTTTAGAACTTAAGTTACAAAAATTAACTGCTTATGGCATCGGGGAGATTGAAAGTGAAATAAATAAATTAGCTAAACTGATAATTGAATATATTAAGATTATAAATTCTAAAAAAGCTTTATATAAATTAATTACAGAAGAATTAGAAATTATAAAAGATAAATTTTCCTCACCAAGAAAAACAAAAATCATTGATGCAGTTCTTAATTATAATATTGAAGAAACAATTCAAAAAGAGTCTGTTGTTATAAGTATTACAAATCAAGGTTATATAAAACGCAGCCCTTTAAGTTCATTAAAAGCTCAAAAAAGAGGAGGAAAAGGAAAAACGGGTATTTCGACTAGAGAAGAAGATTTTGTAGTCCAAATATTCACTGCAAATACACATACACCTGTTCTCTTTTTTTCAACTCAAGGCTTAGTTTATAAAATTAAAGCACATAAAATTCCTGAAGGGACTGCAGCTTCTAAAGGAAAATCTATATTTAATATCTTACCGCTTAAAAGCCATCATTCGATAAGTTCAATAATGCCTTTGCCTGAAGATGAAACTGAATGGAAAAATTTAATGGTTGTTTTTGCTACTTCAAAAGGAAATATTAGAAAAAATACTCTAGAGGATTTCGTAAACATTAATAATAGCGGAAAAATTGCTATGAAATTAGACCAAGATGATAGAATTATAGGAGTAAAAATTTGTAGAGATGATCAAGATATTTTATTAAGTACACAATTTGGTAAATGCATTAGGTTTAAGTCTAAAAAATTAAGATTATTTAAAGGAAGAGCCTCGAAAGGTATTAAAGGTATTCAATTAAATGATAAAGACAAAGTTATTTCTTTATCAATATTAGATAATAGTAAAATTGATTCAAAAACTATTAAAAAGGATGAAAAAATTAAAACTGGAGTTGAAAAATATATTTTATCAGTTTCAGAGAATGGATATGGCAAGAGATCATCCTATTTAGATTATAGAGTAACTAATAGAGGCGGGAAAGGTATAATTGGAATTATTAACTCACCTAGAAATGGCAATATATCCTCTTCTTTAGTTGTGAGTGAAAGTGATGAAATTATTCTTTCAACTGATAAAGGAAGTATTATGAGATGTGCTGTTAAAGAAATAAGAGTAGCTGGTCGAAATACTCAAGGTGTAAGAATAAAAAAATTATCAGGTAGCGAAAAAGTTGTATCTGTGATTAAAATTGAAGACAATATACAATAAAATGAACATTGCTATTTACCCAGGTACTTTCGATCCGATAACATATGGACATATAGACGTAATTAAAAAATCATTAAATGTATTTGATAAATTAATTGTTGCCACAACAGATAACGCTAATAAAAATTATCATTTTTCTATTGAGGATAGGTTGAGCATAATTAATAATTCATTATTTAAGGATTTAAGTTTGAGTAAAAAAAAGATTAAAGTAGTTTCTTTTGACGATTTAACAATTGATTTATGTAAAAAATATAAAGCCAGTACAATTATCAGAGGTTTAAGAGCAGTGTCAGATTTTGAATATGAATTTCAACTAGCAGGCATGAATAAAAAACTTAATTCTAAAATTGAAACAATGTTCTTAATGTCCGATGTTGAAAACCAAATTATATCATCCAAGTTTGTGAAAGAAATCGCTAGCCTAGGGGGAGATATAGATAGATTTGTTACTAGATCTACAGTAAAAATGCTTCAAAATAAAATTTAATGAAAAAAAATATCTATTTATTTATCTTGTTTTTTAGTTTAGTAACAAGCAATATTCTTGCACAAAATAATTTTATGATTTTAAAATTAACATATGGTGATGTTGAAATAGAACTTTATCCAGAGAAAGCACCTAACCACGTAAAAAGATTTCGAGAGTTAGCTGACAGCGGGAAGTATGATGGTGTGGTTTTTCATAGAGTTATAGATGGTTTTATGGCTCAAACTGGAGACGTGAAATTTGGAAATTCAAATAATGCTGATTTTGATTTATCATTAGCGGGAACGGGTGGGTCGGATTTACCAAATCTTAAAGCAGAATTTACTGATGTAGCACACACAAGAGGTATACTTTCTGCCGCAAGATCAGCTGACCCTAATAGTGCTAATAGCCAATTTTTTATTTGTTTTGACTCAGCACCTCATTTAGATAGACAGTACTCTGCTTTTGGTAAAGTTGTAAAAGGAATGGAATTCATAGACATGATTAAAAAAGGTGATCCAAACAGTGGCGCGGTTCCAAATCCTGATAAAATTATTTCGATCAGATCCAAATAAAATTAAATGCAAGTTAATGAATTTTCTTTTGAGTTAATCACTCAAGATGATAAAGCTAGACTTGGAAAAATTTATACCTCAAGGGGTGTAATAGATACACCAACTTTTATGCCAGTAGGCACACTCGGTTCTGTTAAAGGAGTATATCCAGACGATATTCTAAATACTGGTACACAAATAATTCTTGGTAACACATATCACTTATTGTTGAGACCTGGAATCGAAATACTTAAAAAATTTAGCGGTCTACATAATTTCATGAACTGGCAAAAACCAATTTTAACAGACTCAGGAGGTTATCAGATAATGTCTTTGTCTAAATTCAATAAAATTGATTTAAAAATTGGCGCTATTTTTAAATCCCATATAGATGGTAAAAAAATTATTTTAAGTCCGGAAAAAAGCATCCAAGTTCAAAAATCAATTAACTCAGATATCGTTATGGTTTTAGATGAGTGTCCTAAATTAACAAAAGATAAGAAAATTTTATCTAATGCAATAAATGTTTCTACAAATTGGGCAAAAAGAAGTAAAATTGAATTTGGTAAAGATAAATCAAAAGGACTTTTTGGCATTACCCAAGGTGGTTTATATAAAGATTTAAGAATTGAAAGTATAGAAAAATTAATAGAGATTGATTTTAATGGATACGCAATGGGAGGATTAGCAGTTGGTGAAAAACAGTCTGATATGTTTAAAATATTGAATGAGACCACTAAATTTTTACCTAAAAACAAACCCAGATACCTTATGGGTGTAGGAACCCCATCAGATATATTAGGCGCTGTAAAAGAGGGGATAGATATGTTTGATTGTGTAATGCCCACTAGATCCGGTAGAACCGGTCTAGCTTTTACTTGGGAAGGCAAAATAAATCTA
>CACJQQ010000006.1 GCA_902595625.1 uncultured Pelagibacteraceae bacterium | reverse complement strand
ATTTTCAATTTCTTCTCTTGATAATTGACCAGCTAGAATAGGATTGTAAGCTTTTATTCCTTTAGCAACGTCACCATCAGCGATACCTTTAATTTCAAGTTCGTGTAAATTACAGAACTCTGCGATTTGTTTAAAAGTTAATGTTGTATTTTCAACTAACCAAACAGCTGTTGCTTTTGGCATAAATGGAACGTCAGTCATAAACTATTTTTTTGATCTTAGGTTGCTAAATTTTTTGTTGTATTTACTTACTCTACCTTTGTCTAATATTTTTTGAGTACCGCCAGTCCAAGCAAAATGAGACTTTGGATCTATATCTAATTTTAATACATCATTTTCATTACCCCAAGTAGATTTAGTTTCAAACTCTGTACCATCAGTCATAACAACTTTTATTTTGTGGTAATTTGGATGTGCATTTTTTTTCATGTGCGGAGTTTTATATTAATAATAGTTTTTACTCAATATCTTTTTTATTAATTAGAGCTTTTAATTCCTCATGAATATTGGAATTTGTAGCTAAAACATTCTTTTTTAGAGGTGAATTAATATCTTCTTCAAAAAAATCTACAAATCCACCAGCTTCTTTCAAAATAATTACCCCAGCAGAAATATCCCAATAGTTTAACTCTCTCTGCCAATATCCATCAAATCTTCCACATGCTACATAGGCCATATCCAAAGCTGCACTTCCATATTTTCTAACATTGGAAACATTTTTTGAAACATTAACATATTCAGAAAAGATTTTATCTTTTATTTTGCTTGAAGCTTTCGGTCCACCAGTAACAATTAATGCATTGTTAATTTTTTTTTTATTTGAAACTCTTATTCTTGAATTGTTCAAATACGCCCCATTACCTTTTTCAGCACAAAACATTTCATTCATAATTGGGTTAAATATTGCTCCGGAAATTATTTCACCGTTTTCTTCATATCCTATAGAAATTGCAAATTGCGGAATACCATTTAAAAAATTCATTGTTCCGTCTATAGGATCTATTATCCATCTATTTTTATTGTTAGTACCATTTATAATTCCTGACTCCTCAGTGATAATCCCATATTCAGGATGAGCTTTTTGCAATTCTTCGATTAAAATTTTTTCTGTTCTTTTATCAGCAGAAGTAACAAAATCACCAGGACCTTTTGAAGAGACCTGTAAATTTTCAATTTCTCCGAAGTCTCTTATTAAAGACCTTGAGGCTTTCATGCACGCTCTTATTATTAAATTTATTTGAGGAGAATTTAATCTCATTAATTTACTCTTTTTACGTATTCTAATGTTCGAGTATCAATTATAATTTTTTCTCCACTTTCAATAAATGGCGGAACATTAATTTTTATTCCACAGTCAAGTATTGCAGGCTTGTAAGAGGAAGAAGCAGTTTGATTTTTTATTGCAGCATCAGTTGTTTCGATTGTACACTCAATGTTATTTGGCAACTCCATAGATATCGGTTTTTCTTCCATAAATGAAATAGTAACTTCTAAATTTTCTTTTAACAGTTTATACTGTTCTCCAGTAATTGTTTTAGGTATTTCTACTTGTTCAAAATTTGAGTTATCCATAAAATGGCAGATATCACCATCTATGTATAAAAAATTAAATTTCTTTTCATCAACTTCTGCTTTTTCTACAGTTTCACTTGATCTAAATCTCTCGTTTAATTTTGTTCCCTTAACTACACTTTTTAACTCTACTTGATTAAAAGCTCCTCCTTTACCCGGTTTAACATGTTGGGTTTTAAGAACATTCCAATAGTCGTTTTTATGTTCAATTATCATTCCAGGTTTTATTTCGTTAGCGGTAATTTTCATTTAAATTTTTTAATCGCTTGTTCAGGTTTTAATTTCGGGTTATCCCAAATAAAACTTGATAATGCAATATATTTTGCACCAGCAATAATCAATTTTCTGTAATTGATATTATTAATACCACCAATAACTACAATTGGTTTTTTAATATTTTTTTTTGCCCATTTTAAAATATTTAAATTTGCCTTTTTAGCACTTGGTTTAAGTCTCGACTTAAAAAATGATCCAAAAGCTATATAATCTGCTTTATTCCCAATAGCATTATTTGCAAGGATTTTAGAATTATGACATGTAATTCCCAAAATCTTTCCTTTAAGTTTTTTTCTTGCAATTTTAAAAGAACCATCAAGTTGACCCATATGACAGCCATCAACTTTAATTTTAGATGCTAAAATAAAATTATCATTAATGATAAACTTAACTTTATGCTTAGTGGTAATCTTAATAATTCTTTTAGAGAAATTAAGAAGTTTTTTTTGGCTCAAATTTTTTAATCTTAATTGAAAAAACTTCACATTCTTAAACGACAATACTTTATCTAAACTGGCAAAAAAATTATGATCAATTTTATTAGGTGAAATTAAGTATACTAATTTCTTCAAATGTTTTAGGCCGCAAATTCTTTCTCTAATTCTTCAGACCACTCCCCTTTAGATGATAGACCATTCATTTTAGCTCTATGGTTAAAGGCTTTTTGAATATTTTCTGTATTTTCTTGATTTTTTCCAAATTCCTTTAATGCACTTGCTTGCAACCCTCTTCCATAAGAGAAAGTAATTAAAAAGTTACTATCATTTATTTTGTTTATTTCATTGAGATTTTTACTAGACTCTATTTCTGACTGCCCTCCAGATAAAAAAGCTATGCCTGGTACTTCAGATGGAACATTTTTTTTTAAACAATCTAAAGTTTTTTTTGCAATTTCTTCTGCATTAGATTTATCTTTGCACTCCGAGCCAGGTATAACCATATTAGGTTTAAGAACAGTTCCTTTTAAATCAACTTTATGTATTTCTAGTTCGTTATAACACTCATTAAGTACATCGGTTGTAACTTGATAGCATTTATCAATATTATGTGAACCATCCATCAAAACTTCTGGTTCGATTATCGGCACCATTTTAGCTTCTTGAACTAAAGCAGCGTATCTTGCCAATGCGTGAGCATTAGACTTAATAGATTGGGCAGATGGAAATTTATCTGAAATTTTATAGACAGCTCTCCATTTCGTAAATCTCGCACCTAAATCATAATACTCTTTTAATCTTTCGCGTAAACCATCTAAACCCTCTGTTATAGTTTCATCACTAGATCCAGCTAGAGGTTTAGCACCTTTATCAACTTTTATTCCTGGTACAGCTCCATGTTTAGAAATTAATTCTGGAATTGATGGACCCAAGGTAGTTTTTTGTCTTATTGTTTCATCAAATAAAATTACTCCCCCAATAAAATCTTTCATAGCACTTGAATTAAAAAGAGTTTGTCTAAAATTTAGTCTATTTTTTTCTATGTTTTCAACATTTATACTTTTAAATCTTTTAGCTATTGTTCCAGTACTTTCATCTGCAGCAAGTATACCTTTTCCTTTAGCGCACATTTTTTTAGCAATTTCATTTAATGTCATAGCGATTATTTATTTTAAAACACTTATACCAGGCAAGTCTTTTCCTTCTAAGTACTCTAAAAATGCTCCTCCTGCTGTTGATAAGTGAGAGAAAGTAAGTTTGTCATTACTTTTATTTATTGCTGCGAGAGTGTCTCCGCCTCCAAGAATAGATATTAAAGATTTTTCAATAGTATTTTTAGAGATATTTTCTGCAATCGATAACGTGCCTTTTAAGAAGTTCTTATTTTCAAAATACCCAGCTGGCCCATTCCACAAAACAGTATTTGACTCATTAATCTTTTTTTGAATTTTTTTGATTGTATTGAAGCCAATATCTAAAATTATTTCATTTTCTTGAATCTCATCGATATTTTTATTTTTACCAGTTCCTTCAAAGTCTGTTCCTACCATGCAATCTTCAGGTATTAATATTTTACAATTGTGTTCCTCTGCTTTTTTATAAATATTTGCTATTATCTCTTTTGTATTTTTTTCAATTAAAGATTTACCAACTTTCAAATTTTTATGAACGAAGAAATTATTAGCCATTGCCCCAACAATTACTATATTGTTTACTTTTTTTAAAAGATTAGTAATAACATTAATCTTTGTAGAAATTTTTGATCCTCCGATGATGCAAGTGACTGGTTCTTTTTTATTTTTAATAACAAGATTTATTGCTGTTATTTCTTTTTTTAATAATGGACCAGCATAACTTTTTTTTACAAATTTTGTTATACTATGAACAGAAGCTTGTTTCCTATGGGAGCATGAAAAAGCATCATTAATATAAATGTCCCCAAGTTCACCTAACTTTTTTGAAAAATCTTGGCCATCTTCTGTTTCTTCTTTAAAAAATCTTATATTCTCAATCAATATTACCTCACCCCCTTTTAGGTGAGAAAATTTTTCTTTAGTTTCAACATCAAGATTTCCTCTAAAAAAATAAACATTAGTTTTAAGTGCATCTTTGAGATATTTGTAGATAGGTATTAAAGACAGGTCAGGGACATTAACTCCTTTTGGTCGGCCTAAATGACTAATAATTATGATTTTTGCTTTTTTTTCAATTAGTCTATTTATAAAAGGTAAACATAAAATGATTCTCGTATCATCTTTTATAACTTTGCCTTTAATTGGAACATTTAAATCTAATCTAAGAATTATTTTTTGATCTTTGATTTCTAAATCGTCAGGAAAGAAATTTATTTCACCCATCGACTTCTATTACTCTCTCAATTTTTTTTGAATAAAAATTGTTATATCGTCCTCTGATAATTTAAAATGTTTGTAAACTTCTTTATAAGGAGCACTTTCACCAAATTTATTTATACCTAAATTGGCACCTTTATTTTTAATATATTTTTGCCAAGACATTACACTTCCAGCTTCTAATGTGATGATCAATGAGTTTTCTTCTAAAATATCTTTCCGGTAATCTTCAGGTTGTTTATCAAAAAGCTCCATACATGGCATTGAAACTACTTTTGAGTGGATATTGTTTTCTTTAAGTTTTTCTTGAACTTTTAAGGCAAGATCTACCTCAGTGCCCGAAGCAACCAATGTTACAGCGCTCTCATGCGAAGTTATATTAACTACATAGGCTCCTTTTTCACATTTATTCTCTTTAGAATTGCTTGGATTAATGTAAGGAACTTTTTGTCTTGATAAAGCAATCGCACTTGGGGTATTTGCACTTTTTAAAGCTATTTCCCAACATTCAAATGTTTCATTAATATCTGCTGGCCTGAAGACATTTAAATTCGGAATAGCTCTTAACCCAGTAAGCTGTTCTATAGGTTGGTGAGTAGGACCATCTTCACCAAGACCAATCGAGTCGTGTGAAAAAACATAAATTACCTTAAGACCCATTAAAGCAGAGAGTCTTATAGAAGGTTTACAATAATCTGAGAATATTAAAAATGTTCCACCATAAGGTATTATACCTCCATAAAGCGCTAAACCATTCATAACTGCTGCCATACCATGTTCTCTAACTCCGTAATGAATGTAATTTCCATTGAAATTTTTAGAGTTTATAATTTTAGAATTATTTGTTTTTGTATTATTAGAACCACTTAAATCTGCAGACCCACCTATTAATTCAGGAAGAAAAGCAGAAATTTTTTCTATAGCGGCCATCGAACATTGTCTTGTAGCTAAACTTGGCTTAGATTCAAAATGTTTATCTTTTTCTTTACGAATTAAATTTTCTAAACCGTTCAAATCCAATTTCTCATTAGCACCGTTGAGTTCACTTTTAATTTTAGGATTTTTTTTATTGACTGTTTCAAGCCATTCATTTTCCAGTTGCTCACCTTTGTTACCTATGTTTCTCCATTCATCTAGTATTTCTTGAGGCACTTCAAATGGCTGGTTGTTCCATTTTAGTTTTTTTCTAACTAAAGCTATTTCCTCATCTCCTAAAGGAGAGCCGTGAGAGGAAGCTTTACCAGATTTATTAGGTGATCCAAATCCTATTATAGTTTTACAAGATATTATTGTAGGTTTTTTTGATTTTAATGCTTTTGTGATCGCTTTTGAAATTTGTTTTTCATTGTGACCGTTTACCTCTAAGAAGCTCCAACCGTACGACTCAAATCTCTTTTTGTAATTATCTGAAACACTGAGCGATGTTGAACCGTCAATTGAAATTTTATTATTGTCAAAGAAAACTATTAAATTCTTTAATTTTAGATGACCAGCTAGACTCATTGCTTCATGACTAATTCCCTCCATTAAGTCCCCGTCGCTCGCAATTACATAGGTTTTATTATTAATAACAGAAGAACTAAACTTTTTTCTGAATATTTCTTCTGCTATTGCCATACCAACAGCGTTGGTCAATCCTTGACCTAAAGGCCCTGTGGTAGTTTCAATTCCAGTTCCTCTTTTATACTCTGGATGTCCAGCACAAATAGAATTTAATTGCCTAAAGTTTTTTATGTCTTCAATTGAAATACTTTTATAACCGCTCAGATAAAGAAGAGAGTAAAGCAGCATCGAACCATGTCCGGCAGACAAAATAAATCTATCTCTGTTAATCCAGTTAGGATTTTTTGGATTAAACCTCAGGTGGTATTTAAATAAAACAGTCGCAACATCGGCCATGCCCATCGGCATGCCCGGATGACCCGAGTTTGCTTTTTGCACAGCGTCAATTGATAAAAATCTAATTGCGTTTGATAATTGATTAAATTTTACAGTCACTTTTTACTACCTATATAGACTTAAACTAACTATATCAATATTATGGTATAAATCTTTATGACTAGTTTTGAAAAGAAAGAACAAAATTTAAACCAACTTATTGATAAACTAAATTCATTATCTTTAAGTTATTCACAGCCAAATAATGATTTGGAAAAAATTAGAACTGAAAAAAATGAAATAGCAAATCAAAAAAAAGAAATTGAAAAAAAAAATGAGGAATTAATGAGGGAGCACGAGTATTTAAAAGATAAAATAAAAAAGCTACAATTAGAAGTAAATAAAAAATCTGAGCTAGAAGATAAGTTCAATCAAGATATTGAAGAATTAAGTCAAGAAACTGAAAATTTAGTTAAAGAGATAGATAAATGGCAAATGTAAATATAAAATTTAATAATAAAGATTATTTACTTTCATGTGATGACGGCCAAGAAGAGTCTTTAAAAAAATTAACAAAATTTTTGGATAAAAAGTATTCAGAATTAAAGGACAAGCTTGGAAATATCGGTGAAAATAAACTTTTGTTAATTACCACTATTCAGTTAATTGATGAGTATTTTGACTTAAAACAAAAAGTTACAAATCAGAAAAAAAAATTAGATGAGATTTCAAATAAATTTAAAGAAATTAGGTATTTAGCAATTAAGTATAAAGAAGGCAAAGATTTAGAGGTCAAAAATTTGAACAAAGAATTGGATAGTTTCAAAAAAACAATCGAAGAAAATAATTCTTTATATGAGACAATGCTTGATAAAACCACTCAATCACTAGAAAAAATAATTTCAAACACTGAGTCACTGTCTAAAATACAGTAGATGCATCGAAAAATTCAATTAAGAAAAAAATATTTTAATTTAAGAAAAAAAAAATATTATGAAGTAGAAAAATTTTTTTTCTTACCTTTATTAAAATTAATTCGTTTAAAATTTAAAAATAAATTTATTAGGATAGCTCTGTATTACCCTTCAAATTTTGAGTTGAACGCTTTAAAAATTTTAGAATTTAATAGCATTTTAGCTCAAGATATTTTACTACCTGTCACCGATAAAAATAATTTAATGAATTTCTATCCTTGGAAAAAAAATGACTTATTATTTGTTAATGAGTTTGGAATATTAGAACCAGAGAAAACACATGCTAAAATTCCGGATGTAATTTTAGTACCAGTATTGGCTTATGATAAAGATAAATACAGATTAGGATATGGTAAAGGATTTTACGATCGCTATCTCAATAAATATTTAAAACATTACAGAAATATTATGACCATTGGCGTTGCTTTTTCGTTTCAAAAACATAATAAACTTCCTATAGATAAAAATGATGTTAGATTAAATTTTATTATTTCAGAAAAAGGAATTTTTTAATGAATATATTAGTTTTAGGGGATATTATGGGAGCCTCAGGCAGAAAAGCTTTGTTACATAAATTACCAAATCTAATAAAAAATAAAAAAATTGATTTTACAATTGTGAATGGTGAAAATGCTTCAGATGACGGTCGGGGCATCACTCAAAAAATAGCAGAAGATTTTTTTAAAATTGGAGTTGATGTAATTACCTCCGGAAATCATATATGGGACAAGAAAGAGACTACAGATTTCATAGAAAAAGAAAATAGACTTTTAAGGCCCGCAAATCTTGCAAATGGCTCTCCTGGTAGAGGATATAAAATATATTTTTCAAAAGAGAAAAAAATTAAAGTAGGAGTAATAAATCTCATGGGAAATGTTTTTATGAGAAAAACAGAAGATGTTTTTAAAACAGCTGAAGAAATTTGTAATAAAATGAAATTGAAAAAAGATGTAGATTTCTTAATCGTCGACTTTCATGGAGAAATTACAAGTGAAAAAATGGCTGCAGGACATTTTTTTGATGGTCGAGCGACTTGTGTAGTTGGAACACATACACATGTTCCCACTGCGGACACTCGTATATTAGAAGGTGGAACAGCTTACCAAACTGATATAGGTATGTGTGGTGATTATAACTCTGTAATTGGAATGAATAAAGAAAACTCAATTAAAAGATTTCTAAAGCAAAAAGATGCAGTAAGTCATTTTCCGGCTGAGGGTGAGGGAACTTTATCTGGCGTTATAGTAGAAACGAATTTTAAAACTGGCCTGGCACAAAAAATTACTAGATTAATACATGGAGGTAGTTTAGCTAACTAAACAGTCATGGCAGGACATTCTCATTGGGCAGGAATTAAACATAAAAAAGGTAGAGCTGATAAAGAGAGGTCAAAAATTTTCTCAAAATTATCTAGAGAGATAACTGTTGCTGCAAAACTAGGAGATAAAGATCCTGATATGAACCCAAGGTTAAGAACAGCAATTCAAGCAGCTAAACAAGCTAATATGCCAAAAGATAATATTTCACGAGCGATTAGCAAATCAGAAATGGGTGGAGATAAAAACTATGAAAGTTTAAGATACGAGGGATTTGGACCATCTAACATTGCATTAATAATAGAAACTCTCACAGATAATAAAAATAGATCTGCGTCAAGTATAAGAACTGTTCTGCAAAAAAAATGGCGGAAGATTAGGAGAAACAGGATCAACTACCCATATGTTTTCCAATTGTGGTGTAATTCACGTAGAAAAAAATAAAATTAAAGAAGAAGAATTATTTGAAATTGCTATAAATGCTGGAGCGAAAGATTGTATTAATTTGAAAAATGCTTTTGAGATAATCACTGAAAAAGAAGATTTTTATAAAATTAAAACTGAACTAGAAAAAAAAATTGAAACATTCAATTACTCCTCTATAGAATGGAGGCCTCTAAATCATGTAGACTTAGCGGAAGATAAAAGTGAGAAATTGCTAGAAGTTTTAAATGCTTTAGAGGAACTAGATGATGTTCAAAATGTTTTTACAAACGCCAACTTAAAAAATTTACATTAATGATAATCATAGGAATAGACCCTGGTTTGAGTGGAGCGATAGCAATACTAGAAAACAACAAAGTTTTAAATATATTTGATATTCCGGTCATGTCAGAAGGAAAAAAAAATAAAAGACAGCTAAATAGCGCTTTACTCGTAAGTCTTTTAAAAGAAAATTTAAAAAATAACGAGGAGGTGGCAGTAGTTGTTGAGCAAGTAAATGCTATGCCTGGCCAAGGTGTTACGAGCATGTTTAATTTCGGTCAAACTTTTGGTGCAATTAAGGGTATATGTGCCGCCCTTGATTTGCCGATTTATTTTGTGCGGCCGTCAAAGTGGAAAAAACATTTTGAACTTATCAATTCATCCAAAGACTCTAGCAGAACCAAAGCTATTGAGATGTATCCAAAACTGTCAAATCAGTTAGCAAGAAAAAAAGATGTAAATAAGTCAGATGCTATCTTGATTGCAAGATTTTTTAGTGAAACAAGATTTACCGAAGAAAATTAAACCCAAATTAATTAATAACGCCAAATTCATGACACATTCTAAAAGTAATTAGACACAATGGAACAAGATATAGCGGCCCAAGTTGTTGGATTAGGTGGAGCAAGTGATTTCACACTATGGAAACTTTTTTTACGAGCAGATTTTGTTGTAAAATTTGTAATTATCTTACTTATAGCTTGTTCTATTTTTTCTTGGGCACTGATTTTTGATAAATTTAAATTGTTTAAGAATATCAACAGCTCTATTGAAGATTTTGAAAAAAAATTCTGGAAAGCTAAATCTGCTGAAAGTTTTAATAATAGTCTACCTGCGAATTCCAAAGATCCGGCAATACTTATTTTTAAAACTGCTATGGCTGAGTTGACAAAAACTAAAAGACAATCTTCTGCTGTTCAAGCCGCAAGAGTAAGTAGAGTATTGGAAATTGCAACAGATAATGAGATGAAAAAAGTTGAAAAAAATTTTACATTTCTTGCTACCGTTGGATCAACAGCGCCATTCATAGGTTTATTTGGAACGGTATGGGGAATTATGAATTCATTTCAATCAATTGCAATTTCAAGGAACACAAGTTTAGCAATTGTTGCACCGGGAATAGCAGAAGCTTTATTCGCAACTGCACTAGGTTTGTTAGCAGCCATACCAGCAGTAGTAGCTTACAACAAATTTAATAGTGACACGCAACGATATTTTTCTAAAGTAGAAAACTTTTCTAAAAGGTTTTTATCAATAATATAACAATGGCTTTTAAATTTAATCGCTCAAAGAAAGAACCTATGAGCGAGATTAATGTGACACCATTTGTTGACGTGATGTTAGTTTTGCTAATTATCTTTATGGTTACAGCTCCTTTACTGACAGTAGGAGTACAAGTTGATTTGCCAGAGTCCGCAGCAGATTCACTTCCTGATGATCAAGAGCCTTTAACATTGAGCATTAATTCTAAAGGAGAAATTTTTATACAGGAACATCAAGTTACATATCAAAAAATGATACCAAAATTATTAGCTATCGCAAAAAATAGAACCGATACAAGAATTTACGTAAGAGGAGATAAAAATATTAATTATGGGAGAGTTTTAGAAGTAATGGGAACATTATCTGGAGCAGGTTTTTCAAAAGTGGCTTTGATATCTGAGCCTTATAAAAACTAGGATGAACAATGATAAGAAGTTTAATTTATTCAATTACTTTTCATTCAGTTTTAGTTCTTTTAACAATTTTAAGTTTACCGTTTATGCTTAGAGAGCCAATCGATTTACCTCCAATAGTTTCAGTAGAATTAATTCAAATTACAGACAAGACAAGCATACCATATGCCCCAAAAGCACGAAAAATAATTGAAGAAAAGAAAAAAAAAGAGGAAGAAAGGTTGGTTTCAGAGCAAGCACCACCAGCAGCAAAAGCAAAAGAAAAACCAGATAGAATTCCTCTTCCAAATGAAAAAAAAGAGGAAAAACAAATAGTAAAGAAAAAACAGAATCCAGAGGAAATAAAACCTGAAATCCGACAAGCTTCTGAGTTTGAAAAAAAAGAAATAGTTGACACAAATCAAATAGCTGCGTTAATTGATAAGGCTAAAGAAGAAGAGGCAATTAAAAAAAAAATTGATGATAAAGTGACTCAAAGTAGTCAAAAAAATTCTTTTGCAACGGGATTAACTCTATCTCAGGAAGATGCTTTAAGAGCGCAAATTTTTGGTTGTTGGAGCGTTCCTCTTGGATTGCCATATGATGAAGATTTACTAGTAAGAATAAAATTACAATTAAAAAAAGATGGAACTATAATGAAGTCCGAAATTTTAGATCATCAAAGAATGAATAGACCTGGGCAAAAATTTTATAAAGTACTTGCCGAGAGTGCATTGAGAGCAGTTAGATTATGTCAACCTCTTAAAGTTCCACCAACTGGATATGATAAGTGGAAAAACTTACAATTAAATTTTAATCCAACAGAAATGCTTAAAGGGTGAAATGAATAAAATTTTTTATATCTTTTTGTTTAATATTCTTTTTATAAGCAAATCATTAGCTTTAATTGAGATTGATATTACTAGAGGAAATCTAGATCCCTTACCGATCGCAATTTCTCCTTTACATGTTGATATAAAATCCGAAAATTTTGACGGGGTAAAAGTAAAAAATTTAGGTGAAAATATTTCTAAAATTATTGAAGATAACTTTAGATCTACAGGATTATTCAATCCACTTAAAAAGGATGCGTTTGTTCAAAAACCAGATATTGCTCATTTAAAACCAAGGTTTGAAGATTGGAGATTAATTAAAGCACAAGCTTTAGTTACTGGTAAGCTTCTAGTAAAAGATGAGAAATTAAAAGTTGAATTTAGACTATGGGATTTAGCAGCAGCTAAAGAAATGACGGCTTTAGCTTTTACAACTACTCCATCTAATTGGAGAAGAGTTGCACATATTATTTCAGATAAAATTTACGAAAGGTTAACTGGTGAAGAAGGTTATTTTGACACAAGAATAATTTATGTGGCAGAAAGCGGCCCAAAAAATCAAAGGATCAAAAAACTAGCAATTATGGATCAAGACGGTGCTAACACAAAGTATTTAACTTTGGGAAACGAATTAGTTTTAACACCAAGATTTAATCCGACAAATCAAATGGTTACTTATATGTCTTATTTTAGAAACATGCCCAGAGTATATCTGCTTGATATTGAAACAGGAACGCAAGAAGTTGTTGGAAATTTTCCTGGAATGACGTTTGCACCAAGATTTTCACCTAATGGAAAAAAGATTGTAATGAGTTTTGCTAAAGATGGAAATTCAGATATTTACACAATGGATCTAGATACAAGAGTCGTCGAAAGGATAACCGACCATTCCTCAATAGACACTTCACCTTCATTTTCCCCGGACGGTAAATTTATTGCTTTCAATTCAGATAGAAGTGGTTTGCAACAAATTTATGTTATGCGAAGTGATGGTAGCGGTGTTAAAAGAATTACTTTTGGAAACGGTATTTATGGAACTCCAGTATGGTCACCTCGGGGTGATTTAATAGCTTTTACCAAAATGCGTAAAGGCAGGTTTTATATTGGAGTAATGAGAACTGATGGAAGCGGAGAGAGATTGCTTACAGAAAATTACTATCAAGAAGCTCCATCATGGTCGCCCAATGGTCGAGTTTTAGTTTTCTACAGAGAGACTAAAGCCGGTTCACAGGGAGAGGGTTTTTCTGCGAAATTGTGGTCCATTGATATCACAGGTTATAATGAAAGGCGGCTTAAAACAGAAAGTGATGCCTCAGACCCATCTTGGTCCTCTCTTTTATCAAAATAAGGGATTATTTTGAGTAAAATACACTTGAATAACTTTGAATAATTTGAAATAAACCATTAACAAACCCAGGGGAAAAAATGATGTTTAATAAGAATTTAAAAAATATATTACTAGTAATATTTGCTACTTTAATACTAAGTGCATGTTCTACTGCGAAAAAATCAGGAAACATAGATGGCGACGTATACACTGGAAAAGAAACAGTTAAATACTTAGCTTCAGGAGTTCCAGATAGAGTATTTTTTGCGACAAATAAATCTTCTTTAACGACTGCTTCGAGAGCAACACTAAGGAAGCAGGCGAACTTTTTAAGAAAGAATAAAAATCTTAATGTGACTATAGAAGGTCATGCTGACGAAAGAGGAACTAGAGAATATAACTTAGCGCTTGGTGAAAGAAGAGCTAACGCGGCTAGAGATTATTTAATGACATATGGAATTTCTGGTAAAAGAATTTCTGTAATTAGTTACGGTAAAGAGAAGCCTGTTAATCCAGCTTCAACACCACTAGCTTGGTCTCAAAATAGAAGATCAGTAACAGTCAAAGTAAATTAATACATTTAATAAATATTAAGACCCCTTAATACTTAGAATTAAGGGGTCTTTTTTTTGCCATTTTATCTAATTAAAACTGAATCATGTTTAAGAAATTAAAATTCATGAGAATTTTTTTTGTAATATTTTTATTCTCCTCTGTAAGCGTTCTGGCTGAGGAAGAGGAAATTTATTTAAAAGCCATATCTGATCAAATTCAAGTTATTACAAAGGATCTTAAGACATTGGAAAAAGCTGTTTATCAAAAATCAGATTTAGTTTCCTCAAAGCCTTCGGCTTCAATCAGTTCAGATGGATTGAATGAAGATATAATGACAAAACATCTTTTAAAATTAAACGAAATAGAAGATCAATTTAGACAGCTTACAAATAAGTTTGAAGAAGTTAATTTTAGATTAGATAAATTATCTAACCGTGTTACAAAAATTCAGTCAGATACGCAACTTAGATTTTCTGACTTAGAAAACGGTACAATCGACAAGACTCAAAAAAAGAAAACAGCTTTACCTGGTTCAGCCAAACCTCAAGATTTTGGAGCAGCACCAGGTTATCAAACTTCAAACTTGCCTAAGGAACAATCGATTAATTCAGTTGAAACTGCTCAAACAGTCATCACACAAGAACCAGAAGAAAGAGAGTCCTTACTTCCTAATAAACCTCCTGTAGAACAATATGAATTTGCAGTCAGCTTTATGAAGATAGGAGATTATGAAACTGCCGAATTCGCCTTAAAAGAATTTATAGAAAAAAATAAAGATCATGATTTAGCTGGTAACGCGCAGTATTGGTATGGAGAAACTTTTAGAATTAGGCAATTGTATTCTGATGCCGCAACAGCTTATCTTGATGGATATCAAAATTACCCTAAAAGTAAAAAAGCTCCAGATAATCTTTTAAAACTAGGTATCACTATGGTTCAACTTGGTGAAAAAGACCAAGGATGTAAAATGATTTCAGGACTTAAAAAAGAATACCCAAAAGCCAGCAAGTCTGTGTTACAAAAAGCTCAGTATGAGCAAAAAAAATTCAAGTGTAAATCTTAAGAAAAGTCTTAAGGACACTAAAGATTTATCTGACATTTTCTTTAATTTTCAAAAAAAGTTAGATAATTTAAATAAGAGAAACTACTTAGTTGCAGTTTCAGGCGGTCCAGATAGTTTAGCATTAACTGCTTTGACAAAATCATACACAAATTATAAAAAAACAAAGTTTCATTATGTGCTAGTAGACCATAATATTAGAAAGAATTCTTACCAAGAGGCAATAAAAGTAAAAAAACTACTAAAGAAAAATAAAATTAATTTAACGATTTTCGTAAATAAAAAAAAAATAACAGAGAATATCCAAGCAGAGGCTAGAAAAGTTAGATATAATATTTTATTAAATTATTGTAAAAAAAAATAAAATAAGAACCATTTTAACTGCCCATAACTTAGAGGATCAGGTAGAAACCTTTTTGATAAGACTCTCTAGAGGTAGCGGTTTAAAAGGCTTATCTGCCATGAAACCACTAACTAAGATTAGCAATCAAGTAAATTTATTTAGGCCTTTTCTAGATGTAAAAAAGCAATATTTAATTAAAATTTCAAAAATGAATTTTGGAAAATATTTCAAAGACCCTTCAAATAAAAATGTAAAATTTTTAAGAACAAAAGTAAGAAATTTAAAAAAACCTCTAGAAAAAAGTGGTATAAAATATGATCAAATTTTTAGATCTATACAGAATTTATCTTTCAGTAAATCTACATTAGATGGTTATTTAAGCAATCTTTTCAAAGAACTAATCAAAAATTCAGAAAATGAAATTCTGATAGATTTTAAAAAGTATAAGAAATTAAATAATGATATAAAAATAGCATTAATTAATGAGTCTATAAAAAAACTTAAAAAAAATTATTATGATTTAAGATATAAAAAAGTAGATAATTTGATAAAAAATCTTAGCAAAAAAGATTTTAAACGATCAACGTTAGGAGGGTGCATTTTCTCTAGAAAAGGCGAGAATTTATGCCTTAAAGTGGAAAAATAATAAAAATTTGATGATTTGGATCCTTTTTGTCTTATTTACAACCCATTTTACCTTAAAGTATACTTGTTTATTAATAATTAATGATTATTTAAAAATATATGAACATTAAAAATTTAATAATGTGGGTCATTATAGTCTTACTTTCGGTAGGGCTTTTTAACATGTTTCAAGATCCTGCAAAAATAAACTCTGAAAAAAATACATTACCGTTTTCAAATTTTTTAAATGAGGTTGATGCCGGAAGAGTTGTTGAGGTTCAGATTCAAGGCAATAATATCTCTGGGATATTGTCTGATGGTAAAAAATTTAAAACTTACTCTCCAAACTACCCTGAATTAGTAGACAAACTATCTTCTAAAGGCGTAAGTATATTGGCAACGCCCCAAGAAGACAAAATGCCTTCACTTTTAGGTATTTTATTGTCTTGGTTCCCTATGCTTTTACTAATTGGAGTATGGATATTTTTTATGCGCCAAATGCAAGGCGGTAAGGGCGGTGCCATGGGCTTTGGAAGATCAAAAGCAAAATTACTTAATGAGGCTCAAGGCAAGGTAACATTTAATGATGTTGCCGGTGTTGAAGAAGCTAAAGAAGAAGTTGAGGAAATTGTTGAATTTTTAAAAGATCCAAAAAAATTTAGTCGTTTGGGTGGAAAAATTCCAAAAGGTGCACTTTTAATTGGCCCTCCAGGCACAGGTAAAACTTTACTAGCAAAAGCCATAGCTGGTGAGGCTAATGTTCCATTTTTTTCAATATCTGGATCAGACTTCGTTGAAATGTTTGTTGGAGTTGGTGCATCAAGAGTAAGAGATATGTTTGAGCAAGGAAAAAAACATTCTCCATGTATAATCTTTATAGATGAAATAGATGCAGTTGGCAGAAGTAGGGGAGCAGGTTTAGGAGGTGGAAATGACGAAAGAGAGCAAACTTTAAATCAGCTTCTCGTCGAAATGGATGGGTTCGATACCAATGAGGGCATAATTTTAATTGCTGCAACTAACAGACCAGATGTTTTAGACCCTGCTTTGTTAAGACCTGGAAGATTTGATAGACAAGTAGTTGTTGGTAATCCAGATATTATTGGAAGAGAAGCAATTTTAAAAGTACATGTTAAAAAAATTAGCACAGGCCCTGATGTTAAATTAAGAACTATTGCAAGAGGAACACCAGGTTTTTCAGGTGCTGATTTAGCAAATCTAATAAATGAGTCTGCCTTATTAGCTGCAAGGAAAAATAAAAGGGTTGTTACAATGTCAGATATAGAAGAGGCAAAAGATAAAGTAATGATGGGAGCTGAAAGAAGATCAATGGTAATGTCAGAAGATGAAAAAAAACTTACTGCATACCATGAGGGTGGTCATGCTATAGTAGCTCTAAATGAGAAAGCTTCTGATCCTATTCATAAAGCTACAATAATTCCTAGAGGGAGAGCTTTAGGTATGGTAATGAGACTGCCGGAGAGAGACCAGCTATCCGTAACTAGAGAAAAAATGTACTCCGACATAGCTGTAGCCATGGGAGGACGTATTGCTGAAGAAATAATTTTTGGTCACGATAAAGTAACCTCTGGAGCATCTTCAGATATAGACATGGCTACAAAGATGGCAAAAAACATGGTCACAAAATATGGAATGAGCAAAGAGCTAGGTCCATTAGCATATGGTGAAAATGAAGAAGAGGTATTTTTAGGAAGATCTGTAACAAAACAGCAAAATATGTCTGAGGAAACTGCTAAAAAAATTGACTCAGAAGTTAAAAAAATTGTTGATGCTGGATACGAAAGAGCAAAAAAAGTACTTACAGATAAAATTGACGACTTACATAAATTGGCAAAAGCACTTTTGATATACGAAACTCTTTCAGGGGATGAAATAAGAGACCTTATTTTAAAAAATATTAAACCAACTAGATCTTTTAAAGAAGAAGACGAGGATGATGGCAAAACTTCATCTGCACTTGGATCGTTAGGATTAAAACCAAAACCAGCATTATAAAAAAATGAGGAAGTATTACACCCGTCCGTGTAATTTCTTCTACGGGTCAAATTCAAAAAAATTAATTAAAAAAAATTTTTCATTACCTTTGTGCGGAGAAAGCTCCATTTCATTTAATCAAGTCGAAATTTATGAGAGAAATAAAAATAATGTAAAATCAAAAATAATAAATATTAATAATATAAAAAAATTACCTTCAACTATTAAAAAAAAAGTTTCAAAAGATTTAAAAAAAATTACCGCAAAAAGAAAGTTCTTAAAAAATAAGTCCCATTTGCTCATGGGTATAATAAATATGACACCAGACAGTTTCTCTGATGGAGGAAAATTTAATTCATATAACAAAGCTATTAAACGAATAAAAGATATGATTCTATCAGGAGCAGATATTATTGATGTTGGTGGTGAGTCCACTAGACCTGGATCTAAGATTATTGATGAAAAAAAGGAACTTGAAAGAGTAAAAAAAATTTTAAATAAGTTTAAAAAAAATTTCCCAAAGATTTTATTATCTATTGATACCCGAAAATCTTTAGTAATGGACCATGCAATCAAAAAAAAAGTGGATATTATAAATGATGTATCTTGTTTTGAATTTGATCAAAACTCGTTTAAATCTGTTTCTAGTAAAAATTTATGGAAAATAATTCATCATATGCAAGGAACACCACAAACAATGCAGATTAATCCTAAATATAATGATGTTTTGCTGGATATTTATGATTTTTTTGAAAATCAAATTAAAAAATTCAAATTAGATAAATACAAAAAAAAATTAATTTTAGATCCTGGCATTGGTTTTGGAAAAAACCTGAAACATAATTTGATTATATTAAATAAAATTTCTTTATTTCATTCTCTTGGTTTTCCTATATTAATAGGAACATCTAGAAAAAAATTTATCGAAAAAATTTCTGGTAATTATGACACTAAAGAAAGAATCGGGGGAACTTTATCTTCAGTTTTGTATTCATATCTACAAGGAATAAAAATTTTTAGAGTCCACAATGTTAAGGAAATTAAGCAAGGTATTTTAGTATTTGAAAACTTATTAAACAAATGAAAAAAAAATATTTTGGAACAGACGGTATCAGGGGAACAGTAAATATAGGCAATATTAATGGTGAAAAATTTTTTAAATTTGGTCTAGCAGCTGGTACTTATTTTAAAAACCTAAAGAAAAAGAAGCAAGTAGCAATTATTGCAAAAGATACTCGATTATCAGGATATACACTCGAACCAGCATTAGTTTCTGGTCTAGCTTCAGCAGGAATGCATATTTTTACATTGGGACCACTACCAACTAATGGACTAGCAATGCTAACAAAAAAGATGAAAGCCAATCTTGGGATAATGATTACTGCTTCGCACAATCCTTTCCATGATAACGGTTTAAAACTATTCGGTCCAGATGGCATGAAATTATCGGACAAAATTGAAAAAAAAATTGAAAACTTGATTGATACAAAAACCATTAAACAATTATCGAATCCAAAATTATTAGGAAGAGTAAAAAGGCTGGAAGATGGAAACGACAACTACATCAAAATTTTAAAAAATAATTTTCCTGATAATTTTAGCCTAAAGGGCATGAGAATAGTAATAGATTGCGCTAATGGAGCTGGCTACAAGTCTGCTCCGAGAATATTGTCCGATCTAGGCGCTAAAGTATTTGCTTTTGGAGTAGAACCAAATGGATTAAACATTAATCATAAATGTGGTTCGACATTTCCCCAGTTTCTTAAAAAAAATGTAAGAAAATTTAAAGCTGATTTAGGAATAGCTTTAGACGGAGACGCTGACAGAGTAATTATGTGCGATGAAAAATCTCAAATAGTTGATGGAGATCAAATAATTGCAATGATTGCAAAAAGATGGAAAAGAAAAAAAATTTTAAAAGGTGGAGTAATTGGAACCTTAATGTCAAATTATGGACTTGAAAAATTTTTTTCAAATGAAAAAATTAATTTTAAAAGATCAAAAGTTGGAGATAGGTACGTGAAAGAAATGATGAAAAAAAATAATTTTAATTTAGGAGGCGAACAATCAGGTCACATTATATTAGGCAAATTTGCCACTACAGGAGACGGACTTTTGGTAGCATTGGAAACTCTATTTGCTTTAAGAAAAGGAGAATTAGCAAGCAAAATGTTTAAAGTTTATAGACCGGTTCCTCAAAAACTTTTAAATATTAATGTAAGAAATAAAAAAATTATCGAATCTCCGAAATGCAAAAAAGCAATTAAATTGGCTAACGAACTTATTAAGAATAATGGTAGACTACTTGTCAGGCCATCAGGGACAGAACCCAAGGTTAGAATTATGTGTGAGTCATTTAATCTTTCTTTAATGAAAAAATGCATCAACATTGTAAAAAAAACAATTAATTAATGAAACCTAAATCTAAAGTATTAATTATAGCTGGCTCAGACTCATCTGGTGGAGCTGGGATACAAGCAGATATAAAAACTGTTACTTCTTTAGGCAGTTATGCAATGACAGCCATTACCGCAGTTACTTCACAAAATACGACTGGAGTTAGGTCAATTGTAGCAATTAGTCCTAAAGAGATAAGAAATCAAATAGAATTTACAGTAAAGGATATTAGGCCTGACACAATTAAAATTGGAATGCTTCATTCTAAGGAAGTTATATTAGCTGTAAGTAAATCTTTAGAAAAAATTAAGGTAAGAAAATTAGTTCTTGATCCAGTTATGGTTGCAAAAGGCGGCACAAAATTAATAAACAATGCAGCGATAATTTTTTTAAAAAAGAAATTAATGAAAAAAACATTATTAATAACACCAAATATTCCAGAGGCTGAAATTTTATCAAGAATGAAAATTAATTCTACTAAAGATATGATTAAAGCTGGAAAAATATTAATTAATTTAGGAGCCAAAAATGTTTTGATAAAAGGAGGTCATCTGAAGTCAAAAAAAATGAATGATATTTTGGTAAATAAAAAAATAATAAAAGTTTTTAATAGTAAAAAATACAATTCAAAAAACACACACGGAACTGGTTGCACTTTATCGTCTGCAATAGCAACACATTTATCATGTGGAAAAGATCTGATTAAATCTTGTGAGCTTGGAATTAAATATGTTAATGAAGCAATTAAATCTAACTTAAAACTAGGAAAAGGAAACGGTCCAATAAATCATTTAAACTCTGTCACTATAAATAAAAAATTAAACTAATGAAAAATGTTGTTGTAGTAGGTTCACAATGGGGAGATGAAGGAAAGGGCAAGATAGTAGATTGGCTTTCTAGCGAGGCAGATGTAGTTGTTAGATTTCAAGGAGGCCATAATGCTGGCCACACTTTAGTTATAGACAAAAAAGTATTTAAGCTGAGATTGCTCCCATCAGGCATTGTAAGAAAAGACAAAGTTTCAATTCTTGGAAACGGAGTTGTAATCGACCCTTGGGCACTATTAAGTGAAATTGAGGAAATCAAAAAACTAGGTGTTGATGTAACTCCAGAAAATTTTATGATTTCTGAGTCTGCATCACTTATACTTCCATTTCATCAAGAAATGGATGAAATAAGAGAGGACGCAGCTGGAAAAGGTAAAATAGGTACTACTAGAAGAGGCATTGGTCCTTGTTACGAAGATAAAGTTGGAAGAAGAGCTATTAGAGTTATGGATCTAAGATCTGAAAGCAATTTAGATAATAGACTTGAAAATGTATTACAACACCACAATGCAATTAGAAAAGGATTAAGCAAAAAAATATTTGAAAAAAATGTATTAAAAAAAGAACTATTAAAAATAGCTCCTGAAATTTTAAAATTTGCCCAGCCTGTCTGGTTAAAACTTGACCAATTTAATATTGATAGAAAAAAAATACTTTTTGAAGGCGCACAAGGCATACTTTTAGATGTGGACCATGGCACTTATCCATTTGTTACATCATCTAACACTGTGCCAGCAATGGCAGCAACTGGATCAGGAACAGGACCAGGAAAAATTAACTATGTTCTAGGTATTACTAAAGCTTATACAACTAGAGTGGGCAGCGGACCTTTTCCTACAGAATTAAAAAATGAAATAGGAGAAAGTTTAGGAAGAAAAGGAAAAGAATTTGGTACTGTAACTGCTAGAAAAAGAAGATGTGGTTGGTTTGATGGAGTTTTAGTTAGGCAAACTATAAAATTATCAGGAATTAATGGAATAGCTTTGACAAAATTAGATGTATTAGATGAGTTAGAAGAAATTAAAATGTGCGTAGAATATGAATTAAATGGAAAAAAAATTGATTATTTGCCAGCAGCATCAGAAGATCAATTTAATATAAAACCAATTTATAAAACATTCCCCGGGTGGAAATCTAAAACAGAAGGCATTAGAAACTTAAAAGATTTACCAGAAAATGCAAAAAGATATATCCACGCTCTAGAAGATTTCATTGGGGCAAGAATTTCGAGTATTTCTACAAGCCCTGAAAGAGAAGATACAATTTTGGTAGAAGATCCTTTTAATAACTAGCTTGAAGGCAATAAGTTTTTTGACTTATTTGCATTTATCATAGATTTTTGTAATTTTTCAAAAGCTTTTGTCTCAATTTGTCTTATTCTTTCACGACTAATTTTATATTTTTTACTTAATTCTTCAAGTGTTTTTGGTTCCTCCGAGAGTCTTCTAGCAATAATAATTTCTTTTTCTCTATTGTTAAGTATTTTCATTGCACTATCTAACAGTTCTTTTTTGTCATCGTACTCTTGTTTTTGAGAAACAATTAATTCTTGATCTAAGCTATCATCAACTAACCAATCCTGCCATTCATCAGTCTCGCCACTTTTAATAGGATCATTTAACGATTTTTCTTGACCCATCATTCTTCTATTCATATTTACAACTTCCTGAGAATCTACATCCAATCGCTTTGATATTTCATTAACTTGCTCATCTTTTAAATCTCCATCTTGACCTGGTGCTATTTGGTTTTTAATTTTTTTTAAGTTAAAAAAAAGTTTTTTTTGCGCGGTTGTGGTTCCCATTTTTACCAAACTCCATGATCTTAAAACGTATTCTTGTATAGAAGCTTTTATCCACCACATCGCATAGGTAGCAAGTCTAAAACCTTTATCAGGGTCAAATTTTTTTACTGCCTGCATTAAACCAATGTTTCCCTCTGAAATTAATTCATTCACAGGAAGACCATACCCACGGTATCCCATTGCTATTTTAGCTACTAACCTTAAGTGGCTAGTGACTAATTTATGAGCAGCTTTTAAATTACCATTTTCTCTCCAATTTTTAGCCAACATATATTCTTCCTCTGCATCCAACATAGGAAATTTTTTAATCTGTGCTAAATAAATAGATAATCCTCCAACTGAAGGAACAGGTAAATTACTCATTTGATTTTTTTCACTCATTTCACTTAATTATATAAGAAATTTATTTTTTCAACTGCTTAAATTTTCAAGTAATTTCAATATATTTTTAAAGCCACTTGGTAGTTCTGAATTAAAAGTCATCCATTTTTTGCTTGTAGGATGAATAAACTCTAAAGTTTTAGCATGCAATGCTTGACCAGATAGTTTATTTAAATTAACCAAAAATTTGTCATTTATTTTTTTAAATTTAATATTTTTTTTTCCATATTGTTTATCTCCGAGTAAAGAGGTGCCTTTATATTTTAAATGGACCCTTATTTGATGAGTTCTTCCTGTTTCTAATTCACACTCAATTAAGCTTATTTTTGGTATATCTTTGATATTAAAAATTTTTAATGTTTTGTAATTAGTTATTGCTTTTTTTCCATTAAAATCACTTACGGTCATTAATTGTCGATTTTTTTTATCTCTAGTTATTAACGTGTTAATTTTACCTTTTTGTGGTCTAACCACTCCCCATGATAGGCAAAGATATTTTCTTTTTATAGTATGTTTACTGAACTGATTTCCTAAATTCGCATGTGCCGAATTATTTTTTGCAATTACTAGCAACCCACTAGTTTCTTTATCTATTCTATGGACAATACCTGGTCTAAGCGAGCCATTAATGTCAGATAAATTTTTTTTATATTTATAAAGTAAAGCGTTTACTAAAGTTTTCTGATAATTTCCAGCCCCAGGATGAACAACCATGCCCTTAGGTTTATTCAGCACCAAAATATCTTTATCTTCATAGACTATATCTAATTCTATTCTATTGGGAATAATTTTTTTTTCATCTTTTTGAATAATTTTTACTGAAATTTGATCTTTATACTTAATTTTTGTAGAGGGCGAGATTAGTGAAACGTTATTTAATTTTACCTGATTGTTCTCAATTATTTTTTTAAGAAATGACCTTGTATAGTTTTCAATATTTTCAGCTAAAAAAATATCCAACCTTTTTCCACTATTTCGGGCATCTACTGAAAATTTAATTGTATTATTCATAAATTAATTTAAATTATTCTTACTGCGCCGGTAGCTTCAACTGGATAGAGCGCCGGATTTCGGCTCCGGAGGTTATGGGTTCGACTCCTATCCGGCGCACCATTTTTATATTATCCAATCAGAAAACTTTTCTTTATTTCGAAATATATATTTAGGATAAGAACTGTCTATAGGAATCTTCTTCAATTTATTTCCCCGGCCAAAGAGATCTTCGTTTTTAAGTATTTTTTCCTCAATATACTTTTTATTTAAATTTTCATTATTAAATTCTCCATGGGAAAAAGATTTTACTTTGTTAAGTATTTGTTCTGGTGTTTGCAAATAAGAAAAATGCCACCCACCTGGAATAATTTGTTGATTATATTTATCTAATCTCCAAAAAGGATAATTTTTAAATTTTAAATCTCTCAATTCTTGCATAGATCTTATATGCTTTTTTTTTGTAATTCTTGATCCCATCCAATTACTTTCATTTAAATTTTGTAAATTTAATTTGTACATAAACATCTTTTGAGAAAACACTATAAATTTTTTATTTTTTTTTATCTGTGTTAACTTTGAAAGATCAGGAATCTCATCGGAATCAGACAAAATTACTAGATCCTCCGAGGACGCATCTTTGATACCTTCTATTAGTGAGTTTCTTTGATGTTGTTCAATTGGAGACTCACCACCAGTATGTTTATCAAAATTAATTTCTTCTTTATAGTCTGCAGTTATAAATATAATTTTTTTTTCAAATTTTGAAAAATTTTTGATATCAAAATTAATTTTTTTATTTTTTCCCTGATGGGTCTTTGTGGACTCTGAAACAACAAAATAATCAACATATTCATTCAAAATATTTAAACGAAGATCAACAATATGATCTTCATTAAAATATTGGAAACAATCGTATATAGCCATTAGTAAAAGTATTTATCTTCTATTGCTTCTAATTCTTCATTTTTTATTTTTAGTCTATTTAAAATTATCTGTAAAAGTTTTAATTGACCAAAAATTAACATTAAGCTTATAAATTTTTCCACATTTGATTTAATTAATTCTCTACCTTTATTATTATTAAAATTTGGAATAAAAATCATATCAGTTTCTACTGGTATCCTGGTGTTATGGCTTCCTATACCCTTCCAGTCAATTAAAACATAATTTAGTTCATAAAGATGATTAATAAGTTGATGCCAACTTGGAACATTTTTGTACATTGAAAAAAAATGGGCCTCTATTTTAATTAATTGTGGTCGATAGTGTCCTAAACCTTTTAATATTTCTAACTCAGCACCTTGCGTATCAATTTTCAAATAGTCTAAATTATTTATGTTAATTTGCGTAAGTTGATTAGATAAGGTGTCACATTCAACCTCAATCGAACGAGTTACTTTATAATCATTATAGTTTTTTTCTTTAATATTATGTAAATCAAAATTTATTTTATCTGGCTCATACATAGATGAACTTCCCAGTCTATTGTCTAATATAAATAATTTCTTTTTGGTTTTACTGCTCCAGAGCCCTTTATTGATAACATATTTTTTATTTTTAAGTTTGTTTGCTTCGGATTCTATTGGCTCGATTAATATTTCCTCAAAAAAAGGATTATATTTTTTTGGAAAAAAATTATCAGAGTTAAATCCGCCTTGAGCACCAACATCCATAGCCATAATCTTTTTATTCTCCAAAAATCTTTTTAATAAATATGTGAAATCATACTTACTATTACTTTTATAACTCTCTTCATGTAGAAAATTTATTACTCTTCGATTTAATTTCAATTTTATTAAAACTTTGAATAAAATCGGTAGTAGAATCTTAGCCAAACTTCTCTGAAATTTATAAATTTTATTTTTCATCTAAAAGCTGTTTTACTTTTTTGTAAATGTAGTTAATCCTATTTTTTTACCTTCAATTAAAGATGAAGAGCAGTGCAACCTAGTTCTATCAAAAATCAACATAGAACCAATTTCCCATTCATAAACCATGTCAATTTCAAGCCCCGAGAGGTTCTCAATTTTTTCATGTTTTAAATATTTTTCATGATCTTTTTCATCAAACTTTTTTGTTTCAAATAATTTAAGATGTTCAGATGATCTTAAATTTTGACCATATTTAAGATCTTTTACTTTTAGCTCATTTTCATCAATGGTAAAATTTGTGGAATTTCCATAAAATTTATTTTTGAAAATAACAGTGCTGCCTTTAGATGTGAGTGGAATTAAAGTTTGTTTAAATATTATTTCATCTAAATTAAATCCAGCATCTACATGTAAACCAATAGGATTATAACTTTCTTGAAAAAGTCCTAATATTTCTTCATTATTTTCATCTTTAAGATTATCCATTTTAAATTCACCGATCTCATTTTTTACTTTATCTATAAAAATATTTTCTAATTCATCACTATAATTTTTAAGCCATCTTTTTTTTATCACATTTTGTTTTTTATTATGAACTGTGGTGGGCAATTTATTGTAAAGTTCAAGAAATTTATCTAATTCTGTCTTTGAAAATAATTTTTTTACAATTTGCGGGGGTCCTTCTAATTTTTTTATTTTATCTATATTTTTATGCATATTTATTCGCCCATGTTAATTAAAGTGCCTCTACTTTTCGCTCCATCGTAAGATAAGTAAAAAATAAAAATCCCAACGACAAAATATAAAAAAGATATGAAAATAGCTTTTAATATTTGAAAATGATTTATGATATCATAAATTAAAATACTTCTCATCTCCTCAAAAATATGAACCAGCGGAAGTAATTTCGCTATGATTTGAAGCCATTCTGGTAATATTTCAATCGGATAATATATACACCCTAATGGTGCCAAAAAAAATAGACTAGCCCATGCTATATTTTCAAAAGAAGGCCCAAATCTTATAAGTCCCGAAGTAACCAAAAGACCTAAAGTGACACCAAAGATATAAAGAGTAATTAATAAAAAAACCAGTGGAACACCGATTTCTAAAATGGAGACATTAAATAATGGAATAGCCAATAAGGCAGCTGGAACCAATCCAATTAAAGTTCTAAATATAGCAGTTAAAGTTAGAGCGGTTATAATCTCACATATTCTAATTGGTGCGATAAATAAATTTGTAAAATTTCTACTCCAAATTTCCTCAAGAAACATCATATTATAACTTATGCTAGCTCTGAAAAGAAAATCATAAAGTATAGCAGCACTTAAAATTATACCAACTGTATTTTCGTATATTGAAGAATTTAATGTGAAAAATTTCGAAATAAAACCCCAGAGAAAAATTTGAATTGTTGGCCAATATATTAAGTCTAAAATTCTTGGAAAAGAACCTCTGATTAAATAAACATGCCTTAAGCTTAAAGCAAAAATTTTACTCCAATTCATTTTTCACTCCTTGCTATTTTCAAAAATGTATCCTCAAGATTTGCTCTTCCATGCTTTTTAATTAAATCATTACAGGATCCTCGATCTACAATTATTCCTTGTTTCATCATTATAATTTTGTCACATAACCTTTCAACTTCTCTCATATTGTGGGATGCCAATAACATTGTGAGTTCATTATTCTTCTTATACTTTTCAATATATTTTCTTATGAAATCACCAATATCAGGATCAAGACTTGCTGTTGGCTCATCTAAAAATAGTAATTTTGGTTTATTAATCAATGATTTTGCAAGAGAAACTCTATTTTTTTGACCTGATGAAAGTTCACCAGATTTTTTATTTAAAAATTTTTTTAGATTTAGGTCCTCCACCATTTCATTTACTCTTTCATCAATTTTTTTTACACCATATAATCTGGCATATACTTCAAGATTTTGTTTGACTGTTAGTTTTTTTGGAAGCTCAACATAAGGAGATGAAAAATTCATAAAACTTAACAATTTGACTCTATTTCTAGAATTCAAACTTATTCCATCAATTAAAATTTCTCCACTTGATGGTGTTATAAGGCCTAACAACATCCCTATAGAAGTTGTTTTTCCACATCCATTAGGACCAAGCATGCCTAGTGTTTCATTTTTTTTAATTTCAAAACTGATATTGTTTACAGCTATTGTTTTATTGAACTTTTTTATAAGATTTTTTGCTTCTAATTTCATTTAAGTTTTGGATGCTCGCTTTATTCTGTCATTAATTGCTATTCCACAACCTGAATTTGGAATTTTAGTAATTTGAATCTTTTTGTATCCCTTTTTTTTTATATCTCTAAACGTTTTATATAAATTTGAAGCC
Organism: uncultured Pelagibacteraceae bacterium; assembly: GCA_902595625.1. Classification (GTDB taxonomy): domain Bacteria; phylum Pseudomonadota; class Alphaproteobacteria; order Pelagibacterales; family Pelagibacteraceae; genus Pelagilacustribacter. The sequence goes on along the minus strand of CACJQQ010000006.1, from coordinate 41,215 downwards.
GCTTCTTTCAAATTTGAATCATTGCTAAGGCTAAAAAAATCCTTCTTATTACAATATTTTTTACCTAGATAAATAAAAGCGCTTTTTTTGTCATGTTTACTTTGATTTATTCTCACTGGTATTCCAGGAGAATAGTGTTTTTTCATCATACCAGGAGATCTAATAACTTTTTTATTATTATTATTTTTTAGTTTCAATTTTAAAACTTTCTCAATCTCTTTTTTACTAATTATTCCAGGCCTTAAAATTTGAGGACTACCTGTTAAATCAATTACCGTTGATTCAATGCCAATTTTAGAATTTCCTCCATCTAATATATATTTTACTTTACTTTTAAATTCTTCAAATACGTCACTAGCTTTTACAGGACTCACATTAGAAGTTTTGTTTGCACTGGGCATTGCTAATGGGAACTTAATTTTTTTTAGTAGAGGTCTAATAACTTTATGTTTTGGAAATCTAATAGCAATAGAGTCTAAATTTGCACATGCCATGGGTTGGACTTTAGAGTTTTCTTTTCTTTTTAAAATAAATGTAATTGGACCTGGACAAAAATGGTTGTAAAGTTTGATCAAATTTTTATTAATAGAAATATCTTTAATAGCATTATCCAAATTGTAATAATGAATAATTAGTGGATTTGATCTAGATCTTCCCTTTAGTTTAAAAATTTTTTCAACTGATTTTTTGGAATAAGCATTACCTCCCAAGCCATATACAGTTTCTGTTGGAAGCCCAGCAACACCACTTTTATTTAAACTAATTATCACTTTTTTTAAAATTTTTTTGTTAAAAATAAAAATATTTGGATAGCTATTTTTCATAATGTTATTATTATTTAAATAATGAAGAATGAAAATATTCCAGCTGATATTAAAAGTAAATCATTAAAAGAGGCTAGAGAAGAAATTGATGTAATTTTGAGCAAATTAGAAAATCAAGAGACTAATTTGGACGAATCTATAAATGATTATGAAAGACTGGTACAGTTAAATAAACATATAGATGAATTGTTTAAAAAAAAATTTAAAGAAATTTCAAAAAAAGAATAAAAATGATTAAAAAAAGATTAATAAGAAATGCAAATAAAATTGACAAATTTTTAATAAATTTCTTAAAAAAACAAAAAAATTCTTTACTGATCAAACCAATGAAGTATGGAGTTATTTCTGGAGGAAAAAAAATTAGATCTACTATAATTTTAGATGCTGGTAAAATATTTAATATCAGTGAAGCAAGACTCATCAATGTTTGTGCAGCAGTAGAATGTATACATTCATATTCATTAATTCATGATGATTTACCATGTATGGACAATGACTCAATTAGAAGAGGAAAACCATCAACACATATAAAATTTGGAGAGTCTTCAGCAGTTTTAGCGGGAAGCTCGTTGCTCACCTTAGCTTTTGAAATAATATCTGACAAAAAATATTTGCTTAATGCAAAAACAAAAAATGAAATTATAAGAACTTTAGCGAGTTGTTCAGGCCATACTGGTATTGCTGGAGGTCAAGAGCTAGACTTAAAATTTGAAAACAAAAAAAAAAAATTAAATCAAATTATTGATATGCAGAAAAAAAAAACAGGAAAATTATTTTATTTCTGTTTATATGCGGTTGGAGCAGTTGCAAACAAAAGTAATAAAGAAAAATTTTTTTTAGGTCAAATAGGAGAAGATATAGGTTTATTATTTCAATTGGCAGATGATTTTTTAGATAATAAAGGTTCAATAAAATTAGTTGGCAAACCTGTTAAAAAAGATGATAAAAAAGGTAAATCTACTCTTCTAAATTTAATGGGTGAAAAAAAAGCTTATTTGTATGCAAATAATCTTAAGAAAAAAATATTGCGTAAATTGGAAAAACATGGAAAAAAAGGTAAACAATTAACAAACACAATTGAATTTATTTTGGAAAGAAAATTTTAATGGGCAGATTAATTAAACAGATAAATTTTCCTGCAGACTTAAAAAAATTTAAAAAAGAAGAACTTAAACAAATCTCTGATGAGCTCAGAGATGAACTTATAGATGTAGTTTCCGAAACAGGAGGACACTTAGGTGCTGGATTGGGTGTTGTTGAGCTGACCGTAGCTTTGCATTATGTATTTGATACTCCAAAAGATAAATTAGTCTGGGATGTAAGCCATCAGTGTTATCCACACAAGATAATAACTGGGCGTAGAGAGAAAATTAAAACACTTCGTAAAGGAGGAGGTCTTTCTGGGTTTACTAAACGAACTGAAAGCGAGTATGATCCTTTTGGAGCTGCACACAGCTCTACTTCTATTTCTTCAACACTTGGGATGGCAGTGGCAAAAAAATTATCTAATAATAACAATAACGTTATAGCAGTAATAGGCGACGGAGCTATGAGTGCAGGTATGGCCTACGAAGCTATGAATAATGCTGGAGCATTAAAATCAAAATTAATTGTAGTTCTTAATGATAACGATATGTCAATAGCAAGACCGGTAGGCGCCATGAGTAAATATTTAGCAAAACTTTTATCTGGTAAATTGTATTTTAGTTTAAGAGAAACTTTAAAAATGATTATTTCCTCTTTTTCAAAAAGATTCAGTCAAAAAGCAGGTAAAGCAGAAGATTTACTTAGAAATATTGTTACAGGGGGAACTCTATTTAGTGAGCTTGGTTTTTATTATGTAGGGCCAATAGATGGCCACGACGTTGAAAATTTAGTTCAAATTTTTGAAAATGTTAAAAATTCAAATCATGAAGGACCTATATTAATTCATGTTAGAACACAAAAAGGAAAAGGTTATAAACCAGCTGAGGACTCGGGTGATAAATACCATGGTGTATCTAAATTTAATGTCTCAACCGGCAAACAAACTAAATCTAATTCTAACATCCCTTCATATACCAAAGTTTTTGCTGAAACTTTAATTAAACATGCAGAGCAAGATACTAAAATAGTTGGAATTACAGGTGCGATGCCTTCTGGGACAGGAATAAACTTATTTGAAAAAAAATTTCCAGACCGGTCTTTTGATGTCGGAATTGCCGAACAACATGCAGTGACCTTCGCGGCAGGACTAGCTACAGAGGGATATAAACCATATGCCGCAATTTATTCTACTTTTCTCCAAAGAGCCTATGACCAAGTAGTACACGATGTGGCTTTGCAATCTTTACCAGTAAGATTTGCTATAGACCGAGCAGGTTTAGTAGGTGCAGATGGACCAACACATGCTGGATCTTTTGATATTACCTATCTCTCTACTTTACCAAATTTTGTTGTTATGGCAGCAAGCGATGAAGCTGAACTTGTTAAAATGATAAATACTTCTGTAAATATAAATGATCGTCCTTCAGCTTTTAGATATCCAAGAGGAAATGGTATTGGCGTAAAATTACCTCTTATTAGCGAAACTTTAGAAATTGGAAAGGGAAGAATTATAAAAGAAGGAAAAAAAGTAGCTTTGCTTAATTTTGGAACCAGATTGGAGGAATGTAAAAAAGCCTCCGATCAACTTTCAAAAAAAGGAATAGATTGCACTATTGTTGATGCAAGATTTGCAAAACCTTTAGATGAAAAATTAATTATGGAAATAGCTTCTAACCACGAGGTATTAATATCGATCGAAGAAGGTTCTATTGGTGGGTTTGGATCTCATGTAATGCAGTTTTTATCTAATAGAGGTATATTTGATAGAGGGTTAAAGTTTAGATCGATGATTTTGCCAGATATATTTATTGATCAAGATACTCCTGAAAAAATGTATGAGTTAGCAGGTTTAGATCATAAATCCATAGCAAACAAGGTTGATGAAACTTTAAACTCAAATATAATTTTAGCTAAAAATAAAAATAAAATTTTAAGCTAACCACACTGTGCCTTATGCATTAATAAGTGATCAAGTAACACGCAGCTGATCATTGCTTCTCCAATTGGCACTGCTCTAATTCCTACACACGGATCATGTCTCCCTCTAACAGATATTTTTGTATTCTTTCCTTTCTTATCAATTGTCTCTCGACTTGTTAAAATAGAAGATGTAGGTTTAACAGCAAATGAAGCAATTATGTCTTGTCCTGATGAAATTCCCCCAAGAATTCCACCAGCATGATTTGTCTTAAATTTTATTTTTCCTGATTTTTTTCTAATTTCGTCAGAATTCTCTTCACCACTCAAAAAAGCTGCATTCATACCCGACCCAATGTTAACACCTTTTACTGCATTGATACTCATTAATGCGGCTGAGATATCAGTATCTAGTTTTGAATAAATAGGTGCACCCAAGCCAACCGGAACTCCGGTAGCTCTCAATTCAATTATTGCTCCACACGATGATCCTGCTTTTCTTACTGCTAAAAGATAATCCTCCCACAATTTGACCGATTTTTTATCGGGACAAAAGAAAGGATTTTTTCTAATTTCCGCATCTTTCCAGTTGGATTTATCGCAAGACATTAAACCTAATTGAGTGACAGCACCGATAACATTAAACTTTTTACCTAAAATCTTTTTTAAAACTACTCTTGCAACAGCTCCCGCAGCAACTCTGCTAGCAGTCTCTCTTGCAGACTGACGGCCACCACCTCTAAAATCTCGAATACCATATTTTTTTAAATAGGTGTAATCGGCATGCCCAGGTCTAAATTTATTTTTGATGGACTCGTAATCTCTAGACTTCTTATCTTCGTTGTAAATAATTATTGAGATAGGTGTACCAGTAGTTTTACCTTCAAAAACCCCTGATAGTATAATTACTTTGTCTGGCTCTTTTCTTTGAGTGGTAAATTTAGATTGTCCCGGTCTTCTCCTATCCATATCAGCCTGAATATCTTTCTCAGTTAACGGAATATTAGGAGGACAACCATCTATTACACAGCCTATAGCAGGTCCATGGGACTCGCCCCAGGTAGTAAATCTAAATATTTTTCCAAATGTATTAAAAGACATAGATAATTAATGTATAGTTTATTTTAATAAAGATATGAATCAAAAAAATGGCAAAAATTCACTTGGTATTGATAGTTGTTTCGAGGACATAGATAATCCTATAGATTTATTCAAAAAATGGTTTTCTAAGGCAGAGGAGACCGAAATAAACGATCCAAATGCAGTAGCAGTAGCTACCTCAAATAAAAACAATCAACCAAATGTAAGAATGGTACTATTAAAGGGTTTAAGCAATAAGGGTTTTGTTTTTTATACAAATTTTAATAGTAAAAAAGGTGGTGAACTTAAAGAAAATCAAAAAGCATCTATGTGTTTCCATTGGAAAAGTTTAAGACGTCAAGTAAGAGTGATCGGAAAAGTTGAAGTGGTTTCAGACAAAGAGGCAGATGAATATTACAACTCTAGACCTTACAAAAATAGAATTAGCGCTTGGGCATCTTCACAATCTAAAACTTTAGATAAAAGAGAAACGTTTTTAAAAAAAATTAAAGAATTTGAAAAAAAATATCCAGATGAAAATAATGTTCCAAGACCCCCACATTGGTCTGGTTGGAGAGTCTTACCAGATGAGATAGAGTTTTGGGTTGATGGAGAAGGAAGAATTCATGAAAGGCTGAACTATAAAAATAAAAATGGAAAATGGGAAAAAGAACTTCTTTATCCCTAAAATGATCTATTTAAACTAAAACTAGTTAAATTTTGTAGTATTCTTTTGTCTTCGCTGTCTGGAAAAATTGCTAAAGCATCGTAGGAAACGTTTACAAAATATTCCGCTTTTTTTATACTTGTCTCTACTGCTTTATATTTAAATATTAGAGCTAGTGTCTCACTAAAATCCTCCTCAGTTCTTTTCTCTTTTTTCATTATTTCTGTTAAAAATTCTTTTTCTTCTTCATTTCCTTTTTGAAATATAGTTATAAGTGGAAGAGTAACTTTTCCTTCATAAAAATCTTTCCCAATTTCTTTACCAAAAAATTTTTCTTTTGCGTAATAATCGAGAGCGTCATCTGCTATTTGAAAAGCAAGACCTAAATTTCTACCATAAGACTCTAATGCTTTTTTTTCTTTTTCATTACTTCCCGAAATACAAGCGCCTGTTTTTGTTGCCGCAGAAAAAAGTGCTGCAGTTTTTAAATTTATTATATCTATGTATGTTTCTTCCAAAAGGTCTGCTTCACCTTTGTGTTGTAGTTGAAGTACTTCACCTTGTGCAATTTTAGCAGATGTTGAAGATAAAAGTTGCAACACTTCTAGATCACCATCTTGAACCATAATTTCAAAACATCTGCTTAGAAGATAATCACCAACTAAAATTGATGATTGATTTCCCCATATTGAATTTGTGGTTTTAACTCCTCGTCTTAATGAACTTTCATCAATTACATCGTCATGTAATAACGTTGCTGAATGAATGAGCTCAACACACGCAGCTAAATTAATATCCCTATCATCTTCTTTATAACCAGTTAGCTTAGCTGACTCTAAAGTTAATAACGCTCTCAATCTTTTGCCTCCTGATTTCAAATGATGTTCACTCATTTTCTCAATTAAGTTGACGTCACTTTTAAGTTTTTGTTCAATCAAGCTCTCAACTTTTTGAAGTTTTGATGCAAGTATGTTCTTGAGCTCTAGGTAAGCTGAATTAGCAGATTTTTTAAGTGGTATAACAGATCCCATAACTTTACTTATAATCGATTTTAAAAAGAATAAATTTTTAAATGGAAACTTGGTGACGCACCTATAATTCAACTATAAGTAGCGTAATTTAATATTAAAATTTAGTTTATTACTGTTATAAGAATATTATCATTCATCAAAATTATGTTTTCAATTTTTAAAAAAAAAAAAATCGTACCGCATGTGAGATTAACTGGTGTCATTGGATCTGCCGGTCGGTTCAATAAAGGCATAGATCTTGCCGGCCAAAGAGATATTTTAAAAAAGGCTTTTTCTTTAAAAAAAATTACTCACGTTGCGATATCGATTAATTCGCCCGGAGGATCTCCTGTACAATCACATTTAATTTATAGCTATATAAGGCAATTAGCTGAGAAAAAAAAAGTTAAAGTTATCATTTTTGCTGAAGACGTAGCTGCATCAGGGGGTTACTTAATCTCATGTGCAGGTGACGAAATTTATGCAAACTCTAGTTCTATAATTGGATCAATCGGTGTAATTTCTGCTTCATTTGGATTTAAAGACTTAATTAAAAAAATTGGAGTTGAGCGAAGAGTTTATACGGCGGGAAAAAATAAAAGTACTTTAGATCCATTTGTAGAAGAGAAAGAAGAGGATGTTAAAAGATTAAAGAGTATTCAATTGGAACTACATGCTGATTTTATTAAAGTTGTTGAAACAAGCAGAGGTGCTAAGCTTAAAGATCCTGAAAAAAATAATATTTTTACAGGTGAATTTTGGACGGGAAAAACATCTTTAAACCTCGGATTAATTGATGGCATCGGTAATGCTGATCAAGTTTTAAAAGAAAAATTTGGCGATAAAGTAATTATTAAAAACTTTGAAAAACCAAAAGGATTTATCGCAAGAAAACTATCTTCTTCAATTCAAGATCCCGTTGATAGACTAGCTAATATTTTAGAAGAAAAATCGATGTGGCAAAAATTTGGTTTATAAATGCCAGTAAAAAAAAAAGTAAAAACAAAAATATCTAAAAAATTAATATTTTTATCTTTTCAGGACATAATAATGAATCTTCAAAAATTTTGGGGAAAATATGGATGCGTTATTTTACAACCCTATGATATGGAAGTTGGAGCCGGAACTTTTCACCCGGCCACAACCTTAAGATCTCTTGGTCCAAAACCCTGGAAGGCTGCGTACGTACAGCCTTCAAGAAGACCAACAGACGGTAGGTACGGTGAAAATCCAAATAGATTGCAACACTACTATCAATATCAAGTAATTATAAAACCCTCTCCAAAAAATATTAAACAACTTTATTTAAAAAGTTTAGCGACTATTGGTATTAATGTAAAAAATCATGATATCCGTTTCGTTGAAGATGATTGGGAAAGTCCAACTTTAGGAGCGGCAGGATTAGGATGGGAAGTTTGGTGTGATGGAATGGAGATAACTCAATTTACGTATTTTCAACAAATGACTGGTATAGAATGTAAACCTGTCCCAGTGGAAATTACCTACGGTCTTGAGAGACTTTGTATGTTTGTCCAAGGAAAAAATAATGTTTTTGACCTTGATTGGAACAATGACGGAGTCAAATATAAAGAAGTTTTTTTTCAAGCTGAAAAAGAATTTTCCGCTTATAATTTTGAGTTTGCAAATACTGATACTTTACTTAAAACTTTTGAAAATGCAGAAGATGAATGTAAATCTTTACTTGAAAAAAAACTATCATTACCAGCTTATGATCAATGTCTAAAAGCTAGTCATATTTTTAATTTACTAGATGCTCGTGGTGTCATCGGTGTTGCAGAAAGGACTGGTTATATAACTAGAATTAGGGAGCTCGCAAAAGGGTGCGGTGCCTTATGGTTGAGCTCACAAAGTTAAATTATGGCAGAACTTTTATTGGAATTATATAGCGAGGAAATTCCACCACAATTGCAAATAGCGGCAAGATCTCAAATAAAACAATTTATTGAAAACACATTTAAAGAAAAGAATATTAAATATAAAGAATTGTTTGTTTATTCCTCTCCAACCAGATTGACGCTACTTATAAAAGAACTAGCTGAAAAAATTAAAATAGAAGCTAAAGAAATTAAAGGACCTAAGGTAGGATCTCCAGATCAAGTGATCCAGGGTTTCCTTAGAGCAAAAAGCTCCTCTCTAAAAGAATTAATTGAAAAAGATACTGATAAGGGAAAATTTTATTTTATCAAAACACAATCTCAATCAATCTTGGTAGAGGACTTATTAATTAAAATTATACCAAAGGCAATTGGATCAATTAATTGGAAAAAATCTATGAAATGGTCAGATCATAATTTGATGTGGGGAAGGCCTCTCAGGTCAATATTTGCAAGTTATAATAATAAAAAATTACCATTTAATTATGAGCATCTTGATGTAACAGATGAAATAATTATAGAACAAGATTTAGTTACAAAAACAAAAAAAGTAAAAGATATTAAAGATTACTTAAATTTTTTAAAAAGCAATAGAATAATAGTCGATCACAAGGAAAGAGAAGAGATCATTCTTAAAAAAATAAATGCATTTTCTCAATCTAAACAATACAAAGAAAATTTAAATACAAAACTTTTAGAAGAAGTTGTTAACATTGTAGAGGATCCAAATTTACTTCATATAAGTTTTAACAAAGATTATCTAGAAATACCTAAAGAAATTATAATATCTACTTTAGAAAAACACCAAAGATACTTCCCAATTTTTGATAGCAGAGACAGGTTAACTAATTATTTTTTTGTTGTGGCAAATAAAAAAGATGAAAAAAAATTAATTACCCAAGGAAATAAAAGGGTTGTCGAGGCAAGACTAGCAGATGCTAAATTTTTTTGGGATAAAGATAGATCTAAAAATTTAATTAAACAAATAGCCAACCTTAAATCAGTAACTTTTTATGAAAATCTTGGTACTATTTATGATAAAACACAGAGATTAAGACAATTGGCAGGTCTACTGTCAGATGATTTAAATATTAACAAAGAAAAAGTTCAAGTCGCAGCATCAATTTCTAAATCTGATTTATGTTCAGACCTGGTTGGAGAATATCCAGAGCTTCAGGGCGTTATGGGAAAATATTTTGCGCTAGCACAAGGTTTTGACGAAGATGTAGCAAATTCAGTAAGCGATCATTATTTACCAATAGGGCTAACATCAGTTTTACCCAAGAAACCCTTTAGCTACTCCATTTCAATTGTAGATAAGATAGATACCTTAGTTGGTTTTTTCGTTATTGATGAAAAACCTACTAGTTCAAAAGACCCTTTTGCTTTAAGACGAGCTGCAATTGGACTACTAAGAATAATTATTGAAAATAAATTATCATTTAAACTTAGAGATTTAATTAGTTACGCCATAAGACTTTATCAAGAACAAGGCGTTGAAATTAAAAATGAAAAAACTGAACAACAAGTTCTAGAATTTATAAAGGAAAGAATGCGAAACGTATTAAAATTAAAAAATATTAAGGCAGATATTATTGAGGCATCAATTAGTTCTCACGCTGGAGATAATTTCTTAGCTCTCTATGCAAAAACACTTTTAATGAATAAATACAAAAATAAAGGCATCGGACTGAATGCAATTAGCTCGTATAAAAGAGCATCAAATATTTTAGACAAAGCTGGAAAGGGAATCACGGGTAGGCCTGATGCTGTATTATTTAGAAAAGATGAAGAAAAAATACTTCATGAAAAAATAAATGAGATCCGGAAAGCTTTTACAGTTAAAGATGACAATAAGGACTATGAAAGCTTGTTGATAAAGCTTTCTGATACGAAAGAATCTACCGATAATTTTTTTGACAATGTCGTAGTAAATGATGAAAATCAGGATATTAAAAATAATCGATTAGAGTTATTAAAAATGTTTTGTAATACTTTTGATAACTTTATTGATTTTTCAAAATTAGAAGGCCTATAATGACAAAAGTTGTATTTAGTTTCGATGATAAATCCGCCAAAAAGCTAAAGAATAAAAAAAATATTTTGGGCGGAAAAGGAGCAAACCTTGGTGAGATGGGTAGATTGGGTTTGCCCGTACCCCCAGGATTTACCATTACCACAGATGTTTGTGATCTTTTTTACAAAAATAAAAAAAAACTCCCTAAAAACGTAATTAAAAATGTTGAAACAGAACTTAAAAATATTGAAAAGAAAACAAAAAAGAAATTTGGTGATCTTAAAAATCCATTACTAGTTTCAGTTAGATCAGGAGCTAGAATTTCAATGCCTGGCATGATGGACACTATCCTTAATCTTGGCTTAAATGATAAAACAGTAGAATCATTAAAAAAGAAAACATCTAACGGAAGATTTGCTAAAGATAGTTACAGAAGATTTATACAAATGTATAGCAACGTAGTTTTGGGTGTGGAGGGACATCTGTTTGAAGAGCTAATTGATAACTACAAGTTGACCAAAGGAGTTTTGTTAGACACAGATTTAGACGAAAGTGATTGGGATGGATTAATTATTAATTTTAAAGAATTAGTAAAAAAAGAAAAAAAAATCAACTTCCCTCAAGATGTCAAAGAACAATTATTAGGAGCCATCAATGCTGTATTTCTATCTTGGGATAGTCAAAGAGCAAAAACTTATAGGAAATTAAATCAAATCCCAGATCATTGGGGAACAGCAGTAAACGTTCAAGCTATGGTTTTTGGAAATATGGGTGATGATTGTTCAACAGGAGTTGCGTTCACTAGAAATCCTTCAACTGGAGAAAATTCCTTTTTCGGAGAATTTTTAATTAATGCACAAGGTGAAGATGTTGTAGCAGGTACCAGAACTCCTCAGTACATTACTAAAAAAGCTAAACAAGATTCCGGTTCAAAAGATCCCTCGATGGAAGAGGCGATGCCTAAAGTTTATAAAGAATTAGCAAAAGTATTTCTTAAGCTAGAGAAGTACTATAAAGATATGCAAGATATCGAGTTTACAGTTGAGAATAATAAACTTTGGATGCTGCAAACTAGATCAGGAAAAAGAACTGCTAAAGCTGCAATAAAAATTGCAGTTGACATGGTTAAAGAAAAATTAATTTCAAAAAAAGAAGCAATCAAAAGAATTGATCCAAATACTTTAGATACATTATTACATCCAACTTTAGATGATAAAGTTGAAAAAGAAGTTATTGCTTCAGGATTACCTGCATCCCCGGGAGCTGCGAGTGGTAAAGTTGTTTTTACGGCTGATGAAGCAGAAAAATTAAATGGAATGATGCAAGATACAATACTAGTAAGATTAGAAACTTCACCAGAGGATATACATGGAATGCATGCCGCAAAAGGAATTCTTACTGCAAGAGGAGGAATGACAAGTCATGCTGCCGTTGTTGCAAGAGGTATGGGCAGACCATGTGTTTCAGGTTCAAGCGAAATTACAATCGATTATGAATTAAAACAATTTAAAACTGAAAACGTGATTATCAAAGAGGGAGACATTATTACTATAGACGGTGGAAGCGGAAAGGTAATGAAAGGATTAGTTCCTACTGTTCAACCTGAAATTTCTGGTTACTTTTCTACAATAATGAAATGGGCTGATGAATTTAGAAAATTAAAAGTTAGAACAAATGCTGAAACAGAAGCAGACAGTAAAACAGCAAGAGATTTTGGTGCTGAAGGGATCGGTTTGTGTAGAACAGAGCATATGTTCTTTGATGAGGAAAGAATTTTATCTGTAAGACAAATGATTTTATCTAAATCAAAGGAAGATAGAAATAGTGCGCTGGATAAACTTTTACCTCATCAAAAAGAAGACTTTAAAAAAATATTTAAAGTTATGTCAGGTTTACCGGTAACAGTAAGACTATTAGATCCCCCGCTTCATGAATTTTTACCAAAAGCTGATAAAGACATAGAGGAAGTGGCAAGATCTTTAAATTTATCGGCGAAAGAAGTTAAAGATAGAATAGCAGAACTTCATGAGGAAAATCCTATGCTTGGACATAGAGGATGTAGACTTGGAATTTCTTTTCCAGAGATTTATGAGATGCAATGTAGAGCAATATTTGAAGCTATAGTCGAATTAAAAAAACAAAAAGTAAAAGCAGCCTTTGTAGAAATAATGATACCTTTAGTATCAACTGACTCAGAATTAAAAATTCTAAGAGCCTTAGTTAATAAAATAGCTAAAGAAATAGAAAAAGAAAATAAATTAAAACTTGAATATATGGTAGGTACTATGATTGAATTACCACGTGCCGCTTTACAAGCGAAATCTATTTCAAAACATGCTGATTTCTTTAGCTTTGGAACTAATGATTTAACACAAACAACATTAGGTATAAGCCGAGACGACTCAGGAAAATTTTTAAACGATTATATCGATAATAAAATTTTTGATGTAGATCCATTTGTTAGCATTGATCAAAACGGAGTAGGTGAGCTTGTAGAAATAGCATCTTCGAGAGGAAGAAAGACGAATAAAAATATCAAGCTAGGTATTTGTGGCGAACATGGTGGCGATCCAAAGAGTATTGAATTTTGCTCTAGAACAGGTCTTAACTATGTTTCTTGTTCTCCGTTCAGAGTTCCAGTAGCAAGATTAGCGGCCGCTCAAGCAGAATTATCAAAATAATAAAGTTGTATCAAACGATTTAGCACTATGAGTAATAGTTCCAACAGAAATTCTATCTACACCCGTTTTAGATATTTGACTTATATTTTTTAATGTGGCGTTACCTGAGTACTCTGTTTGATATTTATTTTTACAAAGCTTTAAACATTTTTTTAATTGTAAATAGTTCAAATTATCAAAAAGAATTCTTTTAAATTTTAGACCCATAATCTGTTTGAGTTGATTAAAATTTTCAATTTCTACAGTTACTATTTTTTTTGTTTTAATAGCTTTTTTAATTAATTCTTTAAGGTTATTAGATGCACTAATATGATTTTCTTTTATTAAAATTTCATCACTTAAATTATACCTATGATTATAGCCACCTCCTTTTTTTACAGCATATTTTTCAAGAGTTCTCAAATTAGGTGTTGTTTTTCTCGTACAGCAAATCTTTGTTTTTTTTCTAATTTTTTTTGTAAACTGATTTGTTAACGTTGCAATTCCAGAGGCATGATTAAGAAAGTTTAAAGCAGTTCTTTCAGCAATTAAGATTGTTTTAATTTTGGCTCTTATTTCGGCAATTATTTTATTTTTTTTTATTTTTTTACCATCAGATATTTTTTTGATAAAGACTGTCTCTTTTCCAATTAATTTAAAGGCCATTTTGCAGAATTCTAATCCAGCAATTACTCCATCTTGTTTAGCTATGATCTTAGCTTTGATTATTTTATTTTTCGAATTTATGAGGTTAGTAGTTATATCACCTCTAGGCCTTAAGTCTTCTTCTAGAGCTTTCATTACAACTGTTTTAATATAAGACTGATTTAATTTTTGCACTGATCAACGACCAATTTCGGTCATTCTAATTACAGATTTTCTTGCGGATTCTATAGTTTTACTATCTAAAACTATTTCATTAGTATCATTTTCTAAACAATCTAAGATTTTTTCTAAATCAATTTTTTTCATATAAGGACAAAGATTGCACGGTTTGATGAAAGAAACGTTTGGATTATCAGCTTCGACGTTATCACTCATCGAACATTCAGTTACTAACATAACTTTTTTGGGTTGATTATCTTTTACGTATTTAATCATACCAGATGTTGATCCTGCAAAGTCAGATGCTTCAATTACATCCGGTGGGCATTCAGGATGAGCTATTACTTTGATACCTGGGTTTTGATTTTTAATATCTTCAATCTCTTTACTAGTAAATTGCTCATGAACAATACAAGTTCCTTTCCAAGAAATAATTTTTACTTTTGTATTTTTTGCAACGTAATCTGCTAAATATTGGTCTGGAAGAAAAATTACTTTTTCTACGTTTAAAGACTCAACTACTTTAACAGCATTAGCAGAAGTGCAACAAACATCGGTTTCTGCTTTTACATCGGCAGAGGTGTTAACATACGATACCACTGGAACACCTGGATATTTTTGTTTTAATAATCTTACATCTTTCCCGGTAATTGAGCTTGCTAAAGAACAACCTGCTTGCATGTCCGGTAAAAAAACTTTTTTTGTTGGGTTCATTAGTTTTGCTGTCTCAGCCATAAAGTGTACCCCGCACATAATAATTTTATCTGCAGAAGTCTTTGCTGCTTCAACTGCTAGTGCTAAAGAGTCCGCTGCTATGTCGGCTACTCCGTGGTAAATTTCTGGAGTTTGATAATTATGCGCAAGAATGATCGCATTTTTTTCTTTTTTTAACTTATTAATTTTTTCTATTAAAGGAGCATGAACTTTCCATTCATTTTCTGGCACAAATTTTGAGATTTTTTTATAAATCTCGCTAGAACCGTTTAAATTTCGTTGTTGTACAGACATACTAATTCCAATTTATCAACTTGAGGTTAAATTGTCATTCATTTATTGTCGCATAATTGTTGCGGTCGTGCTGAAATTGGTAGACAGGCACGCTTGAGGGGCGTGTGGGTTTCCCGTGAGAGTTCGAGTCTCTCCGACCGCACCAATAAAGCTTATTTATGATTGAATATTTAAAAAAAAATAAACGAATAGTGCTTATAATTTTAGTTATAGCTTTTATTGAATTGAGCGGTTATGGGATATTAGCTTCTCTTTCAAGATTATTAAACGCTCTTTAAAATTCTACACTTTTTGTTATTTGCTAAAAGTTCTTTATTTTCAAAGTCTTCAATATTTGGATCTATTACTTTTATCAAACCAAATGGATAAGGTTGTTCGATGAGTATTTTACCTATTTTGATCTTGTTATAAAAAATTTCTTCACCTAAATTTAATTTTTCGTTAGAAGAAATCGGTAATAATCTTCTTCTTAATTTTTCTTTTAATTTCATTCTAGCAGTGTTTTCTTGACCGATGTAGCATCCCTTTTTAAAGTCAATTGCATTTAGCTCCTCAAAGTTTGCTTCTAATCCAAATAATTGATCTTTTAAATTTTTAATACCTTTTATTGGAATTCCTAAAGAATGAGCTTTTGCAAAATATGCATCGGGCTTAACAATTTTTAAGTCTAATTTTTTTATAGTAAGATGCAATTTTTCTAATGAGGATAATATTCTTGCTCCTAAATTTTTATTTCGAGGATCTAAAAAAAGAGGGCTATCCCTAAACTCTATCGTATCGTAGGTTTTGTTTTCACTTTCTTGAATATCTAAAAATTTTTCTGAGCTTATTAATCCAACTACATAATCTGTGGAAATATCTGTTATTTCAATTTTTGATCTTAATTTATATTTCAATAAGTAATTTATTATTTCTTTTGTAAACTCATTATCGCAATCTAAAAGATAACTATCCTTTGTTTGTATCAAAAAAAATTCAAATAAATATTTTCCTTGGGGTGTAAAAAGTGCTGAAAAAATTGAGGAGGAAAAATTTACTTTATTAATATCATTTGTAATGATGTTTTGAAGAAAATTTTTGGCATCCTCACCAGTTATTGAGATTAATCCACGATCTTCTAATAAAATAATTTGATCTTTTTCCATATTTGTAAATATATACTGTATAATATATTTATTTAATCATGTCTGATAATTTTAGTCTCATTATTAAAAATGGATCTTGCTATATTGATGGCAAGCTTACAAAAACAGATATTGGTTTATCAGGCAATAAAATAAAAAAAATTGGTAAAATCGAACTCAATAGCTCCAAAGTCTATGATGCTACAGATAAAGTTGTTCTACCAGGTATTATAGATACCCAAGTACATTTTAGGGAGCCAGGATCAACTGATGCAGAAGATTTAGAAAGCGGCAGTAGAGCAGCAGTGTTAGGTGGTGTAACTGCTTTATTTGAAATGCCCAATACTAATCCTCCTACATCTAATTTGATTGAGTTTGATAAAAAGTTGCAAGCAGCTAAAAACAGAATGCATAGTAATTATGCTTTTTATTTTGGAGCAACACCTGACAATACCGATCAACTTGCTCAACTGAAAGATGTTGAAGGATGTTGTGGCGTTAAATTATTCGCGGGCTCATCAACAGGGAACTTATTAGTAGACAAAGAGGCCGATATCGAAAAAGTAATTTCAAGTAGCGATAGAATTGTTTCTATTCACTCTGAAGATGAAGATATTATAAAATTAAGAAAAAAATTTATTAAAAAAGGAGACGTTCGTTCACACGCTGAGTGGAGAAATGTAGAAGTAGCAATGTCATCTACTCGAAGAGTAGTTAAAATTGCAGAGCGATATAATAAAAAAATTCACGTCCTTCATGTTACAACCAGAGAAGAAGTAGATTTTTTAGCCATGCACAAAAAAAATGTTACTTTCGAGACGACACCCCAACATTTAACTATGTACGCACCAGATTGTTATGACAAACTTGGAACTTATGCGCAAATGAACCCTCCGCTAAGAACCAAAGAACATTATGACCGCCTTTGGGTAGCAATTAAAAATAATATTGTAGATGTACTAGGTTCTGATCATGCTCCACATTTAAAAGAGAACAAAGATAAAGAATACCCAAATACACCTTCTGGCATGCCTGGAGTTCAGACTATTTTTCCAGTGATGCTAGACCATGTAAACAATGGAAAACTTTCTCTACAGCAATTGATTAATTTGATGTGTGAAAATCCTTGTAAAATTTTTGGGATTAAAAACAAAGGTTATATAAAAGAGGGTTTTGACGCTGATTTAACTATTGCTGACATGAATAAAGAAGTAACAATAAAAAATGAGATGATAGCAAGCAAATGTGGCTGGACACCATTTAATAATTATAAAGTAAAAGGTTTTCCCGTTGGGACAATTGTTAATGGTCATTTGGTAATGTCTGATGGCAAAGTGGTTGTGGAGTCTAAAGGAACACCACTAAAGTTTTAAAATTTTGTTATCAATCAGGTCTGCTTTTATTTCATCTAGAATAGCAGGATCATCTATTGTGGCTGGCATTTTATAAGGTTCATTATCAGCTATCTTTCTTACTGTTCCTCTTAAAACTTTTCCTGATCTTGTTTTAGGCAATCTTTTTACGACAATTGCAATTTTAAAAGCTGCGACGGGACCAACTTTTTCTCTGACCATTTTTATGCACTCGCTAATTATATCTTTCTTGTCTTTTGTAACTCCAGCTTTTAAAGCAAGTAAGCCAATAGGAAGTTGCCCTTTTAATTTATCCGCAATACCTATGACAGCGCATTCAGCTACATCTTTATGTTCGGCTAATACTTCTTCTATTGCTCCAGTTGACAATCTATGACCAGCAACATTTATAATGTCATCAGTTCTAGACATGATCCATACATAACCGTCTTCATCAATGTGTCCGGCATCATAAGTTTGATAATAACCAGGATAGGTAGTCATATAATTTTCTTTATATCTTTTATCAGCACCCCAAAGTGTAGGAAATGTCCCTGGTGGTAATGGAAGTTTTACAACTATATCTCCCATTTTACCTGGACCAACTTCTTTTCCTTCTGCGTTTAAAACTTTTAAATCATAACCAGGGACAGGTTTAAAAGCAGATCCATACTTGACAGGAAAGGACTCAATTCCAGTACAGTCAGATGTAATTGCCCAACTCGTTTCTGTTTGCCACCAATGATCTATTACAGGTGAGTTGGATAATTTTTCAAACCATTTAATTGTATCTGGATCAGCCCGCTCACCTGCTAAAAATAATTTATCAAATTTACTTAGGTCATATTTTTTAAAAAATTCACCATTGGGATCCTCTTTTTTAATTGCTCTTATTGCTGTAGGGGCTGTAAAAAGTGATTTTACTTTGTGTTCTGATATTACTCTCCAAAAAACTCCAGCGTCAGGTGTTCCAACTGGTTTCCCTTCAAATAAAACTGTAGTACATCCGTAAAATAAAGGAGCATATACTATGTAAGAGTGACCCACTATCCAACCAATATCACTTGCCGACCACCAAACGTCGTCTTGATTGATGTTATAAATATTTTTCATTGTCCACTTTAAAGCAACGATATGCCCACCGATATCTCTTACAATTCCTTTTGGCAAACCCGTTGTTCCGGAAGTATAAAGTATGTAAGCGTATTCATTAGCGTTCATTTTCTCACACTCTGTAGGTTTTGCATCTTTATGAGCATCTTCCCAAGTAATATCTATTTTAGAATCAAGCTCTGCTTTATCTTTTTCTCTTTGGAAAATTATACATTTGTCCGGTTTATGACTTGCAAGCTGTAAAGCTTTGTTTACTAATGGTTTGTAGTGAACAGTTCTACCAGGTTCATAACCACATGAAGCTGTAACTAAAAGTTTTGCCTTAGAGTCATCAATTCTACTTGCAAGTTCGTTTGCTGCAAAGCCTCCGAATACAACAGAATGAACCGCTCCAATTCTTCCACATGCAAGCATAGCAACTACTGCCTCAGGTATCATTGGCATATAAATTATTACTCTGTCACCTTTGTTAACACCTTGATTTTTTAAAGCTCCAGCAAACAAAGCGACTTTATCCCTTAATTCATTATAAGTTATATTTTTTTTTGTTCCTGTAATTGGGCTATCGTAGATAATAGCAAGTTTATTGCCTCTGCCTTCATCAATATGAATATCTAAAGCATTGTAACAAGTGTTTGTAACACCATCCTCAAACCATTTATAAAATGGAGGCTTGTCTGAATTTAAAATTTTTGTTGGTTTTTTGTACCAGAAAATTTTTTCAGAGATGTTTTTCCAAAATTCTTCTCTGTTTTGGATGGATTTTTGATAAATATCGTTATATTTTTGATTCAATTTATACCCCCTAAAAACTCTATTATTTGGAGAGTATTCCATAAATATCCCCAAAAAAAAATAAAAAAACCAGTAAAAATGCGGGTTTTTTGAAAAAAAAACGCTTCACTGTAACTTTGTTTTTTACTATGTTCCCCCCAATTGCTCGGTGGCGGTTAGATTTACCGTTTGTCTGAGTAGTTTATATATAAACTAAATAGAAAACTAAACAAACGAGGGAGGTTTTCATGAGTAAATTAAAAATGTTTGCACTAGCAACTGTTGCCGTATTAGGTTTAACAGGTTCTGCTAATGCAGCTACCCCTATGTTAGAGACAGGAGATTTCGTAGGAATATCTTTCTGGCTTGTATCAATGGGTATGATTGCAACTACAGTATTCTTTTTTGCTGAAAGAAACACAGTGGCTGCATCATGGAGAACATCTTTAACAGTAGCTGGACTTGTAACTGGTGTTGCATTCGTTCACTACATGTACATGAGAGAAGTTTGGGTGACTACAGGTGACACACCAACGGTATACAGATATATTGACTGGTTAATCACAGTGCCACTTCAAATGATCGAATTCTATCTAATCTTGGCAGCTGTAAGAAAGGTGCCAACTTCTATATTCTGGAAGCTATTAATTGGTTCATTAGTAATGTTAATCGGTGGATACTTAGGTGAAGCTGGTTATATTCAACCATTTGTAGGTTTCGTAATTGGAATGGCTGGATGGATTTACATCTTGTTTGAAATATTCTCAGGTGAAGCTGGAACAATGGCGGCTAAAGCTGGTAACAAAGCTATGTCTACTGCTTTCAGTGCTATGAGAATAATCGTAACTATTGGTTGGGCGATTTATCCATTAGGATATATTTTCGGTTACCTAACTGGTGGTGTTGACGCAAATGCTTTAAACATAATTTACAATTTGGCTGACTTTGTTAACAAGATCGCTTTTGGTCTAGTTATCTGGGCAGCAGCAATGCAAAACACAAGATTAGCATCTAGATAATAGATAATAATTTAGTAAAAAAGGGCAGGTATGTTTTTGCATACTTGCCCTTTTTCTTTAGATACTTATATTTAAGATCATGGAACTATCAAAACCATATAAAGGAAAAGGAAAACGTAAAATTAAAAAAATGCCGTTCACGGTAAAAGGCTACATTTTATACTATGCTTTTTTTTGGATAGTTATTATTTCAATCTACTTAGCTTATAATGACTAAAATAACTTTCAAAGATAATCTTGGAGCTTCAAAAACAATTGAAGTTGAAAATGGTCTAACTGTAATGGAGGGTGCTATTCAAAATGATATACAAGGTATAGATGCAGATTGTGGTGGATCAATGGCTTGTGCAACTTGCCATGTTTATGTCGAAGAAAAATGGTTTAATAAACTTCCAAAAGCAGAGGAAGCCGAGGTAGACATGATAGATATGGCTTACGAGCCAAAAAAAAATAGTAGATTAAGTTGTCAACTAATTGTTTCCGAAGAATTAAATGGATTAATCGTAACTACTCCAGCAAAACAATCTTAATGAAAAAAACCGATACAATTATAATAGGAGCAGGACCCGTCGGGTTATTCGCTGTTCATCAATTAGGAATCAAGGGACTAAAATCAATTGTCATTGATAATTTAGATAAAGCTGGTGGACAATGTATAGAACTTTACCCTGATAAACCGATCTATGATATTCCAGCTGTGCCAGAGTGTACAGGCGAAGAATTAACAAATAAATTATTAGAACAAATTAAACCCTTTAAGACAGAATTTTTTTTAAACGAAAGAGTTGAGGAAGTAAAACAAGATAAAGAAAACTGGATTATTAAAACAAATAATAATAATGCATTTTCAGCTCCAAACATTATTATTGCTGGAGGAGTTGGTTCTTTCGAGCCAAGAAAATTATCAGTTAAAGAGGCAGAAAAATTTGAGGAAGATTTTTTATTTTACGCTGTAAAAGACAAAGAAAAATTTAAAAATAAAAATATTTCAATATTTGGAGGTGGAGACTCAGCCCTAGATTGGGCTTTGGAATTATCGAAGTTTTCTAAAATAAATTTAATTCATCGTAGAGACGAATTTAGAGGAGCCCCTCACACTTTATCTGAAATTAAGAAACTAGAAAAAGAGGGAAAAATTTCAATAAAAACCCCATGTCAATTAGAGTCTATTGAGGGAAAAGATAGAATTAACTCTATTACTATTAAATTTGACGATGGAAAAACTGAACAAATAAAAACTGACATGATTTTAAGTTTTTTTGGATTAATTATGAAGTTAGGACCTATTGCTGAATGGGGGCTGAATATGAATAAAAAAACTATCGAAGTTAATTCTAAAAACTTTGAAACAAATAAAAAAGGTATTTTTGCAGTAGGGGATATTTGTAGCTATCCAGGAAAATTGAAATTAATTTTATCAGGATTTCATGAAGTAGCCTTAGCATCCGTAGAATGTTTTAAACGAGCTAGACCAAATGAAAAATATAGATTTGAATTCACTACATCATCTAAAACCATTCAAGGTAGATTAGGAAAAAAATGATAGAGCTTCTTACCGCTGATACTCCTAATGGTAAGAAAATCTCTATTATGCTTGAAGAAATAGCATTCGAATACAAAATTACAAAAATCAATATTTTCAAAGACGATCAGTTTAAACCTGAATTTAAAAAATTAAGTCCTTTTAGCAAAATTCCGGTAATTATCGATCACGATAAAAAAGTTAGTTTATTTGAGTCAGGTGCGATTTTGATTTATCTTGGCGAAAAAAGTGGAAAATTTTATGATAAAGATCAAAGAACAATAATCAATCAATGGTTAATGGGCCAGATGGCATATGTAGGGCCCATGTTAGGTCAGCATCATCAGTTTCATCACTACAATCCAGGTAAAAGTGAATTTGGGGAAAAAAGATATTTTAAAATTTCGGAGAGAATTTACAAAGAACTTGATGAAAGACTTTCTGAGTCAAAATATTTAGCAGGAAATGATTACACCATAGCTGATATAGCAACATTTCCTTGGATTGCTCGTCATGAATGGCACGATATAGGTTTAAAAAATTTTAAAAGCCTAATGAGGTGGTATAACGAAATTTCGAAAAGAAAAGCAGTTCAAAAAGGTTATGATTTGATGAATAATGGAGATGAGATTCCTAAAGCTTAATCATCTACAAATATTTTTTCATCTCTTTCATGTCTTTCTTGTGCTTCTATTGAAAGAGTAGCTACAGGCCTAGCCATAAGTCTTTTTATACCAATAGGCTCACCTGTTTCCTCACAAAACCCATAAGTCCCGTCTTTAAGTCTTTGAAGAGCTGAGTTAATTTTGGAGATTAATTTTCTACTTCTATTTAAAGCTTTCATCTCCACAGATTTATCAGTGTAAGATGATGCCTGGTCCACTATATCAGCTGAAGAGACATTATCATCTGAAGAATTTAATAAATTTCCTAAATTATTCGCTTTAATAATATCTTTTTTCCAGTTCAACAATTCCTCTGTAAAAAACTTTTTGTGTTTTGCGCACATATATTTTTCCTTGGAGTTCGGTGTATATTTTTTTTTAGTAGTGGTTTTTTTTACCATTTTACGAATTCGGCGAGTATATGTTTGATTTTAGTCGTGTCAATAGCTTATAAATTGTATTAATTTCAAATTTAAATGATAATTAAAAAAAATACTAATAAAGCATTCTATTTATTTATCTTTTCACATTTATTTCTGTGGACATTGATCCCTTCATATTCAAATGTAAATTTACCTTTAGATACCATAGAAGCTTTAGCTTGGGGTAGTAACTTAGAATGGGGTTTTAGCAAGCATCCACCATTTAGTGCATTTGCTGTGGAAATATTTTACAAAATATTTGGCAATAATGACTGGGCTTATTAT
The DNA here is from genome assembly GCA_902595625.1 of uncultured Pelagibacteraceae bacterium. Classification (GTDB taxonomy): domain Bacteria; phylum Pseudomonadota; class Alphaproteobacteria; order Pelagibacterales; family Pelagibacteraceae; genus Pelagilacustribacter. The sequence continues at coordinate 17,950 of CACJQQ010000006.1, read as the reverse complement.
CTTTTAAGTCAAATTTTTGTGGTGACAGCTTTTTATTTTGTTTGGAAATTTTCAAATCAAGTGCTTGAAGATAAAATTTATTCACTTTTATCAGTTTTAATATTATCAGCTATCTATTTTTACAATTTTACGACTCCAGAATTTAATGTAAACATAAGTCAATTACCTTTCTGGGCTTTATCAGTCTATTTTTTTTGGAAAGGTTTAAACTTAAATAAAAAAATTGATTGGATATTATTTGGGATTTTTTCAGCTGTAGGATTTTTGTCAAAATACTTGTTTATTTATATACTCTTGGCTTTATTTATTTTTTTTATTTTAAACTTAAAAAATTATAAAAAATCAATAATAAACTATTGTTTATCAATTTTAATTTCTCTGATTATATTAATTCCTCATTTTATTTGGCTGCTTGATAATAACTTTACGACAATTTTTTATGGCTTAGATAGAACTGGTGTTTCAGAGTTTGATTTTATTAAACATTTAAAGAATCCTATAATTTTTTTATTAAAACAATTTATTATTTTAATTCCATTTTTCATTATGGCTTTAATTACAATAAAAAAATTTAATTTTAAGGTAAAAAGATCAGATAAAAAAATTTTCTTTTTATTATCCATAAATTTAATTCCAATATTTCTCATGTTTATTACATCAATTTTAACAGGTGCAAAAATTAGAACTATGTGGATGACGCCTTTCTATTTATTTTTAGGAACTTTATTTTTTTTAATTCTCAAAAAAAATATTGAACGTAAAAAAATAAAAAAATTTTTTTTAATTTTTCTTGCAATTTTTATATTATCCCCTGCATTATATCTAGGAGTTTCATTAGCGGATAAAACAAAAAGAACAGACTATCCAGGTAAAGAAATAGCTAGACTTGTTCAAAACAAATGGGATGATAACTTTGTTAATGAAATAAAAATTGTTGTTGGTGATGAATGGTATGCTGGAAACTTATCCTACCACTTATATTCAAGACCTATATGGCTTTACACTCTAGAAAATAGTACACTTAATATAACGGATGAAAAAGGTGTAATCTATACTGGTAATCCAACAATACTAAAAAAAATATGTCCTGGAGTATTTGGAACTATAAAACCAGTTGGTTATTGCATGATAGGTAAAAGATGAAAAGAGTAGTAATTTTAATACCAGTATATAATGACTGGCAATCGTTATTAAAACTAATTGTAGAAATTAATGAAAATATAAAAATTTTTAACAGTATTAGCTTTTCATGCTTGATAATAAATGATGCATCAACAATTCAAATGCCAAAAATATCCAAGCCAAGTAAATTTGAAACCATTGAAATATTAAATATGAGAGAAAATAAAGGACATGCTAGATGTAATGCTTTTGGGCTAAGATATGCTTTTAAAAATAAAAAATTTGATTATTTAATATTAATGGATGGTGATGGCGAAGACAGGCCAGAGGAGATAATAAGTTTGATTAAAAAAATTAATGAGAGTCCTAACAATTCAGTTGTAGCAAAAAGAGTCAAAAGATCTGAAGGACCATTGTTTCAATTTTTGTATTATGCACATAAGTTAATTACTTTTTTTTTCACTGGAAAAAATATCAACTTTGGTAACTACAGTCTATTAACCAAAGATGATGTAGGTAAGCTACAATCTAAAGCAAGTTTATGGAGTAGTTTTTCTGGCTCTGTAAAAAAACATATACAGAATTTTAATGAAATAGACTCAATAAGAGGAATAAGATATTTTGGCCCGTCCAAAATGTCTCTTATAAAGTTAGTCATTCATTCACTTTCTATAATTGCAGTATTTAAATATCAAGTACTTCTTAGGTCAACTTTAATAATTATTGGTTTAGCATATTTAAGTTCTAATTTAGGAAATTTTACAACCACTTTACAAATCTTAATCGTAATTTTTAATCTAATTATATTTATTGTATCAAGGAGAGAGATAGAAAAAGATTTAGTTAATAGCCATAAAAATCTTGAAGAAGTTAAAACCATTACACACTAAAAGTTGTAATTAGAGTCTCTTATAGAATCAAAAGGGAATCAAAACGTGAACATTTACTTGGGATATCTAAGTGTTGTGGATAATAACAAAGATGCGTAATGTAAAATAATTAAAACAAAATAGAGATAAAGATGAAAAAATTAAAATGTCATTGTGGTGCAATAGAGGCACAAATCAATGTTCAAGGAAACTTAGAAAAATTTATAAGGTGCAATTGCTCACTTTGCAAAAGAAAAGGTGCAGTAATGTCTATGGTTAAAAATGAGGATTTTAAGATTATTAAAGGAGCAAATAAGTTAATTCTTTATCAATTCCATACAAAAGTGGCAAAGCATTATTTTTGCTCTATCTGTGGAATTTACACTCATCACAACCCTCGATCAAACCCAGCTATAACTGGGTTTAATTTAGGCTGCTTAGATGAAATAGACGCACTCACTTTAAAAGATATTTTTATAAACGATGGGCACAATCATCCTTTAGACAAAAAATAAAAATGGATCAAAACCATTTAAAATATAAAAAAATTAAAGAAAAATATTTCAAATTTCTAAGCACGCAAGAAGTTATGTCTGAGCCATTTAGAGATAAATTGGGTCAATTAAATAAATTCTATTTACCCATTTGTAAAATGATTAAAGAAGAATATTTAAAGAAAAAAAAAACAAAAATAATTGGTTTAACTGGAGGACAAGGAACAGGAAAATCAACTATCTCAAATATTTTAAAAATTATTTTGAAAGAGGCCTATGGGTTAGAGACCGTAATATTTTCAATCGATGATTTTTATAAAACTTTAAAAGAGAGAAATATATTATCGAAAAAGATAAGCACTTTGTTTCTTACTAGGGGTGTACCAGGAACTCATGATACTAAGATGCTATATAATTGTATCAAAAATTTAAAAAGCAAGAGGTTTAAAAAATTTGTGATACCTAGATTTGATAAATCTATCGACGATAGATCGCATAAAGACAAATGGTTAAAAGTTAAAAAAAAACCAAATATTGTAATTTTTGAAGGATGGTGTGTAGGTGTGGCGGCGCAAAAAAAAAGGGATTTAATTATTCCAATAAATAAACTAGAAAAACATAAAGATAAAAAAAAAATTTGGAGATCGCGGGTAAATTTGGAACTTAAAAAAAATTACAAAAAAATTTTTAATTTGATTGATAAATTAATTTTTTTAAAAGTACCGAGTTTTAGATATGTTTTTAAATGGAGATTATTACAAGAAAAAAAATTACGAATAACGAGTAAGGGGGATAAAACTATGACTGATGAAGAGATTGGTAATTTTATTATGTACTACGAAAGACTTACTAAACATATGTTAAGAACTTTAACTAGAACAGCTGACACCGTCATCAATATTGACAAAAAACACAGACTTAAATCAATTAAATTTAATTAAATGAAAAAATATATTTTATTTATTTTATTATTATTCTTTTCAACTTATTTACAAGCTCAAGATAATTTGAAGTTTTATATTAAAAAAGCCCTAACAAATAATTTACAATTAAATGCCGAAAGAAAAAGTTTTGAGTCTGCAAAACAAAGTAAAAATATTTCAAGAAGTGAATTTTTACCAAGCATCACTCTTTCAGGAGATCAAACGAGTACTACTTCTACAAATCAGACTAATCAAAGTGGTGCAAGTTTAGCTGACTCTAATTCAGATACAGAGACAACAAAAATTTCAGTAGATCAAAAAATTTTCTCTGGATTTAAAGGACTTAATACATTTAAAAAATCAGAGCTTGAGGTACAAAAGGCGAATTTAACTCTCAAAAAAATCGAACAACAAACTATTTTAGATACCATCACAGTATATTTTGATTTAATTTTTAAATCAAAGAATGAAGAATTTAATGTATTAAACGTAAATTTATTTGAGAGACAAGTAGACTCTGATAGTGCACGACTTCAAAAAGGAGAAATTACTTTAACTGATTTAGCTCAATCAGAATCTTCTTTAGCTGGAGCCAAGGCTGATCAAATAAAAGCTACAACTGAGTTATTAACTGCAAAGACAAATTTTGAGAGAATAACTAGAGAAAAATCACCTAATACAAAAAATTTAAATGAAAAAGTATTTTTAATATTGCCTAGTTCTCTTGATGACTCTCTTCAATTAGCTGAAATAAATAATATTGATATTTTAATTTCTAAATTAGATTATGAGATAGCGGTTAAAGATTTAAATATAGAGAGAGCTAGGTTATCTCCTTCTGCCTCATTAAATTATTCAAAATCTGAGAATAGTGATTTCAGTTCCACAATCGACGAGGCCGATCAAGAAAGTGTTAAAGCTACTATTACTTGGCCTATTATAAAAGGAGGTGAAAATTTATCATCAATTAAGAAATCGTCATACAATAAACAGAAGTATCAATTAATACTTCAAGATACAAAAAATAAAGTTAAAACTGAAATTTCCAATGTTTGGTCAAAATACCAATCTTCTAAAAGCGTACTTGAAGCGACTAGAGCTCAACTTAAAGCTGCAGAAATAGCTAATGAGGGTATCAGTTTAGAGTATGACTCAGGCAACACCAGAACTACTCTCGAACTTATTCAATCTAGAAGCTTGCTATTGGAGGCAAGGAAAGCTTTTGCAAAATCTGAGAGAGACTTCATGGTGTCTCAATTTGAGCTTGCTAATGAGCTCGGGTCACTATCTTTAAAATCAATTAAATAGCTGATTTTCAAACTATTTTTAAAAACTTGATAAAAAGAACAAAATGTGTACATTTATATTAACGATTCGAACAATAAAAAAAGGATAAAAAATGACTAAAAATAACTTAAAAATCGTAAAAACAGATGAAAAGAAGCAAAAAGAATTAAAAGAGAAAAGCAAGTCCTTAGAAGCTGCTATAAGCCAAATAGATCAAAATTTCGGTAAAGGTTCTGTAATGAGACTGGGTCAACAGCAAGCTTTAGACGTAGAAGCTATCTCAACAGGTTCATTAAGCTTAGATTTAGCACTCGGAATAGGCGGTTTACCAAAAGGTAGAATTATTGAGATATATGGCCCTGAATCATCGGGAAAAACTACTTTAGCTTTACAAGTAGTTGCAGAAGCTCAAAAAGCAGGTGGAGTCTGCGCCTTTGTTGATGCAGAGCATGCAATGGATCCCGTTTATGCTAAAAAATTGGGCGTGAAAACAGAGGAACTTTTGATTTCTCAACCAGATACTGGTGAACAAGCATTAGAAATAACGGACACATTAATTAAATCAGGATCTATTTCTGTATTAGTGGTTGACTCAGTAGCAGCATTGACTCCAAAAGCTGAATTAGAAGGTGAAATGGGCGATCATCACGTTGGTTTACAATCAAGGCTTATGAGTCAAGCTTTAAGAAAAATTACTGGCTCAGTATCTAAATCAAACACAATGGTTATTTTCATTAATCAGATAAGGATGAAAATTGGAGTAATGTTTGGAAATCCAGAGACAACATCTGGAGGAAATGCTCTAAAATTTTATTCTTCAGTAAGAATGGACATTAGAAGAATAGGCGCAATTAAAGAAAAAGATCAAATTATTGGTAACTCAACAAGAGTTAAAGTAATTAAAAATAAAGTTGCACCGCCGTTTAAAGTTGTTGAATTTGATTTAATGTACGGAAAAGGCATTAGCAAACTAGGAGAATTAATTGATCTTGGTACCAAAGCTGGAGTAGTAGAGAAATCCGGAGCTTGGTATGCATATAAAGGTGAAAAAATAGGTCAAGGTAGAGAAAATGCAAAAGTTTACCTACAAAAAAATCCTAACGTAGCCGCAGAGATTGAAAAAATTATTAGAGATCAAGCTTCTGCAATCAGTAAAGAGTTGGAGGGAAATCCTTCTCCAAACGAAAAAATTAGCGACAAAAAAGAGGAAGAATAATTCCTCAGCCATCATTTTAAACGGGAAGCTTAAGCTTCCCGTTTCCCAAAGCAACTGATAATTGAATAAAACAACATTTAGTAGTTCGCGTGAAAAGCGACTTAATTAATAATGGACAATTTAGTTCAGATTGGTTCTAATTAACATATAGAACAAAAGGGGGAAAAATGAGTACACAACAAGCATCAAGCTCGAAAGTGTCTTCATCTTTAGATACCTCTCATTTGAAGGTTAAATTTCCATTTAAAGCTAAATATGGAAACTACATTAACGGAAAATTTGTAGAACCTAAATCTGGAAAGTATTTTGACAATACTACTCCTATCACTAATGAAGTTATCTGTAAGGTGCCAAGATCGAACGAGAAAGACGTTGATTTCGCTCTAGACGCAGCCCACGCAGCATTTCCTGCATGGGGAAAAACATCAATTGGAGAGAGATCAAACATTCTCTTAAAAATTGCTGATGTAATAGAGAAAAATCTTAACGTTTTAGCGACAGCAGAATGTTTAGACAATGGTAAGCCAATAAGAGAATGTATGGCTGCAGATTTACCTTTGGTAATTGACCATTGGAGATATTTTGCAGGAGTAATAAGAGCAGAGGAAGGTTCAGTTGCTGAAATAAGCAATAGTGAATATTCTTACCACATACCTGAACCATTAGGCGTGGTTGGACAAATCATACCATGGAACTTCCCATTATTAATGGCAACATGGAAACTTGCACCGGCTTTGGCCGCAGGAAATTGTGTTGTATTAAAACCAGCTGAACAAACACCAGCATCAATCATGTTGCTAATGGAACTAATTGGAGATCTATTACCAGCAGGTGTTGTTAACGTTGTAAGCGGATATGGTCTTGAAGCAGGTAAACCACTAGCATCTTCTAAAAGAATTAAGAAGATAGCTTTTACTGGTGAAACTACTACTGGACGTTTGATTATGCAGTACGCATCTCAAAACTTAATTCCAATTACTTTAGAATTAGGTGGTAAATCGCCAAATATTTTCTTTGAAGATGTTTTGGCTAAAGATGACGACTTCTTTGACAAATGTTTAGAAGGTTTTGCTATGTTTACGCTTAACCAAGGAGAAGTTTGTACTTGTCCAAGCAGAGCTTTAATTCAAGAATCTATTTACGATAAATTCATGGAAAGAGCCATTGCAAGAACAAAAGCTGTTAAACAAGACAATCCTTTAAAAATGGAGACTATGATTGGAGCTCAAGCTTCACTAGAACAAATGGAAAAAATTAAATCTTATCTAGATTTAGGTAAGAAAGAGGGTGCCAAAGTTCTTTGTGGAGGTAGTGCAGCTAAAATTAATAGTGGATTAGAAAAAGGAAACTATATCCAACCCACTATCTTTGAAGGCAAAAACAATATGCGAATATTCCAAGAGGAGATCTTTGGACCTGTAGTGTCAGTTACTAAGTTTAAAGATGAGAAAGAAGCATTAGAAATAGCTAATGATACTCTTTATGGACTAGGAGCAGGTGTTTGGACTAGAGATGGTAACGTTGCATACAGAATGGGTAGAGGTATACAAGCAGGTAGAGTTTGGACAAACTGCTATCACGCATACCCAGCTCACGCTGCTTTTGGTGGATACAAACAATCTGGTATCGGAAGAGAAACTCACAAAATGATGTTAAATCATTACAGACAAGTAAAGAATTTACACGTGTCTTACAGTGAGAAAAAATTAGGCTTCTTTTAACCAATAATATATAATGGCCCATGATTCAAAATCATGGGCCGAAATATTGAAATGAAAGTATCATTCACATTATCAGCGAAAAAATTACTTAGTGAAATTAAAGAAGTTCATGGAGAAGATCTTTTATTTCACCAATCAGGTGGATGCTGTGATGGAAGCGCGCCAATGTGTTTTCCAGCAAAAGAATATCAAGTAGGAAACAGTGACGTAAAATTGGGAGAGGTTGATGGAACCCCTTTCTATATGAACGAGGATCAATATGAAAAGTGGAAACATACAGATCTGACAATTGATGCTGTAAAAGGGATCGGAGGCATGTTTTCCCTTGATAATGGAACAGGGAAAAGATTTTTAACGAAATCTGAAATTTGTGTTGTAGTAGACAACGATAAAAAAGCTGCAAATTAATCTCTTTATAGACAAGTTCTAAAATATCTGTATTTAATTAAATATGGGCAAAATTTTACTTACTGATGTTAGGAAAAAATTCTTAGATTATTTTAAAAAAAACAATCATAAGATAGTGGATTCTAGCAACCTTGTTCCCAACAACGATCCAACTCTTATGTTCACCAACTCAGGCATGGTTCAATTTAAAAATGTTTTTACAGGTTTAGAAAAAAGAGATTACAAAACAGCAACGACATCTCAAAAATGTGTAAGAGCTGGCGGAAAACATAATGATTTGGAAAATGTAGGATATACACCAAGACACCATACTTTTTTTGAAATGCTAGGAAATTTTTCCTTTGGAGATTATTTCAAAGAAAAAGCAATTATTCATGCTTGGAACTTGTTAACCAAAGATTTACAACTACCAAAAGAAAAACTTTTAGTTACAGTTTTTCATGAAGATGAAGAATCATTTAAACTTTGGAAAAAAATAGCAGGCTTAAGTGATGATAAGATAATTAAAATAGCAACATCAGATAATTTTTGGTCAATGGGTGATACAGGTCCATGTGGCCCATGCTCTGAAATATTTTATGATCATGGTGAGAAATTAAAAGGCGGACCACCAGGAAGTACTGATGAAGATGGAGATAGGTTTATTGAGATATGGAATTTGGTATTTATGCAATATGAACAAATATCAAAAGACAAAAGAATAAATTTACCAAAACCGTCAGTAGATACTGGAATGGGGCTAGAGCGAATGACAGCAGTTCTTCAAGGAACACACGATAATTATAATATCGATCACTTTAAAAAAATAATGAGCGCGTCCGCTGAACTATTGAAGACACCTATAAATGATAAAACTATTGCAAGTCATAGGGTGATTGCAGATCATTTGAGAGCTAGCAGTTTTTTAATCGCTGAAGGAATTTTACCTTCGAATGAGGGACGTGGCTATGTATTAAGAAGAATAATGAGACGTGGAATGAGACACGCCCATACTCTTGGAGGTAAAGAAACAATTTTTTATAAATTGTTTGATGTTCTGATGAGCGAAATGAAACAAAGTTATCCTGAGCTAGTTAGAGGAAAAGATTTAATCGTAGAAACTTTAAAAAATGAGGAAGAAAAGTTTTCTTATCTTTTAGAACGAGGAATAAAAATTTTAGAGGAAAATTTAGACAAAGTTCAAAATAAAATACTTCCTGGTGAAATAGCATTTAAACTTTATGACACTTATGGATTTCCCCTAGATCTTACAGCTGATATTTTGCGATCAAAAGATATCAAAATAAATAGCAAAGGTTTTGATAGTGAGATGGAAAAAAGTAAAGCTTTAGCTAGAGCAAACTGGAAAGGCTCGGGAGACAAATCATTAGAGGAAAAATGGTTTAAAATACGAGAAGAATTAGAACCTACGGAATTTTTGGGCTATGAATTTAATAAAGCAGAGGGAGTAGTTTTAAAAATATCAAAAGGAAAAGATTTTATTAATGAAGCAAAAGAAAATGATGAAATTGAGCTCATAACTAATCAAACACCTTTTTACGGGGAGTCAGGAGGTCAGGTCGGCGACCAGGGAGAAATAAAGTCATCTACATGTAAAATAAAAATTTTAGATACCCAAAAAAAAATGGGCGATCTACACGTCCATGTTGGAAAAGTGATAACAGGATCTGTTAAAGTGGGTGATAATGTAAACTTAGAGATTAATCTCAAAAGAAGAAATGATGCCAGAGCATATCATTCAGCAACTCATTTACTACACGAAGCTTTAAGAAGGACATTAGGCAAACATGTTACTCAAAAAGGCTCTTTAGTGAGTCCTGAAAAGTTAAGATTTGATTTTAGCCACAATAAACCAATTGAAAAAAATGAAATTAGCAAGATTGAAGATTTAGTAAACGATATGGTTTCTAAATCCAGTGAAGTTAAAACTCGAATTATGACACCGAAAGAAGCGGTAGATAATGGAGCCTTAGCATTATTTGGTGAGAAATATGGAGATGAAGTCAGGGTTTTGTCTATGGGAGAAGAAAAGAATAAGTATTTTTCAACAGAATTATGTGGTGGAACACACGTATCTAATACTTCAGAAATAGGTAGATTTAAAATTATAAGTCAGTCGTCGATATCATCTGGAGTGAGACGAGTTGAAGCTTTAAGAGCAGACCAACTTATTGAGCATGAAAAAAAACTAAAACAAACTCAATCTACTAAAGAAAGTAAATTGAATGAAGAGATTACAATTATCAAAAAATCTTTAGAGAAACTTAAAATTAAACCTAATTACAGCAACGATTTAAACATCTCTGAAAATTTAAAAAATTTAAGTAAACAACTAGATAAAGCCAATTTAAAAAATATAATCACAGATAAGAGTAAAAATATTATTGAAGATAGTAAAATTAAAGATTTTACTTTCAGATATCAAACTATAAAAAACCTCCCTTCGAAAGAATTAAGAACAATTATTGACTCAGGAAAAAAAGATATAAAGAGAGGAATTTTAATTGCTTTTTCAATTCTTGATGAAAAAGTAGGTGTTTCAGTTGGAGTTACAAAAGATTTAACAGAAAAATTTGATGCGGTTGAGTTAGTAAAAATTGCTGCTTCTGTCTTAGGTGGCAAAGGTGGCGGAGGAAGAAAAGATTTTGCACAAGCAGGAGGAGTCGATCAAACAAAAGTTGAAGAATCTTATAAAGCTGTATTGAAAAAAATTAGTTAAGTTTCTTTTTAAGATTACCGTCAATCGCTTCTAAAAATTGATTAGTGGTCAAGTATTTTGAGGATTTATCTATCAAAATTGCAAGATCTTTAGTCATAGATCCACTTTCAACAGTTTCTATACACACTTTTTCTATTGCAGATGCAAATTTTATCAATTCATTATTATTGTCTAGTTTTCCTCTATGAGACAAACCTCTAGTCCATGCAAATATTGATGCAATAGGGTTGGTAGAGGTTTCTTTTCCCTGTTGATGCATTCTATAATGCCTTGTTACTGTTCCGTGCGCAGCTTCAGACTCAACCGTTTTTCCATCAGGTGTCATAAGAACACTAGTCATCAATCCTAAAGAACCAAATCCTTGAGCAACCGTGTCTGATTGAACATCTCCATCATAATTTTTACAGGCCCATATATAACCACCGTTCCACTTCATAGCACAAGCTACCATGTCATCAATTAATCTATGTTCATAAGTAATATTTGCAGATTTAAATTTACTTTTAAATTCTTTTTCAAAAACTTCTTGGAATAAATCTTTAAAGCGACCGTCGTATGCTTTTAAAATTGTATTTTTGGTAGATAAATAAACTGGCCATTTTCTTCCAAGGCCATAATTCATACATGCTCGTGCAAAATTTTTTATAGAGTCATCTAAATTATACATTGCTAAGGCTGTACCTGGACCCGTAAAATTAAATACTTCAAATTCTTTTTTGTTTTTACCATCTTTTGAAGTCCATTTAACTTCCATTTTTCCTTCTCCAGGTATTAAAAAATCAGTTGCACGATATTGATCACCAAATGCATGTCTTCCAATTACAATTGGCTGCGTCCATCCTGGAACTAATTTTGGAACATTTTTACAAATAATTGGTTCTCTAAATACTGTACCACCTAATATATTTCGAATAGTACCGTTAGGTGATCTCCACATTTTTTTTAGCTTAAACTCTTCTACCCTAGCTTCGTCTGGTGTAATAGTTGCACATTTTACTCCCACACCATATTGCTTAATTGCATTGGCCGCATCTATAGTAACTTGATCATCAGTTTTATCTCGGCTTTCCATTCCAAGATCAAAGTACTTTAAGTCTATTTCCAAGTAAGGCTTGATTAACTTATCTTTGATAAAAGACCAAATAATTCTGGTCATTTCGTCACCGTCTAGCTCTACTACAGGATTTTTTACTTTAATTTTTGCCATAAAATATAGATTGATTAACTGTGATTTTTATACATATTAAGAAAAAATTATCAAACTATTAATTATGTTTAATACAATATTTCCAAAAATACACAAAGAGGGATATAAATTTTTAGCTATTTCTATTTTAGCTACATTTGTAGTTTTATTTTTCTCTCAAATTTTGGGAGCTTTATTCATTATAATAACAATTTGGGTGTATTATTTTTTTAGAGACCCAGAAAGATATCCAATTAACGATGAAAATTATTTGGTAAGCCCCGCAGATGGATTAATTACAGATATATCTGAAAGGTCCGGGCCAGAAGAACTAAGACTTGAGAATACATCTTTTACAAGGATTAGTGTATTTATGAATGTATTTAATTGCCATGTAAATCGAATACCCTCATCTGGAAAAATAGAGGAAATATTTTATAAACCAGGAAAATTTTTAAATGCATCACTTGATAAAGCAAGTGAAGAAAATGAAAGAAATTATTTTAAAGTAAAATTAAACAATGGAGAAGAAATTGTCATTGTACAAATTGCCGGACTCATTGCCAGAAGAATAGTATGTGAGGTTGAACAAAATCAAAATTTAAAACAAGGTGATAGAATTGGAATGATAAGATTTGGTAGCAGAGTCGATGTATATTTTAAAAATAAAAAAATACTAGCGAAACTAGGTCAAAACGTTGTGGCAGGAGAAAGCTTATTAGCTTCTGAGTAATGGAACAAAATAAAAAATTTAAATTAGTTTCATCGAAAAAAACTAGATATTTACTTCCAAACATTTTAACTCTTGGTGGAGTATGTTTAGGAATAAGTTCTATTAAATTTTCAATTGATGGAAATTTTAGCTTAGCAGTAACATTAATTTTATTTGCTGCAATTTTAGATGCCCTAGATGGCAGAATTGCAAGATTAATTAAAGGAACTTCAGAATTTGGTAAAGAACTAGACTCCCTTACAGATTTTGTAAGTTTTGGTATAGCTCCAGTATTTATTTTGTACTTTTGGGAATTAAATACATATGGAAAATTTGGATGGGCGATTACTTTAATTTATTCAGTTTGTTGTGTTTTAAGGTTAGCCAGATTTAATTTAACAAAGATACAAGAGAATCAAGATTGGAAAAATAATTTTTTTGAGGGAATACCTTCTCCAGCAGGAGGCTTATTGATTTTAATGCCATTAATTTATGAATTAACTGGCTTAAATATAGGTATAGACATTAGAAGTTTGACGCCGTACATGACTATATTAATAGCAATTTTACTAGTAAGTAAAATTCCAACTCTATCATTTAAAAAAATATCTATTTCTCCAAAGGCGACAGTTTTTTTATTACTGGGAATAGGTATTATATTCATATTTTTATTATTTTATACATTAGAAACTCTTTTAATTTTTGGTGTTGTATATTTAATTTCAATTCCAATCAGCGTAATAATTTATAAAAAACAAAACAAAAAAAATTTAGAAAAAATATCTGACGATAGTCATGAAGATATTTTATAATGAAAAAATCAAAAAGAATTAAAAAAAGCAATTCTTGGAAAATAAAACAACACAGAGATCAATTTTTTAAAAAATCAAAAACTCTAGGTTATCGTTCTAGAGCCTCATTTAAATTAATAGAACTTAATAAAAAATATAAATTTATTAAAAATCACACAAATTTATTAGATTTAGGTTCATGCCCTGGCGGGTGGACACAGGTTGCAAGACAAATAATTAAAAGTGGAAAAATACTCTCAATAGATTTAAAGGAGATGGAACCTATAAAAAATGTAAAATTTATTAAAGGGGATATATCATTAGATGAGACAAAAAGTGAAGTTTTGAATTATTTCAAAGAAAATTTAGATGTTATCATTTCTGATATGGCAGCGGATACCACTGGAAATAAATCGCTAGACTCGATCAGGACTAATCAATTATGTACTGAAATATTAAATTTTTCTAAAGACACTCTTAAACCTAAAGGTGTATTAGTAAGTAAACTTTTTATGGGTGACGATTTTATTGAAGTAAAAAATCTTGCAAAATCCATATTTAAAAAAGTAAATTTTTTTAAACCTGAATCTAGCAGAAAAGAATCAAAAGAAACTTATTTACACTGTGAAATTTTAAAGACTTTATAATTTTAAATAATTGTATATAAGCTAATATGGATGCAATAAAAGAATCTTTAACCTTTGACGATGTTTTACTAGTACCAAAATATTCTAATATTTTACCTTCAGAAACAAATATTTCTTTACAGTTAACAAAAAAAATTTCTCTTAAAGTGCCTTTTTTAACTTCTGCGATGGACACTGTTACCGAGTCCAAAATGGCCACTGCTATTGCTAAAGAGGGTGGTTTAGGAGTAATCCATCGTAACTTAAATATTAAAAAACAGTCAATTGAAATTAAAAAAGTTAAAAATAGAAATTTACAAGTTGGTGCTGCTATTGGAACTAATCATGAAGATTTAGACAGAGCTAGATCTTTAGTGCATAATGGAGTTGATTTAATTGTAATTGATACTGCACATGGACATAGTGAAAAAGTTTTAAAAACTTTAATAAAAGTTAAAAAAATAATCAAAAATACACCTATTTGTGTAGGTAATGTTGCAACTGGTGAGGCTGCAAAAAAATTATATAACTCTGGAGCAGACGTAATAAAAGTTGGAATTGGCCCAGGCTCGATCTGCACAACAAGAATGGTAGCTGGCATAGGCGTCCCACAAATATCAGCAATAATGGATGTTAAAAAATCACTTGTTAAAAAAAAAATAAAAATAATTTCCGATGGTGGTATTAAATTTTCAGGAGACATTGCTAAGGCTTTTGCAGCAGGTGCAGATGCAATTATGATGGGTTCAATCTTTGCTGGAACTGATGAGAGCCCAGGAAAAAAATTTAGAAGTAAAGGAAAAATTTACAAACATTACCGAGGCATGGGTTCAATTGGCGCAATGTCATCTGGATCTGCTAACAGATATTTTCAAAAGAATTTTAGAGATAAATCTAAGTTTGTTCCTGAAGGGGTTGAGGGTCGAGTTGAGTACAAAGGAAAAGTATCAAAAATAATTTATCAATTACAAGGTGGATTGAGATCTTCAATGGGATATATTGGAGCTAAAAAATTAAATGAAATTCATAAAAAAGCTAAATTTATTAAAATAACAAAAGCAGGATTCTACGAAAGCATGGTTCATAGTGTGGAAATAACTCAAAAAACAATTAATTATAAATTATGAAAAAATATTTAATTATTTTATTTTTTTCTTTTTTCATTTCAAATTTATTATTTGCTAAATCTCAATACTTTCAAGAAGGACTAAACTTATATAAAAAAAAAAAATTTGATGATGCTAAATTTAAATTTGAACAAGATATACTATATAATCCAAAAAGTGAATTATCATACTTATACCTGTCTAAAATATATAACAAACAAGATAAACAAAATTTAGAAGAGCAAAATTTAAATACAGTGATCTTATTAAACCCTAAAAATGAGGAAGCTATTTACAATTTGGCGAAATTAAAATTAATTAATTCTGATTACAATAGAAGCCAAGAATTAAACACAAGGCTTAAACTAATTTGTAATGATTTTTGTAACAAAAGTGACAATCTTAAAATAGAAATTGAAAATTTATCCAAAAAATAAATGCAATTTCAATCTAAAAAAGATAAAATATTAATTATTGATTTTGGATCTCAGGTCACAAAATTAATTGCAAGAAGAGTAAGAGAGTTAGGCGTATATTCCGAGATAACTACACCAAAAGAATTAAAATATTTAAGGAAATTTAAAGATATTAAGGGAATTATTCTCTCAGGGGGGCCTTCAACTGTTACTACCAATAAATTTCAAACTATTTCTAAGGATATTTTTAAAAAAAAAATTCCAATACTAGGAATTTGCTATGGTTTACAATTAATTGTTAAAATCTTTGGGGGCAAAGTCAAATCTTCAAAAAAGAGAAGAGAATTCGGAAGAGCCTCTTTATCTAAAAAAACTCCGTCTTTAATCATAAAAAATTTTTTAAATAAAGAAAAAATAGTTTGGATGAGTCATGAAGATGCAGTAACTAGATTACCTAAAAATTTTAAAAAAATTGCATCAACTAAAAGTTCTGAATTTACAATAATAGAAAATTCAGAAGAAAAAATTTATGGACTACAGTTTCACCCTGAGGTCACGCACACAGAAAATGGAAGACAAATTTTTAAAAATTTCTTATTTTTAATTTGTAAAATAAAAAATAAATGGAATGTCGCTTTCCAAAAGAAAAAATTATTAAAGCAAATCAAAGACATAGTTAAAAAAGAAAAAGTTATATGTGCTTTGTCTGGTGGTGTAGACAGTAGCGTAGTTGCATTACTAATAAATAAAGCGATTAAGAGGAATCTTATTTGTATCATGGTTGATACGGGCTTGATGAGAAAAAATGAATTTAAACAAACTTACAAAATATTTAAATATAAATATAAACTTAACGTTAAGTTAATTGACGCTTCAAAACTTTTCTTAAGAAAACTGAAAAATATTTCAAATCCAGAGAGGAAAAGAAAAATTATTGGAAATCTATTTATAAAAGTGTTTGAAAAAGAGTCGAAAAAATACAAAAATTTAAAATTTTTAGCCCAAGGGACTTTATATCCCGACATAATTGAAAGTAAATCTTCATCTGGGAGCAAAACCTCAAAAATAAAATCACATCATAATGTCGGCGGTCTTCCAAAAAAGATGAATTTAAAATTAGTTGAGCCTCTGAAAGACCTATTTAAGGATGAAGTTAGAATTTTAGGAAAATCTTTAGGTCTAGTAAACAGTATAAATTATAAACACCCTTTTCCAGGTCCAGGATTGGCTATAAGGATATTAGGAAATATTACTTCTGAAAGAGTAAAAATACTTCAAGAAGCAGATTATATTTTTATTAATGAGTTAACCAAATGCAATCTTTATAATAAAATTTGGCAAGCATATGCAGCGCTTCTTCCAATAAAAACAGTAGGAGTGATGGGGGACGCCAGAACATATGAAAACATTTGTCTTTTACGTGCAGTTACTTCAGAAGATGGAATGACAGCTGATTATTTTAGCTTTCCTAAAAATTTTATAGATAATATAGCAAATAAAATTATTAATAATGTAAAAGGTATTAATAGAGTTGTTTATGACATAACTTCTAAACCACCAAGCACTATTGAATTAGAATAATGAATAAAAAAATAAAAAAAATATTAAATAAAAAGAATAAAAAAAAAATTGTTTGTTTAACTGCATACTCTAAAAATCAAGCAAAAATTCTAGATAAATATGTAGATATAATTTTAGTCGGAGACTCATTGGCGAACGTATTATATGGTCATAAAAATACTCATCAAGTTAGTTTGCAAAATATAATAGATCACACTTTAAGTGTAAAAATGGGAACAAAAAATTCGTTGTTAGTTGCTGATATGCCAAAAGGAAGTTATAAAAATATAAAACTTGCAGTAAAAAATGCTATACAAGTAATAAAAAAAACCGGATGTGATGCAATTAAAATTGAAAACCATAAAAACAATTACAAAATCATAAAACATTTAGTAGAAAAAAAAATTCCTGTTATGGGACATATTGGCTATACGCCACAATTTAAAAAAAAATTTAAAATAGAGGGTAAAACTTTATTGGAGACTCAGAAACTTTTAAAGGAAGCAAAATTGATTGAAAAATCTGGAGCTTTTTCTATTGTGCTAGAATGTTTGTCACCCAATTCTGCAAAAACAATTACAAATAAACTAAATATACCTACCATAGGAATTGGGTCTTCCTTGTATTGTGATGGGCAAATACTTGTAACAGACGATATGCTTGGTTTAAGTGGTTTTTACCCAAAATTTGTAAAAAAATATATAAACTTAAATAGAATAATTGAAAAAGCTATAAAAAAATATACTAGAGATGTAAAATTAAAAAAATTTCCAAAAATAAATAATTTTTTATAT
>CACJQQ010000005.1 GCA_902595625.1 uncultured Pelagibacteraceae bacterium | reverse complement strand
CAAAAACTGATATTTCTTTCCTATATTGTACATTTTTATTTTTTCAATTTTATCAATATTTTCGACAATATATTTACTATGCTCTTGGATATTTAAAAAAGTATACCCTGTGCTTAACCTTGTCATTCCGCCAGCAGATCCAATATAAACAGTTTTCTCATTATTTTTATTTAATGGATGGAATAATGGTATAGCACCTTTTTCAGTAAAATTTATTTTATAGTCTTTTATACCAAGATTATTTTTTATATAATTTTCTAATTGAAGATCGTAATCCATTAAGCTTTGATCTTCTAAATCTGAAAGCCATGTTGTTTCAATTAAAGCTTTATTTTTACTAAATGGCAATGTGTAAAAAAAGTGAACATCATTTCTCTGATCACAATTAAAATCCATAAGATTTATTATTTGCTCATCAAAAATATTTTTAGGTGTTTCTATCTCGATACCTTGAAAGTGTTGCCACAATTTAGATTTATCTAATTCTTTTTCATGAACACTATTAAAAATTATGGAATTTTCTGAGTTGATTTCACTTAGGTTTTTAAAAAAACTTATATTGGAATTTGTAGATAGCTTAGAATTTATTTTTTTATAAAATTTACCACTATCGATGCTTTGATAGGGAAATTTTTCATTAGTTAATTCATGCGAACTATCTGGAGAATTTATCGTAAAGTTGTTCCAACTTTTAATTACACAATCATCAAAATTATGATTAAAAACTTTCCAAAAAGACCATGTCTTGTCTCTTTTATATTCCTCACGAGTTTCAATAATTGCTAAAGTTTTCTCTTTTAACTTATCATTAATTTCAAGCTCATAAGCTAAAGATAGGCCCGCGCATCCACCTCCAATAATTATATAATCAAATTCTTTCATTTAAATTAATCTCTTGACTTAAGATATTATGATTTGTTTGGTTATCGTAATTTAAATTTTTGATGAACAATAATTTAATAAAGTCAAAAACAGATAAAAAGGTCTGAATTATTTTTTCAACCATAGGAACATAGATTTTGCCAGCTTTATTATAATTATCTATATTTTTCTGCTTAAGGATATAGTCACCTATTTTTCTGTAAATACGCCTTGCAACAATAACTGAAAATCTTGATCTAATTGGTATATTACTAATAGAGTTAAATGAATTTTCGTAAAATATTTGAGACTCAATAATTATTTTCTGAATTGCCAAAAAATCGTGATCAATATATTGTCTATTACGTGCTTTATCTTCACAAACATCTCGAGCAATATTGGTAAATTGCATGGCTATTCCAAGATCAATCGCGCCTTTTAAAGCCTCTTTATTTTTTACTTTCAGTATTTTTGACATCATTAATCCGACTGTTCCAGCAACTCTATAAGAATAAACAAGCAAATCTTTTTTCGAATTTATCACTACTTTTTCTTTTAAGTCTGTTTCTACTCCATCAAATAAATCTATTATTATTTGTTTAGAAATGTTTTCGTTGTCAATAACTGACCAAATATCTTTTATAATCTGGTTGTTAAGATTTTTATTTTCAAAATCTCTTTTAAATTTTGAAAAAATTTCTTTTTTTATTTCCAGATTGTTATCATCATCTACAATATCGTCTAAGGTTCTACAAAAATTATATAAAGAAGAGCATTTGTCCAAAGTATTACTCGATAGAAAAAAACTTGCCCAATAAAAAGATTTAGCATGTTTCTTTAGTAAATTACTTTTCATTAAAACAATTTATCTAAAACTTTTGCTGATGAAAGAACACCGGGCATTCCAGCACCCGGGTGTGTACCGGCACCAACAAAAAATAAGTTTTTATATATTTCAGATTGATTATGAAATCTAAAATAAGCTGACTGAGAAAATTTTGGCTGAATTGAAAATCCGGATCCATAAAGAGTTGCTAAATCGATTTCAAAATAATCAGGTGTTAAATAAAAATCACTTACCACATTTTCTTTAATGCCAGGCAGAACAGTCTTATCCATTTTATCTAGAACTAAATCTTTGAATTTATCGCCTTCATCGATCCAGTTAACTTTAGACAAATTATTTGGTACCGGAACTAATACATAAAAAGCATCTTGGCCTTCTGGAGCCATATTAGGATCTGTTGCAGATGGTCTATGTAAATAATAGCTTATGTCATCAGATAGTATTTTCTTTTCAAAAATTTTATCAAGATGTTTTTCATAATCTTCTCCAAAATAAATTGTATGATGCGCAACATCACTATATTTTTTTTTAGAACCAAAATAATAAACAAATAATCCCATTGAATAATCCATTCTTCTCATTTTTTGCTTAAATAAAAAATCATAATCTTCCTTCGATTTTATCAAGTTGTTGTAAACATTAGGAGGATCGGAGTTACAAATTACATAATCACTATTAATTATTTTTGAATTATTAATTTTTACACCTTTAACTTTTTTATTTTCTGTAATAATTTCAGTAACTTCAGCGTCTTTAATAATTTTGATATTTTCTTCAATCATTAGCTTTTCTAAGGCTTTAACTACGCTTCCGGTTCCTCCCATTGAGTAATGTATGCCCCATTTTTTCTCTAAAAATAAAATTAATGTATATATCGAAGTAGTACTGAAAGGATTTCCACCTACTAAAAGAGGATGCATGCTAAATACTCTTCTCAATTTTTCATTTGATATATAGTTTGAAACCAAACTGTAGACTGACTTATAACTTTTTAATTTTAATAAAGATGGAATTTGTTTCATCATAAAGACTAAATTATTAAAGGGTTTATCCGATAAATCTGTAAAACCTTTATCAAATATTTTTTCAGTAAAATTTACTAAATTTTTATATCCATCGTAATCAGAAGGATTAAATTTTTTAACTTGTTCTTCCATAGATTTATCATCACCATTGTAATCAAATGTTTCCCCGTTACTAAATACAAAACGGTACCATAGATCTAGGGGAACTATTTCGACATAGTCAGTAATATTTTTATTGAATAGGGAAAATAATTCTTCAAAAAGATATGGTGCAGTTATTACTGTAGGGCCGCCGTCATAAATAAACTGATCTTTTTTAAAAACTCTTGCACGACCTCCAAGATCAGGATGTTTTTCTACTAAAGTAACTTTATGCCCTTTAGCTTTTAATCTAAGAGCAGCAGCTAGACCTCCGAAACCTGAACCAATAACAGTTGTTTTTTTTGCCATATTTTTATGGCTATTCTAACTAGATTTTTTCTTAAGTGCTAATTTTGTTTCCTCAAGACTAGAGCTGTAAATTTTATCTAATTTGCTTTTATCCAACGAGTTTTTTATGAGTTTTTCGACTGAGTCTATAGCTACTTTTACCGAGGCATTTTTAATATCTTTTAAAGCCTGATTTTTAAGTTGTTTAATTCTTTCTTCAGCGTTTTTCTTTCTAGATTCCATTAAATTATGAAAATCTTGATTTACTTTTAACGCATTTTTATCTGCTTCTTCATTTGCTTTACTTATCATTTCTTTTACTTCAGCTTTGGAATTACTAATTTTTTTTTCATGTTCTGTTAAGATATTTTTAGCATCCTCTTTGAGTTTATCAGCTTCATCAATTTGGTTTTTTATATTATTAATATTTTCATCTAAAGCAGTTTTAATTTTATGAGGAATCTTAAAATATATTAGCAATCCTATAAAAGCAAAAAAGGATATCATTACCCAAAAAGTTGCATCAATCATCATAAATATTTACCTAAGTTTTTTTTTGAAATATCTTCAACCGTTGCTTTAATACTGCTTTCATTAAGTTTATCACCAGAAATTGTCTCGATAATATTTGAAGCGATATTTTCTGATATTTTTTGAACATCCTTTAAAGAGTTTTTTTTCAGATCGCTCATTTCTTTTTGAGCTTTTACAATTTCTTTTTCAATTTCTTTTTCAATAGTTTCTTTTTTTGTTTTAATGTCTTTATCCAAAGTATTTTTTGATTCTATGTGAATTTTAATAACTTCTTTTTTGGCATCATCTAAAATCTTTTCGTACTCTTTAAGTTTTGATTCAGATAATTCTTTAAATTTATTAGCATCCTCTAAATCATCCTTAATTCTATTTTCACGGGTATCTAAATTATTTTTAATTTTTGGAAGATAAAATTTCGCTATAGAAATATACAAAATTGTAAAAACTAAAATCAACCAAAAAGCTTGCGATGCCCAATACTTTGGATCCAGCTGAGGCATGCCCGCCTCAGCTGCAAACAAATTATTTTGTGTAGCTATTAAAGCTATAATAAAACCAAAGTATTTATTCATAATTATTTATTTAAAATGCAAATAAAATAATTAAAGCTACTACAAGACCGAAAAGTCCAGTCGCCTCTGCTAAAGCAAACCCTAAAAGCAAGTTAGGGAATTGTTTTTGAGCTGCAGACGGATTTCTCATTGCGCCAGAAAGATAGTTACCAAAAATAATTCCGATACCTACTCCAGCTCCTGCTAATGCGATTGCAGCAAGACCTGCTCCAATCATTTTTGCCGCTTCTAACTCCATTTTTCCTCCTTTATTAATTAATGATGTAAATTTAATGCATCATTTAAATAGATGCAGGTTAATATTGCAAAAACGTAAGCTTGTAGAAACGCTACTAATATTTCCAAGCCAGTTAATGCTATTGAAAAACCAAGCGGTAACCATCCGCCAAGTAATCCTAGACTTATAACAAAACCACCAAAAACTTTTAACATTGTATGTCCCGCCATCATATTTGCAAACAATCTTACAGATAAACTGACTGGCCTGCTTAAGTATGAAATAATTTCAATTACAGTAATCAATGGCAATAATACAGCTGGAACTCCACTTGGGACGAAAATACTTAAATATTTAAATCCATGTTTGGCAAATCCTATTAAGGTTACTGCAATAAAAATAAAAAGTGCCATAATTAAAGTAACGATAATATGGCTAGTAACCGTAAACGAGTAGGGTAACATTCCAACCATATTACAAAATAAAACAAACATAAATAAACTAAATATAAAGGGGAAATAAGGTTTTGCTTTAGAGCCTGCTGTATCACTTATCATTTTGGCAACAAAGGTATAGAACATCTCAGCAATTAGTTGAATTTTATTTGGAACAATTTTTTTTTCTTTTGTTCCAAGGAACAAGAATAACAATATAATCGAAGCGCTAATAACCATGAATAGACTAGCGTTTGTAAAAGACAAATCTATTCCCGCAATTTTTATTTCAGGCCCAATTTTATGGACGCTAAATTGTTGCATTGGATTACTTGCCATAAATTCCTTAAATTAGTCTTCTTTTTGCATTCGGTTAGCGGTCCTTATTACGTTCAACATGCCTGCACCCGCCCCTAAAAAAAAGAAAATTATTATTAACCAAGGTTTAGTATCAAACCAACTATCTAAAATAAACCCAATTATTGTCCCAACTGCAACTGCTGATACCAATTCAGTGCCTAATTTGAATGCACTACCCATAAATGAGCCTCTTTTCTCACGATCTGAAATAACTTGTTTTTTAATTTTTGATTTTGCAATTTTTAGGCGAGTTTTAAAATCTTCAGAATTTGTCATTATTATTTATGCGACTAATTCTTCAGCTTTTTGTAGGTCAACAGACACTAATTGACTTACTCCTTGCTCAGCCATTGTTACACCATATAATCTATGCATTCGAGACATCGTAAGAGCGTGATGGGTGATAATAATAAATTTTGTATTTGTAATTTTAGTAAGTTCATCTAGTAACCCGCAGAAACGAGTAACATTGGCATCATCTAATGGAGCATCTACCTCATCTAAAACACAAATCGGAGATGGATTTACCAAAAATACTGCAAAGACTAATGATAAAGCTGTTAAGGCTTGCTCTCCACCTGATAAAAGAGTAATTGATTGTAACCTTTTTCCGGGTGGAGACACATACATTTCTAAACCAGCTTCCAAAGGGTCATCTGAGTCAACCAATTCTATTTTTGCACTACCGCCATTAAATAATTTTGTGTAAACCTCATTAAATTTTCTGTTAACTTTTGTAAAAGCATCTAATAAACGCTCTCTCCCTTTTTGATTAAGCTCATCTATACTTGTTTTTAACTTAACGATAGCCGAGTAAAGATCTGATCTGTCATCTTCCATTTTTTGAATTTCAGTTTCATATTTTTTAGTTTCTTCATCTGCTCTAAGATTTACTGAACCCATAGACTCTCTTTGTTTTCTTACCTTAGATGACTTTTTTGATTGCTCATCTAATGATGGTAATTTATCAGGAGAAATTTGATTTAAATCAGACTGTGGCAATATTTCATTTTCACTTTGAATATTAAGTTCATTTTTTACAGAGTGTAATAAATCTTTTTTCCTGTTTTCTATTCCCTCAATAGTAGCTTCGTTCCTCGCTTTTTTCTCCTTTAATTCAGAAAGCTTTAATTGAATTTCTTTTATATTTTGGTTTATAGCATTATATTTTTTCTCTGCTTCTGATAATTCTTTTTCTATTTCTTCGTTTCTTTTTTTTGTATTTTCTAAGTTTTGTAAATTTTGACCTTTTGAGGTAGCTATTCGCTCAGGATTTTTTTGATTTTCTGATAACTCTGATTGAATTTTAGATTTCCGATCTGCTAATTCAGAAATCATTTTTTCTGAATTTGATTTTAAATTTCTCCAATTTTCTAGCTCTATATCAATGTTTTTTATTCTCTCTTTTCTTTTAATCGAGTCGCTTTGAATTGACTTATCTTTTCCATATTTTTCTGCATACTCTTCTTGCGATGATGTAATTTTTCTTACTAATTGCTTTAATTCACCAAAAACTTTTTTAGTAAGTTTTTTATTGTCATCTATATCTTTTTCAATTTTATTTAACATATCGTCCAATCTTATTTGAAGTTCCTCTAATCGAGATTTTGAGTCTTTTAATTCTTTTGATGATTTAGTCTCTACTTTTACTAATTCATTTTCAGTTTTTAATAATTCCTCTTTTTCTTTAGAAATTCTTTTCTCATTCAGATCTGCATCTAGAGAAATACTTTTTTCTCGCTCAAGATCTGACCCAATTGTTTTTATTGATTTTTCTAGTTTGTCTTGCAGTGATTTTACTCTTGCTTCTTCCTCTATCAAACCTGACATATCTAAATTAAGTTTTTGTAAACTAGCAGCACTTTCCATTTTTTTATCACGTAGAGGAGAGAGTTTTTTACCCTCTTCTTCTAAAAGAGAATTGTTATGATTAAAATCTATACTGATTGCACTAATTTCATCTTCTAGTTCACTTAATCTTTCAACTATTTGTTTTTTGTCTTTTTCAATTTCTCTTATTTTCAAGTAATATAAACCAGCTTCTATTCGCTTAATTTCTCTTGAAATTTCCTTGTATTTTGTCGCTTCCTCAGCTTGTTTTTTTAAATTATCTAATTGTTTTTGTTGTTGTTTTTTAAGTTCGTCCGCTCTCTTAAGATTATTTTCGGCTGCATTTAATCTTGTTTCGGCTTCTTGTCTTCTAGCATGTATTCCTGATATTCCTGCCGCTTCTTCTAAAATAGATTTTCTTTCAATAGGTTTTGATGTTACAAGCTGACCAATTCTTCCTTGACTTATTAAAGATGGAGAATGAGCTCCGGTTGATAAATCTGCAAATAATGTTTGTACATCTCTAGCTCTTACCTCTTTATTATTAATATAATATTTGGAACCCTTATCCTTTTCAATTTTTCTTTTTACAATCACTTCATCAAATTCTTTAAACTGAGCTGGACCTTCCTTATTTTTATTATCAAGAAATAAAGAAACTTCAGATATATTTTTGGATGACCTATTTGAGGTACCAGAAAAAATAACATCTTCCATGCCACTTCCTCTCATACTTTTTGCAGAGTTTTCTCCCATACACCATCTAAGAGACTCTACAATGTTTGACTTACCACATCCGTTGGGACCCACAATTCCTGTTAATCCATTTTCGATTAAAAATGTTGTTTTTTCAGAAAAAGACTTAAAGCCGGTTATGTCTAGTTGTTTGAACTTCATTTATTATAAATTTTTCTCAATAATTTTTTTAAATTCTTTATAATCCATTTTGTTTGTATATTTTTTTTCGTTTACTATAATTGTTGGAGTGGACTCAATCTTATATTTTTTTTGAGCTTCAATCCTTTGGTTTAGTATCTCATCTTGCGCGATATTATCATTTAAACAAGTGCGCATTTTTTCTTTAGTTAAATCAAAATTAGATCCTAAATCTATAATTAAATCATTAATTTTATTGATATCAGAGCCAACAGCCCACTTTTTTTGTTTATTATAAATTTCCTCTAATAATTCAAACCTTTTATCATTGTTGCTTTGACATCTTATTACAACTTCAGCATTTAGAGCAGCTAAGTCTAAAGGAAAAGCATGATGTTCAAATCTTACTAAACCTTTATCAATATAATCTGTTTTTAAATTATTGAAAATTACAGCATGAAAACTTGCACAATGGGGACATGTTAAAGATGAAAAAACTTTTACTATAACTTTAGCATCAGAATTCCCAATGCTTAATATTTTACTTTCGGCTTTTACAATAAAAGTCAAAAAAGTTAAAAAAATTATTACAAAAAAATTATGTTTTCTTTTCATTAAATGCTTTTAAAAAATTACTTAAAGAGTTTTTAAGCTTATTATTACTCACTTTGTCCATTTTTTCCTCAATTTGAGAAAAGTTTTTAATTTTTCGAAAAACCCTACTATTAGATACTATTCTATCCTGTACAATTTTAAAAATAATATGACTTATACAATTATAACCAAAAAAGCTGTTGATTTTGTCAATTATTTCTTTTTTTTCATACTCCATTTCCATTTCTTTACCGTGAACCACGTTAAGAACTAGTGTACCATCTTTCATATTCGACCCCATTCTGATTTTCACAGGATAACAAGAGTCAGAAATTTTTTTGCTCACCATTTTTGTCCAATTGTCGACAATGTTTGAATAATTGTACCCTCCTTTTTTTAAATATTTTTTAAGAGTTTTTGGCACAGAGCTAGAAAAAGGTCGAAGCCCTTGTATGTGCTTATAAGTTTTATTATTATTTTTACTATGCATTTAAATCCGACTTTATCAAAAAAAATTCTTGCATGGTATGATAATAGCAAAAGAAACTTACCTTGGCGTGTTAGCAAAAAATCACCAAAAAAGCTCTATTACAGACTATTAAGCGAGTTTATGCTGCAACAAACGCAAGTAAAAACAGTCATTCCTTATTTTAAAAAATTTACAAAAAAATATAAAACACTCGAGTCTCTATCTAAAGCAAATGAAACACAAATTCTAAAAATGTGGGAAGGTTTAGGTTACTACAGAAGAGCCAGAAATTTGTTGGCATCAGCGAAATTATTAGTTAAAGAATACAATTCTAAGTTTCCGAATACTTTAAAAGAAATCAAAAAACTTCCAGGAGTTGGAGATTATACTGCTAACGCATTAATGGGTTTCATTCATAATTATCCAACAATAGCTATAGATGGGAATGTGAAAAGGGTATTCGCACGATATCTTAATAAAAAAGAGTCAAAGATAAATTATGAAAAGTTAATTGATATTAATAAAAAAAATCTTTTTATTACAGAAAGAAACTCCGATTTTGTTGAAGCATTAATGGAATTTGGAGCTTTAATTTGCAAGCCAAAAGACCCAAAATGTAGTCAATGTTGTTTGAATAAAAGTTGTAGGTATTTAAAATCATCAAATAAGATTGAAACTAATAAAAGAAAAAAAATAAAAGTTATGAATTATAATATTTTCTGTTATGTGAGTAAAAAAAAACAAATAGCTTTAACAAAAGAGAATGAAATAAAATTTCTCAAAAATTTTAATTTACCATTAATAAAAGAAATGAAAAATAATTCTATAAATAAAGATTGGAAATTTTTAAAAAATTATAAGAATTCTATTTCAAATTTAAATCTAAATATTAATTTATATTATAAATTTTCAAATAAGATTCCAAAATCATACAATTGGTACTCTTTAAATAATAATAAAGAATTTATTCCAAGTTTTACTAAAAGAATATTTAATCAGGTTTCAACTTTATTCTAATGAAAAAGAAAATTGCAATAATCGGCGCTGGCATAGCAGGATTAACTTTATCAAACTTAATTAAAAAATTTACGGATCATGAATTTATGGTTTATGAAAGAGAAGAAAGTCTGTCTCTTGAGGAGGGATATGGTATTCAATTAGCCACAAACAGTGTCAAAATTCTAAATCAAATAAGTTTTAATAAAATCAATTATGAAAAAATTTTTCACCCAAAAACAATAGATTTTTACAATATACAAAATGAAAAAATATGTGATTTGAATTTATCTAAGTTTAATAGCCCTGAAGCAAAATACACAACACTTCAAAGATCTACTTTAATCGAATTTTTGAAAGAAGATATTTACACTCAGCATTTAAGATTTGGAAAAAAAATAAAAGAAGTCTCTGAGCTAAAAGACAAAGTTCTTATCAAATTTGATGATAACACAAATGATCTGGTAGATTTCGTCATTGCTGCCGATGGAATATTTTCAAACACCAGGTCATTTTTTGAAGTGAAAAAAAATGAGCCAACATTTAAAAAAGCTATTGCAGCAAGAGTAATATTAAATTCAAAATTTGAATTTGATATTAATGAGGAAAATATAAGTTTAATGCTTGGAAGTAACAGTCATATTGTTCTTTATCCAATAAATAAAAAAAAAGAACTTAATATGGTTTGTATAATGAGATGTAAAAAATATGAACCTGATAATGTCAAACAGTTAGTTCAAGAAATAATTTTAAAGCAAAATTCAAAATTAAAAAATATATTTGAGAATGAAATAAAAACATGGCCTTTATATTTTACTCCAAAAATTATTCCTTCTTCCAATAAAAAGGTATTTTATATTGGAGATGCTTTTAATGGATTTTTACCAACTCTTGCGCAAGGTGCTGGCCAGTCTATAGAAAGTGCTTTTGAAATATTTAATTTATTGACAAAAGATAAGCTTGATAAAGAAAATAATTATTTTGAAATTAGATCAAAGAGGGCAAAAATTATTAGAAGTAGATCAAATTTTAATTTCTTCGCATTTCACTTTTCAAGCAAAATTATGCAAAATATTAGAAATCTATTTTTGAAGTTTTTGGTAAAACGTAGATTTTTTGTAAAAAGGTACTTAGGTAAAGTTTATAAGAATTAGGCTTTAGTTTCAGTAATAAATTTTTGTCTTAAACTATCAATTACAACAGTGGATCCATTAATGTTACAATGCCAATAAGTCCAACCATTATAGCTTTCGGCTCCCATAATTGTTGCTGCGACTTTATGAATAGAACCTTCTGATTCTTTATACTTAATACTTCCATCAGCCATAATTTTAGCATTAATCTTCTTCTTTGGATCAAATAGGGTAGTACCAGGCTTTAATATTCCAAGTTCCACTAGAGAACCAAAAGGTATCCTTGGTTTTGACTTATTGTTTTCAACAGTATCTAGGTATTCATCCTCAATTACCTTAGTTTTTTTTACTCGTTCACTAGCAGCTTTAAAATACTTTTTATCTCTTTCTATACCAAAATATTTTCTACCTAATTTTTTAGCCACCACTGCTGTCGTTCCAGTACCTAAAAAAGGATCAAAGATGGCATCACCTTTGTTTGTGGTCGCTAAAATAATTCTATGTAAAAGCGCTTCTGGTTTTTGTGTAGAATGGATTTTTTTTCCATTTTTCTTAAGCCTTTCTTTTCCGTTGCAAATAGGCAATAACCAGTCCGATCTCATCTGTAAGTCATCATTTAAACATTTTAACGATTGATAATTAAACGTATATTTTGATTTCTTGTTTTTTGAAGCCCAGACAAGAGTTTCATGTGCATTAGTAAATCGTGTACCTCTAAAATTTGGCATAGGATTATTCTTTCTCCAGATGACATCATTAAGCAGCCAGTAATCTAAATTTTGTAAGTGAAAACCTAGACGAAAAATATTATGATAAGACCCTATTACCCAAATACTTCCATTGTCTTTAAGAATTCTTTTACACCCATTAAGCCAAGCAATGCAGAATTCATCGTAATGTTTGAAACTATTAAACTGATCCCACTTATCATTTACACCATTCACTTTGCTCGCATCGGGGCGAGTTAATTTTTCACCAATCTGCATATTGTAAGGAGGGTCAGCAAAAACTAAATCAAAAGATTTATCAGGAATATTTTTTATTTCCTTTAAACAATCTCCATTAACTATTTGATTGGAAAATTTTAACATTTTTAGATTCAACTCTAAATTGAATCCAGGGTCAAACGTTTTTGATGAAAAAATGGGTCCTCTTGTGTTTGAGATTCTTAGTTAGACAATATCTTGTGTACAGGTTTAAAACCTTTACGATGATGAGAGGTGATACCAAATTTTCTTAAGCCATCTAAATGAGCCTTAGTCCCATAACCAAAATTACTTTCCCAAGCATATTCTGTAAATTCCTCTGAAAGTTTAATCATGAGGTTGTCTCTATAAACTTTTGCAATAATGGAAGCCGCGCTAATCACTTTTATTTTTTCATCACCATTAACAATAGTTTTGTAATTTTTTAATCCACTCGGTGCAAAATTCCCGTCTATCAAAGTCAAATCTGGTTTAACAGTTAGTTGGTTTAAAGCTCTTTTCATCGATAGCAATGAGGCTTGAAGAATATTTAAATCTAAAATCTCCTCGACAGATGCTAGACCAACGGCATAGTGTGAGTAAGATTTAATATGATCTGAAATCTCTTGTCTTTTTTTAAAACTAATTTTTTTGGAGTCTTTTAGAATGTTCAGATTTATACCCTCTTTAAGCACGACAGCTGCTGAAACTACTGGACCAGCAAGACATCCCCTGCCAACTTCATCTACTCCAGCAGTAATAATTTTTTTTTTCAATTTAATTAAATATTCTTATCTCTTATCATTTTTAAGTCAATCCAAGCCATTTTCTTCTGTGCAGGTTGCCTCATTAAAAAAGCAGGATGAAATGTAATAATTACGGATGTTTTGCAATTCCCAAATTTTTTTTCGATCCATTTACCTCTCATTTTAGATATCACAACTTCATTGCCAATTAATGCATTCATTGCCGTACTACCAAGTAAAACTAAGATTTTTGGATTTATAATTTCAATATGTTTAGTAATAAAAGGTAAATATCTTTTGATTTCTTCATCTGTTGGCCTTCTATTGCTAGGTGGCCGATAATTAATTATATTTGATATATATACTTTTTTTCTATCTAAATCGATTGCAGCAAGCATTTTATCAAGCAATGCTCCAGCTCGGCCCACAAACGGCAAACCTTCTTTGTCCTCACTAGCTCCTGGAGCTTCTCCGACTAGCATTATTTTAGATTTTGGATTTCCATCGCTAAATACCATGTTTGTTGAGCCATCTTTTAAGCTACAGTTTTTTATGTTCTGTATTGTTTCCTTTAGTCTCACTAAATTTTCTGCTTTATCTGCAGAAATTTGAAAAGTATCCTTTTTATATCTATTGATTGCCTTATTATTGTAAATTAAATTGTAGTTAATAAGGTTATAAAATTTTATTAATTTAATGGGACTAATTTTATTTTTTTTTATCATTAATAATTATGAGAATATTTAATTTAAATTCTAAGATTATAGGACTTATTTTAATTGTCATTATATATTTGTCCACATCACCTGCTAAGTCTTTGGATAAGTTTGCTGAAGCAGATCGAATTTCAGACTATTTTTCAGGAATTCTATTATTAAACGAAAATAAATATGAAGAGTCTTCTAATTCTTTAAAAAAACTTAATGGGCTTGAGACTAATCATTTAGATTATTCAAAAAAATATTTATTTTCATTAATCAATTCAGAAAATTTTAAAGAGGCTTTTATTTATTCAAAAAAACTTGAAAAACAAAAATTAGATAATTTTGAGAGTCACTTAATAATGGGAATATTTTACCTTAAAAACAATCAAATGGATTTAGCTCAAAAACATTTCTCAAAAGCCAAAAATCAAAACCCAAGATCCATATTAAAAAAATACGTCTCTAATTCTTTATACAATTGGTCTAATTTAGAAAACTTAGATTTAAATCAAGCCCTTCTAGAGCTTGAAAAACTAGATGAAAGATTTGAAAATCTTAAGAAAATACAAAAAGTCTTTTTGAGTTGCTATTTTAATAATCAGAATTCGAAAGATTTACTTAAAAAACTTATATCTGATGAAAAAATCGATTTTTCAAGATACAATTATTTTTATGCCTCCTATCTTAATTTTTTAGGAAAAAAAAATGACGCACAAGAGATTGTAGATTTATCTCTAAATTCTTATCCAAGAAATTTGTTACTTAATCAGTATAAGTTAGATTTAGAAAAAAATAATGATACTTCTATTTTTGATTTCAATAAAGAGGGACATGTAGTTGCAGAAATTTTGTATATTACTGCAAACGCACTTTCAGCTCAATCAATTTATCCTTTATCAAATTTTTATTTAAATTTATCAAAATATTTGAACGAAGATTTTCATTCATACGATACTTTATTAGCAGAAAATTACTATAAATCAGAAAATTTTGAAAGTGCGAAAAAAATTTACAAAAAATTAAATAAAAGAGGAAAAGCTTATAGGTGGTACTCTTCAAAACAGCTTGCAAAAATTTTAATAAAAGAGAAAAAAAAGAATGAAGCACTTAAATTGGTAAGCGGTGCATATAATGATTTAGTAGATAAAGACATCTATGAAATTTTTGACTATGCCGAGTTTTTAAAAAATAATGAAAAATTTAAAGATTCTATCCCTCTATATAGCAAAATAATTGAAGAAGTTGAAAAAAACCATCCCTTATATGTCGAAGCAACTGAAGGGAGAGGAATAGCTTTCGAGCGAGTTGATGATTGGAAAAAAGCTGAGAAAGATCTATTAGCGTCATTGGAGGCAGATCCTGATCAAGCTTATGTAATAAATTATTTAGCTTACTCTTGGATTGAAAAAGGAGTTAAAATTGAAAAATCATTAAAGATGTTGGAGAAAGCAAACAAGTTAAGGTCTAATGATCCTTATATTACAGACTCATTGGGGTGGGCTTTATTTAAGCTTGAAAGATATCAAGAAGCAAAAAAGTATCTTCAACTAGCAGTAAGACTTATGCCTGGAGACCCAATAGTTAATGACCACTATGGAGATGTGCTTTGGAAAAACGGTAATAAAATTCAAGCGAGATACTATTGGAATTACGTGCTAAATCTTGAAAAGACAGAGGACAAATTGAAAAAAATAATTGAAGATAAATTAATAAAAGGCCTCTAATATGGTCATTAAATCGTACTCAAAGATCAACCTATCATTAAATGTTAACTCAAAAAAACAAAGCTTGCATGAAATTCAGTCTTTGTATTGTTTAATAAATTTGTTTGATGAAATTAAGATTATTAAAACAAATAATAAAGATAAAATAGTTTTCAAAGGACCTTTTAAAAAATTAATAAGAAATAAACATAATACTGTCTACAATCTTCTCAAAAAACTTAGAAAATTAAATTTAATCTCAAATTATTACTCTATTACTATCAAAAAAAATATTCCTGTTTTTGGCGGTTTGGGAGGAGGGACTAGCAATGCAGTTTTTTTGCTAAAATATCTATTAAAAGATAAAGTTGAAGAAAATTTGATAAGCGATCTGGAAAAGATAATTGGCTCTGACTTAAGGCTTTTCTTTAAAAAACAAGGTTTTGTAAAAAATTTAAAAGAAATAGTTGAATTAAAAATTAAACATAAGTTCTATTTTGTGCTTATTAAACCAAAAATCAAATGTTCAACTAAAGAAATTTATTCAAAAGTATCGTCTTTTTCCAAAAAAAAGCAATTAAATGTAAACATATTAAAAAAAAGAGATAAATTTTTAGATTATTTGCATGAAAGTGAAAATGTTTTGCAATTTATTGTTGAAAAAAAATATCCTATTTTGAAAAGACTTTTAAAAGATATTAAAAAAGAGAAAGGTTGCCATATTTCTAGAATGACTGGGTCTGGGTCAGTTTGTTACGGCTTATTCAACAATAAAATAGTTGCAAAAAAAGCCTTAAATAAATTAAAACATAAATATCCCAAATTTTGGTTTTCGCTGGCAAAAACTGTTTAATTTGATTGATTTATGATATATCAGAATTCTTAATTATTGGGGCATAGCCAAGCGGTAAGGCAGCGGTTTTTGATACCGCCATCCTAGGTTCGAATCCTAGTGCCCCAGCCACAAATGTATGCTTAATTTAAGTTTCAATTTTCTAAAAAAAATTACAAGAAAGTTATTCCCTTTTTACAAAAATAAAGAATTACAATTTATTTTTAAAAAACTACAAGACGGTTTACCGGCAGATACTGTTGCAGCAAGATTTGTTGGTGGATGTGTTCGAAAGTATTTATCAAATGACGAAATTAACGATATTGATATAGCAACAATACTGAGTACACATGAAATTAAAGAAAAAATAAAAAATACAAATTTTAAAGTGGTCGATACTGGAGTTAAACATGGAACAGTAACCCTAGTTTCTAAAAAATTCAAACTTGAAGTTACAACATTAAGAAAGGATATAGAAACCGATGGAAGACATGCCCAAGTTGAATATATTGATGATTGGCATCTTGACTCTGAAAGAAGAGATTTCACCATTAATGCAATTTACCTTGATATCAATGGAAAAATTTTTGACCCACAGGGTGGAGTAAATGATTTAAAAAATAAAATTGTAAAATTTATTGGCGACCCTCAAAAAAGGATTGAGGAAGATTATTTACGAATAATAAGATTTATTCGTTTTAAAATTATGTACGATTTAAAAGTTGAAAAAACTACCAGTAACGCCATTAAATTAAACCTGAATGGAATTCAAAAGATTTCAAAAGAAAGAATTTTAGTAGAGTTATTTAAAATTTTAGATTTAAATAATTTTGTAAATTTAAACAAAAGTAACGACTTAAAAGAAATTTTTACTATTATATTTCCAGAATTTAAAAATCTTCATCGTTTAGAAAGATTAATAAAAATTTATAATTATACCAAAATAGATAAAAGTTTGCTATTAGCGACGCTTCTTATAGATGATAAAGACACCCATGAGTATTTTGGTCATAAATATAATATTTCAAATAATATAAAAGATAACCTTAGTTCTTATGCTAGAAACCTAAAATTAATTGGTGAAAACAAAGATTTTTTTAACAGGGATTTAGAAAAAAATGTTTATTTTTATGATAAAAATTATTTAATAAAACTAAATATTATAAATTTTGTAATTAATTCTAAGCTTAATTTTAAAGATTTTTCTGAGATTTTAAAAAAAATTCTGAAATCAAAAATTCATAAGTTTTCTATTGATGGAAAATATTTAAAAGAAAATGGAATGAAAGAAGGGTTATTAATGGGAAAAGTTTTAAAAAAAATTGAAGAAGAATGGATTAAAAATAATTTTCAAATTACTAAAGAAAGAGTTAAAGAGATAATTCGTTTACAGTCGAATTAAATATATTCAACTTCTAATATTTCAAAGTTTTTTTCACCCGACGGAGTTTTTACAGTTACCATCTCCCCACTATCTTTACCAATTAAAGCTTTCCCAATTGGACTCTTAAAAAAAATTAAATTTTTTTTTATATCAGCTTCGTCTTGTCCAACTAACGTATAAGTAATTTGTTTTTCTGTTTCAAGATCTTGAAGTTTTACAGTGGAGCCAAAAATAACTTTTCCGTTATTTTCGATTTTGGTCACATCAATTACGTTAGCACGAGCAATTAAATCATTGATTGCGATCACTCGGCTTTCAATTATGGCTTGTTGTTCTTTTGCTGCATGGTACTCGGCATTTTCTTTTAAATCTCCATGAGATCTTGCTTCTGCAATGGCTTCAACAACTTTTGGTCTTTGAATATTTTTTAAATCTTCTAACTCTTTTTTTAAATTTTGAAGACCATTTGTAGTTATAGGTTCCTTATCCATAATTACTTCCACTTAGCTTCTGGAGGCAGTGACATTAAAATAGACTCAGTGTTTCCTCCAGAATTTAATCCAAATTTCGTACCCCTGTCATATAAAAGATTAAACTCTACATATCTCCCTCGTTTAAGCAATTGTTTTTCTTTATCTTTTTTGGTGTATTTTAATTTTTTCTTTGTATTAATTATTTTATTTGAAATATCAATAAAAGCTAACCCGAGTTCTCTTACAAATTTGAAGTTTTTAATCCAATCTTTAGTCTCATAATCAAAAAAAATTCCACCGATGCCTCTGGCTTCTTTCCTATGAGGCAGATAAAAATATTTATCGCACAACTTTTTATATTTTTTATAATTTTTTTTATTTTGTAAACAAATTTTTTTAAGATCATTATGAACCATTTGGTTTTCTCTTTTATCCTCATGACTTGGTGTTACATCCATCCCTCCACCAAACCATTCTTTAGTTGTAACAATAAATCTGGTGTTAAAATGAATTGCTGGAATCTTTGGGTTTTTCATGTGAGCAACCACAGAAACACCCGAGGCCCAATAGTTACCTTGTTTTTCAGCGCCAAGTATATTTGATCTAAATTTTTTTGAAAATATCCCCGAGACAGTTGATTTGTTTACTCCAACTTTATCAAAAATTTTTCCATTAGTTAATAAATAAGAAGTTCCACCGCCTTCCTTGTTATTTTTTTTATACCAATTCCTTTTAGAAAATTTTAATTTATTATTTTCCAAGATTTCAAAAGATTTACATATTTGAATTTGCAGGTACGAGAACCAGCTATCAGCCATTTTTTTTCTATAATCAGTAGAAATCATTATTTTAATAAGTTATTTTGTCTAAGAGCCTCAGCAGAAATAATAGCTACGCTCATAGCAACGTTTAGTGATCTAGTTTTTTTATTCATTGGAATTTTAACTTTATTTTTTATTGTTTTATGTAGACTTTCCGGCACCCCAGCACTCTCTCTGCCAAATAGCAAAATATCATTCTTTTTAAAATTAAATTTATGATAGTTTTTTTTAGCTTTAGTAGTCATTAGCACTATTCTTTTTTTTATATTCTTACTTAAAAATTTATCATAATTCTCATAACTAAATATCTTACTAAATCCTAAATAATCCATCACAACTCTTTTAAATCTTGAATCATGTAAATTAAAACCACAAGGCTCAATAATGTGGATTTTAAGTTTTAAACAGGCACCTAATCTTATTATTGCAGCTGTATTTTGAGGTATATCGGGTTTATATAGAGCTATGTGCATTATTATTGCTTAATTTATGTGTCATTCTGACCCTAGAACATTTAAAAATATAGTTTTATTAAATATTTTGATTATAAACACAATCATTAATGAGCAAAGAAGAAAAGAAAGTAAATCGAAGAGATTTTTTATTTACAGCTAGTTACACTATTGGAGCGGTAGGAGTTGGAGCGGTAATTTGGCCAATGATAGACCAAATGAATCCAGATAAAGCTCAACAAGCTTTAGCTACCACAGAAGTTGACATTAGTAATATAGAACCTGGTAAATCTATTACTGTTTTGTGGAGAGGAAAGCCAATATTTATAAAAAAAAGAACTTCAGAGGAAATAGCTGAAGCCAGGGCGGTAAAATTGGACGATTTGCCTGATCCTCAAAAAGATGAGGATAGAGTAAAAGATGGGAAAGATGAATGGTTAGTCATGCTAGGAGTTTGTACACACCTTGGATGTGTACCTTTAAAAGATAAAGGAGACTTCAATGGTTGGTTTTGTCCTTGCCATGGTTCACATTACGATGTATCAGGCAGAATAAGAAAAGGACCAGCTCCAACAAATATGGAAATACCAAAATTTGAATTTGTAGATAGTAACACAATTAAAATTGGATAAATAATTATGAGTGAACACGAATACGTACCAAAATCTAAAGCAGCAAAATGGTTTAATGACCGTTTACCTTTGCTCACGCTTGGAGCACATCTAACAGATTACCCAACTCCCAAAAATTTGAATTATTGGTGGACCTTTGGCGGAATTTTGACTTTTTGTTTGATCACTCAAATAGTAACAGGAATTGTTTTAGCAATGCATTACGTCGCTCATGCAGATTTAGCTTTTGCAAGTGTGGAACATATAATGAGAGATGTAAATTATGGTTGGTTAATAAGATATATTCATAGCAATGGTGCATCTATGTTTTTCCTAGCAGTTTACATACACATTTTTAGGTCTTTATTTTATGGATCATATAAATCACCAAGAGAAGTAATTTGGATAATTGGTCTGATGATTTACTTATTAATGATGGCCGCAGCTTTCATGGGTTACGTTTTGCCTTGGGGTCAAATGAGCTTCTGGGGTGCCACAGTAATAACTAACTTATTTAGTGCGATACCACTAGTTGGAGATAGTATAACAACTTGGTTATGGGGAGCATATTCTGTTGATAATCCAACATTAAACAGATTCTTTAGTTTACATTATTTAATCCCGTTTTTAATTTTAGGATTAGTAGTTTTACACATTTGGGCTTTACATGTTCCAGGAAATAATAACCCTGTAGGAATCGATATAAAGAAACCGTCTAAAGACACAGTGCCATTCCATCCTTATATAACAATTAAAGATGCTTTCGCGCTTTTAGTATTTATGATTATATTTGCTGGATTTGTATTCTTCACTCCTAACGTTTTGGGCCATTCTGACAATTATATTCCTGCTAATCCGTTAGTAACACCAGCACATATTGTTCCAGAATGGTATTTATTACCCTTCTATGCAATCTTAAGGTCTGTTCCAGATAAACTAGGTGGAGTTATTTTAATGTTTGGAGCAATCTTTATTCTATTTGTTTTGCCGTGGTTGGATACTTCAAAAGTTAGATCGGCAGTATTCAGGCCAATATACAGACAATTTTATTGGATATTTGTTTTTAACGTTTTAATGCTTGGTTATGTTGGTGCGATGCCAGCTGAAGGAATTTACTTAGTATTAGCTAGAGTGGGAACTATTTACTATTTTGCTCATTTTATAATTGTAATGCCAGTAGTAGGATTATTAGAGAAAACAGACCCGGTTCCTATGAGTATCTCCGAACCAGTATTAACCGGGGGAGCAGAACCATCTTTAGCTAGGAAAATTAATGATAAAGTTTAATACAAAACTATTCTTTATATTAACTTTTTTATTACTTATCTCATTAAGACCACTACAAAGCGCTGAAATGGTTGATCCAATTAAAGTGGATTGGAGTTTTAAAGGCTTAACAGGAACTTTCGATAGAGCATCACTACAAAGAGGTTTTCAAGTTTATAAAGAAGTCTGTGCTTCTTGTCACTCAATGCAATATCTTAGCTATAGAAATCTAGGCGAACCCGGCGGACCCGAGTTTTCAGAACAAGAAGTAAAAGCTATTGCTGCTAGTTTCGAAATAGAGGATGGTCCAGACTCTCAGGGAGAAATGTTTACTCGACCTGGAAAACCCTCAGATAAATTTAAAAGCCCATACCCAAATACTCAGGCAGCAACAGCTGCTAATGGCGGCGCATACCCCCCTGATATGTCAGTTTTAGTTAAAGCAAGAAAAGGAGGAGCTAATTACATTTATTCAGTTCTAGTCGGTTACGAAGACCCTCCTCCAGGTGTAACTCTTGATGACGGTGTTTATTATAATAAATATATGGCCGGCAATAAGATTAAAATGCCAAATAATTTAATGGATGGCCTAGTTGAATATGCAGATGGCACAGAGTCTACTGTTGATCAAATGGCTAAAGATGTAACAACTTTTTTAGCTTGGGCTGCTGAGCCAGAATTAGAAGAAAGACACAGAACAGGTGTAAAAGTAATTATTTATTTAGTACTATTAACAACTTTAGTTTATCTAAGTATGAGGAAAATTTGGTCACGGGTTGACACGGAAGTATAAAACATCTCCATCCTTAACTATATAATCTTTGCCTTCAATTCTTAGCTTTCCATTTTCTTTACATTTTTCTACACTACCAAATTTAATAAAATCCTCACATGTAACAGCTTCTGCCCTAATAAAATTTTTCTCAAAATCAGTGTGAATGACGCTTGCTGCTTTTGGTGCAAGAGTATTTTTTTCTACTGTCCATGCTCGACTTTCTTCTGGACCAGAGGTAAAAAAGGTATCGAGATTTAAGAGATCGTATCCTTCTTTAATTAATTGATTAAGACCCGTTTTTTTAAGACCAATTTCTTTCATAAAAGTTTCTCTTTCACTTTTATCTAAGCCCATAATTTGATCTTCTATATCTGCACAAATAGTCACCACTTTTTCATTTGACTGTCTTTTGTTTACTTCTTTGGTAAAAGCATTTCCATTTGCTAAACTTCCTTCATCTACGTTGCAAACAATTATTTTTGGCTTTATACTTAAAAGACCTAGAGAGGATAAGAATTTTTTTTCATCTAAATCGTTAACGGATACTTCCTTACCCTCGTTCAACTGGTTAAGCTTTTCCTCCAAAATTTTTATCTGTTTTTTTTCTAGGAGTTTTTTCTTTCCTTTTTCAAGCTTTTTCTGAATGATATCAATATCTGACAATATGATCTCAGTTTTTATTGTTTCTAGATCTTCAACAGGGTTAATTTTTGAATTTACGTGAGTAATTTTTTCAGACTCAAAGCATCTTACTAAATGAATAATTGCATCGACCTCTCTTATGTGAGATAGAAATTTATTACCCAATCCTTCACCTTTAGAAGCACCTTTAACTAATCCCGCGATATCTACAAAAGTAATATTAGTGTAAATCTTTTTTTTAGATTTTGATAATTCGGTTAATTTATCTAACCTCTCGTCAACTACATCTACAATTCCAATATTTGGATCTATTGTACAGAAAGGAAAGTTAGCTGCTTCAGCATTTTTAGAGGCTGTTAAAGCATTGAAAAGGGTAGACTTGCCCACATTTGGAAGTCCTACGATACCACATTTAAATCCCATTAAGGTCTTGATTTACTTTGCTTGAAAAGAGGTCTATCTTTTTTTCAATTAATGTTGGCAATTGTTTAACAATATTTTCCGTTATTTCATTAATTTTATCCTCTTCATCTTCTTTAAAATCCTCTAGAACATGATTATTAACTTTTTTCTTTTGTTTAGGATGCCCAATACCTATTCGAACTCTAGAATAGTCTTTGCCAATAAACTTGTCTATCGACTCTATTCCGTTATGTCCTGCGCTACTTCCACCAAATTTTGCTTTTATTTTTCCAAAGTCAATATCCATATCATCATGAAAAACAAAAACATCTTTTGCGTCAATTTTAAAGTAATCTATTAACTCTTTAATAGCGGTTCCAGAATTATTCATAAATGTTAGTGGTTTAATAGCGTAAATTTTTTTCTCATCAATATTTCCTGTAGTGAGCAAACCCTTAAATTTTGGTTTTTGTTTAGAGAGTTTAAAATGAGCGTTTATAGCATCAATAATCTTAAAACCAATATTGTGTCTGGTATTAGTATAGTTGGATCCAGGATTTCCTAATCCGACAAGTAAAAGCATATTAATTATTTCTTTTCAGCAGGTTTTTTTTCAGCAGGTTTTTTTTCTTCAGATTTTTTTTCAGCACCATCTTTTGCTTTGTCATCTTTTTTAGCGCCATCACCATCTTTTGCAGCTGCCTCTGCGCCTTCAGCAGGAGCTTCACCTTCCACTCCTTCTGTTGCTGCATCACCCTCTGCTGGTTTTTCAGGCTCTTTAATGACAGTTGGAGAAGCAACTGTTGCAATAACGAAATCTCTATCGGTGATTGTAGGAAAAACATTTTCAGGTAATTTTACTGAGGAGATTTTAATACTAGTTCCAATATCTGTTCCTGTTAGATCTATAATGATTTCATCAGGAATATTTTCGGCAGGACATTTTAATTCAACTTTTCTTCTTACTATATTTAAAACACCACCTCTTTTTAATCCAGGTGAGTCTGGATGATTAATAAATTTAACCGGAATTTCTAAAATAATTTTTTTCCCAGCTACTATTCTCATAAAATCAATATGAATAGGTTCTTCTGAGACCAC
The DNA here is from genome assembly GCA_902595625.1 of uncultured Pelagibacteraceae bacterium. Classification (GTDB taxonomy): domain Bacteria; phylum Pseudomonadota; class Alphaproteobacteria; order Pelagibacterales; family Pelagibacteraceae; genus Pelagilacustribacter. The sequence continues at coordinate 45,913 of CACJQQ010000005.1, read as the reverse complement.
GTTAAATGCGACATCTCTTGGTATAACTTTCTCCTTCTTACCTTCAATATCCAACTCTAAAACTTTAGATAAAAATGTATCTGTGTTTATCAAATTTTTTATTTCTTTCTTTTGAATAGATATATTTTGATTAGCGTCTTTACCACCATATAATATTGCTGGAATAAGACCTTCAGATCTTAATTTATTGTTTGAACCAGAAGAGGTGCTTCCTCTTTTTATTGCCTTTAAATTACTCATAATTTAATTGAAGAGGGTATATAACCCAAGTTTAATACCAAAACAAGGGTTAATTAAATAAATCAGACACAGAGTTTGAATTTGCTATTCTTTTTATAGCTTCCGACATTAAAGATGAGATAGATAAGACCTCAATTTTATTGTTATTTTTAATTTTGCTAAAATTATCGATAGAGTCGGTAATTATTAATTTCTTAATTTTTGAATTTTTAATTTTATTGGCTGCATCGCCGCTTAGAACCGCATGTGTAATAAACACATATACTTCTTTTGCACCTTTTTTCTTCAAAGCATCAACGGCATTAGTTATTGTTCCACCACTGTCAATTATATCGTCAACTATTATACAAGTTTTATTTTTTACATCTCCAATAATGTTCATCACTTCAGACTTACCAGGCGCAGGTCTTCTTTTGTCAATGATAGCTAGATCCGCTTTTAGTCTAGTTGCTAAAGCTCTAGTTCTGGCAACACCGCCCATATCAGGAGATACACAAATTAAACTTTTAGAACTTATTTTTTTCTTTATAAATTTTGAAAATAATGGTGTAGTAAATAAATTATCTACAGGCATATCAAAGAATCCCTGAATTTGTCCGGCATGTAAGTCTACGGTTACTATTCTATTTGCCCCAGCATTAGTTAACAAGTTAGCAACAACTTTGGCTGAGATTGATGTCCTAGGTGCCACCTTCCTATCTTGTCTCGCATATCCAAAGTATGGGATTACAGCAGTAATAGTTTTAGCAGATGATCTTTTTAGTGCGTCGATTACCAGAAGCAATTCCATTAAATTATCATTTGCTGGGTTAGAAGTAGATTGAATAACGAAGACGCTATTTCCTCTTATATTCTCATTTATTTCAATATAAATTTCACCATCAGCAAATCTTCTAATGTTTGTATTGATTAATTTTAACTTTAAATTTTTAGCAATATTTCTACTGAGTTTTAAATTGCTAGTTCCAGATAAAATTTTCATGAAATGTAATTACTTATACCTTATTTCTATATCTTTTCAAATTAATAAAGTTTAGGCATACAAATAGCAGAAATACATCTACCATAATCTTTTTCACTTAATTTTTTTGACCTTCTATAGCTGAAAAAATTGCTTTTCTGAGCAAAAGTATCTCTATCAATTTGATCAACTTTAACTTTATATTTAAGAAGTTTGTCGGTTACAAATTTTCTCAAATTAAAAAGTTTTTTTTCATTACTTTTATGTATAAAGTATTTTTTATTTTTATAAGATGTTTTAATAAATTTTTTAAAGAAAATTAAATCAACTTCATAACTTTTTTGACTTATACAAGGGCCTACACATGCATAGATCAAACTATTCGGACTCATTTTTTTAATTTTTCTGATAGTATTTTTAATTATGTTCAAGTAGGCACCTTTCCAACCTGCATGAATACAGCCAATAATTTGGTTTTCAGCTTCATATAAAATAATTGGAACACAATCAGCAGTCACAACTCCAAGTGCAATACCCCTCATTTTAGTTATTATTGCATCTGCTCTAATTTTTTTTTTAAAATTATTTTTTTTTATTTCTACAACTTTATTACTGTGGGTTTGATGCATTAGTATTAGTTTATTTTTAGAAACCCTCATTTTTCTTGAAACAAAACTTAAATTTTTATAAATATTTTTTTTGTTATCTTTCGATCCTCTTCCACAATTCAGACTTTTATAAATACCCTTGGAAAATCCATTCTTTTTTGAGAAGAAGCAGTGATTTATATTTTTAATTTTCTTTAGATTTTTTGAATAGAACATTACCTAAATCCAGCAAAATTGTTTTTATTAGATTTATAAGCCAAAATTACTTTAAATAAATTACCCATAGAATTTGGGTTTATCAGTCTTTTAATTCTTAAAAAAAGATCAGCTTGTTCACTAAACCTCATTTTTTTTGCAATTATTTTAGCCCTTTCAAATATGCCCATATTTTCTAAAAATTCTTTTTGAGTAATTACATTATTTACTTTTAAGTTATTTTTTTGGAAAAATTCATTTAGAAGGCTAAAATTAACATGAGCTGTAACGTCAGCCTTGCCTAAATTGTCGAATAAACTATTTTTTTTATGTTTCATAACAGATTGCAAAGTACTTAGATTATTTGATTTTAAATACCCATAGTCTATCAACAATATACAGCCTTTTAATTTAGAAATTTTTTTTATCATTTTTTTTAATTCTTGAAAACCGAACTTAGGTAATTCGATAAAATTTAATTTCCTTAAGGTTTTAAAAGATTTTAAAATTTTAATGTCATTGTTTGAGGCTTTATTATAGGTCTCTTTAATTTTTAATTTTTTATCAAGTGTAAAGTTTTTTTCCAATACAAAGTCCCTTCTTCTTTTAAATTGCTTAATCGGAATTGCATCAAAAAATTCATTACCTAAAAATATCACTGGGCCTTTTTTTATTTTATCAAAATTAGTAATCCAATTTACATTTTTATCTAAAATTCTTTTTTTCTGTATTTTCTTTAAATAATTACTCTTTTCATATAAAAAAATTTTTTTAATTAAATTAAATTCCGGAAATTTTTTAAATGATTTTAAAAGTGTAATTGTTAAACTACCATCTCCAGGACCAAGTTCAACAACATTAAAATTTTTTGGTTTTCCAAATAACTCCCAAGTAGAAATAATCCAAACAGCTATCATTTCTGAAAATAAGAAAGAAATTTTCGGTGAAGTAATAAAATCTCCTTTTTCCCCAAATGGAAATTTAGATGCATAATATCCAAACTTCTCATCGTATAGAACATTTTGAAAAAATTCATCAACTGGAAGTATTTTAGATTTTTTGAAGAATTTTAAATTAGATTTCATTTTTTTTTAAAATACTATAGATCACAAATCCACTTAAAATCATTAAGAAACTTAATAGTGTTCCCATACTAAACACGCCAAACAAATAGCCGATATGAGCATCTGGTTCTCTAAAGATTTCAGATAAAATTCTAAAAATGCCATAAAAAATTAAAAATAGGCATGAACTTGATCCAACTTTGTATTTCTTTTTAAAAATTAAAATATTCAAAATTAAAAATAATATAACTCCCTCTAACATTGCCTCGTACAATTGAGAAGGGTGTCTAGATTGTCTATCTACTAAAGGAAATACTACGCTCCACGGAACATTAGTAACTTTACCAATTAATTCACTGTTTATGAAATTTGCTATACGACCAAAAAAAATTCCAATAGGCGCAACACAAGCTATTATGTCTAGCATAAAAAATGTTAGGATATCCTTTTTTTTTGAAAATAAATATACGCCAATAATTATTCCTATCAGCGCACCATGAAATGACATCCCACCTTCCCAGATCTTAAAAATTTCTAATGGATTTGTAATATAATATCCAAAATTATAAAAAATTACGTAACCAAGTCGCCCACCTAAAACTATGGAGATAATTAAATAACTAATTAAATCATCAAAATCGTTTAGTTTAAATTTTAAATTATTATTTATTAAGATGCGTCGTATGATTTTTTTTCCCAACCACCATCCAATTATTATTCCAAATACATATGCCAAAGAATACCATCTGATTTCTATAAACCCAAAATCTACTAAAATAGGGTCTAAATTATGGGTGTACATATTTCCTTATATCATATTTGAAATTAGTATTGCCATCAAATAAGGTAAGTTATGAGTAACTCAGAAAAAATTTTAAAATCACTGACTAGCCTAATTGAAAATGGCATTTTAACATCCAAAGATATCAAAAAAGAAATATCTACTGATCTTAAATTTACAAGAGATAAAATGATTAATAAACTTGAACTTGTATCTAGAGAGGAATTCGAAGTTTTGAAAAAAATTGTCCAAAAGCAAAACTCGATAATCAATAAATTAATAAAAAGAAAAAAAACTAAAAAGGCAAAGAAATCTTAACTTGTAATCCGTTATATTTACTTTTGTTAAGTTGAATGTTGCCACCGTGCGAATTTATTATATCTTCTACAATAGCTAAGCCTAAACCAACACCAGATTGGTTTAAGCTTCTACTTTTATCCAATCTAAAAAAGGGTTTAAAAACATTTTTATATTGATCTTCAGGAATACCAGGCCCATCATCTTCAATTATAACTAAAGCTCTTTTATTACCTTTTTGAACATGAACATATACATTTTCGCCATAAGTTAAACCATTTTGTATTATATTTTCAAAAGATCTTTTTAAAGCAGTTGGCCTCCCTTGCAATTCCAATATTTCATTATTATTTTCTATTATCAATTTTTCATTATTAAAATTCTTTTTCAAAGAACTTAAAATATTATTTATATTTATTTTGGTCGTAACTTCTTGAGTTTGAGTTTTTGCAAATTGCAAATAATCATTAAGCATTTTCTCCATTTCATCTATATCCTTTGACATTTTTTCTGAAATATCTTTTTGTTTTAGCATCGCAAGTTGTAATTTTAATCTTGTTAAAGGTGTTCTTAAATCGTGACTTATACCTGAAAGCATTTCGGCTCTTTGATTAAGGTGTCGATTTATTCTTTTTGCCATACGATCGAATTCAAAAGCAGCTTTTCTAATTTCCTGGGATCCTGAGGCTCGAAAATCATTTACATAATCTCCTTTACCAAATCTTTCAGCAGCTTTTGCCAACTTAACTAAAGGTTTAGTTTGATTTTTTAAAAAAATTAAAGCGATTATAATTAAGACTACTGAAGGTAATGTAGTCCATAAAACAAAAAGTCTTACCGAGGAAGTTGAAACCATTTCTTTTGGAACTAAAAATTCAATTACATCTTCTCCAGAACGAATTTTAATTTCAACTGCATTTTTAAATTTAGAAGTATTGAACCAATAGTTGTTATTTCCAAAAACTGATTTTAATTCTCTTCTTAGCGATCTATCCATGGGACTGAATCTTCTTTCTCCACTGTCATTAGGGAAAATTTCTTGATTAATCCCAATTTCAAAATTAAAATTATTTTTATAACTATCAGTAAAAAAATCTAAATTTTTTTTATCATTTTGATAAACCTCTTCAATTGTTTTTAATTGATTTACTAATGATCTAGTTATATTTTTATTAGCTTTAATCCAAACACTATCATAAAAAACCACTGTAATTATTATTTGCAAAATAATTGTTGGGGCCGCAACAATAATTAAAGCTCTATAGAAAAGTCTTTTAGGTAAAATATATTTAATAAAATTATTCAATCCAGAGAACATAACCAGAGCCCCTTATAGTTTGAAGATATTTTGGATTTTTTGGATCTTTTTCAATTTTTTGTCTTAATCTTGTAATCATTACATCAATTGATCTCTCTTGGCTGATTCCAGAAATTTTTCCTATTTCTTCTCGCGAATAAGTTTTTCCAGGATTTGCAAGCATTTCAATTAAAACTTTTTTTTCTGTATTATTAATTTTTTTGAATTTTTCATTAACATTCACAGTCATTTTGTTTAGATCAATTTTAGCTTTTCCAATGCTATGTATAGATTTTAAATCAAGTTTAGCATTTTTATCAATTATATTTTTAACTCTTAATAATAATTCTTTAGGCTCAAATGGTTTTCCAAGGTAATCGTCGGCACCAAGTTCTAAACCCTTGATTCTATTTTCCACTTCCCCTTTTGCAGTAAGTAATATGATTGGAATTTTCATTTGTTTTTTTATTTCTTTTGTTAATTCATATCCATTTTGGCCAGGCATCATTACATCTAAAATCATGATATCAAATTTAAGGTAATTTAATTTTTCTTTAGCTTGATTTGCATTTTCTGCTGTTGAAACGATATAATCATTTTGAGATAGATAATCTTTTAAAAGATTACGTATGCCATTATCATCGTCTACAATTAAAATATGACTTTTATTATTTTCCATTTATTATTTTTTTTAGAACATCTTTAAACTTAATGACTGAATCTGAATTTGAATTTTTTAAAGCGTTAAATATTCTTTTTTTCTGGCTGTTATAAACCACATCAAAGAAAGTTTTTCCCTCTTTATCTAAAAACAGATTTTTCTTTCTTGTATCGGTTTCATCCTGAATTTGCTTGATCATCTTTGACTTAATCAAGTCTCTAAGTACTCGATTTAAGCTTTGCTTTGTTACCTTAAGTCTAAAAATTAATTCACCTAAATTAATACCTGGATTTCTCTCAATTAGATGTAAAGCTCTCAAGTGAGCAGGACCAAAAAATTTTTTGGACAAAATCTCTTTTGGGTCAGAAAAAGTTTCTCTATAAGCATAGTATAGTAGCTGAATAAACTCTTTTATTTGATCGTCTTTAAGATAAAGTAAATCTTTCATAATGGTAAGTTATATTGACTTATCCTATTTATGAATATACTTTTTTATAATAAAAAAATCTATATATTTACTTAAATGGAAAGCATACCCTACGATAAACGGTCTGGAAAAATTTGGTTTAACGGCAAAACTGTTGATTGGGCAGATGCAAATATACATATTCTTAATCATGGCCTGCACTATGCGAGTTGTGTGTTTGAAGGTGAGAGAGTTTATGAAGGGGAAATTTTTAAACTCGAGGAACATACTGAAAGACTTTTTTATTCTGCCAAAAGAATGGGAATAACAGTTCCGTACTCTCAAAATGAAATTAATGAAGCTTGTAAAAATATAGTAAATGTTCAAAAAGTTCAAAATGGATATGTAAGACCTTTAATTTGGCGCGGTAGTGAGATGATGGCCATATCTGCACAAAAAAATAAAATTCATGTTGCAATCGCAACTTGGGAATGGGGTTCATATTTTGATCCAAAACTTAAATTAAATGGAATTAAATTAAATATTTCGAATTGGAGACGACCAGCTCCAAATACGATCCCATGGGATACTAAAGCGGCGGGTCTATACATGATATGCACCTTATCCAAGCATGAAGCTGAAGCAAATGGTTATACAGACTCTTTGATGTTAGATCATGAAGGAAATATAGCAGAAGCTACAGGAGCAAATATTTTTTTTAAAAATAAAAAAGGAGAATTACACACACCAATTCCCGACTCATTTCTAGATGGAATCACAAGAAGGGAAGTGATTAAAATCGCTAAATCAAAAGGAATCGATGTTGTAGAAAGAAAGATAAAACCCGAAGAAATGAGAGACTTTGTAGGATGTTTTTTGACAGGTACTGCAGCAGAGGTTACCCCGGTTTCAAAAATATCTGACTACACATTTGAAGTTTGTAAAGTAATTACTGATTTGAATGAATCGTATCAGAATTTAGTGAGAAAAAAATCTGCAGCTTAATTTTTCTTAGCAGTGATAAGTACCGACCAAGCAAAATATTGAAAAATTTTAATTTTAAAAAGTAACTGATCCAACTTAACAAGTATTTTAAAAGTTTTTGAATTATTAGATTTATATAAAGGAAAAAAAATTAATGTTAAAAAACCGTAGTATTTTATGCTTACATTCTTAAATTTTTCTTTAATCATATTAAAGTCCCTGGGTTTTAAAGGATGTTCGTCTTTAGACCTAGACCGGGGTGTAAGAAATCTATAAAAATTTATTAAGGGGTTAGTACCCAATGGTTCAATAAACAATAATGTGCCGTTAGGTTTCAATATTCTTGAAATTTCATTAATACATTTAGAAATTTGTAAGTGATGCAGAATGCCTAAACCATAAACGATATCAAATTTATTATTATCAAAGTTCGTATATTCGCAATTATCAACCAATAGTTCTACCTTTGAACTTATGTTAACAAATTTTTCTTTTGCTTTAGATATGGATACGTCTGAAATATCTATACCAGTTATTTTTTTTGGATTAAATTTTATCACCTTTTCTATAATTGGACCTACCCCACATCCATAATCTAATATTTCTGAGTTTTTTGCATTTAAATTTAGAAAATCATAAAAGTCCTCCCATGCATTTAATATTGCCTTATAGAAAATATTTTCAAACCTTCCTTTGGAGCTTGATTGCAACTTGTTATGAAATTCTTTCTCTCTTATGTTTTGCTCCGATAGAGACATTACGATCCGTTCTTGTCTTGATCTATCGCGTGATCAATTCCTTTCATTAAATAGTCGTAACCAGTATAAAGAGTTAAAAATGCTGATAACCATAAAAGAATTATACCGATAGTTTGAGCATTATAATCTTGAAAATTAATTAATTTATTTCCACTTTCTCCAGTTAACAAAATAGCAATTGAAATCATTTGAATAAATGTTTTTAGTTTAGAAAGACTTGTTACCTGCATGGTAATTTGACCTTTAGCTAAAAATTCTCTTAAGCCTGATATTAAAATTTCTCTAGTAAGAATGATTATTGCTGCTATTACCTCATAATTTTTTATTGTTCCATTCATTACTAATAAAATTAAAGCAGCAGCTACAAGAATTTTATCAGCAATTGGGTCTAAAAGTTCACCCAATTTTGACTCTTCTTTAAACATTCTGGCCAAAAGGCCATCAAGATAGTCAGTGAAACTTGCTAAAGCGAATAAAAAAAAAGGGATTAAATCACCAAAAAAACCTGGAATAAAAAAGGTAAGAACAAAGATTGGAACGATGATTATACGTCCAATTGTTAAAATATTTGGTATTTTAAGTTTCATATTTTATTCGTGAAAATAATTATATATTTTATTCGCTATACTGTCTTCTATTCCTTCAATAGCTTTGAGATCTTCTAGGCTCGCTGACTCAACCGCCCTTGCTGAACCAAAATGGTTTAATAAAGCTCTCTTTCTCTGTTTTCCTATTCCTTGAATCTGATCCAAAAGAGATTTGCTCAAATTTTTCTTTCTTTTAGCTCTATGAGTGCTTATAGCAAATCTATGTGCCTCATCTCTTAGTCTTTGAATAAAAAATAGGAGAGGGTCATTTTTGTTTAAAATAAACTCTTTTCTTTCGTAATATATTTTTTCTTCTCCTGCATTTCTTTTTTTGCCTTTCGCTACGGCTAAAATTGGAAGATCATGTAAGCCAAGTTCATTCAAAATCTCTCTACTGACCGAATATTGACCCTTACCTCCATCAACCAAAATTAGATCTGGAAGTGATAATGATCCTGATTTTTCTTTTACAGCTTTTGAAAATCTTCTAAATAAAACTTCTTTCATCATTCCATAATCATCATTTTTTATCTTCTCATTCTTAATATTAAATTTTCTATATCTTTTTTTTACAAAACCCTCGTTACTAAAACATATTAGAGCTCCAATAGAGTCTGTTCCTTGAATATGACTATTATCGTAAACTTCGATGAGATCTATATTGCTATTGAGCTTAAATTTAGCGGCAAGAGACTCAATTAGATTATTATTTGTGTCTGATTGAATGAGTTTTTGTTTTAAAGCTTGTTTTGCATTTTTTTCAGCAAGTTTCGAAATAGATACCTCATTTTTTGCTTTTGCCTTTTTAATTGTTACCTGTTTGTTTTCTTTTGTAGTAAATGTTTTTTCAAGAAGTTTTTTTTCTTTTGTCTCTATATTTGTAAGGATAAGCGCAGGAATAGCTTTATTTTCATAAAACTGAGGTAAAAAAGACGATAGAATTTCTTCAATCGTATCATCTGCATCATGTTTCGGGTAAAACGCCTGATTGCCCCAGTTTTGTTTAGACCTAAAAAAGAAAACTTGAATGCAAGTTTTTCCAGTTTCTTTATAGATACTTATTACATCTGCTTCATTTAAGTTTGTTTGGTTTATCTTCTGCGAAGTCTGTATTTGAGTTAAAGCTTTAATTCTATCTCTTGCAATAGCTGCTTTTTCATAATCAAGATCTTTACTGGCTTCTTCCATCTCTTTAGATAAGTTTTTTTGAATCTTTCTTGATTTACCTGAAATAAAATCTATTGCATCATTAACGGTAGATAAGTAATCCTCTTCTTGGATATGTCCAACACAAGGACCAGAACATCTTTTTATTTGATAAAGTATACATGGACGGTCTCTGTTTTTGAAAACTGTATCATCACAAACTCTTAATTGAAAAATCTTTTGAAGAATTTTGATTGTCCAGTTAGCTGAGCCTATTGATGCAAATGGACCAAAATAATATCCTGTTTTTGATTTTTTTCCTCTTAACTTTGTTAGTTGAGGCCATTTATCTTTATTGCCAATATATATATATGGAAAAGATTTATCGTCCCTTAATAAAATATTATAGCGAGGTTTATGTTTTTTAATTAAATTAGCTTCAAGTAATAAAGCCTCACTTTCATTACTTGTAGTTGTTGTTTCTAAGTTATGAGTTAGAGATAACATTCTTTCAGTTCTTATTGGCAGATTTGAGTCTGTAACGTAACTTTTAAGCCTGTTAGGGATATTTTTTGCCTTACCAATATAAAGAATTTCTCCTGTGGAGCTTAGCATTTTATACACCCCAGGATTTTTAGGAATTAATGGTATTTTGTCTTTAATTACTTTTTTTCCAAGCTCTAAGCTGTTAATCATATTTTAGTCTTTGATACCTCAATACCAACTGATTTAGTTTTTTTAAGGATATCTAATTTTTCTAATCTTAAATTTATTTTTTTAACAAGTTTGTTTTTGAATATCATATTAAAAATATTTTCCGCCAAATTTTCAAGTAAATCATGGTGTTTAAAATCTGTGAGTTTTTCGATTTTCATTACAACATCTTCATAATTTAAAATTGAATTTAAATCTTTTCTATCTGGGGACACATAAGGGTCTGTCAAAATTTCGATATTAAATTTTACTCTTTGCTTCTTTTTTTTTTCAAATTTATGTATTCCAACAAAAATACTTAAAGTAAGGTCTTTGATGATCACTTTCCTTCTGTACTTAAATTTTTCTTTTTTTTTAAATTTAATTATTTTCATTCTTTTGTATTAATTATATCGGGTGTCTGCCATGCAAGCCTTTGTCCACCATCAATATTAATTATTTCTCCAGTAATACTCTCACTTTCAATAAGAAATTTTACTCCATTACAGATATTTTCTAAATCTACTTTCTTTCTTAATATTATAGATTTCCATTGTTTTTTAAAATGTTTCTCAGATTGCCTATTGTTTTTTAAAGTAGGGCCGGGTGAGATGCCATTTACCCTCACATTAGGCGCCAATTTCATAGCTGTAGTTTTTGTTAAAACCGCTAAAGAAGATTTACTTAAAGTATATGAGAAAAAAAATGGGGTTAATTTTTCAACTCTTTGGTCAATAATATTTACAATACATCCTTCTTTATTTTTCAAAAATTTATGAAAGTTTTGAGTCAGTATGGCAGGTGCTTTTAAGTTTACGTTAATATGTTTTGAGAATGATTTTTCAGAAAAATTCTCAAGATTATCATTTTCAAAAATAGAAGCATTATTAATCAGACAATCTAAGCCTTTCATCTTTTTATGTGCAGTTTTAATTAAATTGTTGGTTTGCTTAAAATTATTTAAATCTGCTTTTAATAAATAAGTTTCAGCGCCAAGCTCCTCTAGTTCTCTTTTTAATTTTAAAGCACTACTTTTAGACTTATTGAAATGAATAACCATTTTCACATCATAATTTACCAAGCTTTTTGCAATAGCAGCACCTATCCTTGTTGCCCCCCCAGTAATAATTATTTTTTTGGCTTCCATTTTTTAATTGCTTTTTTTGGTTTAGTTCCTGGCATACCCATCGTAGATCTTCCTTTTGGGTAAACTTTGCTTTTTAAATTATATTGAGAAATTTTTGGATTTAAAGTAATTTCAAGTTCACTTGCTTCTAACTTTCTCATTTCATCCCTTAATTTTGCTGCTTCCTCAAACTCCAAGTTAGATGCAGCTTCTTTCATCTTTCTATTTAATGCTTTTAGATGTTTTTTTAAGTTTCCACCAACATTTGAGCCCTCACTTATTTTTACGTAATCTTTTTCGTAAACAGACTCTAAAATGTCACTTATTTCTTTTTTTACTGACTCTGCAGTTATTCCGTTTTTTTTATTATACTCTAATTGCTTATTTCTTCTTCTTTCAGTTTCCTTTATTGCTTTATCTATACTTTTCGTGACCTTATCTGCATACAAAATTACTTTACCGTCTATGTTACGAGCAGCTCTTCCAATAGTTTGAATTAAGGAAGTTTCAGATCTTAAAAAACCCTCTTTATCTGCATCTAATATTGCTACTAAAGCGCACTCGGGTATATCTAGTCCCTCTCTTAATAAGTTTATGCCAACAAGAATATCGAATACTCCCATTCTTAAATCTCTAATTATTTCAATTCTTTCTAAAGTGTCTATATCGGAGTGCATGTATCTTACTTTAAGGCCATTTTCGTGAAGGTATTCAGTAAGATCTTCTGCCATCTTTTTAGTAAGCGTTGTGGCAAGAACTCTATAACCCTTTTTTACAATTTCTTTTGCTTCATGCATAAGATCATCTACCTGAGTTTTAGCTGGCCTTATTTCTACAGGCGGGTCTATTAAGCCTGTTGGTCTAATAATTTGGTCAATGTGTTTATTGCTGGTTTGTTTGAGTTCCCATGGCCCTGGTGTAGCAGATACAAATACAGTTTGTGTTCTCATTAAATCCCACTCTTCAAACTTTAAAGGTCTATTATCCATACAGGATGGTAGTCTAAATCCATACTCAGCTAATGTGCTCTTTCTTGTACGGTCTCCTTTATACATCCCATTTAACTGAGGGACAGTTACGTGACTTTCATCTACGAATATTATTGCGTTATCTGGAAAATATTCAAATAGAGTAGGTGGAGGTTCTCCAGCTTTTCTTCCAGACAGAAACCTAGAATAATTTTCGATGCCTGCACAAGTTCCAGTCGCTTCAATCATTTCTAAATCAAATTTAGTTCTTTCCCTCAGTCGCTGCTCTTCTAAAAGTTTATTATTCTCTCTGTGTTTTTTTAAAGTATCAGCTAATTCAGATTTTATTTGTTTTATAGCCTGATCGATAGTTGGTTTAGGAGTTATGTAATGGCTATTAGCATAAATTTTTATAATGGAGTAATCATTTGTTTTATCACCAGTAAGAGGATCAAATTCCTCAATTTTTTCTAATTTATTTAAATTAAAACTTATTCTCCAAGCTCTATCCTCCAAGTGCGATGGAAAAATTTCTAAATTCTCTCCTCTTACTCTAAAAGTGCCTCTAAAAAAATTTTGATCATTTCTTTTGTACTGTAAGTTTATAAAAGCTCTGATTAAATCATCTCGTTCATATTCGTAATTTCTTTTTAAAGTTATTGTCATTTTTGAGTACGCCTCTACAGAGCCTAGACCATAAATACATGATACGCTTGCTACAATAATTACATCATCTCTTTCCAGCAACGATCTTGTCGCTGAGTGTCTCATACGATCTATTTGTTCATTTATTGAAGCCTCTTTTTCTATATAAGTATCTGATCTGGGTACGTACGCTTCTGGAGTGTAGTAATCATAATATGAGACAAAATATTCAACAGCGTTGTCTGGGAAAAAACTTTTAAACTCACCGTATAATTGAGCGGCCAAAGTTTTATTTGGGGCTAGAATTAAGGCTGGCCTATTTGCTTTTTCAATAACTTTTGCCATAGTAAAAGTCTTGCCAGAACCTGTGACCCCTAAAAGCACTTGCTCTTGTTTATTGTCTTTTAAATTTTTTAAAATTTGTTTAATTGCTTCAGGCTGGTCGCCACTAGGTTGAAAATCGCTTTTGATTTTAAAATTAATACCTCCCTCTAACTTCTTAATTTTTTTAGAGTTATTAACCTCCAGGTCAGCAAATTTTTCTTGATAAGTATTTTGCATTATATGTTAATAGTATTTATAAATTATTATAAATTTCAATGAGCATAGTTTCCAATACATTAAAACGTATAAAACCGTCGCCCACAATAGCTGTTACTTCAAAAGCTCGAGAATTACGGGCAGCTGGTAAAGATGTAATAGGATTAGGTGCCGGAGAACCTGATTTTGACACCCCAGACAATATTAAAGAGGCCGCAATAGAAGCTATCAATAGAGGTGATACTAAATATACAGCTGTAGATGGAACGCCAGCTTTAAAAAAAGCAATCCAAGCAAAATTTAAAAGGGAGAACAATCTTTCTTATGATCTTAACCAAATAACCGTGGGAACTGGGGGAAAGCAAGTTCTTTACAACACATTTATGGCAACGGTAAACAAAGGTGACGAAGTTATTATTCCAGCGCCTTATTGGGTATCTTACCCAGACATAATATTATTAGCTGGAGGAAAACCAAAAATAGTAAAGTGTGAGGAAAAAGATAATTTTAAACTTACTCCTTCTAAACTTAAAAAAGCGATATCTAAAAAAACTAAATGGATTATTTTAAATTCTCCATCAAATCCAACAGGATCTAGTTATACAAAAAAAGAAATTAAAAACTTAGCTGAAGTTTTAAAAAAACACAAAAAAATATATATTTTAAGTGATGATATTTATGAACACATTACTTATGATAATTTTGAATTTTCGACGATCGCTGAAATAAATGAGTTAAAGGGCAGAACTCTTACTATGAACGGAGTGAGCAAGTCTTATTCAATGACAGGTTGGAGAATAGGATATGCTGCTGGCCCGGTAGAGATTATTAAAGCAATTTCAAAAATTCAATCTCAATCTACGAGCAACCCTTCATCAATTAGTCAAGCTGCAGCTGTCGAGGCCTTGAACGGAACACAAGATTTTATTTCAGAAAGAGCTAATTCATTTAAAGAAAGAAGAGATTTTGTTGTTGAAAGCTTAAACAATATAAAAGGTATAAGTTGTGTGAAACCTAAGGGAGCTTTTTATGTTTTTCCAAGTTGTAAAAATCTTTTAAATAAAAAAACTAAACTTAAATCAGATACTGATTTTGTTCAAAGATTATTGGAACAAGCCAATGTCGCGGTAGTACAGGGTTCTGCATTTGGTCTACCCGGTTATTTTAGAATTTCTTACGCTACTTCAATGGAAAATTTGAAGAAGGCAATGGAGAGGATTAAAAATTTTTGCGAAAGAATTAGTTAGTTTTAGATAAAAATTTTTCAGCCTCTAGTGCAGACATGCAACCCATTCCAGCAGCAGTTACAGCTTGTCTGAATATTTTATCTTTTACATCACCTGCGGCGAATACTCCTGGTATGTTAGTTTCTGTAGAATCTGGTTTTGTAATTAAGTAACCTTCATTGTCCATTTTTAGTTGATCTTTAAAAAGTGAAGTTGCTGGATCATGACCAATAGCTATAAACAATCCATGAACTTTAAGTTCTGTAATTTTATTATTTTTAACATTTTTTATTTTTATTCCGTTGACACCTTTAGGTTCTTTCTCTCCCAAAACTTCATCAACAACGCTATCCCATATTATTTCAATTTTTTTATTAGCCTTTAATTTTTCCTGAAGCATTTTTTCAGCTCTTAGTTCATTTCTTCTATGAATAAGCTTAACTTTAGATGCAAACTTTGTTAAAAACATTGCTTCTTCAACTGCAGCATTTCCACCACCAACTACAGCCACCTCTTTATCTTTAAAGAAAAAACCGTCACAAGTAGCGCATGCTGAAACTCCGTATCCTCTAAATTCTTGTTCTGACTTAATATTTAACCAACGAGCTTGCGCTCCAGTAGAAATTATAAAACTATCTGCAGTATAAATTTGACCGCTGTCTCCCACAGCTTCAAAAGGTTTTTTAGATAAATCAACTTTATTTATATGATCTTGTATCATCTCAGTACCAACAGCTTCTGCTTGGCCTTTCATTTCATCCATAAGCCAAGGACCTTGAATCACTTTTGCGTATCCAGGGTAATTCTCAACATCAGTTGTTGTAGTTAATTGCCCACCAGGCTGAGAACCGTGAACAAGTATTGGTTTAAGCATAGCTCTGGCCGCATAAATAGCCGCTGTATAACCTGCAGGACCAGATCCAAGAATTAACACTTTTGTATGTTTTGTTGATTTATTATTCATTGTGTAAGGGTATATAGTAACTAATGTTGGAATTAAAAGCACTTCTTTTAACGCAAGGTATGCACGGCATGGTTAGCCAGGTAGAGGGATTAGCCAAAGCTTTAGGCTTAAGTTATAAACACCAAAAAATTGAGTTAAAATCTTTTTGGAATGTGATTCCTCCAAAAATAAGCCCTATCTCAGAAAATTTGGTAAAAAATAAATTCGTATGCGATTGTAAAGTAATTATATCATGTGGAAGAAAAAGTGTAATACCATCAATAGCATTAAAGAAAAGACTAGGAAATCAAATATTCAACATTCACATACAGGATCCAAAAATATCATTTAAACATTTCGATCTTATTGTAAGTCCAGAGCATGATAATTTAAAAGGCGAAAATATTATTAATACTACCGGAGCAATTCATTATTTAACAAAAAAAGAAATTATGGATAATTCTCAATATTTAGAGATTGAAAAAGATAAGAGAAGAGAATTAGTCGCTTTTATTATTGGTGGACCAAATAAATATTACAAGTACTCTGAAAAACAAATTCATGAACTTTTTAACAAAGTAAAAACTTTATTCACTCCAGATAAATTCAAGATTATTGTCATTCCTTCTTACCGAACTCCTGAAAATATTTTAAAAATTGCCTTTAATACATTTAATGTTGATCATCTTGTAGTAAAAACTATTGATAAAAAAGCTTATCTTTCTGCACTAGCAATTTCTAATTACATTGTTGTTACGTGCGACTCTACGTCGATGATTTCGGAAGCAGCGATCACAGGTAAACCAGTTTATATAGCAATGATGAGGTCATTTAAGCCTACAGGAAGGTTTAAAAAATTTTATTCACAATTAAGAGATTTAGGTATAACAAGGGAATTAGGAAATAGTGTTGAAAGTTGGAGTTACAATAAATTAAACGAAGTTGCTAGAATAGCTCCTATTGTAAAAGCAAAAATGAAAAAACATGGAATTATTTAAATCTTTAGAAAAAAAAACAAAATTATTTGACCATCCTTTTAAACATTTTGAAATCAATGAGCCGTTGACACAAAGTGCAATTGATGAAATTAGCAATGCTGAAATAGTTGATCCAAGGAAACAAAACTTAAAATATGATGGAACAAGAGCTCTTGATGGAGGAGAGGGGGCTTTTAGAGCCGGAATTAAAGATGGAGGAAAAGCAAAAAAATTTAGATGTTATGTTACTAAAGAAAACTCGAGTAAATTTCCTTATTTAACAAAATTTATTGAAGAATTAAAATCGCCTCAAGTTTATAAAAAGATAGGTTCATTAATCGGAAAAGATCTAAGTAATTCTTATGTAAGACTAGAGGTAATTAGCGATCGAGAAGGTTTTTGGCTAAAACCTCATTGCGATATCAAAGAAAAATTAATGTCTTCGATTGTTTTTGTGAATTTACATAACGAGTCGGAAAATTTAGGCACAGATTTCTATGATGAAAAACTAAACAAAGTCAAAACTGTTCCTTACAAACATAACTACGGATACTTCTTTACTAGCGGACCAAATACTTGGCATGGGATGGAAAAAAAAGAGATTAAGAAAGAAAGAAGATGTATTCAGATAAACTATGTAACTTTTCAGACTGATTGGAAAGTAAAAAGTTAAATATCTTGTAATGAGGTAACACTAATATCTCTCAATTTTAGAGATTTAATACCTTCTAAACAAACCTTAGCTGTTGACATATTTGTACAATATGGAACTTTATTAGCTAAAGTAGCTCTTCTCAAAGCTACAGCATCACTCAACTGAGCTTCACTATTTCCACCTCCAGTATTAATGACCAAAGCTATTTTTTTTGCATTAAGAACATCAACAATATGCGGGGACCCTTGATTAACTTTATTTATCTTCTTACATTTAATTCCGTGTTTGTTTATATAATCAGCGGTTCCTCCAGTTCCGCAAAGCTTAAAATTTAATTGAACTAATTGTTTTGCTAATTGTACCCCCTCTTTTTTATGACTATTTTTCAAGGATATAAAAGCTAAGCCTTTTTTAGGAAGGGAATTTGATGCTGCGATTTGACTTTTAGCAAATGCCATCCCAAAATTTTTATCAAAACCCATCACTTCGCCCGTAGATTTCATTTCTGGTCCAAGTAAAAGATCGCTGTTAGGAAATTTGTTAAATGGGAATACCGCTTCTTTAACCGCAAACATATCTTTCGTTCTACTTTTTAAGTTAAACTTAGTTAATTTTTCTCCAGCCATAACTCTTGAGGCTATCTTAGCAAGTGGTAAATTTTTTGCTTTTGAAACAAATGGAACAGTTCTACTTGCTCTTGGATTTACCTCGATCACATAAATTTTATCATTTTTAATTGCATATTGAACATTCATGAAACCTTTAACCTTAAGTGCTAGAGCTAATTTTTTTGTTTGATTTTCAATTTCTTTTATTAAAAAAGATTTAATTGATACTGGCGGCAGACTACAAGCAGAGTCACCTGAGTGAATTCCAGCTTCTTCTATATGTTGCATAATACCAGCTACGAAAACATTCTTTCCATCTGAGATAGCATCAACATCAACTTCCATCGCATTATCAATAAACTTATCAATTAAGATTGGATTTTTTTCTGCTACTTTAAACGCTTCTTTTACAAAGTTCTTAAGCTGGCTTTTTTCATGAACTATTTCCATTGCTCTTCCACCTAGCACGTATGAAGGTCTTACCATTAAAGGCAAACCTATTTTGTCAGCTATCTTAATCGCTTGAGGAAAAGTTTTTGCTATACCACTTTCAGCTTGATTTAAATTTAGCTTGTTTAAAAGATTTCTAAATCTGTCCCTATCTTCGGCAAGATCAATCGATGTATACTGTGTACCTAAAATCGGAAGTTTGTTTTCATGTAAAAATTTTGCAAGTTTTATAGGTGTTTGACCTCCAAATTGAGCAATTACTCCTTTCACATTGCCTTTTGATTTCTCTTTTTTTATAATGTTAAAAACGTATTCATCAATTAAAGGTTCAAAATATAATCTATCACTTGTATCGTAATCCGTTGATACAGTTTCTGGATTACAATTGACCATAATTGTTTCATACTTAGCCTCTTTTAGAGCAAAACTAGCTTGGCAACAGCAATAATCAAACTCAATTCCTTGACCAATTCTATTTGGACCTCCGCCCAATATTATAATTTTATTTTTACTAGAAGGGTCAGACTCACATTCTACATAAGATGAGAAATGTCTTTGATAAGTAGAATACATGTATGGAGTAAAAGATTTAAATTCCGCAGCACAAGTATCTACTTTTTTATAAACCGGTAAAACTTTTAATGCAGTTCTTTTTTTTCTAATTAATGATTCCGAGGTGTTAGTGAGTTCTGATAATTTCTTATCAGAAAATCCTATTGATTTTATATAATTGAACTCATTGAAAGTTTTTGGAAGACCTTTTTTTTTAATTTTGATTTCACTATCTATGATCTCTTTAATTTGGCTTAAAAACCAAGGGTCTATTTTTGAAAGATTATGTATTTTATTTAAATTAATTTTTTTTCTAATAGCTTCTGCAACGAGTAAGATTTTATTAGGAATATTTTCTTTTAGCTTCTTTTCTATTTTTTTTTTACTATGATTATATATTTGATCTAAACCCGAGAAGCCTGTCTCCAAAGATACCAAAGCTTTTTGCAAAGATTCTTTGAAGTTTCTACCTATCGCCATAGCTTCACCAACGGACTTCATTGATGTCCCCAAAACTGGAGTTGAAGATGAAAATTTTTCAAAGGTAAATCTTGGAATTTTTGTGACCACATAATCAATTGTAGGCTCAAAAGAGGCAGGAGTTACTTTTGTAATTTCATTTTTTAATTCATCTAAAGTGTATCCAACCGCTAGCTTTGCAGCTACTTTTGCTATTGGAAAACCAGTTGCTTTAGAAGCTAGAGCAGATGACCTTGAAACTCTTGGGTTCATCTCAATAATTACCATCCTTCCATTTTTTGGATTGATCGCAAATTGAACATTAGATCCACCTGTTTCTACTCCAATTTTTCTTAAGCAAGCTATAGAAGCATTTCTCATTACTTGGTACTCTTTGTCAGTTAAAGTAAGTGCAGGTGCAATAGTAACGGAGTCACCAGTATGTATGCCCATAGGATCTACATTTTCTATTGAACAAATAATAATGCAATTATCATTTTTATCTCTTACTACTTCCATCTCAAATTCCTTCCAACCTTCTAGACACTCCTCTACTAAAACTTGACCTACAGGCGATTCATGAAGTCCATTCTTTATTATTTTAAAAAACTCTTTTTTATTTTTAGCAATACCACCGCCTAATCCACCAAGAGTGAACGCTGGTCTAATGATCGCAGGTAATCCGATCTGTTTTAATGCTTGGGTAGACTGATTAAAGTTATTTACAATTTTTGATTTAGGAAGATCTAAACCAATCTCAATCATGTTTTTTCTAAACTTTTTCCTATCCTCAGCATTAGATATTGCTTTTGAATTGGCGCCTATTAGTTCAATTTTATATTTTTTAAGAATTCCTTTTTTTTCAGCCTCCATTGCTAAATTTAATGCAGTTTGGCCTCCCATGGTCGGTAAAATTGCATCGGGTTTTTCTTTAATAAGAATTTTCTCTAGAACTTCTATCGTAATAGGTTCGATGTAAGTTTTATCTGCAACATTTGGATCAGTCATTATGGTTGCTGGATTAGAGTTTACTAAAATTACTTTAAATCCCTCATCTTTTAATGCTTTACACGCTTGAGTTCCCGAGTAATCAAATTCACAGGCTTGACCAATAATGATTGGTCCAGCTCCAACAACTAAAATCTTTTTAATGTCTTTTCTTTTTGGCATATTTTTTCATACTATTTATAAATTCTTCAAATAAATAAACACTATCCTGTGGGCCCGGGTTAGACTCAGGATGATATTGCACAGAATAAATAGGTTTATTTTTCAATTTTATTCCCTCAATACTGTTATCAAAAAGAGATTGATGAGTAATTTGTATGTTTTTTTTTAAACTACTTTTCACAACTTCAAACCCATGGTTTTGGCTAGTAATTTCTACATTCCCATTAATTAAATTTTTGACTGGATGATTTGCACCTCTGTGACCAAGACTCATTTTTTTTGTTTTTGCGCCCAGTGCTAAAGCAAGAATTTGATGACCTAGACAAATACCGAATATAGGCAAATTGTTTTTAATTAATTCTTTTATTATTGGTATTGCATATTTACCTGTTGCAGCTGGATCACCTGGTCCATTAGACAGAAATATTCCGTTTGGTTTTAATTTAATTATATCAGAAGCTAATGTTTTGCATGAAACTACTGTAACTTTACAATTAAAATCTGAAAAATATCTTAAAATGTTTTTTTTAACTCCATAATCTATTGCAACAACGTGGAAGTTTTTTTTATTATTTTTTACAAAACCAGCTCCTTTTTTCCATGTTTTAAAACCTTTCCAAGTATAATTTTTTTTCGTAGAAACTTTTTGGGCTAAATCTAAGTTTTTAAGTCCACTCCATTTTTGTGTTTGTCTAAGAAGTTTTTTAATATTTAGTTTATTATTTTTTGAGAATGATATGGTTCCTTTAGGGGCTCCTTTGTCTCTTATAAAATTTGTAAGATTTCTTGTGTCGATGCCAGTAATTCCCACAATTTTATTTTTCTTTAACCAATCATCTAAGTGTTTAAGCGCCCTGTAGTTAGAAGGACTTGTTATCTCAGAATTTATAATAACTCCCTTGGTCCAGATTTTATCAGACTCATGGTCTTCTAGATTAGTCCCTACATTTCCGACGTGTGGGAATGTAAAATTTATAATTTGTTCAGCGTAAGATGGGTCCGATATTATCTCCTGGTATCCAGTAATAGAGGTATTAAAGCATACTTCACCTGTCGCGGTGCCTTGATAACCTAATCCTAGACCTCTAAAAAATTTACCGTTTTGAAGAATTAAAATAGCAGTGGAATCGATCTTATTAAGATTTTTTATTGAGTTTATATTTTGAATAGAAGGTTTCAAATACAACTCATGAGTTAAAGTAAAAAACTTATGAACATGATTTTGCGCAACATATGAAATAGTAATAAAATCGTCAAGAAAGTTCTTTTTATTTTAGATAAGAATTGTGATTAAAATAATTTTTAAACATGTCTTTAAAAACGCAAATTGAAGAAAAACTTAATGAGGCACTTAAGGCAAAGGATAAGAAAACCTATCCAACCCTTAGGCTAATAGTTTCAGCCATAAAAGATGCCGAGATAGCAAATCGAACTAAAGATAAAAAGGAAATATCTGATAGTGATTTAACCTCTATTTTAAAAAAGATGATCAAACAGAGAAACGAGTCGTGCGAAGTGTACAAAAAAGCAGGGCGGAACGAACTATTAGAGAATGAGACTAAAGAAATTGAGGTGATTAGTGGTTTTTTGCCTAAACAACTTAGCGAGGAAGAGACTAAAAAAATATGTCAGGAAGCTATTAAATCATCTGGAGCATCCTCAATGAAAGATATGGGAAAGGTCATGGGAATATTAAAATCAAAATATGCTGACACCCTTGATTTTTCAAAGGTTAGCTCAATTATTAAAAAAATTTTGAATTAAATGAAATATCCAAAAGAGTATCTTGATGAAATAAAATTAAGATTAAAAGTATCCCAAGTCGTTGGAAAAACAGTTCAACTAAAAAAAAGAGGAAAAGAGTTTATCGGACTTTCACCTTTTAAAAATGAAAAAAGCCCCTCATTCACAGTGAATGATGAAAAAGAATTTTATCATTGTTTTAGTAGTGGTGAGCACGGAAATATTTTTGATTTTTTAATGAAAACAAAATCTATTGGATTTGGAGAAGCTGTAAGATCTTTAGCAGCCGAGGCAGGAATGCAACCTTACAGATTTTCAAATTTTGATCAAAAGAAAGAATTAAGGTTTCAAACTTATAAGAATATTATCCGGGATTATTCTGATTTTTTTCATCAGGAATTGTTTAGTTCTAATAATAAAGAAGCAATCGAATATTTATTTAAAAGAGGTTTAGATAAACTTACTATTGAAGAGTTTCAACTAGGTTATGTGCCTTGGCAAAATAGTTTCTACGAACAATTATTAAAAAAATACTCTGAGGAAGAAATAAGTTCAACTGGGCTGTACTATAAAAACGAAAAAACTGGAAAATTTATAGATAGATTTAATTCAAGAGTAATATTCCCTGTAAATAATATTATTGGTGACACAATTGCATTTGGTGGAAGAATTATCCGTGAAAATAAATTAGCTAAATATATAAATTCACCAGAAACAGAATTTTATAAAAAAGGAAATATGATTTTTAATTTAGATAAAGCAAAACACTCAAGGTCAGAGACAGATGAAGTTTTAATTGTAGAGGGTTATATGGATGTTGTGAGTGTTTACTCTTCTGGAGTAAAAAATGTGATTTCTAATTCAGGAACTGCTCTAACTGAAAGACAAATAAGTTTAATATGGAAATTTTTTTCAAATCCTATTATTTGTTTAGATGGAGATGAAAGTGGACAAAAAGCTGCTTTAAGAATTGCAGAAAAATTATTTCCATTGATAAATGAAAGAAATAAAATTTATTTTTCTATTATGCCCGATGAAACAGATCCAGACGATTATATTAAACGAAAAGGTAAAGAAGGGTTAATAAATCTCTTAAAAGAAAAAGAAATAATTCAATCCTTTATTTGGAATTATCATCTCAATAAAATAGATCAAAATAATCCTTATGAAATTTCAAAATTCGAAAAAGAAATTAAAAGTTTGTCATATTCTATTCAAGATGAAACTCTTAAAAAATATGTTTTAGAAGATTTTCTTGAAAAAATTAAAAAATTAACTCCAATTCAATCAACAAGGAGAGATTATAAATTTACACCATACAAAAAGAGAAAAAACTATCAAATTCTCAAGGAGACAAAACTTTTGCACAATAAGAGAAAAAATTTATCTAAAATACAAATAATTGAATTTTCTATCTTGTTCATAATTTTAAATTATTTAGAGATAGCAGCGAAAAAACTAGAAAGTTTATCTGAAATAGAGTTCCTTACTGAAAAAAATGAAAGTTTAAAAAGTTTGATTATAAGCTCTCTAACCGAAGGAAATGATAAAGAGGTAATTACCTTAAAAATTAATAATGGATATGATCAAATTATTAATGAAATTAATGAAAATTCCAATATTCAAATAATCACTAATAAAAAGTCTGAGCAAGATGTTTCTTTTCTTCTAGATGAACTAATTGAAGACCATAAAGAACAAAGCAACTTAAAAAAAATAGAATCCCTTGAGGAAAAATTAATTAACAACCTTGACGAAAACTCTTTCTCAGAGTTAATTAAGCTTAAAAGCCAGCTAAATAGGGATTAAAAAAGTATAGATTTTTTAAACTTAGTCATTATATATATTCCACTACTCTAATATGGCTGAAAAACTCATAACCAAATCATTTGAAAGACTCCTAGATAAGGGAAAGCACAGGGGTTTTATAACTTATGAGGAGCTAGGAAAATCTTTAGGAAAAAGAAATAGCACTCATGAAAACATCGAGCGAGCGCTAATAATATTAGTAGATGAAAAAATAACTCTTGTAGAGAAAAAATCTCAATACCAATCAAATAAAAAGAAAGAAACTACAACCCAAGCTGAAGAAAAAACTTCTGATAAAAGTGATGATCCTATCAGAATGTACTTAAGAGAAATGGGTGGAGTAGAACTTCTTTCAAGAGAGGGAGAAATTGCAATTGCTAAAAGAATAGAAGCAGGAAAAGATGTAATGATAAATGCATTAACTCAAAGCCCAATAGTTGGAAAAAAAATATTTGAATGGAAAGAACAAATAGAAAATCAACAGATGTTAGTAAGAGATATCATTGATATTGACTCTACATATGAAGATTTTGAGTCATTGGAGGATGATGATGAATTAAAAATAAATAAAAAATCTAAATCAAAAAAAGAAAAAGAAAAAACTGAAGACGCAGATAAAAAAGATGAAAATACCAACAGTGAAGATGACGAGTTCAATGTTTCTCTTGCAAAGATGGAAGAAGAGATAAAGCCAAAAATTATAAATATTCTTGATTCTTTAAATAAAAATTACTCAAAACTTAAAAAATACCAAATTGAAAAACTTGAATGTTTATTAGACTCAAAAGAATTATCTGTATCTAAGAATAAAAACTTTAAAAAAATTCAAGAAATATTAGTTGATAATTTTAAGAATCTACAATTAGCGCCACATGTAATAGAAGAGCTGGTTCAGTCTCATTATAAAGAAAATAAAAAAATTGTCTCACTTGAAGGCGTATTATTAAGACTGGCGATGGACAATAAGATTTCACGAGAGGAATTTTTGAAATATTACGTTGGTAATGAAATTAATCCAAAATTTGAATCTTTTTTAAAAGAAAATCAAACTTGGAAAGCATTCTTTAAAAAGTATAAAAAAGATTTTTCAGAAATAAAAGATAGATTAGTAGAATTTAGTAAAAAGATTGGTTTATCGGTAGGGGAGTTTAAGAAATTAGTAAGCAGAATTCAAAAAGGTGAAAGAGAGTCAAGAATAGCTAAAAAAGAAATGGTAGAAGCAAACTTGAGATTAGTTATCTCAATTGCAAAAAAATACACTAATAGGGGTCTTCAATTTTTAGATTTAATTCAAGAGGGCAACATTGGATTAATGAAAGCCGTAGATAAATTTGAATATAGAAGAGGATATAAATTTTCTACTTATGCAACATGGTGGATCAGACAAGCAATTACTAGATCTATAGCAGACCAAGCTCGTACAATAAGAATACCAGTTCATATGATTGAAACAATTAACAAAATTGTAAGAACTCAAAGACAAATTATGAGTGAGTTCGGTCGAGAACCAACACCAGAAGAATTAGCAAAAAAATTAGCAATGCCATTAGAAAAAGTTAGGAAGGTTTTAAAAATTGCAAAAGAACCAGTGTCTCTTGAAACTCCAGTAGGCGATGAAGAAGATAGTAGTTTAGGAGATTTTATTGAGGATAAAAATGCGCTACAACCGTTAGACACAGCCATTCAATCCAATTTAAGTGAGTCGACAACAAAAATTTTAGCATCATTAACTCCAAGAGAAGAAAGAGTTTTAAGAATGCGTTTTGGTATTGGAATGAATACGGATCACACATTAGAGGAAGTGGGATTACAATTTTCCGTAACCCGAGAGCGTATTAGACAAATAGAGGCTAAAGCATTAAGAAAACTCAAGCACCCTAGTAGATCCAAACAACTAAAAAGTTTCTTAGAAAAATAATTTATTGTGATATAACAATATTGTTTTTGGGCCTGTAGCTCAGTTGGTTAGAGCAGTACACTCATAATGTATTGGTCCCAGGTTCGAGTCCTGGCGGGCCCACCATTTCAACTAATTATTCGAAAATTCCTCAAGTTTATTAATCAAAACTTTAATATCATTATTATTTGAGCTTAATATAGAAGAAAATTCCTCTTTTTGAGTTCTCGCAAGACTTAAGCCCTCAACAATTAAATCTCTGATCAACGGTTTTTCTGGATTTTTTGTGTAGACTCTCCAGTCAATTTTTATTTCAAGACCGTCTTCTGGAATTATCGTAGAATTTATAATTGTATAATTGGCACTTTTTTTATCTTCTCCTACAACTTCAAACTTACTTGAGGAGTAGTCTGTTAACCTCGAAGTTAAGCTTTTTAGAAAATATTTTTTGAATGATATTTGATAATTAGAAATATCATCTTTAGTAGATGACTTTCTTATTTCCCCTAGAGTGTAAAGACCTAAAGCATTAATATCAACATTTTCCTCAGCTATTTCTTCAATGAAAATTTTTTTTTGTTCTTTATTTAAGTTCTTATTTGATAGTTTATTAATTGCATCATTTACTAATTCGTTAATAAAATCTTTTGGGTTAGAGCTGTAAGCGAGCAGCGAGCTTTGAAAAAGAAAAAATAGTGAAAAAAAATAAACAACTTTTCTCATAATCTTTTTTTAGTTGTCTAAGTTTCCCCATTCGTCTTTGTCTTCAATTGAATTGTTAATTTTGTTTTCTCTATCTTGTAAATAAATACTTTTTAATGATGAATAAAGGTCAATAGAGTTCTTTTCCAAACTTTGAAAATTTTTGTCGTTATCTGCCCTGAAATCAACAGCGGTTGTGCCTTTAACAGTGTAGTAATCAAGAGCATTTCCCGATGAATTAAAAATCTCTTTTTCTCTGATTGTAACATGAGCAAATGGGTCTACAAATGTATCAGCTAAAAGTCCAACGGCATCCCTAGCCGTTGCTGGACCAAGGATAGGAAGGACAAAATAACACCCGGGACCGATGCCATAAGAACCTAAAGTTTGCCCCACATCTTCTTTGGTAGGTTTCAATCCAATTTTTTCAGCTGGATTTAAAAATCCAAAAATACCTACAGTAGAGTTAATAGCAAAACTTCCAACCGAATGTCCTAGTTGTTTAAAATTTCCTTGAAAAACGTTATTTGGAATTGATAATAAAGTTCCTATATTTGATGTAAAGTTACTTGTGCCTTCTTTAATGGGAGATGGCAATTTGTTGTAACCTTTTGCTAAAGGCTCCAAGACAATATCATCTACTGCCATGTTAAATTTGAATATTGCTCTGCTAGTTCGCTCAAAACATTCTTCAACTGAATTTGCATTAACTGTAAATATTAAAATTATTGCAAAGGTCGTTAAAGTAAGTTTTATTTTTTTTAATAACTGCATAATGGCTATATATATAATTTTAACCTATAATCTATTAAAAATTTAGCTTAAAATTGTTATAATTATGAAAATTTAAGTCAAATTTTTAATATGAAAATAATATCAAATTTATCACCAAATTATTCCAAAAAAAACAGACCTAAAAAAGTAGTAAAATTTGTAATAATCCATTATACCGGAATGCAATCTGAAATTGAATCCATCAAAAGACTTAAAGATCCTAAATACAAAGTTAGTTGTCATTATTTAATTAATAGAAAAGGTGAAATAATTAGAATGGTCAATGATCTTAAAATAGCATGGCATGCTGGAAAATCTAAGTGGAAAAAATTTACTAACCTCAACAATAACTCTATAGGCATTGAATTAGTAAATAAAGGACATCGGTTTGGATATCAAAGTTTTAGTAAAAAACAAATCAGTAGTCTCATAGCTTTGTGTAAAAATTTAAAAAAAAAATATCTGATAAAAAAAGAAAATTTTCTTGGTCATTCTGATATTGCGCCCTTAAGAAAAATTGACCCAGGAGAAAAATTTCCATGGAAAAAACTTAGTAATAACAATTTAGGTAAATGGTATAAAAATAATGATAAACTTCTAAAACCAAATTATGAGTTAAGTGAAATCACTTTTTTTAAAAATTTGAAAAAGATAGGCTTTAGATATTTTAATGTTAGTAAAAGAAATTACAAAGATAAAAGAATAATAAAATCATTTCAGCTACATTATTTACCAAATAATGTGACTGGAAAAATTGATAAAAAAACCTTTGAAATTAGCCATTTTTTAACTCACTAATCTTAAATATCTTGATTAATGGTAATTAATAAAATAAAAGTTTAATGCCAGATAATTGGATTGTCGCTATTAGATAACTAATAGAGGAAAGTCCGGGCTCCATAAAGACACAGTGCCAGCTAATAGCTGGCGAAGGTGACTTCAGGGATAGTGCCACAGAAAATAAACCGCCTTATCAAGGCAAGGGTGAAACGGCGAGGTAAGAGCTCACCGGTTTTTTGGTAACAAAAAACGCACGGCAAACCCCACTGGGAGCAAGGTTAAATAGAGAAGACATTGTGTTTTACACTAAAAACAGTCTTTAGTTAGTCTTCTGGGTTAACCGCTTGAGCTTAAATGTGAATTTAAGCCTAGAGAAATGACATCTTCAATGACAGAACCCGGCTTATAGATTATCTGGCTAAATTTCACTAAATTTTGTTCTATTTTTGTACTTTTATCAAAATATATAGTTATTGACTAATTCTTAAAAACCCATACTATCCCATTTAATCCCAATTTGGAGGGTATGTTGAAAATTATTAAAAAAAATAGGTTTTTAAATAAAGATGTTTTTATCAAGTTTCGAAAACAAAATAGACAAGAAGGGACGTGTGTCAGTGCCAGCTACATTTAGATCACATCTAGGTTCAATGGGTTATAATGGTTTTGTAAGCTATCCATCATTCAATCATGCAGCATTAGAGGCTTGTGCTCAAGATAGGATTGAAAAACTATCTAATACCATTGACTCCCTTAACCCTTTTGAGGAAAAAAGAGATTTTTTTGCTACTTCAATATTATCTGAATGTGAAAATTTACAATTTGATACGGAAGGAAGAATTTCCTTATCTGAAAAATTACTTAATCACGCTCAAATACGAAGTAATATTTTATTTGTTGGTCTTGGCAAAACATTTCAAATTTGGGAACCAAAAAATTTTAATAAGTTTAAAAATATTGCTAGAAAAAAGGCCTACCAAAATAGATCTAATTTAAAATGGGAAACAAAACAGAAGGGAGAGCTGTAATGAGTATAAATATTGGTGGAGGAGAACTAAGAGAATTAAAACCAAGAATTTTAGTTTTAGGAGTGGGCGGTGCTGGTGGAAACGCTATAAACGCTATGATTGAAGCAGGAATGGAAGGTGTTGAGTTTGTTGCTGTAAATACAGATGCTCAAGATCTAAAAATGAGTAAAGCTCATGCGAAAATTCAAATAGGAATGAATTTAACAAAAGGTTTAGGAGCTGGAGCAAAGCATGACATTGGTCAAGCCGCAGCCGATGAGTCTTTAAATGAAATTACAAGTTATTTACAAGGTGCAAATATGGTATTTATAACATCAGGAATGGGAGGTGGTACAGGCACAGGAGCTTCTCATGTAATAGCTAAAGCAGCAAGGGAGTTAAATATTTTAACAGTTGGAGTAACTACACTTCCTTTTTCTTATG
This sequence comes from uncultured Pelagibacteraceae bacterium, assembly GCA_902595625.1. Lineage (GTDB taxonomy): Bacteria > Pseudomonadota > Alphaproteobacteria > Pelagibacterales > Pelagibacteraceae > Pelagilacustribacter. The sequence goes on along the minus strand of CACJQQ010000005.1, from coordinate 15,760 downwards.
AAGGTCCTAAGCGAATGAGAAGAGCAGTACAAGGACTAGAGGAATTTAAAAAACATTTAGATACAGTAATAGTCGTACCAAATCAAAATCTTTTTAAAATTGCCAGTGAGACAACAACTTTTGAGGAGTCATTCAACTTATCAAACAATGTATTAAAACACGGTGTTCAGAGCGTAACTGATTTAATGGTTAGACCAGGAATGATAAATTTAGATTTTGCTGACGTTGAAACTGTCATGAGTTCTATGGGAAAGGCAATGATGGGAACTGGAGAAGCAGAAGGTGAAAATAGAGCAATGGCTGCCACAGAGATGGCATTAAATAATCCACTGATTGATGAATATTCTCTGCAAGGCGCTAAAGGACTGTTGATTAATATTACAGGGGGAAATGATTTGACTTTATTTGAGGTTGATCAATCAGTAAATAAGATTAGAGCAGAAGTTGATCCTGAAGCTGAATTAATTTTTGGTGCGATTAAAGATGAGAGCATGACAGGAAAAATAAGAGTATCAATAGTTGCAACCGCACTAGATGGACATCATGCAGAAAATAAAACTGTTCTAAATATGGTATCTCGTATTCAGAATAGAAATACAGGTTACTCTGATAATCTTTTTTCACATAATTCTCCGGTAGAAAATAAAGCTCTTAATTCTATACATGGAGCGACCGCTTTGAAACTTGATGAAAATTATGAATTAAATGCGGAACAACAAAATGAGTCAATCCACGACTTTGAAAATGAAAATTTGACTGAAAATATATTTGATACAGAACAAAATCCAAATAATATTCCTTCAGGTGTTTCAATCGAAAGCGCATCTTACATAGAGAACAATAATTTAGAAGATAATGAAAATTCATTTGCTTCGATTTCAAATAATGAAGAAGAGCATACTCCTAAGCTATTTAGCGATGAACAAAGTTTTCAAGAAGAGGAAATAAATTCAGAAATAAATGATCAAAATAAAAATGATGCAAATCAGTTATTCGATCAAGATACAAATGAGGACGAAGATTTTGAAATTCCTGCATTTTTAAGAAAACAAAAGTTTTAATGAATCTATTTTGTTTTAATGAACAATCAAACTTCATCACTGGAATTTTCCCATTTTCCAGTGATGTTGAATGAGGTACTAAAATTATCTTCACCTAATAATGGTGGAAGCTTTATTGACTGCACATTTGGAGGAGGTAGCTACTCTAAAGAAATTTTAAATTTTCCAAAAACTCATGTTTGTGCATTAGACAGAGATAAAAAAGTATTATCGTTAGCAAAAGAACTTCAGATTAAATTTCCCAAGAGATTTAAGTTTTTTCAATTAAAATTTAGCCAGTTAGATAGCGTTACAAATAAAAATGTTGACGTGGTTATATTTGACTTGGGTTTATCATCAATACAGTTAGATGATCTTGAAAGAGGTTTTTCATTTAAATCCAAAGAAAAATTAAATATGACAATGGGTCTTAACGAAATTTCTGCATTAGATGTAATAAATAATTTAAGTGAAACTGATTTAAAATTAATTATCAAAATTTTGGGTGAAGAAAAGGAGGCTTACAAAATTGCAAAAAATATTGTCAAATATCGTAAGAAAAAAAAAATTACTAAGACTTCTGATCTTGTCGAAATTATCGAAAAAAGCAAAAGTAAAAAATCATCACATAAAATTAATCCTTGCACAAAAACTTTTCAAGCATTAAGAATTTTCGTAAACAAAGAAATTACAGAATTGTTAAATGGCGTTATTAATGCATCAAAAAAATTAAAGCCAGGTGGAAAGCTTCTTGTAGTAAGTTTTCATTCAATTGAAGACAGGATTATAAAATATTTTTTTACTAATTTTTCAAAAAATAAATCTAAACCATCTAGATATCTTCCAGAAAATGAAGATGAAAAAACAGCTTTGTTTGATGAATATAAAAATGAAATATTTAGACCATCAAAAAAAGAGATAAATATTAACTATAGATCTCGATCTGCAAAACTAAGATTAGCTGTTAGAAGCAAAAACGAATTTAAATACCCTTATGATTTAATAAAAAAATTCAAAAAATATTTAGATTTGGAGGACATTAATGTTTAAAACGAAATTTATTATCTCCGCTTTCACAATAATTATATTTTTAATTACTACACCTCTTCTTAAAAACGAAACAAGAGTTTTGGAAAAAAAAATTTTAAGTTTAAACTTAAAAATTTTATCTAAGAAAAAAAATCTTAACGAAGCACAACTTGATTATCACTATATTACATCGCCTACTTTAATTGAAAAAAAATTGAGTGTAATTGGATTTAATAATTATCAACCAATCGAATATTCAAAAATATTTTTTAGCATTTCAGATCTGACAAAAATACAAAACAAGATTTCGAATCTTGATAATCTTAATGAGAAAAAAATCAAAAAAAAATAATAATATAAATCAAACTAGTTTTTATTTTGAAGATTTTATAGAAACTAATAAAAAAAATAAAATATTCAAAAAATCAAATAATTTTCAAGATAGAATTTATTTGTTATTTTTTTTCTTTTTTTCTCTAATATTAATTTTTTCAATTAAGATTACTCATATTGCTTTAAACAAAAAAGATACTTTTAGCTTAGAAAAACAAAATACCCAGTTTTCTCTTTTAAGAAGAGATATCGTTGATAGAAATGGAATTTTAATATCGAGGAATATTAATACTTATCATGCTGCAGTAGATCCAAAATTAATTAGAGATAAAAAAAATTTCTTAATTAAATTAAGGGTGAATTTCCCAGAATTGCCTATAAATGAAATTAAAAAAAATTTAAAAAAAAATAAATATTTTAGAATAAAAAAAAGAATTGATGAGGTTGAGAAGGATAGATTATGGGCCTTAGGAGAAAAAGCAATTAAATTTGAACCCTTTCAGGCAAGAATGTACACTCATGGTAATCTTTTTAGCCATGTCATAGGTCAGGTCGACTACGATAATTATGGAATATCAGGTGTTGAAAAATATTTTGATAAAGAATTAAAAGATAAAAATCTTAAAAACAAACCCTTAAAATTAACTTTAGATAGCAATATTCAATATATAATCAACAAAGAATTAAACAGCGCTATTAAAACATTTCAAGCAACAGGTGGTGGAGCATTATTAATGAATGTAAATACTGGAGAAATTTTATCTTTAGTTTCTTTGCCTAATTTTAATATCAATCACAGGGCAACAATAAGCGATAAAAAATATATCAACAAAATCTCTAAAGGTGTTTATGAATTAGGCTCAATATTTAAAACATTCACAATTGCTCTAGCTTTAGATCATAGACTCGTTAACACAAACACTGTCATTAAAAATATACCAAAAAAAATTAAATGCTCTATTCACGAAATAACTGATATGAAAGATCATCCAAAAAATTTAACTGTTGAAGAAATTTTAGTGAGGTCTTCTAATGTTGGTTCGGCAGTTTTAGCTAAAAAGATAGGTGAGGAAAAATATAAATCATTTATTAAGAAAACAAAATTAACTGAGAATCCAGATATAGAGCTAGAAGAAGTTGGTGTTCCCCATAAGTTAAAATGGAATAGGTGTAAATTAGAGACAATTTCTTATGGACATGGAATTACAACCACTCCTTTACAAGCAACAGCCTTATATGCAGCAATGGTTAATGGAGGCAGGTTAATTGTTCCAAGTTTAATTAAAAATCGAAAAATTGAAAAAAAAGATAAAATAATTTCAAGTTCCACTAGTCAAGAATTAAGAGGAATCTTAAGAAAAGTAGTAAATAGTAAAATTGGTACAGCAAGTTTAGCTGATCAAGATGGATATTTTGTTGGCGGTAAAACTGGAACTGCTGAAAGTTACGGAGATAAAAAAAATAGAATTAATTCATTTATTTCTATTTTTCCAACATATAAACCGGACTATTCTTTGTTTATCATGTTAGAAAATCCTCAAATCAATAAGAATTTAATTTATAATTATCGTGGGGTAAAAACCAGAGCCCCTTATAATACTTCTGGCTGGAATTCTGTTTATGTTGCAGGCAAAATAATAGAAAAAATTGGGCCAATTTTAGCCATAAATAGTAAAGAATTTACGGATCAGTATGTTGTTGAAAAATTTAATTAAAGATATTTCGAAAGAGAATGGAATTATAAAAATCTCTGGGCTTTCAACGAATAGTAAAGAAATAAAAAAAAATTTTATTTTTTTTGCTGTTAAGGGAAATATATTAAACGGGGAAAAATTTATTAATGAAGCGATTCAGAGAGGAGCTTCCGTTATAATTTGCTCAAAAAAATGTAGAATTAAAAATAAAAAAGTTTTAATAATACGAACAAATAAAATTAGAAATTTACTAAGTGAAATAACTTCGAGATTTTACAAAAATAAACCTAAAAATATTATTGCTGTTACTGGTACTAACGGTAAAACGTCTGTTGCTGATTTATTTTATCAAATTTTAAAAGCAAATAACTTATCAGTAGCTACGATTGGTACTTTAGGCATAAAGTATAATAATAAAATTATTAAAACAAATCTTACTTCTCCCGACACAATTTTGCTTCATAAAAGTTTGAATTTTTTAAAAAAAAAGAAAATTGAAAATGTAATCATTGAATGCTCGAGCCACGGACTGGATCAAAAAAGATTACATAATGTGAAATTTAAAGGGGCAATTTTTACTAATTTTAGCCAAGATCACTTAGATTATCACAAAACTATGAAGTCATATCTTAATGCAAAATTAATTCTTTTTAAAGAAATATTAAAAAAAAAAGCTTCGATTATTTCAGATAAGGAAATTAGCCAATTTCCGATAATAAAAAAAATTGCCCGAAGGAGAAATTTAAAACTATTAGATGTGAATAAAGAATATAAAATTATTAAAAATATTTTACCAGAAAATTCAAGTAATTTTAAAATCAAAAACTTGGCTATGGCAATTGAAGCTACCAGGCTAATTGGTTTAAAGGATAAATTAATTTACAGTTCAATAAAAAAGATAAAAGATGTAAGCGGCAGGCTTGAATTAATCAGAAAATATCCGAATGAAATAAAAGTTTTTATAGACTTTGCTCATACGCCTGACGCATTATTAAAAACTCTTAAATCGTTAAAAATACACTATGGAAATAATATAACTTTGGTTTTTGGATGTGGAGGAGAAAGAGATAAAAAAAAGAGATCAATAATGGCCAAGATAGCCAACGACTTTTGTAAAAAAGTGTTTATAACTGATGACAATCCAAGAAAAGAAAATCCTAAAAAAATAAGGAAAGAATTATTAAAACATATTTCTAAAAAGAAGACTTATGATATTGGAAATAGATCATTGGCAATAAAAACAGCGGTGAAAAGTGCAGATCCTTATGAAATTATATTGGTTGCAGGTAAGGGACATGAAGAGCAACAAATCTATAAAAATAAGACATTAAATATTTCAGATAGAAAGATTGTTAAAACATTAAATATTAAACCAAAAATAATATCAAAAAAACAACAAAACTTTACTCAAAACCAATCAATTTTAAAAAATATTTTAGGAAAAAAAATACCAGTTAGGTTTTACGGATTTTCGATAGACACTAGATCAATTAAAAGAGATAATTTATTTTTAGCATTAAAAGGTAAAAAAAATAATGGGAATAAGTTTATTTATAACGCTTTAAAAAAAGGTGCTGGATGTGTAGTAACTTCATCAATTATAGATAAAAGTAATAGAAAAATAATAAGAGTCAATAACCCTATTCATTTTTTGAATCAATTTGCAAAACTTAAAAGAGAATATTCTAAAACAAAAATAATAGCTGTGACTGGTAGTGCGGGTAAAACATCTTTAAAAAATTTGTTAAAAGATTTGTTAGAAAATTTTGGAAAGACTTATTACTCACCAAAGTCCTTTAATAATTATCTTGGTGTGCCAATAAGTTTATCAAATTTAAGTTTAGATGATAAATATGGAGTTTTTGAGGTCGGGATGAGCAAATCTGGAGAAATTAAAAAATTGACTAGATTAATCAAACCTCATTTAGGAGTGATAACAAATATAGGCGAAGCTCATTTAGAAAATTTTAAAAATATTAAAGGAATAGCAAAAGCAAAATCAGAGATGTTAGAAAATATAGAAACCGGTGGAACAATTATTTTAAATAGAGACGATAAGTTTTTTAATTATTTGTATAAAAAAGCCAAAACACGTAAATTAAAAATTTCTACTTTTGGAATGCACAAAAAATCAGATATTCGATTAATAAAGATCATAAAAAAAAATAATATTTTAAGAGTTTTTATAAGTTTTAATAAAAAAAAGATAGATTTTGAAATAAGAGATTTAAATATAAGCAATGTTTTGTCATCAATAGCTGTTTTAAACGAACTTAAAATTGATATTTTGAAAATAAAGAAAAAATTTATATTTTTAGAGTCCCCAGAGGGAAGAGGTAAGAAATATCAGATATCTAGATATAAGAAGAAATTTAAATTAATAGATGAAAGTTATAATGCTAATCCGCTATCAGTAAAAAATGCCATTAATAAATTTAATTTAATTAAAAAAGAAAAATTTAAAAAATACTTAATACTTGGTGATATGCTTGAATTGGGTAATAGGTCTGAAAAATATCATAAGGAATTGTCAAAAGTTATTAACAATTCAGACATTGATAAAGTATTCGTTAAAGGAAAAAAAACAATTTTCACATATAAACGTTTAAATAAGAATAAAAGAGGAAATATTTTACAGAATAATGAAGATATAGATTTAAGTTTAAGCAAAATGATATCTAACAATGATTATCTTATGATCAAAGGATCCAATGCCACAGGATTAAATAATTTTAGTAAAAAAATGATAAAAGGAACATAAATGCTATTTTCTCTATTAACTTCTTTAATTGATCAATACTCGTTTTTAAATGTATTCAAGTATTTAACTTTCAGAACTGGTTTAGCAGTTGTAACATCACTAGTGGTCGTATTTATAATCGGAGGACCTTTAATTAAATTATTTTCAGAAAAGATGATAACTGGACCAATAAGACAAGATGGTCCAATAGATCACATAATAAAAAAATCTGGCACACCTACTATGGGCGGGGTAATTATAATTATTGGAATTATTTCAGGTACAATTTTGTGGGCAGATCTAAACAATATATATGTTTGGACTTTGATTTTTGTTTCTCTTTCTTTAGGAGCTTTAGGGCTTATAGATGACATGCTTAAAATTAAACAAAAAAATTCAAGTGGACTTAAATCAAGATATAAATTTTTTGGCCAAGTAATTATAAGTGTTTTGGCACTAGTAATACTTATTAATTACTCTGATCATGAATTTTTATTTAATCTTTACTTTCCTTTTTTTAAAAATTTTATATGGCAAATGGGATTATTTTTTATACCTTTCGGACTATTCGTTATTATTGGAGCATCCAATGCAGTAAATTTAACTGACGGTTTAGACGGATTAGCAACTGTACCGGTAATGCTAGTCGCTCTCTCATTTACACTAATTTCTTATGTGGTGGGAAACACAATTTTTTCAGAATATTTACAAATACAATATATTCCAGATGTAGGAGAGTTGTCTATTTTTTGTGGATCTATTGTTGGAGCTTGCCTGGGCTTTCTTTGGTACAATGCTCCTCCAGCTAAAATTTTTATGGGGGATACTGGATCACTTTCTTTAGGTGGATCACTTGCTGCTATTGCAATTATTGTAAAACATGAAATAGTTTTAGCGATAATTGGAGGTTTATTTGTTTTAGAAACAGTCTCAGTAATTATTCAGGTTGCCTCATTTAAACTTACAGGAAAAAGAATATTTAAAATGGCGCCAATACATCACCACTTTGAAAAAAAAGGGTGGGCGGAGTCAACGATAGTAATTAGATTTTGGATTATAGCTATAATTTTAGCATTAGTTGGATTAGCAACTTTAAAATTAAGGTAAGGGATGCTCCAGGTTCCAAATCTTAAAGAATTATCATTTCTTGTTTACGGGCTTGGTTTATCCGGACACTCTGTCATCAAATTTTTTAAAAAAAATAAGGTAAAAAATTTCGAAGTCTGGGATGACAAGAATAAAATTGAATATAAAAATTTAAGATCCAAAAACTTAAAAAAAACGCTTAATTATGTTGACTATATAATTTTGTCTCCTGGAGTAAGCTTGCTTAAAAAGAAAAATCTTCGAAGATTCGAACATAAGATAATTACAGATATCGATTTATTTTATTTAGCAAAAAATAAACCCAAAAGCATTATGGTTACCGGCACCAATGGTAAATCAACTACAAGTAAATTGATAGCGCATCTTCTTCAAAAAAATAATTTTAAAATTTCAATTGGAGGAAATATTGGAACACCAGTATTAAATTTGAAAAGCTTAAAAAAAAATTACGTCATAATAGAAGCTTCTTCATTTCAACTTTCTCATTCTAAATTTATTTGCCCTGACATTGCATTTTTCCTTAATTTAACGAAAGATCACCTTGATTGGCATGGCAGCATGAGTAATTATTTACTCTCAAAATTAAAGATATTTCAAAATCAGAAAAAAAATCATTACGCTATCATAAATAAAAAATTTAAAAAAATTTTTCAAAAAGAAAAATTTAAAAGCAAACTGATTATTCCTAAAGAAAAAGAATACAAAAAAATAAAACTTAAAATTAAAAATAATTATTTAATTTCTAAAATTAATAACGAAAATATGAGTTTTGTTTTCGCTTTATCAAAATTGCTAAAAATAGAGGAAAAATCTTTTTTAAATTCAATGAAGTCTTTTAAGGGTTTGCCGCATAGATTTGAAGTTTTTTTAAAAAAAAATGAAGTAACATTTATAAATGATTCAAAAGCAACTTCGTTTAAAGCAACGCAGCCTGCCTTATCAAGCCTTAAAAATATCTACTGGATTTTAGGAGGTCTTCCAAAAAAAGGGGATAAAATTGATTTAACTAATTTAAAAAAGAATATTAATAAATGTTACTTAATTGGAAAAAATGTAAATTTTTTTAGAAGTCAAATTAAGGGAAAATTAGTTTTTTCAGTAACTAAAAACTTAAAAAATTCAATCATTCAAATTTTGAAAGATGTTAATTTAAAAAAAAGTTCCAAAGGGAACGTTCTATTGAGTCCAGCTTCAGCATCATTTGATCAATTTTCTAACTTTGAAAATAGAGGAGATGAATTTAAGAGGTTATGTAAAAAATATGTTAAAAGACTCAATTAAATTTTTCATATTAAATTATTGGAGAAGTATTGACAAAAAAATATTTTTAAGTTTTGTCATTTTATTTTTTTTAGGTTTATTTTTTTCATTTTCCTCTACCTCTTCTCTTGCAGGAGAAAGACTTAATAAAGATTATTATTTTTTTTTTTCAAAGCATCTATTTTTTACATTTTTGGCTTTGACGATTATGATCATAATTTCGGCTATAAAAACTGAAATTTTTGAGAAACTTGTTATACCATTATTCGCAATTTCATTTATTTCTTTGGCATTAGTTCCAATATTTGGCATAGAAGTAAAAGGAGCTAAAAGATGGATTGATTTATATTTTTTCAGATTGCAACCAATTGAAATTTTAAAACCATTTTTTATATTAATGACTGTCAGAATCTTAACTTTTAAAAAATTTGAGAACTCTCAAATAAAGTATATTTTAAGTTTTATGCTTTTGAGCTCTGTTATAATTTTGCTAATAGACCAACCTGATTTAGGTCAATCAATTTTATTGATTATAAGTTGGATCGCAACTGTTTTCATATCTGGAGTAAGTATGCTCTTTATATTAGTTTTTTTTTCAATTTTTTTAATACTGTTTGGGTCTTTGCTATATTTTTTGCCAGAAAAATTCGGATATATCATCAATCGTTTAATTACTTTCTTTGATCCCAATCAAGGAGATAGATTTCAGTCATCATCAGCTCTCGATGCAATTAAACTTGGAGGTTTGACAGGTCAAGGAATGGGTGAAGGAATTTTAAAAGAGAGTGTCCCCGAAGCACATACAGACTATGTTATCGCAGTTATTTCAGAAGAATACGGTTCTGTCGTTTCGATATTGATCTTGATTATTTTTTTGTATATTTCTTTTAGAATTATTAAAAGTTGTTTTAATCAAGATAATGAATTTTTTAAAATTTCTTTGAGTGGATTAGCATCTTTACTTATATTTCAAACTTTTATTCATGCTGGTGTAAATACAAATTTATTGCCAACAACCGGCATGACTTTACCTTTTTTAAGTTATGGTGGTTCATCTTTGGTCGGGAGTGCAATTTTGGCGGGGTTAGTTTTAAATTACACCAAAAATAAAGCTTACTTATATGATTAAAAACAAAATATTAATTGCAACTGGAGGAACAGGTGGGCATGTTTTTCCAGCACTTGGTTTAGCAAATTATTTAGTTGGTAAAAACTTTAATGTACAACTGACTACCGATAAAAGGGGAGCAAAGTATTTAAAAGAACATCAGAATCTTAAATTTACTGAATTAAATTCATCTCCATTAAATAAAGGCTCTTTTTCAAAGTTTTTACTATCTATATTTATTATTTTTTTTTCAATTGTGAGATCTTTGCTATTTTTGTTATTTAATAGGCCATCGATTATTTTTGGAATGGGAGGTTATTCATCCTTTCCAATTTGTATAGCTGCCTCAGTTTTAAATATTAAATTTATAATTTATGAAAATAATTTGATTATAGGCAAAGCTAATAAGTATTTATTGCCTTTTGCAAAAAAAATGTTTGTTTCTTATAAAGAACTCGAAGGTGTTCCTGAAAAATTTGATAACAAGGTTATTCAGATTGGTAATTTAATCAGAGAGGAAATCATAAATATTAAAACAACCAATGAGATCAATAGATTCGATAGTATAAAAATTTTAGTTTTAGGAGGAAGCCAAGCCGCTAAAGTTTTTGCTAAAGAGTTGCCACAAATATTTAAAAAAATTAAAGAAACCAGTTTTTCACTAAAAGTTTATCAACAATGTCAAAATGAACAAAACGATCAATTATCCCAATTTTACAATGAGGCAGGTATTAATTATGAAATTTTTAATTTTACAGATAAAATCATTGATTATTACTCAAAATCTAATCTTGTGATTACAAGAGCAGGAGCGTCAGTCTTAGGAGAATTAGTAAATGTCAAAATTCCGTTTATTGCAATACCTTTACCAACATCTGCAGATAATCACCAACATAAAAACGCTGAGTTTTACGTTAAAAAGGGTTATGGATATTTATTGGAAGAAACAAATATAAAAAATAAATTGTACAATTTAATTATCTCAATATTTAATGATAAATCATTATTAAATAATATTTTATCAAATCAAAGACAATATTCTGACAAAGATATCTTTAACAATTTAATTGTTCAGATTGAAAAAATTTTAAATGAAAAAAGTTAATCTAGGTCAGAAAGATATAATTCATTTTGTTGGCATCGGCGGCATAGGGATGAGTGGGCTCGCTCAAATAATGAGTAACATGGGATTTAGAATTCAAGGAAGCGATCAAAGTAAAAATAAAAATACTAATAGTTGTTCAAAATCTGGAATTAGAATATTTATTGGCCATTCTGCTGCTAATGTTAAAAATGTAACTATTTTAGTAAAATCAACAGCAATAAAAAAGAATAATGTAGAATTAAAATATGCCAGAAAAAACAAAATACCAATCTACTCAAGAGCAGAAGTTTTGGCAGATGCTGTTTCTTTAAAAAAAAATATTATAATTACAGGGTCGCACGGAAAAACAACAACAACATCCTTAGTGGCAAAGATTTTATCTGATCAAAAATTAGACCCAACCATTGTAAATGGTGGTGTAATAAATTCACTTAAAAGCAATGCAAGACTTGGAAAAGGTGATTGGGCAATTTTGGAAGCTGATGAGTCAGATGGGAGTTTTTTAAAATTACCCATTAATTATTCAATAGTAACAAATATAGATTTCGAACATATAGACTTTTACAAAAACTATAAAAATTTAGAAAATTCATTTGTGGAATTTATCAATAAAACCCCCCCAACTGGAAAATCAATAATCTGTATAGATAATATAAATATAAAAAAAATATTAAATAAAATTAAAAACAAAAATATATTGACTTATGGAGAAAATAAAAAAGCAGATTATCAAATTAAAAAAATTAAGTATAATTTTGAAAACACATCATTTAATCTTTGTTTTAAAGATAAAGATAAAAAAAATAAGATCATTAAAAATATTAATGTAAAATTATTAGGAAAACATAACGTTCTAAATGCTACTGCCGCTCTGATACTCTGTCTTAATCTTGGAGCTAATCTTAATTTAGCCAAAAAATCTCTTAAAAATTTTTCTGGTGTTCAAAGAAGAATGACAAAGGTTTTTTCCAGAAACAAAAATGATTTTTATGATGATTATGCCCACCATCCTACAGAGATAAGTTCAATATTGGAGGGAGTTAAAAATGTAAACCCGCAGAGAAAAATTATAAGTGTTTTTGAACCTCACAGATATTCTAGAGTTATGTCTTTAAAAGATGAATTTTCTAAATGTTTTTCTAAATCAAATATAGTTATTATGTGCCCACTTTATGCTGCAGGTGAGAAAAAAAATTCAAAATTTAATATGGTAAAATTTGCAAAACTGATTGCAAAAAATTCTAATACACAGATGATCTTTGTTAAAAATCAAATTGAATTATGTAAATATCTTAAAAAAAATTTATTTAGCAATGAAATAATTATAGGCATGGGAGCAGGTATAATATCAAGATGGATGGCTGAACTAAAAACTTCACTATGAATTCAAATATAGACTTAAAAAAAAAATTTGGAGATAACTTAAAAGAAAATGAAAATTTATCTAATTATAGTTGGTTCAATTTAGGTGGAAGAGCTGAATATTTCTACAAAGCAAACAATATTAATGAATTAATAAAATTTTTAGGAGAAGTTAAAGAAAGGAAATTAAAAACTTTAATAATAGGAGCAGGTTCTAATACTCTGTTCAGAGATAAAGGTTTTAAAGGAGCTGTTATAAAATTAGGAAAAGATTTTTCTTATACTAAGCTTATTGACAAAAACACTATAGAAGTAGGTGCATCAACATTAGATCGTAAAATTGCAAACTTTGGAAAAGACAATAATTTAGGAAATTTAGAATTTTTATCATGTATCCCTGGGTCTCTTGGAGGAGCAATTATTATGAATAGTGGTTGTTATGAGCATGATATATCCCAAGTTTTATTATCAATAAAAGCCATTGATAAAAAAAAACTATCAGAAATTGAAATTAAAAAAGATGATATCAAGTTTTTATATAGAGGAACGAATTTATCCCAAGAACTAATCATAACATCTGCCAAATTAAGGGGAGTTATTAAAAAAAAGGAAGAGATAGAAAAAAAACAAAATAGCTTAATTGAGATGAAAAAAAATTCTCAGCCAAGTCAAATTAAGACCTGCGGAAGTACATTTAAAAATATAAGTAAAGAAAAAAAGGCTTGGATGCTAATAAAAGAGTCGGGTTGTGAAAATTATAAAGAAGGTGACGCAATGATCTCACAAAAACATTGTAACTTTTTTGTAAATAATGGTAACGCTAAATCGGCTGATATCGAAAATTTGATAAAAAAAGTGAAAAGTAAAGTTTATGAAAAAACTGGAGTTAACTTAGAATTAGAAATCAAAATTGTAGGTGAATAAAAAGAAATTTAAAAATGTATTAGTGGTTTTGGGCGGCACCTCGGGTGAACGAGCTGTAAGTTTAGAAAGTGGTGACGCCTGCATAAAAGCTTTAAAAAAAAAGGGCTATAATGTTTCAAAGTTTGATCCTAAAAATAAAAATTTTAATTTAATAAATAAAGAAAATATCGACGTTATTTTTAATGCATTACATGGAAGAGACGGAGAAGATGGCGTAGCTCAAAACTATTTTGAATATTTGAAAATACCTTATACCCATTCTGGTGTAATCAGCTCATATAACGCTATGAATAAATTAATCTCAAAAAATATATTTATTAAAAATAAAATTAAAACTCCGAAATTTTTTTCGATTAAAAAATCTGAATTTAAAGAAAAAGAATTAAGAGAAATTATTAACAAGAAGAAAATAAATTTTCCTGTTGTTTCAAAGCCAATTAATGAAGGTTCTAGTTTGGGAGTTACAATATGTAAAAATAAAATTAAACTAACTAAAACTATTCATACATTATTTAAAAAATACGAAGAACTAATATTTGAAGAATATATTGGTGGTCAAGAGATTCAGGTAGCAGTTATTAATGGTAATTCAATTGGAGCTATAGAGCTAATACCCAAACGTTCATTTTATGACTATAAAGCTAAATATACAAAAGAAGCTCAAACAAAGCACATTATGCCAGCAAGACTGTCTAAAAAAAATTATAATAAGGTTTTAAAAATCGCTCACAAAGCACATAAAGTTTTAAATTGTAGAGGAGTGACAAGATCAGATTTTAAATTTCAAAATAATAATTTTTATTTACTAGAGTTAAATACACAACCTGGAATGACAAGTTTATCATTAGTTCCTGAAATAGCTAGTTTCAAGGGTTTAACTTTTGAGAATTTAGTCGAAAAAATTTTATTAGATGCAAGTATCAATAGATGAAAAAACGCATAGTAATTTCTGTTGTCGTATTAATTGCTTTTACAACGATTACTTCAAAACAAGAGATTGTAATTTCAAAATTTAATTTAAAAAAAATTGAAGTTGAAAATAATTTTTTACTTGAAGAAAAAGATATTAAAAAATTATTAGGTGCTTTTTACGATCAAAATTTGATTATTTTAAAAAATTCAGAAATTGAAAAGACTCTTTTACAAAATACCTTTATTGATGGTTTTAATATTAAAAAAAAATATCCACATACATTAAAAATAAAAATATTTGAAAAAAAACCTATCGCCATATTAATTAATAAAAAAAGAAAATTTTATATAAGTGAAAAAATTGAATTAATTAATTATGTGTATTTACCTAATTACAATAATCTTCCTTATATTTTAGGAAATGCGGATGATTTTAAAATCTTTTATAACAACTTAAATAAAATTAATTTTCCTTTTGATCAAATTAAAAAATTTACTTTATATGAAACCAAAAGATGGGATTTAGAGACAAAAAATAACATAATAATTAAGCTTCCACCAAAAAATTATTTAAAAAGTATTGAAAACTTTTTGAGTATTAAAGAAGAAAAAAATGTAAAAAAATATAAAGTTTTTGATTACAGGGTGAATAATCAACTTATTTTAAAATAAATTATGAAAAAACTTTCTACAAATCTATATCTAGAAATCAACAATTCTAATTTTGTTTTTTTTGTTGGTAGATATGATGATCAAAACAATTTTAAAGTTATCCATGAATTGTCAGTTGCAGCACAAGGAATAAATGACAAAAGAATTTCTGATTTAGAAAGTGTTTTTAATACAATCAAAGAAAATATTTATTTGATTGAACAAAAATTTGATTACACCTTTAAAGAAGTTATTTTAATTTTAGACAATTTTAATCCCTCATTTATCAATTTGACAGGATTTAAAAAATTAAATGGTTCTCAAGTCTTAAAAGAAAATATTACTTATATAATTAATACACTCAAATCATGTTTAGATAAAAATGAGTCAAATAAAACAATATTACATATATTTAATTCTAAATTTATTTTAGACAAAAAAAATATTGAAAATTTACCGATCGGTCTCTTTGGAGATTTTTATTCTCATGAATTA
>CACJQQ010000004.1 GCA_902595625.1 uncultured Pelagibacteraceae bacterium | reverse complement strand
TTATGGATGGCTCACAAGCAAAAGTTTTAGAAAATACTGAAGGAGCTAGAACCACTCCCTCTGTAGTAGCTTTTTTAGAGAATGAAGAAAAACTTGTAGGGCAACCTGCAAAAAGGCAAGCGGTAACAAATGCTGGAGATACCGTATTTGCGGCAAAGAGATTAATTGGTAGAAAGTTTGATGGACCTTCAGTTCAAAAAGACATTTCTAAAGTACCTTATAAAATTGTTAAATCAGACAACGGTGATGCTTGGGTAGAAGGAAAAGGGAAAAAATACTCTCCTGCTCAAATTTCAGCTTTTGTGTTACAGAAAATGAAAGAAACTGCTGAAAAGTACTTAGGTCAAGCTGTAACAAAAGCAGTAATAACAGTTCCTGCTTATTTTAATGACTCTCAAAGACAAGCGACAAAGGATGCTGGAAAAATCGCTGGGCTTGAAGTTTTGAGAATTATTAATGAACCAACTGCAGCTTCACTGGCTTATGGTTTGGATAAAAAAGGCGGAAAAAAGATTGCTGTTTATGATTTAGGTGGTGGTACTTTCGATATATCAATTTTAGAAATTGGAGATGGAGTTTTTGAAGTAAAATCTACAAATGGAGATACTTTTCTCGGTGGAGAAGACTTTGATGACGCAATTGTTGAATACCTTGCAAGTGAATTTAAAAAAGATAATGGTATAGATCTGAAATCTGATAAACTTGCACTCCAGAGATTAAAAGAAGCCGCAGAAAAGGCTAAAATTGAACTTTCATCTGCAGCACAAACAGAAATAAATTTACCATTTATTACAGCAGACAAAACTGGTCCTAAACATTTAAATTTAAAATTTACTAGAGCAAAGTTAGAAGCTTTAGTTCAAGGACTTGTTGATAGAACTTTAGAGCCTTGTAAAACTGCTTTGAAAGACTCAGGATTTTCAGCAGCAGAAATTAATGAGGTAGTTCTTGTAGGAGGAATGACAAGAATGCCAAAGATTATTGAAACAGTTAAAAACTTTTTTGGAAAAGAACCAAATAAAAGTGTTAATCCTGATGAAGTTGTGGCTATGGGTGCAGCTATACAAGGTGGGGTGCTTCAAGGTGATGTCAAAGATGTATTGCTTTTAGATGTGACTCCTCTTTCTTTAGGAATAGAAACCTTAGGCGGTGTATCTACAAAACTTATTGAAAAAAATACAACTATACCTACTAAGAAAAGTCAGGTTTTCTCTACAGCAGAGGATAATCAACCTGCAGTTTCCATTAGAGTTCTGCAAGGTGAAAGAGAGATGGCGGCAGACAATAAAATTTTAGGAAACTTTGAACTAGTTGGATTACCTCCAGCTCCAAGAGGAACGCCTCAAATCGAAGTTACATTTGATATTGACGCTAATGGAATTGTAAATGTTTCTGCTAAAGACAAAGGAACTGGAAAAGAACAAAAGATACAAATCCAAGCATCAGGTGGCTTATCAGAAGAAGAAATCAATAAAATGGTTAAAGATGCAGAAGCTAATAAAGAAGCCGACAAAAAGAAAAGAGAGTCTGTTGATGCTAGAAATCAGGCAGATAGTTTAGTTTTCTCAACAGAAAAAAGTTTAAAAGAACATGGTGATAAAGTTTCAGCTGAAGAAAAAAAGGCCATAGAAAATGGTATTGCTGATTTAAAAAAGTCATTAGAAGGAACAGACTCAGAAGATATTAAGAAAAAAACGCAAAATTTAATACAGGTTTCAATGAAATTAGGTGAAGCAGTTTATAAAAGCCAACAAAAGCCCGGAGCAAGTAAATCCGAAAATCCAAAAGACGCAAAGCCTAACGATAAAGATAATGTAGTTGATGCTGATTTTGAAGACGTAAAAGAAAAAGAAGAAGATAAAGAAAAAAGCGCCTAAGAAAATAAAGGAGACGTCCTGTGACTAAAAGAGATTGTTATGATGTCTTAGGTGTACCAAGATCTGCATCCAAAGACGATATTAAAAAAGCTTATAGAAAACTCGCACTCAAATATCATCCCGACAAAAATAAAGGTGACAAGTCTTCAGAAGAAAAATTTAAAGAAGCAAGCGAAGCTTATCACATTCTTTCAGATGAAAAGAGAAAAGCTAACTATGATCAATTTGGTCATGCAGCTTTTGAAGGAGGCGGAGGTCAAGGATTTAGTGGATTTGATACATCATCTTTTTCAGATATTTTTGAGGACTTCTTTAGCGATTTTGGTGGAGGTGGCTCCACTAGAAGATCAAGCAATAGAGGTAATGATTTAAGGTATGATGTAAGCATTGATTTAGAGGAAGCTTACAAAGGTATTCAAAAAAATGTAAAATACACAACTTACAAATCTTGTTCTTCTTGCTCTGGTAGTGGAGCAGCAAAAGGTTCAAAACCTGTTAGATGTGACTATTGCTCTGGAAGAGGAAAGGTGAGAACCAATCAAGGATTTTTTACTGTTCAACAAACTTGTCCTCAATGCAGTGGTTATGGAGAAATGATTAATGATCCGTGTAACAAATGTAGTGGAAACGGAAAAGTGCAGTCGAATGAAAATGTAACTGTAAAAATTCCAAAGGGTGTTGATGATGGTACAAGAATCAGAGTATCTGGTAAAGGTGAAGCAGGATCAAAAGGCGGTTCAAGCGGAGATCTTTATTTATTTATATCTGTAGATAACCACGATATCTTCAAAAGAGCTGATGAAAATTTATACTACGAACTTCCAATTTCATTTACGAACGCTGCACTTGGAACATCAGTTGAGGTGCCATCAATTGATGGGGGGAAATCTAAAATAAAAATTCCAGCTGGCACACAACATGGTAAACAATTTAGACTCAGAGGAAAAGGGATGCCGGTTTTAAGAGGTGGTGCTTTTGGAGATTTATATATAAGAATTAACACCCAGGTTCCTACATCATTAACCAAAAAACAAAAAGAAATTCTTGAAGAATTTAATGAAATAGAGAGTAATAAGCCTGATCCAGTGATTAAAAGCTTCTTTGAAAAAGCCAAAAAGTTTTGGGGAAATTCATAATCTAAATGAGTACTGATCAAATTATGTCTGCAATATTTTTAATTGCAGTATTAATTTTAATTTTACCCAGTTTTTTATCTACAAATTATAAATTAAAAGAATTTTTAAGAAATTTATCTATTTGGGCTATAATTACTCTGGTTATTATTGTAATCATTTATTTTATTAGTTTATGAGAAAAATAAATTTATCTATTTCTGGATGTATGGGTAGAATGGGTCAACAACTCATTAAATCCTCAAAAAAAAATAAAAACTTTAAATTAGTTTCTTTGACAGAGAACAGATTAATAAACAAAAAAATTGCTGGTTTAAAACCATATAAAAACAGTATTGAGGCATTTAAAAAATCTAGTGTAATAATAGACTTCACTGTACCTAAGTGTACATTAGAAATACTTAAAATTGCATCTAAATTAAAAAAAAGAGTCGTTATTGGTACAACAGGTTTTTCCAAAGAAGAGGAAAATTTAATAAAAAAGTTTTCTAGAAAAATTCCTATACTTAAAGCGGGTAACATGAGTTTAGGGGTAAATTTATTAATGTATCTAACTGAAATCGCCTCAAAATCTTTGGGGAACACCTTTTTAAGTAAAGTTTATGAAGTTCATCACAAACATAAAATTGACTATCCATCAGGAACAGCTTTGATGTTAGGTAAAGGAATAGCTGATGGGAAAAAAAAAAATTTTTATAATTTAATGGGTAAGAAATATTTAAATAAAAAAACTTTTCCTTACACAAAAAAAATTAATTTTAATTCTATCCGTAAAGGTGAGGTCATTGGCGAACATGAAGTAAGATTTTCTAGTGGAAAAGAAATTATAAAACTTAATCACGAATCTTTTGATAGAGCTTTATACTCCGAAGGCGCATTAACGGCAGCTATCTGGCTAATGTCTAAAAAAGCAGGTCTTTATTCTATGAGAGACCTTCTTAGCTTTAAGTGAACAATAAAGAAAAAACTAAAATTATTTTAAGGATATTGAATAAAACTTATCCTAAAGTTCCAATACCTTTAAATTATAAAAATACTTTTACTCTTTTAGTATCAGTTCTTCTTTCGGCACAATGTACTGACGTGAATGTTAACAATGTAACAAAAAATATTTACCCAAAATATAATAAACCTCATCATTTTGTAAAACTTGGTAGAAAAAAAATTGAGAGGTTAATAAAAAAAATAGGAATATTTAGAGTAAAAGCCAAAAGTATATTTCATTTATCAAAAACTTTAGTTGAAAAATACAGAGGCAAAGTGCCAAAAACTTATGAAGAATTGGAACAATTGCCTGGCGTAGGTCACAAGACTGCGAGTGTTGTCATGTCTCAAGGTTTTGGTTTTCCCGCTTTTCCAGTAGATACACATATTCATAGACTGGCTCAAAGATGGGGTTTAACTAATGGAAAAAACGTTGTTCAAACAGAAAAAGATTTAAAAAAAGTTTTTCCTAAAAAATACTGGAATAAACTTCATTTACAAATAATTTGGTATGGCAGAGAGTATTGTAAAGCTAGAGATTGTTATGGAATAACTTGTAAAATTTGTAAAAGCTGTTATCCCAATAGAAAAAAACCCATTAAAACAAAAAAAGCTTAAATGAAAATCTTAGGAATTGGTAATGCTATCGTTGACGTAATTTGTAAAGTAGAAGACAAATTTATCACTCAGAATAATTTAACAAAAAGCACAATGAAGCTTGTAGATGAAGCTGAATTTAAAAAACTTTTATCTTCCCTTAAAATAGAGGAAACAGTTTCAGGTGGTTCTGTAGCAAACTCAATAGTAGGTCTATCGCAACTTGGAAATAAAGTGGGTTTTATTGGCAAAGTGAGCGATGATAATTTGGGTAATAAGTATGAAGAAGGCTTAAAAAAAGAAAAAGTAGAGTTCTTTTATTCAAAGAAAAAAGAAACAATACCAACTGGAACTTGTTTAATATTAATTACGCCAGACTCTGAAAGAACAATGGTAACTTTTCTTGGAACTGCAGGAAAAATTAATGAAAATGATATTAATACAAATGCAGTTAAGAGTAGTGAAATTTTATTTCTTGAAGGATATCTTTGGGATGAGGGTGAGCCAAAAAAAGCTTTCGAAAAAGCTATAAATAATGCAAATAAAGTCGCAATGTCATTATCAGACTTATTTTGCGTAGAAAGACATAAACCTCACTTTTTAGATCTA
Source organism: uncultured Pelagibacteraceae bacterium (assembly GCA_902595625.1). GTDB lineage: Bacteria > Pseudomonadota > Alphaproteobacteria > Pelagibacterales > Pelagibacteraceae > Pelagilacustribacter. The sequence continues at coordinate 65,186 of CACJQQ010000004.1, read as the reverse complement.
GTTAAAAATAAATTAGATATCACTTTTGCAAACGAGCAAGAAATAATGTCTTTAATTAACGCTAAAAAATTTGATGAAGTAATTAATTTTGCTAAAGAGATAAATAAGTTAATTGTGATTACTCGTGGAGATAAAGGAGCGGTTGCAATAAATGAAAATGATATTGCGGAATGCTCTGCCAAAAGCAATCTCAAGATTAAAGATTTAACGGGCGCTGGAGATTTATTTGCAGGTGGTTTTTTGCACGGATTAATAAATAATAAATCTACAAAAGAAAGTTTAGAAACCGGAACAGAAATGTCTTCAAAAGTAATTCAAATAATTGGAGCAAGACTTAATTAATCAAATATATAACTATTACTTTTTTTAAAGATAATCTGAATTAGTTTTTTTTCTTTTAAAGCTTCCTTTGCCTTTTTTTGGTTTCACCACTCTTTTTCTGTACTTAGCTGTGTGAAGATCTTTTGCTATCTTATTTCTTTTTTTCACAAATAATAACCATCTTTACTATTAAGAATAAATTTTTCATCCTTAAAATTATCAATAATTTTTTTTCTTAATCTATATATGTGTGTTTCAACAGTATGAGTATCTGCATCAGACGCGTAGTTCCAAACTGATGATAAAATATAATCTTTTGATATTGGCTTTTTATTATCTAAAAATAATTCAAGTAGTTGTATTTCTTTTTCAGTAAGTATTACATAATTACCATTACTTGATAATTTTTTTTCATTTTTATTTAAAAAATAATTTTTTACTGCTATTGAAGAATTTAAGTTAAATTTTTTTTTAGCAGCAGCATTTTCAACGATTGAATTAACTTCCTGTAAGGTGGCAGGTAGTTCTAGGTTTGCGTCATAGTCACCTGTGAGATCTTTTTTGTTTCCTGCACATATTTTTATCAATTTATTACTTTGAATATATTGCCTTAATTTCTTATCCAAAAGAGCATCGATGTGGAAAAGAATAATATTAGACTCATTATTTAAATCTTCTGACAAGCAATTAAACTTTAAAAACATTTTCAATTCATTTAAAGTTGAGATAAATGAGGATGGACCAAGAATTTGAACATTTAACTTGTGCATATTTTAATTAATAAAAATTATCTAACTTTCAACAACTATAAAGCAAAATGCTCAATAGGTAAAAGAGGAATTGGGCTTAAAAAAAAGGAGGGTGATTTAATAACACCTAAAGGTAAATATAAGATTAAGTACATTTTGTATAGAAAGGATAGAGTTAAAATTCGAACTAAAATTAAAAAAATTATAATCACAAGAAAAATGGGTTGGTGCGATGACCCTAATTCAAAACAATATAACAAACTTATAAAATTGCCGACTGCATATAAACATGAAAAACTTTATAAAAAAGAAAATATCTACGATATTATAATGGTCTTAAATTATAATATGAATCCCATAGTTAAAAATAAAGGTAGTGCTATTTTTATTCATGTTGCCAAAAAAAATTATAAAAAAACCGAGGGATGTGTAGCAGTTAAGAAAACTCATCTTTTAAAAATTGCGAAAGATTTAAAAAGATACACTAAGGTTTTGATCTAGAACCAAAAATAGAACTTCCAATTCTTACAAATGTTGATCCATGTTTTACTGCCTCTAAATAATCAGCAGACATACCCATACTTGTATGTGCAAGCGCCATACTTTTATTCAACTCCGCAAGCGTTTTAAAATACTTTTCAGCATTATCCTCTAAAGGAGGTATTATCATTAAACCTATAATTTTGAGATTTTTTTCATTTACACAATAATTATAAAAAGCTTCAAGTTCGCCGACTGGGATTCCTGATTTTTGTATTTCATTACCTAGATTGACTTGAATAAAATAATTTAATTTTTTATTCAAATTCAATTGGTGCTTCGATAGAGCATCAGCTAGTTTTTGATTATCTACAGAGTGAATATAATCAAAAAGTTTTACTGCATCTTTGGCTTTGTTACTTTGTAGTTTACCGACCATATGTAATTTTAAATTCTGGTTTTCTTTTTTTGGACCTGACCATTTTGCAATTGCCTCCTGTACCTTATTTTCACCAAAATGTAGGTGTCCATGACTTATCAAAGGATTAATATAATCTAGTGTAAAAGTTTTACTTACAGCTATAATATTAACTGGCTTAATTGGTTTTAGAGAAGATATTTTCAATTTTATTTTTTCAAATCTATCAACTATTGTGTTCATATGTTCATTTTTAAAAATAAGTATTTTTTAATAATTGAAAATATCAAAGATATAGATTTAAAAAACATAAAAAAACGTGATAAATTTTTTATAATTTACAGAAATAATAACAAAATAGATAAATTGCGTGATTTATTGAGTTTCAGACGTAATTGTAAAGCAAAAGCAATAAAATTTTATGTCTCAAATGATATTAATTTAGCAATTTTACTTAAATCAGATGGAATATATCTATCTTCTCACAATAAGAATTTAAGATTCCTTAATTATAAAAAACTTAATTTTAGAATTATTGGTTCGGCTCATAATCTAAGAGAAATTTCAGATAAGGTTAAGCAGGGTTGTGACACGATTTTATTATCTAAACTATTTTTAGTTGATTATGATAAAAAATCTTCTTTTTTAGGAGTGATAAAATTTAATTTTTTTTCAAAGATATCTAATAAACTAATTCCTCTTGGAGGGATTAAAACTAATAATTTAAATCAGTTAAATAATACTTTTGGAGAAGGGTTCGCTCTTTTATCTGAAGTAAAAAAAAAGCCGGCTAAAATATTTAGCCGGCTTTTATAATTTGCTATTTAACTAATTAAAACGCCATAGTTACTGCAATTAATGTTTGGTCTGTGTTATCACCAGCTACGTACGCATTGTTATCATGCGAAGCGTGAGATACTGCTAACGTCATTCCACCCATTGTGTAAGCTAATTGAACTGCAGAAGATTCTTGTTCTACTGTAGTGTCATCTAACTTGTTAACTTCTGACGTTTCTCTTTCGTAAGAAACAGATAAGTCATCAGTTGCAGCAAAAGCTATAGAGTAGTTAACTTGATCATAGTACTCAGCATCATCTGTTGTTGTACCAGAATCATCTTTTAACTGATCAGCTCTGTAAGCTTGAGAATAACCAATTGATACAGGGCCAGTTGCATATGTTGCGTAGTATGCACCTGATTCTGCATTTTGGTCCATTTTCGTCGTACCTTGGAGACCACCGAATTCGAAGTAAGAAGCACCGATAGTTAAACCTTCATATGGTGTTGCTTTAACTTGAATTTCAGTTGCAGTTGTACCAGGGTTCGTTGCTGAACTGTCGTTTTGTGCACCAGCGTTATTTCCTGAAGAACCAGGGGCTGTGTCAGCAGTGTCTGTCGCGTAAGCGATTTTTGCTGCTATGCCGAATGGTAATAAATCAGCAGGAGTGTGGTACTGGATGTTGTTGTAACTATCTATTGTGTAGTTATCAACTGTTCCAGAAGGATCACCGATATCAGTTGGTCTTCCGTAAACTGACTGAGATGCAGCATCTTCCACGTCTAATCCACCTTCAGATATAAATACACCTACTGTTCCGTAAGGAGTAGAAAGTGTTAATTTAGTATCATCGTTTTCTGCAGAAGCTGTTGTTCCAGAAGATACAGCATTTGGATCTAACTCCATAGAGTAGTTCCATGTGTAACCTTGGTCAGTTTCACCTGATGCAGTAAAGTTTAATTCGTTAGTTATACCTAAACCTTTACCAGCGTTAGTTTTACCACTTTGAATATTGTAAGTAGCTTTTGCTGTACCACTTACAGTTAATTCACCAGCATTAGCTGACGCAAATAAAGAAATAGATGAGAACATAACGATTATTGTTTTGATTATGTTTTTCATTGTTTTTTCCTTTTGTTATTAAGTTAAAATTTAACTTGAGTGGAAATTAGTCAGGCTCGCCCGTTTTTTCTACAATAAACCAATAAAATGAACGTTTTTTTCATCACTGTGATAATTTAGCAACACATTTTCATTGTTTAAAAGTGCTTATTTTGCTTGTTTTTTTGAACTTAGAAATTGATTTCTCAAAATTTATAATAGTTATTCTGATATTTTAATTGTACAACCTTCAAATGCCCAAGTTTTTCAATATTTTGTTTATATTTCTAGCGTCAATATTCCTTTTATTTAGTTGTGGTCAAAAATTTGGTGACGCAAGAAAGAATCCTACTAACGCTTTAGAAAGAGCTCGAAAAAATGTCGAGGAAGGTAGAGGCACCTCTTTAGGAGGACTAATGGGAAATAGAGGCACAAATTATGAGTTCAGCTCATCTAACCCTTTGTGGAGAGCATCTCTTGAGATTTTAGATTTTCTTCCATTAAATACTGTCGATTATTCAGGTGGAATGATTATATCAGATTGGTACTCGGACTCATCAAACAATGAATCGCTTAAAATCACAATTAGGTTTTTATCTAATGAAGTGCGATCTGAAAGTGTGAAAATTATAGTTCATAAAAAAAACTGTTCATCAAATCAAAATTGCAAAATAGTTCTGATGAATAATAGTACTTTGGTCAATGAATTAAGATCCTCTATAATGAGAAAAGCTGCAATTTTAGAAAAAGATAGCAAAAAGAAAAAGAAATAAATTTTTGATTATGGAAAGAATAAACTTTCAAGTAATTGAAAAGAAGTGGCAAAAACATTTTGCTAAAAATCTTCTTTATCGTAAAGAAAAAAAAGCTAAAAAATTTTATTGCCTTGAAATGTTTCCTTACCCTTCTGGAAAAATTCACATGGGACATGTTAGAAATTATACAATCGGAGATGTTATTGCTAGGTATAAATATTTAAACGGTTTTAATGTCTTACATCCTATGGGATGGGACTCTTTTGGATTACCAGCTGAAAATGCTGCTAAATTAAATAATCTAAATCCAAAAGATTGGACTAATCAAAACATTGCAACTATGAAAAAGCAATTAAAATCCCTTGGTTTATCTATTGATTGGAATCGTGAAATTTCAACTTGTGACAAAGATTATTATAAGCACCAACAAGAATTATTTATAGATTTATATAATCATGGTTACGTATCTAGAAAGGAAACTTATGTAAATTGGGATCCTGTAGAAAATAGTGTACTGGCTAATGAGCAAGTCATTAACGGTCGTGGGTGGAGATCTAATGCAATAGTTGAAAGAAAAAAATTGTCTCAATGGTTCTTCAACATAACAAAATTATCAGAAGAACTACTTTCAGATTTATTAAAACTAAATAATTGGCCAGATAAAGTAAAATTAATGCAAAAAAATTGGATTGGGAAGTCATACGGATGCGAAATAGATTTCTTTTTGGAAAATGGGAAAGAAAGTCTAAAAATTTTTACAACTAGACCTGACACTATATTTGGAGCAACATTTATAGCATTATCTGTTGATCACCCAATTTGTAAAAAATTTACAAATAAAAATTCTTTTAAAGAATTTAAAAATATTTGCTCTAAAACAGGTACTACAGAGGAAGCTTTAGCTAATGCTGAAAAAATAGGTTATAAAACAGATCTTTTTGCAGATCATCCTTTTATAAGTGGAAAAAAAATTCCGGTTTTTGTGGCCAATTTCGTATTAATGGATTATGGGACAGGTGCTATTTTTGGATGCCCCGCTCATGATCAACGTGATTATGATTTTGCTAAAAAATATAATATAGAAATCATTGAAGTAATTAAACATGACAAGCTAGGAAAATTAAATGAAGCTTATAATGGTGAAGGGTTGCTTACAAATTCTGAATTTTTAAATAATTTAAATATCGAAGAGGCTAAAAAAAAAATAATTCAACTTGTTGAAAATAAGAAAATAGGAAAGAGAAAAATTCAATATAGATTGAAAGATTGGGGTGTATCGAGACAAAGGTATTGGGGCTGCCCAATCCCCATTGTTTATTTAGAAGATGGATCCATTCAAACAGTTTCTAAAGATGATTTACCAATTATTCTTCCTGATGATGTTGATTTAAACACACCAGGTAATCCTTTAGAGAAACATCCCACGTGGAAATTTACCAAAGATAAAAATGGTAAAAAGGCTATAAGAGAAACTGATACATTAGACACTTTTGTCGACTCCTCTTGGTATTTTTTAAGATTTTGCTCTCCTAATTCCAAAAAATTTCCGTTTGAAAAAGATGAAGCAAATTATTGGATGCCTGTTGATCAATATATTGGCGGTGTGGAGCATGCCATTTTACACCTGCTTTACTCTAGATTTTTCATGAAATGTATCAATAAAATGAATAAACAAATTAAGTATTCTGAACCTTTTAAAAATCTGTTTACTCAAGGAATGGTTTGTCATGAAACTTATAAAGATCAAAATAATAATTGGCTTTACCCCGATGAAATTACGAAATTAAGCAATCATGAAGCTATTAAAAATACTGACAAATCCAAAGTATTTGTTGGTCCACCAGAGTCAATGTCAAAATCGAAAAAAAATACAATAGATCCTGAGGTAATGATTACAAGATATGGAGCTGACTCAGTAAGGTGGTTTATTTTATCTGATAGCCCGCCAGAAAAAGATGTTCAATGGTCTGACCAGGGAGTTAACTCAGCAAACAAATTCCTACAAAAAATTTGGGATCTTAATAATCAGATAATGAATCTTAAAGAAACGAAAAGTGAAAAAGAAAAAATTAAAAATCTTGAAGTTCAGGTTAATTATTTTACTCAAAAAATTACTAAATCTATTGAAAACTTTCAATTTAATGTAAGCATAGCTTTATTTTATGAAGTTTATAAAATTTTAAGAAAAGGATTAGAGGAAAAAATTACAAAAAATATTTTGATTAAAAATATGGCTACAATTATGAAATTATTAATACCATTTACACCACATTTAGCTCTTGAGTGTTTAAGTCTTTTAGGAGAAAAAAATTTTGATAGCTGGCCTAAAACTGATGAAAATTTAGTTTCTTCTGCAATCAAGATAAAAATGCCAGTACAAATCAATGGCAAAACCAGAGATATCTTAGAAGTAGAAAAGGATTTATCTGAACAATCAATTTTAAAGATTGTTTTAAAATCAACAAAAATAAAGAAATACACAGAAAACAAAGAAATATTTAGAACTATTTTTGTTAAAAATAAAATAGTTAATTATATTATTAAATAAAGATGAAAAAAAAATTTCTTATAATCGTTTCATTCCTTTTATTAAGTCAGTGTGGTTATTCAGTGGTAAATTACAATGATTTAAAACAATTCAATGTTGAATCTTTTAATCTCGAAGGAGAAAATCGTTTAAATCGATTAATAAAAAAAAATATTGAATATTATTCAAAAGACCAAAGTAGTAACATTTTTAAAATAAATATTAAAACTCTCAAAAAAAAGGATATTTTAGAGAAAAATATCAAAAATGAAATCGTGAGATATCAAGTTACAATAAATACAAATCTAGAAATTTATGATTTACGAACAGCAAGATTAGTTAAAGAAAACTTTTCAGAACAAGGTAATTTTTCCGTTGCAAATAAAAATATTGATACAAGAAACAATGAGAAAAAATTAATAGAAAATTTAATTGAAAATCTTAGTGAAAAGATAATAAAGAGCTTACGAGCAATTTAAAATGATTGTAAAAACTTACGAAATCGAAAATACCTACCTAAAAATTAAGGATCAGAATATTTGTCTCTTTTACGGAGAAAATCTGGGTTTAATAAATGATTTAAAAAGAGAAATAAAAAATAAAAATAAAATGAGTAAAGTAATTAATTTAAATCAAGATGACATATTAAAGAACACTGAAGTTTTTTATAACGATATTGTTAACATGTCATTATTTGATGAAAAAAAAATTTACTTTATTAATCAAGTGAATGAAAAATTATTAGATTTTATCAAGGATATTGAAGAAAAATTAGATCAAAGTGTAATTTATTTAATATCAGGTTTGCTAAATAAAAATTCAAAATTAAGACTTTTTTTTGAAAAATCTAAAAGATTTTCAATACTTCCTTGCTATGCAGACGATGATATTTCTATAAAAAGAATTATAGGAAAAGAATTGAGAGAATTTACAAATTTAAATTATGAAAACGTAAACATAATATGTGAGGCGTGTAATAAAGATAGATTAAAACTACATAATGAAATAGATAAAATAAAAAGTTGTTTTATAGATAAGAAATTAGAGGCAACAGAATTAAAAAAACTATTAAATATAAGTTTTAGTGAAGATTTTAATGAACTTACAGACGAAGTTTTAAAAGGAAATAAGATTAATACAAATAAGCTGCTAAACACAACAATAATAGAACCAGATAAAAGTGTTTTTTATTTGCAGGTAATGAATAATAGACTTAAAAGACTTTTTGAGTTGATACAGTTAGCTGTAAAATCCAACATAAATCAAGCAATATCGACAATAAAACCACCAATTTTTTGGAAAGATAAAAATACCTTTATTGAATTAGCCAAAAAACTAAATAAAGACAAAATTAAAATTATTTTGGAAAAGACTTACAAATTAGAGTTAAAAATAAAATCTAATTCACATATAAATCACTCTATCTTAATGAAAAAACTGTATATAGATATATGTGATTTATCTAATTCTTAGTAAGCAGATTTGAAATAAATTCAAATTGATCTAAGTCTTTATACTCAATTGTAATCTTTCCTGAATTATTTTTTCTATTTGAAATATTTATTTTTAAACCGAGTATTTTTTCAATCTTTTCCTGTGCTTTTAGAATATTAGCATCAACTTGTTTTTCTTTAAAATTTCCTTTTTTATTTCTAGTTAAATATTCAACTTTTCTTGCACTATAATTTTTTGAAACTATTTCTTCAGCAATGGAAGATGCATTTGTTATGCCTATTAAAGGTCTAGCTTGTCCTGAGCTTAAAGTTCCCTCCTCTAACATAGAAATAACATCAGGTGGCAGAGTTAAAAGTCTTAATGTATTGCTTATGTGACTTCTGCTTTTGGACATTAATTTTGAAATACTCTCATGATCATATTTAAATTCTTGGTTAAGCCTTTTATAACCGCGCGCTTCCTCTATGGGATTAAGATCATCTCTTTGTATATTTTCTACTATCGCAACTTCTAACGATTCAACATCGCTTAAGTCTAAAATTGTAACTGGAATATCATGTAGCCCTGCTCGTTGAGCGGCAATCCATCTTCTTTCGCCAGCAACAATTTCATACTTCCCACTTTCTAATTTATTGGGACGAACAGCAATTGGTTGGATAATTCCATTTTTTTTAATAGAATTGACTAATTCTTCAAGTTTTTCCTCACTAAAATGCTGTCTTGGTTGATACGGATTTCGGCTCAAATCACTAATTGAGACAGTGTTAGTTTGTCTAATTTCTTTAGATAAATTTTTAGGTTTTTCATCACCAAACAGTGCTGACAAACCCCGACCTAATCCTTTTTTTTTTCCACTCATGCAGCACTAACCATTTTGTTTTTAAATTCTTCAGCTAATTTAAAATATGACTTACTTCCAACACAACTTTTGTCATAAATAACACAAGGCAATCCATGTGATGGCGCTTCTGACAACCTTACATTTCTTTGGATAACAGTTTTATATACCTTGTCTTTAAAATAATTTCTTGCTTCCCTATCTACTTCTGAAGAAAGTTTGTTTCTTTTGTCAAACATAGTTAAAAGTATTCCTCTTATAGAAAGTGATGGATTAAGATTTTCTTTAATTCTGTCAATTGTTTTTACCAATTGCGTAATACCTTCCAAGGCAAAAAATTCTGTTTGCAAAGGAACTAACAACTCATCTGATGCAACTAAAGACATAATAGTAAGCAAGCTCAATGAAGGCGGACAATCTATAAATATGTTGTCATACTTTTTAAGTAACCCTGATTTTTCTGATGATAATATTTCCTTTAAAAGAAATGCTCTTTTTGAGTCATTTGCTGTTTCAACTTCTAAACCAGATAAATTTACATGTGATCCTATGATGTCTAAATTTTGTATATTAGTTTTTTGTATAGCTTGTCCTAGATTAATTTTTTTTATTAATAAATTGTAAATATTTTTGTCTTCATCACTATTATTTTTTCCAAATCCTGTTGTGGCGTTTCCTTGAGGATCTAAATCTATCACAAGATTATTCTGACCCAAAATGGACAGTGATGCTGCCAAATTTATTACCGTTGTTGTTTTACCTACTCCGCCTTTTTGATTAATTACTGAAATTGTTGTCGTCATTTTTTAAAATTGACTATAATTATTTTAGAGTCCTCATTTGTTATACTATTTTCAAGTTTATAATCGTATTTTTCCTTTTTGAAAGCTTTTTTTAATTCTTTTTGTGCGTTTTGACCTTTTAAAATTATTAATTTATGGGGCTTTTTTGCGATTTCACGTGAAACTTGTATTATTGCATCTAATTTCTTAAAAGCTCTACATACTATATAGTCTGAATTGATTGAGTAGTCATAAACATTACCAAGGATCTCAATTTTTAATGATAATTTATCACTTATATCCCTCAAAAAAGCTCTTTTAACTGGTGATTTCTCAAATAATTTCACGTGAAAGTCTTTTTTTTTGTTAAATAAAGCTAAAATTATCCCTGGAAAACCAGCTCCAGAGCCTAAATCTGATAAAGAACCTTTTGAGAAATCGATAAATTTTACTAGTTGAGCTGAATCAAGGATATGTCGATGCCAAATTATGTTTTCAGTGCTTTTGGAGATAAAATTATGCTTTTTATTCGCTTTAAGCAATTCGTTAACGAACACTTTGATGTCAGATATATTTTTTGAACTATAGTTAAGGTGATTTTGAAGAAAGCCTATAACTTCTTTATTCTGCATTAAGCAGTGGCTTTGAAGTTTAGCTTTTTAATATGAGATAATAAGATTATTATAGCTGCAGGTGTGATGCCGTCTATTCTGATTGCCTGTCCTAGCGTTTTAGGCCTTATAGAAATCAACTTCGACTTAACCTCGTTAGACAAACCACTTAAATTTTCATAATTAATATTCTTAGGAATGATAACTGACTCATCTTTTTTAAAAGATTTTATATCTCGCTCCTGTTTCTTCAAATAACCCATGTAGTGAGCATCGATTACAACCTGCTTTTCTATTGGATCAGGAAATACAGGTATATCACTAAATATTTGCCTTATTTTTGCCATATTTACTTTTCGCTGACCCATAACTTCTAGACATGATCTTTTGACTCCATCCATAGCAATTTTAATATCATATTTTTTTGCTTCATTAGGACTCAAGAATTTCGTTTCTAAAAAATTATTTAGTGAAAAAATATTTTTTTTCTTTTCTAAAAATATATTCTTTCTTTCAGATCCAACTAAATCCAAATTTATACCAAGATCTGTTAATCTTTGATCTGCGTTATCAGCTCTTAAGGTTAGTCTATATTCTGCTCTAGAGGTAAACATACGATAAGGTTCAGTGACACCTTTAGTTATTAAATCATCGATCATCACACCAATGTAGGAAGTTGATCTATCTAAAACAAACTCAGATTTATTTTTGATTTTTAAAGCCGCGTTGATACCAGCAATCAAACCTTGAGCTGCTGCTTCTTCATAACCAGTAGTACCGTTAATTTGTCCCGCTAAAAATAATGACTTGATTTTTTTTGTTTCTAACGTTGCGTTAAGCTCTCTTGGATCTACATAATCATACTCTATGGCGTACCCCGCTCTTTTCATCTGAGCCTGCTCTAAACCCTTGATTTTAGCCAATATTTTAAGCTGAATCTCCTCAGGAAGAGAGGTAGATATACCATTTGGGTAAATAGTATTGTCCTTTAAACCTTCGGGTTCAAGAAATATTTGATGTTGTTGTTTATCTTTAAATTTTACAATTTTATCTTCTATGGAGGGACAATAACGAGGTCCTACACCTTTAATGTTTCCCGAATACATTGCACTTCGAGAAATATTATCACTAATAATTTTGTGGACTTCGTTATTAGTATACGTCATACCACATTTGATTTGTTTGTTATCAATTTTACTTGTAAGGAAAGAAAAGTAGTAATGATCATCATCAGCTGGCTGCATTTCCAAATCATCGTAATTGATTGTGCTACCATCAAGTCTAGGTGGTGTTCCTGTCTTCAATCTTCCTATTTGCATTTTGAATTTTGCTAACTGTTCGCTTAAACCTGTAGATGGTTTCTCATTATACCTACCTGCTGGTATTTGAGTATCTCCAATATGAATTAATCCATTAAGAAAAGTACCAGTAGTTAATATAAGCTCATTAGTCCTCACTTCTTTTCCACTTTGACATACAAAACCTATAATTTTATCTCCCTCAAATAAAAATTTAATGACTGGATCAGCTATAACCTCTAAATTTTTGTAATTTAGTAAAATCTTCTGCATATGATCTTTGTAGAGGGCTCTATCTGACTGAGTACGTGGCCCCTGCACTGCTGGGCCTCTACTTCTATTTAATAATCTAAATTGGATACCGGATTTATCGGCTACGACGCCCATAACACCATCTAAAGCATCTATTTCTCTTACAAGATGCCCTTTTCCAAGTCCTCCGATAGCAGGATTGCACGACATTTCACCAATAGTCTCTATTTTATGTGTAAAAAGGGCTGTATTAACGCCCATTCTAGCAGATGCTGCTGCTGCCTCACATCCAGCATGTCCGCCCCCTATTACCACTACATCATACCTATGTTTAGTCATAAGATGAATGTAACGCGGTATATTAGGAATACAAGAGGTATTTTATTTACCTATACAAAAATCTTTAAATATAGATCCAAGGATTTCCTCGACATCAACCTTACCGACAATACTTCCAAGATGCCTTGTAGCCATTCTTAGATCTTCTGCAGCTAATTCTAAATCTTTATTTTGATCTTTTTTAAGAAAGTTATCTATTTCTTTTAAACATTGATTAAGTTTAATTCTGTGCCTTTCTCTCGTGATTAGAGTAACATTATTAGACGTGAATTTTTTGCTTAATTTTTCTTTTATCTTTTTAATCAAATTGTCGATGTTTTTATTTTCTTTAACTGATGCTAACACCGTATCTGCATCAAATTTATGATTTTGCTTATTTTGTACATCTGACTTATTAAGTAAAACTATCGTATCTTTATTGATCATTTTTTTTATTTCATTGTTTATGCTTTTTGAAGAATTATCTATAACAATGATATTTAGGTCTGCTTCTTTTGATTTTCCTAAAGCTAAAGATATACCTTTTTTTTCAACTTCATTTTTCGCATCTCTAATACCGGCAGTGTCAGCTAAAATTACTGGATAACCATCAATATTTAAATATGTCTCGATTACATCTCTTGTAGTTCCTGCTTCATCTGAAACTATAGCGACATCTCTTTTTGCTATCAAATTTAAAAGGGAAGATTTACCTGCATTCACTTCACCTGTTATAGAAACTCTAAAGCCATCTCTAATTTTTTCTCCAATTTTATTGTCTTCGATTATTTTATGAATATCTCCATGAATTTCTTTAATAGAGTTTTGTACTTCTTTTAAAACTTTTTCTGGTAAATCATCCTCAGCAAAATCTATTTTAGCTTCGATATAAGATAGAGATTTTATTAATTTTTCTCTCAAATCATTATAATAATTTGAAGCATTTCCTTGAACTAATTTAACAGCTTGATCTCTTTGAAGCTCTGTTTCTGCATGAATTAAATCACCTATACTTTCAGCTTTTAAGAGATCAATTTTGTCATTTTGAAAAGCTATCTTTGTAAATTCACCAGGTTCGGCTAATCTACAATTATCTTGTTCTGATAGTGCTTTTAATAAGGCATTAATAACAGCATTACTTCCATGAACCTGAAACTCAGCTAAATCATCGCCTGTGTAACTATTAGGCCCGGGAAACCACAATAATAGAGCTTCTGGGTCTATTATATTATCGGTTTTTGGATCATAGAATTGGCAATAATTTACTTCATTAAATTTGATTTTTTTTAATTTTGTTAAGTTCTTGCAAATTTTAAGAGTGTCTTTTCCTGAGACTCTAACGATAGCTATTCCTGACGGACCTCTGCCTGATGAAAGTGCGTAAATGCTCATTAAATTAAATTGATAAACCTTGATTAGAAATGAATTTGCTTATTTTTTTAAAAGTATTATTTTTTGAGATATTTTTTAAGATTGTTTCTTTAAATGGATCTAATAATTTATTTTGCTTGAAAAAATTATGGGTAAGATCAATTCCTATACCAGTAATAATATTTTCAGATTTTCTGTTATTGGTAAAATCTTCAAGGGCAGGAGTGCTTTTTAAAGACATACCTAACTTAGTATAATATTTAAGTATCTCTTGTAGTTTATTTATATCTCTTAATACAAGATTGAAACCTTGGCCTGCTATAGGATGAACTGTATGCAGTCCTTCACCTAAGATAAGAATATCGTTTTTATAATAAGATCGTTTTAAATTGAGCATCAATGGATATGATTGCTGATTTGAAATCTGTATTTTATTTGTTTTTAAAACTTCACAAATTTTTGATTTAATAACTGAATTAATATCTTTTTTTGGAAACTTTATATCTACACTCCACACGAAAGAGAAATTATTTTTTGAAAAAGGGAGTATTGCTAGTGGACCATCTTTTAAAAAATATTGAGCAGTATTCAAATTCTTCAGATCGTGTTTAACGTAACCTGTAATAGCGATTTCTTTATAATCTTTATTTAACGATCTTTTATCAACTATACTTTGATAAATTTTTGAAGATCTTCCTAAACATAATATTTTTATGTCATAACCATCTAGATCTTTTAATTCATTAATATTTTTTTGAAAAGTTTTTATTTTTTTCTTTTTAATTTCTTGAATTAAAATTTTTTTAATTTTGTCATTCTCAAAAATGTACATAAGATTTTTACTATCTTCATTAAAGGTTAAGAAATTCATATTTTTATCTTTTGTTTCGTAGAAAAGATCAATCGTTTTGGAAGGCCAAAATAATTTTTTGTCGAGTTTGCCTATGACTTTATTGAGAAACTCATAATTTGAAGTAGATATAGCTGTTGTTCGTCTATCTTTAGAATGCTTGTTTTTTCTAGATATTAAGTGGACTTCTAAGCCTTCTAATTTGTTTAATGCTAAAACAGTCATTAAGCCTGAAAGACCGTCTCCAACTATGCAAATTTTCTGTTTTTTCATATTAAAATTTTTCTCAGTTTCATAAAAATGGTAAAAAGTACGTAAAACGATTCGATATGAATACAAACTTTTTAAATAGTGTAACAAATTTTTTAAAAAAACGAACCTTTGAATTTATAGGATTAATCTTAATTTCAACGAGTATCGGTCTAGCAATAGCTTTTACGACATATTCACCTGAAGATCCCTCATTTGTCTATGGTGATAGGGAATTTGAAATCAAAAATTTCTTCGGCATCTATGGCAGTAGTATTGCTGATTTTCTCTTACAGAGTTTTGGCCTCGTTTCATTTTTAATTTTAGCTAACTTTTTATTTTGGGGAATTAATTTAATCATACAAAAAGAAATCAAAAGAATAGTTTTAAAATTATTTCTAGTGGTTTCATATTTGGTCTTAGGTACTATCTTTATTTATATTACCTTTAATAACTCGTTCTGGCTTATCGATAATGGTAACTCAGGTTTTGTTGGAAAGATTGGTTATGAGTTTTTAAGCACATGGTTTCCTTATATTGATAACACTTACTCGGCCTACGGTTTGTTATTGCTTACTTTAATCTTTTTTATATTTTCAGCAGATCTAAATATAAAGAAAATAATTACTGGGATCTTTTCTTTAATTGCTTCACTTTTTAGAAGAAAAGAAAATACTATTCCTGATGTAAATTTAGAAGCAGACCCAATCGAGGAAAAAAGTGAAATCATTGAAAGACCGCAACAATCATTTTCTTTTGGCGACTTAACAAAATCAGAAAAACCGGCAAATAGCTTAAGATCAAAATATAAACTGCCCGCTATAGATTATTTAGACAAAAGCTCCACAAAACATAGTGCATCAGAATTAAATAAAAATCGTCCTGATGGTGAGTTTATGGAAAAAATTCTTTTAGATTTTGGTATTGATGGAAAAATTAAAGCTATCAATAATGGTCCTGTTGTTAGTTTATACGAATTTGAACCTGCACCAGGTGTAAAAGTTTCCAAGATAATAAATTTATCTGAGGATTTAGCGCGTAATACTAGCTCAACATCAGCAAGAGTTTCGGTAATTCCTGGCAAAAATACAGTAGGTATCGAGATACCAAACGAGACAAGAGAAAGTGTATCGCTACGCGAAATTATCTCTTATGAAAAGTTTCAGAAGAAAGATGTAAAATTACCTATTGCACTAGGAAAAAGTATATCTGGTATGCCTATCGTTGGAGATCTTACATCTATGCCTCACTTATTAATTGCTGGGACTACAGGTTCAGGTAAGTCGGTTTGTATTAATACGATTATTGTTTCATTACTTTACAAATTAAATCCTGATCTTTGTAAATTTATTTTAATTGATCCTAAGATGTTAGAATTATCAACTTACGAAGGCATTCCTCATTTATTAACTCCAGTAATTACGGATGCAAAGAAAGCAACATCTGCTTTGGCTTGGACAGTAAAAGAAATGAATAGCAGATACAAACTAATGAGCAAAGTTGGAGTAAGAAACATCGATGGATACAATGCCAAACACAAATTAAAAATGCCTTACATCGTTGTAGTGGTTGATGAAATGTCTGATCTAATGCTTGTTGCTGGAAAAGAAATCGAAAATTACATTCAAAAATTATCACAGATGGCAAGAGCTGCAGGAATACATATAATTATGGCTACGCAAAGGCCAAGTGTTGATGTTATTACTGGTACAATTAAAGCAAACTTTCCAACGAGAGTTTCTTTCCAAGTGAGTTCTAAAATAGATAGCAGAACAATATTAGGGGAGCAGGGCGCAGAACAATTATTAGGTAAAGGTGATATGTTATTCATGTCATCTGCCAATAGAATTGTTAGAATTCACGGTCCGTTTGTTTCAGAAAATGAGATAGAAAAAATTGTAAACTCTATCAGAGCACAAGGTGAGCCAGATTATATGGATGAGATAACTACCCATACAAGTAATGAAACTACTTCTTCAGCAGAAGGAGACGGAGATGAAGACGAGCTATACTCACAAGCGGTTGATATTATTAAATCAGAAGGTAAAGCTTCGACAAGTTTCTTACAAAGAAAATTACAAATCGGCTATAATAGAGCAGCAAGAATTATTGATATGATGGAAGAAAAAGGTATTGTCAGTAAAGCAAATCATGTTGGTAAACGTGAAGTTCTTTAAAATATTTATATTCTTTATTTTAGTTTCAACAAATCTTTCAGCTAATGAGAAAGATCAAATAGTTGCACAATTAAATAATTTAAATTCTTTAGAATTTACCTTTGATCAAATGGTCAATAACAAAACTGAGAAGGGAAGTTGTCTTTTAGAGTTTCCTGGGAAATTAAAATGTGATTATTTTGATGACAAGAAAAAAGAGTTAATAATTAATAAAAAAAAATTAGCGATAACACAAAAAAGATATAACAAAACTTACTATTATCCTATTTCGAAATCTCCGTTTCTTAATATTTTAAATAAAGATAAACTTTTAGAAATTGTAAAATCTGGAAAGTTAGAATTATCTGATCAAAATATAAAGTTGAATTATTTAAATGAAAACGAGATAACAGTTTTCTTCGACAAGAAAACATTAGACTTAAAAGGTTGGCAAATAATTGACCAGTATAACAACAATATAAATTTCTCTTTAAATATAGTAGCTAAAAATGAAGTTTTCAAAAAAGGAACTTTTAAAATTCCTGAGATGAATTAAGCTACAAAATCGATTTCTTCTTCTTTAAAAACTTCAAAACCTTTTGATTTATAATTTTGCAAAGCATGTTTGTGATCTAAGCTGCAAGTGTGGACCCACATTCTAACTGGATTCTTTCTAGATGCGCTTGCAATAGCGTGATTAACAAGAGTTGCTCCTAGTTTTAGGCCTCTAAATTCTTTTAATACTCCCATGTTTATTAATTCTACTTCATTAGAGCCTGGATGATATTCTTGCTCATAATAACCAACAAGATCTTTTCCTTTTTTTAATACGTGAGTTTCTAAATTTTTGTTTGTTACGTACTTGATCCATTCTTTATCAGACCAAAGAAGTCTATCTCTCCAATAATGATCTAGACCTATTTGTTTGTAAAAAAATTTGTTTAGTTGAAAATCATTTTTTCCATCTAAAATAATTCTATAATTTTCAGGGAGATTAAGATCAATAGTATTTGAAAAATCTTTTATCTCTAAAAAATATCTTTTTATTCTTGAAACCATTAACTCACCATCTTTCCTACCTTTTCACCCGCAAAAATATGAAAATGAAGATGAGGAACTTCTTGTCCTCCGTCACTACCAATATTTGTAAGAGCTCTATAACCTTTATCTTTTGAGCCCATTAAGTTTGCTACGTGTGTGACCGCTTTATTTAATTCAACAATCTCTTTTTCAGAGGCTTTATTATTGAAATCATCCAGATCAACATATTCACCTTTTGGTATTACTAATACGTGCACTTTCTTTTGAGGATTAATGTCATGAAAAGCTAAAACATGATCGTTTTCATAAACTTTCTTGCAAGGAATTTCTCCTCTAAGAATTTTTGCGAATATATTATTTTTATCGTAATTCATTTTTGTCTTTTTTTTAGTTCACTCATAACATCTTCAATCTTGATATTATTGGCCTCAAGATAAACCATCAAATGGTAAATTACATCTGCTGCCTCGTGTATTTTATTAGAGTTTTGTTCAACAGCCTCGATTAATTCTCCTATTTCCTCTTTAACTTTTGCAACACTTAAGCTTTTATCGTTGAGAAGTTTATTCGTATAGGATTTATCAGGAGAAGAATTTTTTCTCTCTCTGATGGTTTGCATTAACTGTTCTAGGTTTTTAAACATTTTATAATCTTACCGATACATTCTTAGAATTCAAATATTCTTTAGCCTCTTTAATTTCATATTCGCCATAATGGAAAATAGAAGCTGCTAGAACCGCACTTGCTCCACCTTTCACTATACCATCGTAGAGATGATCTAAAGTTCCAACACCACCTGATGCAATAACGGGAATATTAGTTCTATCTGTAATTACTTTTAATAATTCAACGTCATAACCAGACTTTGTTCCATCTCTATCCATAGAAGTTAATAGGATTTCTCCTGCTCCATTTATTTCTACTTGTTTAGCAAATTCTACAGCATCAATACCTGTTTTATTTCTTCCACCGTGAGTAAAAACTTCCCATTTATTATCTGAAACTTTTTTAGCATCGATAGCTACAACAATACATTGAGAACCAAATTTTTTAGACGCTTCTTTAACAAAACTAACGTCTTTAACTGCTGCTGTATTAATAGAAACTTTATCTGCACCAGCTAATAATAAATCAGTTATATTTTGAATAGTTCTAACACCTCCACCGACAGTTAAAGGAACGAAACATTCTTTTGCAGTTTTTCTTACAATATCAATAATTGTCTCTCTATTTTCATTCGATGCTGTAATATCTAAAAAACAAATCTCATCAGCTCCACCGTCACTGTAAATCTTAGCTTGTTCAACTGGATCTCCAGCATCTTTTAATTCAACAAAGTTAATGCCTTTAACTACTCTTCCATTCTTAACATCTAAACAAGGTATAATTCTATTTTTAAGCACTAATCTCCCTCGATAATTCATCAAGTTTAATATCACCATCATAAATAGCTTTACCAACAATAACCCCTTCAATTTTTTTATTATTTAATTCCTTAGCTTTCTTAATATCATTTATTGAAGAAACACCTCCTGAAATCACAACAGGACAATTAGAAAGCTCTGCAATTTTTACTGTTTCATCAAAGTTGGGGCTATTCTTCATTCCATCTCTATTTATATCTGTATAAATAATTCTGCTCACTCCATAACTATTGACTTCTTTAAGAAAATCTATGGTTTTAATATTTAAATTTTCTTTCCAGCCAGATACAGAAAGATTTCCATCCTTTGCGTCTAATCCTAAAGCTATTTGACTTTTAAATTTTTTACAGGCCTCTTTTAAAAATTCTTTTTTTTTGATGGCACCGCTTCCTAAAATTACCTTCTCAACACCTACATCAATATATTGTTTAATACTATCAAGAGATCTAACACCACCACCTATTTCAATTTTTAAATCGTATTTATTTACTATTTCTTTAATAATATCTAAATTAACGGTCTTTCCAGTTAATGCACCATCTAGATCAACAATGTGTAAATTTTTAAACCCATGTTCTTTGTATTTGCCTGCTTGATCAATTGGTGAAGTTTTATATTCAGTTTTATTTTCAAAGTCTCCTTTGATTAATCTTACACATTTTTTATCTTTAATATCTATAGCAGGGAATATTTTCATTATAATTTTAAAAAGTTATCAATTACTTTTAAACCAATTTTATCACTCTTCTCTGGATGAAACTGCGTTCCAAATAAATTATCTCTTTCAACAGAACAAACAATCTTAGATGAATAATCTGTTGTTGATGAAATTACTGATTCATCTTCAGGAATAAATTCATAACTATGAACAAAATACATATGAGATTTATTTTTAATGTCTTTAAATATTTTACTTTCTTTTTTAATTTCGATTTCGTTCCAGCCAATATGTGGGAGTTTAAATTTTCCATTTTGATTATCTATTTTAGAAACTTTACCAGGAATCCAGCCTAACCCTTTTGTTTCTGCTTCTTCATATCCAATATCAGCAAACATTTGTAAGCCTACGCAAATTCCTAATAATGGTTTTTTGTTTGTTATTGCAAATTCTTTAAGCGTTTCAACTAAACCATTTATACTGTTTAAAGAATCTACACAGCTTTTAAATGAACCTTGTCCTGGTAAAACAATCTTGTCACTCGATTTAATTTTTTTAACATTTGATGTAACCTCTAGTTTAACTTTACCTTTAGCAACCTCTGTAAAAGAATTAATCACTGAGCTTATATTGCCCGATTGGTAGTCAACAATTGTGACGTTCATCAAATTAAATAGAACCTTTGGTCGAAGGTATTGAGTTTTTAATTCTTTTATCAACTTCTAGAGCATCTTTTAATGATCTAGCTAAACCCTTGTAACAAGACTCAATTTTGTGGTGACTATTCTCACCATAAATATTTTCCACGTGTAAAGTAACCCCAGCAGATTGTGAAAAAGCCTGGAACCATTCTTTAAATAGTTCTGTATCCATCTCACCTAATTTTTCTACTTTTAAATTTACTTTCCAAATTAAGTATGGACGATTAGATACATCAATGGAAACTCTGCTTAAAGTTTCATCCATTGGTATCATTGTTGAAGCATATCTTCTAATACCTTTTCGGTTACCAGCAGCTTTCTTTATAGCCTCACCAATAGCAATACCTGTGTCTTCTGTAGTGTGATGTAAATCAATATGAGTATCGCCCTTAGCATTTACCTCTATATCTATTAAAGAGTGCTTAGACAGTTGCTCTAACATATGGTCAAGAAAACCGATTCCAGTTTTAATTTTATATTTACCTTTACCATCTAAATTTACGGAAACGGAAATACTGGTCTCTTTCGTTTTTCTACTAATTTTTGCTTTTCTAGCCATAAATTAACTCTGATTTATCTTTGATATATATATAATCGGTCATTTTATCAATAAATCAGATTTACTATTGAAGATCTCAAATTAATCTCCACATATAACAACATGAATACAGCTGAAAAGTGGCATGGAACAACGATTGTCCTGCTTAGAAAAAATGGCGAAACTGTTGTTGCTGGAGACGGTCAGGTTAGTTTAGGTAACACTGTTCTTAAAAGTAAAGCCAAAAAAGTAAGAAAGATTGAGAGCAGAGGAGTGATTGCAGGATTTGCAGGATCGACAGCCGATGCTCTTACGCTCTTTGAGAGGCTAGAAGCTAAACTTGAAAAACATGCAGGAAATTTACAAAGAGCTGCAGTTGAATTAGCAAAAGATTGGAGAAGTGATAAATTTTTAAGAAGATTAGAGGCATTGATGGCTGTAGCTGATAAAAAACATAGTTTTATAATTTCTGGAACAGGAGATGTTTTAGAACCAGAAGATGGAATAATTGGAATTGGATCAGGTGGTAATTACGCACTTGCAGCTGCAAAAGTATTAGCTGAAACTGATATGAGTGCAGAAGATATAGCAAGGAAATCTATTAAAGTTGCATCAGACATATGTGTATTTACTAATAACAACGTTACAGTGGAAAAAGTTTAATATGGCACCAACTAATAAAGTTACTAACTTAAAAGTAGTAAAAAAGGATAAAGAAACTTCTAAAGTTAGTGCTTTATCTCCAAGAGAAATTGTTTCTGAGTTAGATAGATACGTAATCGGTCAAAAGGATGCAAAAAAGGCAGTTGCCGTTGCATTAAGAAATAGATGGAGAAGACAAGCATTATCAGATGAAATGAGAGATGAAGTGCTTCCAAAGAATATTTTAATGATAGGCCCAACAGGTGTAGGTAAGACTGAAATATCTAGAAGATTGTCTAAGTTAGCAGAGGCACCGTTTATAAAAGTTGAAGCTACGAGATTTACAGAAGTTGGTTATGTCGGAAGAGACGTGGAACAGATCATCAGAGATTTAATTGAAATTGCTATTGCAATGGAAAGAGAGAAGAGGAGAAAAGAAGTTAAAGCAAAGGCTGAATTAAAAGCAGAGGAAAAAGTATTAGATGCACTTGTTGGCAATAAAGCAAGTGTTGCTACAAGAGAAAGTTTTAGAAAAAGATTGAGAACTGGTGACTTAGATAATAATGAAATTGAAATAGAAGTTCAAAATACTTCATCTCCACTTCAAAGTTTTGAAATACCTGGAATGCCAGGTGGAAATGTTGGAATGGTAAATCTTGGAGATATTCTAGGAAAATCTATGGGCGGAAAAAAGGGTAAAAAGAAAAAAATGACTGTAAAAGAATCTCATGACATTTTAGTTGCTCAAGAGTCAGACAAAATGATTGAAGAAGATAAAATTATTGCTGAAGCAAAAAAAGCAACTGAAGAAAATGGAATAGTATTTTTAGACGAAATTGACAAAGTTTCTGCAAGAAGTGATAGAGTAGGTGGGGATGTTTCTAGAGAAGGCGTGCAAAGAGATTTACTTCCACTTATTGAAGGTACGACTGTTAGTACTAAGCATGGTCCAATTAAAACAGATCATATTTTATTTATCGCTTCAGGAGCATTTCAATTAGCAAAACCTTCAGATTTGTTGCCTGAATTACAGGGTAGATTACCAATAAGAGTTGAACTGGATGCACTTAAAGAAGAAGATTTTAAAAGAATTCTCAAAGAACCAGATAACAGTTTGATTAAACAATATAAAGAATTGCTGAAAACTGAAAAAGTAAATCTTGAATTTACTGATGATGGAATTGATATGCTGGCGAAAATTTCAGCTGAAGTAAACTCATCTGTTGAAAATATTGGAGCAAGAAGACTTCATACTATAATTGAAAAAGTTTTAGATGATATTAGTTTTAATGCAACTGATAGAGCAGGCGAAACGATTACCGTTGATCAAAAATACGTGCAAGATAATTTAGGAAACTTAGTAAAAGATACGGATTTATCTAAATTTATATTATAAATTCTTCAATTTAATTAAAATTGCTCCTTCACCTCCATCTTTCTTTTCGGCATCATCAATAGAAATTATAAGCTTATTTAATTCTGAATTAGTTTTAATAAACTCAGGAACAGAATATTTTAACTTTCCCAGATCTTTAGATATATATGTATCTTCATCAGTTGTTGAGTGAATACCTTTTCCAGTTATAAGCAATAACTCTTTAAATTTATTTTTAGAACAATATTCTATAATATCTTTTACTTTGATGTTTGCTTCGTGCAAAGTAAAGCCGTGGAGATCGTATTTATAACGTTCTCTTCTATATGTCTTGTTAGATGTGCCTCTGTCTTTATCGTAAATATCAGATGGGTTTTTGATGTAATCTTCCCAAGTCTTTTTATCTTCTTGATTAAGATCTTTTTTCTTTATCACTTGCTGATAATTTCAGACAAATACCAATTAAGATCTTTTTGCTTTATATTTCTTGTAAATTTCCAGCTATCGGTTACGAACTTGATTTTATCTGGATTGCCTTCAATTATTTTATCTTCTTTGTCTTTCTTTACAGAAATTACTTCGGCAACAAATTTCACTGTAGCAAATAAATTATCCTTAATTTTATCATATTTTTCTAATGATGATTCTTTTACACCAATAAATGTAAATTCAGATTTAATACCTTCTTTATTTCTAGTCTTAATAGCCTCAGAAAAATTTGAAAACATATCGGGTGACAATAAGTTTTTTAATTTTATTAGATCTCCAGATGCAAAAGAAGTCAAAATACTTTCATAAGCTATTTCTGCGCCTCTTAAGAATTCTTTTTTATCTTTTCCCTCTAAAATCTCTAAGTTTTTTTTGACTGGTTTA
The DNA here is from genome assembly GCA_902595625.1 of uncultured Pelagibacteraceae bacterium. GTDB lineage: Bacteria > Pseudomonadota > Alphaproteobacteria > Pelagibacterales > Pelagibacteraceae > Pelagilacustribacter. The sequence goes on along the minus strand of CACJQQ010000004.1, from coordinate 40,625 downwards.
ACTTCTTTTTTTGGTATGTTAAATTCTTTTTCGGCAAAACCAGGATAAACTTTAGACTCATGTCCAGTTTTTCTGCCTAATATGCTTCTTAGACGCAAGATAATAAACCCTGCGATCATGCCTAATAAAATTATATCTATATATCCAAAACTATTACTCATAATTTGATAAATATACATTAATCATATATTTTTATATCAGACAAATGAACCCATTTTTTCTTATATTTATATGCCTTCCAGCTTTAGAGATATACCTATTGATTGAGATAGGAAGCCAAGTTGGAGCCTTAAACACTGTAGCTTTAATTTTTTTGACTGCGATAATTGGTCTATACTTTGCAAAACATCAAGGATTGCAAACATTAAAGTCTGGAATGATCAATCTATACCAAAATAAAATACCTATTTATGAGATGATGTCTGGTGCTTCTATAGCCATAGCTGCCTTTTTACTAATCATACCAGGTTTTTTTACTGATCTGATAGGTTTCTTGTTACTTATTCCTTTTACTAGAAAAATTTTATTTAATTTAACTTTAAGAAAAAAAACAAAAAACAATAATCAAACGCAAAATAAGACAATTGATGGAGAGATAATAGAAAACAATAAAGATGAGTTATAAAATAATAGGAAAATATATAAAAGAGTTAAACTTTAATATTCCAAATCCTAAGACGTTTTTTTTACTTTCTAAAAACATCGCTAATTATAAAATTAATATTGATATTAAAAGCTCTCAAGCCAAACAAAATATTATAGAAGTTCTAACAAGTTTAAGTCTCTCTCCAACAAAAGACGATTTTGAAGCAATTAACACAAAGATTATTTTTTCGACAATAGTTGAATTAGAAGACAATCGATTACCAAAAGAAGAAATGGAAAAAATAATCCTTATAGAGGTTCCTAGCAAAATTTATTCTGAATTAAGAAAAATTTTTGTTTTTTTATTTGAAAATTCTGGATTTAAAGATGTAAAGATTAGTGAGTCTGTTGATTTTGAAAAACTTTATAAAATGAGAAAGGTTCAGTAAAAATTTTTTTTTAATTCTGACTTTAAAAAATTTTCATGTTTTTTTAATTCAATATTTGAAATCTTGGCTACAGTTTTACAGTAATCTTTTGCTTTATTAACATTTACTTCAGAAGTATTATTCAAAAGATTAAATTTTGGCTCCTTAGCATCTAGCAAATTTATGTAAACTTCTCTTAATAATTCACAGTCCAGTAGAGCATTGTGCTTTGTTCTACGAGATAAATCGATATTAAATCTTTTACAAAGTGCATCTAGGGAATTCGATGCACCAGGAAACTTGTTTCTCGCTACCTCCAAAGAGTCTATTACAAGTTTTTTGTTTATTTTTTCTTTTTGTATAGATCTTAATTCCCCATCTAGAAAACCTAAATCAAAAGTAGCATTATGAATTATAATTTTTTTGTCTTTAATAAAATTTAAAAATTCGTCTGCAACCTGTTCAAAAGTTTCTTTGTCACTTAAAAACGCTTGCGAAAAACCATGTACTTTAAATGCTTCTTCTGGCACGCTCCTTTGAGGATTTATTAATTTGTGAAAGACTTTTCCAGTTGCAATAAGATCTTCTGTTTCAATACAAGCTATTTCAACTATCTTGTGTCCATCTTTGAAAGATAAGCCTGTGGTCTCAGTGTCTAAGAAAACTTCATTCATATTCCTCAATTATAGCAATTAGGTTTTTTTTTAAAATACTTAAATTTTTTTCATTCACAACCACGTGATCACAAAATTTAATCTTTTTTCTATCACGCATCTGTTTATTGTTAAGTAGATTAAATACCTTTTTATCTCCTCCGTTCGACTTAAATCTCTTAAGCCTTAATTTCTCTTTTGCTTTAATAAAAATAACTACATTAAAGTGCTTCATTAATTTACTTTCAATTAACAAAGGTATTTCATAAAAAAGAAATCTTTTATCTTTATTTTGTGCAGTAAAATTTCTCATTTTTTTTCTTACTAATGGATGAATTATTTTTTCTAATAACTTAATATTTCCTTTATTTTCTAAGATTAGCTTTTTTAAATATTTTTTTATTTGATTTTTATTTTTTATTTTAAAACGTCTACAAATTAAGGATTTAAACTGTTTATTTTGATATAGTTCTTTTACAACCTTGTCTGCACTAAAAAGTGGACCTCTTTTATAAGATAAAATCTTGCTAGCAGTAGTTTTGCCTGAAGATAGAGATCCTGTTATTCCTATTTTAATCATTTAAGTTTAGAATTTAATAAGTCTAGTAATTTATCATCTATTTCAGGGTTAATTTTGTTCCATAAGTAAAAAGATTTTTGTCCCTGATAAATAAACATATCAAGTCCATTAAAAACTTTTTTTCCTTCATCTTTTAAAAATTTATAAGTTTTAGTTTCAAGAGGATTATAAATGGTGTCGATGTAGATAATATTACTTTTTGTCCCTGAGAAGTTGAAATTAAAATCATCTCCATTTTTAAGACCCAGACTTGTAGCGTTAATGATTATGTCAAAATTTCGTATCTCATCTTCTAAACTATTCCATGGTAAGATATTTAAATGTTTAAACTTTTTTTTTAAAAAAATACATTTTTCATTAGTTCTATTAGTAACTGAAATTTTTTTAACTCCGGATTTTTGTAAAGATAAAATGATAGACGGAGAAACGCCTCCGGCTCCAATTACAAGGGTATTTTTACTAGAACAATTATCTAATTCTTTTAGGTAAGCAGCTTGTAAACCAAAAACGTCGGTATTTTCTCCTATAATCTTATTATTTTCTAAAAGAACAGTGTTTACGGAACCAGTCAATTCAGCATCATTTATTATTTTGTCGGTTTGATTAATAATTTTTTGTTTAAAAGGTAATGTTACATTTATACCAGTTAATTCCCGGTTCCTAATTTTATTAATTATATTCTTTAAATCTTTATCCTCTGACTCAATAATAGAATAAGTTGCATCTAAACCATATTTATTAAACCAATAATTATGTAAAACTGGCGATAATGAATGTTTAATAGGGTTTCCAATAATTCCAAATTTTTTTTTCATTTATGATATTGTTTAATATAATTTATAATTTCTTTTATTGGCAAACCCATAATAGAGTCTCTATCTCCCTTAACATACTCAAATAATTCTAGTCCGTCTGCCTCAATCTGATAAACACCATAAGCTAATAGAGTTTCGGTTTTAATTTTGTCTAAATATTTGGTTAATAATATATCAGTAAGATTTTTCATTTTTAATTCTGAAGTGTCGGTGTGGTTCCAAATCATAGACCCGTTTTTTGAAATACAAACAGAACTAATTAGATAATGTATTGAATTATTAAGCTTTTTTAAAATAGAAAGAGCTTCATCCCTAGATTTTGGTTTATTTATAATTTTACCATTTAATGAGATTACACTGTCTGCTCCTAAAACTAAACGATCTGGGTTTTTGCTGCTAACTTTAATAGATTTAATTTCTGCAAGGTTTTTTGAGATGACTGATGGATCTGCTCCTTCCGCTAACAGTGAGATCTTTACTTCATCTTCATCGACATTTGATATCATTACTTCATTATCAATTTTATATTTGTCCAAAATTTGTTTACGAACTCCGCTTTTAGATGCTAGGATGATTTTCATTTATTTTTTTTAATATCGATAATTTTCAATATAGATGCGGCCGTCTCTTCGACAGATCTTCTAGTTACATCAATTATAGGCCAATTATTTTTTTTAAATAATTTTTTTGAATCTTCCACTTCTTTTTTTATAGAGTCTAAATCTGTATAGTCTTTAAGTTTTTGATCCTTCATTATGGCCACTCTATTTCGTCTAATGTCAGATAACCTCTCAGGATCTGCTATTAATCCTACAATGCACGAAGTGGTGTTTGATTTAAGATCAGCAGGTATTCTTTGGTCTAAAACCAAAGGGATATTTACTGTTTTATACCCTCTGTTTGCTAAGTAAATGGAAGTTGGTGTTTTGCTTGTCCTACTTACACCTAATAAAATTACGTCTGCATTATTAATATCGTCTATTTTTTTTCCATCGTCATGTGACATAGTAAATTGAATAGCTTCTATTCTTTTATAATAATCTTCATCCAGAACATGCTGGGCGCTTGGTTTATGTATTGCTTTTTGATTAAGAAGCTTTGAAAAGCTTAAAATTAAATTTCCTAGAACGCCGAAGCACGGAACAGAAAACTTTTCACTTTGGTTAGCCAAGTATTTAGCTAGTTTAGTTTCAACTACTGTATATAATATTATTGCATTTTCTATTGCTTTACACTCTTTTAAAATTTTATCTATTTGTTGTTCCGTCCTAATAAAAGCAAATTCCTTTTTTTCATATTCAAAATTAGCAAATTGAGATTTTAACGATAAGAAAATTCTATCTAGGGTTTCACCCGTTGAATCAGACACAAGATATACATTGTATTTTTCGTTCATAAAATTGTTAATAAAATATTAATTAATTAATGTTTTACATCTAAAGATAAAAATACAAAAAAATAATTAACATTAATTAACAATATTTAAACATTTTATTTAATGTTGATAATAGAGTTTTTTATCTGTTTATAAAACTAATAAAGCCATTAATATCAGTAATATCAATGAAACTTATAAATTTCACCATGTATAAAAAATGTATAAATCGTTATATATCTAATTAACAAGATCTAGAGTAAATATTACACTTATAAACTATTATTATTTAATGAGTAATCTTAAAGAAATTTTAATAAATAAGAAGATTTGTAAATCTGTTTGGTTTATGAGACAAGCAGGACGTTACTTACCTGAATTCAGAAAAATTAGATCTCAAAATCCAAATTTCATTAAACTTTGTTTAAACAGTGATTTAAGCAGAGAGATTACATTGCAACCTATTAAAAGGTTTGATTTAGACTCAGCAATTATTTTTTCAGATATTCTCATGGTCCCATACGCTCTAGGTCAAAATGTTAATTTCATAAAAGACAGAGGGCCTATATTAGAAAATTTTAATTTTAAAAAATTTATAAACAATGACAAGATCACTTTTACACAAATTTTACATCCGGTTTATAAGGCAATTGAAAAAACCAGAGAAAAATTAGACAAAAAAAAATCACTTATATCGTTCATTGGAGCACCGTGGACTTTACTGGTTTACATGCTTGGAGCAAAATCGAATAAAAACGAAATTGATTATAAAAAGATCAAAAATAAAGATTTTGAGGTAAATTTAATTTTAGATAAATTAAACGAATATCTTTGTACACATATTGAAAACCAAATTAACCATGGAGCAGATGTAATTCAAATTTTCGATTCATGGGCAGGATTAATATCTTCTGAGGATCTACCTAATTATTGTTATATTCCTAATTTAAAAATTGTAGAATTTTGTAAAAAAAACAAGATACCTGTTATATGCTTTCCACGAGGAATAAACGAAAATTATAAAGAATTTAACAATGTTGTTAAACCTAATGGGCTAAACATAGATTTTGATATAAACCCTGAATGGGCAAAAAAAAATTTGAAGGGTACTGTTATTCAAGGAGGTTTAGATCCAAAACTTTTATTATCATCAAATCAAAAAATGATAAATAATGCCAAGAAGTATCTAGATACATTTAAAGGAATACCTTATATTTTTAATCTTGGTCATGGTATGCTTCCAGAAACTAATCCAGATGATGTTAGCAAACTAATTAAGTTTTATAGAGAATATTAAAAATGAAAGACAATCACCCAGAAATAAAATTTGGAAAAACGGGGGTGCTTTTAATAAACCTTGGCACCCCAGACTCAACAAGCTGGTGGGACATAAGAAAATATTTAAAGGAATTTTTATCTGACAGAAGAGTTATAGAGGTAAATCCTGTATTATGGCAAATAATACTAAACCTTTTTATACTGACCATCAGACCTTCTAAAACCGCTCACGCGTACAAAAAGATTTGGAGGAAAGAAACAAACGAGTCACCACTACTTTATTTTACTAGAAGCCAAGCACAGAAGCTAAATAATAAAATTGGAAATGATAAAATAATCGTAGATTTTGCAATGAGATATGGAAATCCTAGTATTAAATCAAAGCTTAACGTTCTGAAAACTGCTGGCTGTGAAAATATAATTATTCTTCCTTTGTATCCTCAATACGCAGCAGCTACTACGGCAACCGTTTGCGACGAAGTTTATAGATCATTGATGGATATGAGGTGGCAACCGAGTTTACAAATTATTCCACACTATGAAAGTGAACCTGACTACATAGAGGCGTTAATTAAAAGTATTAAGAGGAAATTAGACAATATTAGCTGGGAACCAGATTTAATCATCTCTTCTTACCATGGAATTCCAAAAAAATACTTTGATAAAGGAGACCCCTATTATTGTTATTGTCATAAAACTACAAGATTAATAAAAGAAAATTTTAATCAGATAGATATACAACTTACTTTCCAATCAAGGTTCGGGCCGCAAGAATGGTTAACACCTTATACTGATAAAACCTTAGAAGAACTACCAAAAAAGGGAATAAAAAATTTATTAGTAATCTGTCCAGGATTTGCTTCAGATTGTGTAGAAACTTTAGAGGAAATAGATATTCAGGGCAGGGAAAGTTTTTTAAATAACGGTGGAAAAAACTTTGATTTAATTCCATGCCTTAACGATGACCCAGACCATGTAAATTTGTTTGAAAAATTAGTAAAAAAATATATTTGATTATGAACTTTTATCTTTTATTTAAATCATTACATTTAATCGCAGTTATATCTTGGATGGCCGGTTTGTTGTATCTGCCGCGTATATTTGTTTATCATGCTGAAGCTACTCATGATTCACAAAAAAACGTTTTTAAAACTATGGAACGAAAACTTTACAATTACATAATGATGCCTGCCATGTTACTTTCTTGGTTGTTTGGATTTTTGTTAATTCATTCTTTAGGATTTAACGTTTTTTCTGAACTATGGATGCAAATAAAAACTGCATTAGTAATAATACTTACTTATTACCATTTCTTGCTTGGCAAATATGTAGGTGATTTTGCGATAGCTCAAAATACCAAAACATCTAAATTTTATAGAATAATTAATGAAATTCCGACGATTATACTTATTGTTGTTATATTTGTTGTTGTTTTTAAGCCATTATAAAAAGCCTTGAATTTTTTAAAAAAAGCCATATATTTTTAGTACTTTCCTATTAATCAATAAAATCACATGAATTTACAAGAATTAAAGCAAAAAAACCCTGCAGAGCTAATTATTGAAGCCGAAAATCTAGGTATAGAAAACCCAAGCACTCTTAGAAAACAAGAAATACTTTTTGCTATCCTAAAAAAATTAGCAGAAAAAAATGAACAAATTACAGCTACGGGTGTGCTAGAAGTTTTACAAGATGGGTTCGGTTTTTTGAGAGCGATAGAGTCTAATTATTTGCCTGGTCCTGACGATATTTATGTAAGCCCAAGTCAAATAAGAAGGTTTGGTTTACGAACAGGAGACTCTGTGGAGGGTGAAATAAGAGGGCCTAAAGATGCGGAGAGATATTTTGCTTTACTGAAAGTAAACAAGATTAACTTTGATGAACCTGAAAAAGGAAAAAATAAAATTGCATTTGATAATTTAACACCGTTATATCCGAATGAGAGGATTAAGCTGGAAGTTGAAACAACAAAAATTGAAAAAAAACCTGACAATACAGCTAGACTGATCGACTTAGTAAGCCCTATTGGCAAAGGCCAAAGATCACTAATTGTATCCCCTCCAAGAGCGGGAAAAACAATAATTCTTCAGAATATTGCCCAATCAATTACAGCAAATCATCCTGAATGTTATTTAATGGTTTTATTAATAGATGAAAGACCAGAGGAAGTTACGGATATGCAAAGATCCGTAAAAGGAGAAGTTGTAGCTTCAACTTTTGATGAACCTGCTTCAAGGCACGTTGCTGTTGCTGAAATGGTTATAGAGAAAGCTAAAAGATTAGTGGAACATAAAAAAGATGTAGTGATTTTATTAGACTCCATTACTCGACTAGGAAGAGCTTATAATGCAGTAATTCCAAGTTCGGGAAAGGTTTTAACAGGAGGTGTTGATGCAAATGCATTACAAAGGCCAAAAAGATTTTTCGGGGCTGCAAGAAATGTTGAAGAAGGTGGATCGCTCACAATAATCTCTACGGCTTTAATCGATACTGGTAGTAGAATGGATGAGGTAATTTTTGAAGAATTCAAAGGTACTGGTAATTCAGAGTTAATTCTTGATAGAAAAGTTGCAGATAAAAGAATTTATCCTGCGCTGGATATTACTAGATCAGGCACAAGAAGAGAGGAGCTTTTATTTGAAAAAGATGATTTATCTAAAATGAATGTTTTAAGAAGAATTATTAGCCCTATGGGAACAATGGATGGTATAGAGTTTCTTATTGCAAAACTAAAAAATACAAAAAATAATGCTGACTTCTTTGACTCTATGAATAAGTCAGCAAATTAAAATCATTGAATTGTTTGATTATTTAATCCTGTTTCATACAAATAAAAACTAATTATACTTTCAAGAGTTTTAACTTTATTTTCGATAGAAATTGACTCAAGCAGTTTTTGCTTTTCTTCATTTGTAATAGGGGCAACCATCGCCAAGGTGTTTATTTTTTGCATGTTATCTAATTTTTCAAATTCTTTCCAATTAAGAAGGAGACCATTTTTTTTGAAAAAATTTTTAACTTTTTCCATTAATGAAAAGGCATTAATTTCACTTGTTTGATCATTAGTATCTTCAATAAAATTTTTATAATCTACCTGAAATTCTCTATACAATTTATTACTGTTGATCTCTTTTAAAATTTTAAATCTAGAGATACCTGTAAGATTAATTAAAATTCTACCATCTTTACTTTTTTGATAATCACTTATTTTTCCTAAGCATCCGACATCATAAACGGCGTTACCTTCTTTTTTAGATTGAACCATGCCCATTAATTTATCTTTATTGTATGCATCATTGACTAAGTTAAGGTATCTTTGTTCGAAAATGTTGAGAGGTAGGTTAGTTTTAGGAAAATATATGACACCACTTAATGGAAATACCGGAATAACATTTGGAAATTTTTTCATAATAATATTATATAAAAAAAATTAGCATGTAGGTAGCGTCATTTTATAATGGTTGACCATCGACAAGAGTGTGTACTATACTTAAAAAATTGCGGGCATAGCTCAGTGGTAGAGCGTCTCGTTGCCAACGAGAAGGTCGAGGGTTCGAACCCCTTTGCCCGCTCCAAAATAAGTTTACAAATTTTAAAATGGACGATTTATCAAAAAAAAAATGCGTAGCCTGTGAAGGAAACATTCCACCTTTTGACAAAAGCGAAATCCACAAATACTTAAAAAAAGTTGATGGTTGGGATGTAAAAATTAATAATGATAAAAGTTTTTATTTAATTAAAGATTTTAAGTTTAAAAATTTTGAAGAAAGTCAAAAATTTGTCAATACAGTTGGAACTATAGCTGAAGAAGAAAATCATCATCCCGATATCTCTTTTGGTTGGGGTTACTGTAAAGTAAAAATATTTACACATTCTATAAAAGGACTTGCAGAAAGTGATTTTATATTAGCTGCAAAAATAGATAAAATTAATTAATGATTAAAGTGTCTTATTCCGGTAAAAAACATTTTAACTTTTGCTTTATCAGCAGCATTTATAACTTCTTGATCTCTAATTGATCCACCTGGTTGGATAATGGTTTTCACTCCAGCTTTTATAAGAATATTTATCCCGTCAACAAAAGGAAAAAAAGCGTCAGACGCAGCTATAGAATTTTTAATTTTTGAAAATTGAAATTGCTTGGCTTTTTGTACTGCAATTTTGCAGCTATCTAATCGACTTGGTTGTCCAGCACCAATGCCTATTGTTGAAAAATTATTACAAATCACTATAGCGTTGGATTTTACGTGTTTACAAACATTATAAGCAAATTGAATTTCAGCTAATTCCTTTTTACTAGGTTTTAACTTGGTGACACATTTCAATTTTTTTCTATCTATAACAATATTATCTTTAGATTGTAACAAGAAAGATCTTTCGAATGATTTTATTGAAATAAGATTTTTTAACTTAAAATTAGAAATATCGATTATACGTAAGTTTTTTTTTTTCTTTAATATTTTTAAAGATTCTATATCAAAACCTTTAGCTAGTAAAACTTCTAAAAAATTTTTACTAATTTCAGAAGCAATTTTTACGTTGATTTTATAATTACAAGCAATAACTCCACCAAAAGCACTTATTGGATCAGAAGAATAAGCATTTTTAAAAGAAACTAACGGTGATTTATTTTCAGAGACCCCACATGGATTAGCATGCTTGATAATAACAGTGCCTGATTTTTTTTTAAGTGAATTTAAAATTTCCAAAGATGCAAACATGTCACTGTAATTATTATAACTTAGTTCTTTTCCGTGAATTTGATTAAATCCTAGTTGTTTATCATCATAATCATTTACATATATAGAACTTTGTTGATGAGGGTTTTCTCCGTACCTTAATTTTTCCAGTTTTCTACCAAAAATTGTTTTTCTCTCTGGAAATTGAATTTTGAGTTTTTCATTAAACCAATTAGCAATCATAGCATCGTAGTATGCAGTTAGACCAAATGCTTTTGATGACATTAATTCTCTAAATTTCAAAGAAGTTTTCCCCCTTGTTTTTTCTAATTCTTTTATTAATGCTCCATAGTCATTTCTATTAGTTACTATCGTTACATTCTTAAAATTTTTAGCAGCGGCTCTAACCATAGTAGGACCCCCTATATCTATATTTTCAATAATTTGCTTTGGATTTTGTTTGCTAGTAACTATTTTTTGAAATGGATAAAAATTGACTACAATAAGATCAATAGGAGGAAAATTTTGTTTAGACATTTCGCTCTTATGTTTTTTATTTTGTCTATCGTGAAGAATTCCAGCATGGATTTTGGGATGAAGAGTTTTAACTCTTCCATCTAGCATTTCTTTAAAACCTGTGTACTTAGACAATTCTGTGCATTTATAACCTAATTTCTTAATAGCGGCATAAGTACCTCCGGAGCTAATAATGTTAATATTATATTTTTTCAAAGTTTTGAGTAGTGAAACCAAGCTCTCTTTATTCGAAACAGATATTAAAGCGTTTTTTACTTTTACATTCATTATTAAATACTTTTTTTAATTTCCCAGTTAAAGATTTTATTTTTATTAACTAAATTACCACTAATTGTTATACAAGCACTATCAATTATTTTTTTTTCACCCATAAATATACTTTTCTCAATATTTAAATTCTCATCTTTAATAGTAAAGATTAATGATTTATTTTTGGAAATTTGAATTAAAGCACTATTTCCACTCATAGTTTTTACAACACTCAGGTCAGGATTTATGTGAAATCTAAAAGCATATCTTATCGGATACCCATCCTTTTCTTTAAAAATAGTATCTTTGCCTATAAGGTAATTTTTTTCTTTATCTAAATATATCTCTCTTTTGTGAGTGCATCCAAACTTTTTCTCATAGCCGTTGTTAGATCCTGAGAATCCTATTAAGCCACCCTCTTTTATCGTATGAAAATCAAATGATTTAAAACTATCTTTAATTGAGTTTCCAAACACTTTGCTAACCATCTTATTTTTTTCAAATTTTGTAATGGAGGTATCATTTATTGTCAAAGTCGATTGGCAAGCGGTTAATCTGCTAAGTAATTCAGTTTTTTTTGAAATCTGACTTCCGAATCCTGAATTGGTAATTATTTTCACGCCGTCTAAAAAATATTCAAAGGACAGTGGCCCTGACTGATAAGATTTTGAAAATTTTTTCTGAGGAGGCTTATCAATATCTACAAGAAAGAAATGATTTTTATGTTTAACTTTAAATAAACCTCCATAATTATCTATTTTGTTATCCGGTTTAAAATTATCTAAATACTTTTGAATTTGATCTAGACTGAGTGAGACAGCCCCATTAAATAGAGGAAGTTGATTGTCTGGTGTCTTTATATAATGGATACAATTTAAGTTTTTTTTTAAGATATCATCTAAAAATTCTGGTACATATTTTTGGCTATCTTTGATTGCCTCTTTGCAAAATATAAAATATTTGAAAAAATAAACTAAATCATATGGATTTCTTGATAGCGGAAAACCATTTTTATCAAAATAAGATTTAACAAGCGCCTCTAATTCTTTTATGCCAATATCGAAATTTTCTTCGTACTCCTTAAAAACGAGGCCAGTTAAAATTATGGCGGTTAATATTTTAATTTTTTTTGTAAAATTTTTTTCAAATCTAATATTTTTTTTTAAGTGGTTAGTTTGACTGATAATACAATCAAAAAAATTTTTTTTAAATTCAAAAGTACAATTTGTTAAAATGATATCTATATTTAAAACCCAGCTTATTACTCTACCGCTTAATGTTGAGGTTTCCCATATTTCTTTTTTATATTTTGAATTTTTCAACATCCAGATAAAAATAATTTTTTTTAATTTTTTATGATCAGATTTTCTATCAATAAGATTTAACCAAAAAAAATTATGCATTTGTTCTGTATCTTTCTTTTTATCTTCCAACCAAAAAATATTTGGATCGATTTCATTTATTTTAAATGATTGGTTATTGTAAGAAGTAATTATAGAGAGTAAGAAAGGATTAGGATTATAGTATACCTGTTGTGGTGTCTTAGTTTCTAAAGATTTGTTGTAATTTTTAGACGAAAAATATAATTTTTTGAAAAATTTTACTAAAATAATTTGACAAGCAATTAAATAAAAATAGACGCTTTTCAGGCCAAACATTTATCAACTGTTTCTGAGAATTTCTATATTTTTTTTAAGGTCACCTTCATTTTCTTTAAACACTGTAGACCCTGATACAAGTATATTTGCACCTGCATCTTTTGCTTTAGAACAATTTTTAAAATTAATACCGCCATCAATTTCGACGTCAACGTTTAAGTTTTTTTCATTGATTAGATTTCTGATAGTTTTTGTTTTTTCTAAAACCTCTGGCATAAATTTTTGTCCACCAAATCCTGGTTCAACACTCATGATCAAAACTAAATCAATTTGATTTAAATAATCTATGATTAAATCAACTTTTGATTTTGGTTTTAAAGAGATACCGACTTTTTTATTTTGATCTTTTATCAACTTAATTGTTTTTGAAACATCAGGAGTAGCTTCTGGGTGAAAAGTAATAATATCCGCACCAGCATTTGCAAAATCTTTTATAAAATTATCTACAGGTGAAATCATCAAATGAACATCAAATGTTTTTTTTGTTAGGGGTCTTAATTTTTTTATAACTTCAGGACCAATAGTAAGATTTGGCACGAAATGTCCGTCCATTACGTCAATATGAATATAATCTGCGCCAGCTTTCTCCAAAGATATAACTTCATTTCCTAATTTGCTGAAATCAGCAGATAAAATTGAAGGAGAAATTTTAATCAAGCCACTCATACTTTGTTTATATTTTAAACTCAAACTTTGTCAAAAAAATTAAGATATTAGTTGAATAATTGATAAAGTTGTCTCGAAAAATCACTTTCAAGTGGAAATGCAAGCATTCCCCATACATCATAGCCTAAAATATAAGGCATTGCGTAAAACCTAAATAAATAAAAAAACCAAGCGACGTAAAGAGCTATAAACGGTCCGAATAAAAAACTGGGAGTGATAAACTTAAATAAATTGATAATTGGATTAGTGTATTTAACAAAAACTCTCATAAAAAAGAATGTAGAATCCTCTCTTTGAAAAATGTTCATGAACGCTCGACCTATTAAGGTCCACATAATAGTTCCTAGCACGTAATCTAAGACAATTGCCCAAGTAGGTATCATATTTTTAAAATATCATGATTTAGGTAAAAAAAAAGGGGCGAAAAAATCGCCCCTTTTAATTCAAAATAATTATTTTTTAGTGTTGCTTACCAAGAATAGCCTTACCTGTAGGTATTCTTGTGTCGTCTACCATTTTTTGTACAGCTGGACTTGGTTCCTTAGTCATTAAACTAACTACAACCATTACAACTAAACAAATTGGTGCACCGATTAAACCAAATCTTAAGTGGTCGATACCTAAGAATGGAGTATTTACACCACCGAATATTGGCACAGAGAACTTAGGGAACACCCACAATAAGTATAATGTTCCTGAAGCAATTCCTGCTACGATACCGGCGATTGCACCAGCTCTAGTAGCTCTCTTCCACCATACACCAAGTACAAGTGGGAAGAATAAGCCTGACATTGCAAAGTCGAATGCCCAAGCAACCGAACCTAAGATACTTGTAAGCCTGAAAGAGGCTATGTAAGCACCAGCAGCTCCGATTATTACTAGTAGTACACGAGCAACTAAAAGTCTTTTAGCTGTATCAGCTTTTGGATCTATGATTTTGTAGTAAATATCATGAGATAAAGCATTTGATATCGCTAACACAAGACCGTCAGCAGTTGACATGGCAGCAGCCATACCACCAGCAAACACAAGTCCAGAGATTACAAACGGTAGTCCCGCTACTTCTGGAGTAGCTAATACTACAACGTCACCTCTCATGAACCATTCGTTCAACTGAAGTATACCGTCACCATTAAAGTCTGCGATAAATACTTGTTTAACTTCAGACCATCTTTGTACCCATTCTATCGACTGAACTTCAGAAATAGATTTTCCGATAATTCCAGTTGGTAGATTTGGATCCATTAATGCCAACTTAGACAATGTCGCTAACATAGGCGCTGAAGAGTAAAGTAAGAAAATAAAGAATAGCGACCAAGCTACTGATTTTCTTGCTGCTCTAACAGAAGGAGTTGTAAAGTATCTCATTAAGATATGAGGTAACGATGCAGTTCCTACCATCATACAAATCGCTAACGATAAGTATTTCCAGACAGCCATTCCACCTTCAGGTACTCCAGAGTGAGTTCCAGAGATGTATTTCAATCCTCCTGGTACCCCAGCTGCTTTCATATCTGCGGCGCTGTTTTTAACTAGTCCAAATTGTTGTTCAAGTTCACCAAGTCTTGCAACTTCATCACCTAACATTAAGTGAGGGAAAATTCCTCCACCAACGTTTGAACTGATCCAGAATACTGGTATCAAGTAAGCGATGATTAATACAATGTACTGAGCAACCTGAGTCCAAGTTACAGCTCTCATTCCTCCAAGCATTGAACAGATAAGGATACTTATTAATCCTACCCATACACCTGCTTCGAACGGAATTCCAAGAGCTCTAGAAGCAATTGTACCCGTAGCGTTAATTTGTGCAGTTACGTAAGTAAATGATGCTATAAAAAGCACGAATACTGCGCAAGCTCTTACAAGATTACCACCGTATCGTGTTCCAATAAAATCAGGAACTGTGTAACATCCAAATTTTCTTAGGTACGGAGCCATTAAAGTTGCAACAAGTACGTATCCACCTGTCCAACCTACTAAGAAGGCCATATAAGTATAACCACCAAAGTAAACTCCACCCGCTAAGGCTACGAATGAAGCACCTGACATCCAGTCAGCTGCTGTTGCCATCCCGTTAAATACGGTAGGCACTTGTCTTCCTGCAACATAGTAGGCATCTACTTGAATGGTTCGTGATAAATAACCGATTAAGGCATAAATCAAAACCGTGAAAGCTACAAACATCACTCCGATGTTTTTAGCTGACACACCTGCTTGTTCCGCAATAGCCATCAAAATGATGAATACTATGAAACCACCAGTGTAGGTCCCGTATATTTTAGGAAGGTTTTTTATAAAATCTCCTTTAAACATTAGTCATCCTCTCTTTCCGAGAAACCATGTTCTTCGTCGATTTTTTCTTGTTTATTTGCAGTCCAAAACAAAATTATCACAAAGGCAAGAAGCGAACCTTGCGCAGTCATGTAATATGCTAGTGGATAGCCAAGAAAAGACATCGTGTTTAGTTCTGAACCAAACATGAAGATCACTAATGAGAAGAAAGCCCAAAGAACCAATGTTACTATCATATGGTTTTTGGTCTTATTCCAATATGCGTCTTTATTTGACATATTTCCCCCTATTTATTTTTAACTTTTTACGTAAAAAGTATTATTTGTTGTGGGAAGCTTACCCATTATGAGTTTAATTTAAAGAGAAAAAAGGACCCTAAAACCATTATGAAATGCTATAAGTTAAGTAAAATAAGGGTTTTTAAAATACAACGTGAAATTGAATCTACAAAAGCTTAGAATAACTCTAAAAACAATGGGTGAATACTTATTTCCCGTGGAAAAAGTAACAAGTTATTTTAAAAGTATAAAATCAAAAAGCGATCTGCAAAAATTTATTCAACAAAGATCAGCTCACGTAACTCAAACTACTTTGTACGGATATCTAAAGACTAGGATAGGTGTTAAATATACCGCAATGGTCGAAGATGAGGTTTTTTCTAAATCCATTAATATTGCAAAGTGGAATATATATATGGTGGCAATAGCGGATTGCACTTTTTACGTTTTCTCATATTTGATGGTAGAAAAAAATCTTAAAGAGAACGATTGTAAAGAGATTTATTTAAATATTATAGAAAATGAAAAAGCTAATGGTTTAAGTAATGAAGTCTATTTAAAGGCTAAAGAGGAATTTTTAAATCGTTATGAAAAAATAGACTTTCATAAATATTATTTAAATAATCCATTTCAAGAAAGTTGTTTGGCACTTTATAATTGGGCACCTATTGCGGATGAATTAAAAACTTTAGATAAAGAAATAGTTTTAAATTCAATGCGATTGAAATGGAATTTAAAAACAGATGAATTTAAAAAATTAACAAAATATTTAAACTTTAATTAATCTCTATTTTGCCTATTTTCAACTAATGAAGTTACTACACTCGGGTCAGCTAAAGTAGTAGTATCACCAAGATTATCAGGCTCATTAGCTGCAATTTTTCTCAATATCCTCCTCATGATCTTGCCAGATCTTGTTTTGGGAAGCCCTGGTGCAAATTGAATTACATCCGGATAGCAAATAGGACCAATTTGTTTTCTCACCCATTGCTTGAGATCTCTTTCTAAATCACCAGTAGGGTTTTCTCCTGCGTTTAAAGTAACATAGCAATACAAACCATTTCCTTTAATGCTGTGTGGAAAGCCAACAACTGCTGCTTCAGCAACCTTAGGATGAGCAACAAATGCGCTTTCAATTTCTGCTGTTCCAAGATTGTGTCCCGAAACAATAATAACGTCGTCTACTCTCCCAGTTATCCAGTAATAACCATCTTTATCTCTTCTACAACCATCACCGGTAAAATATTTTCCATCGAATTGAGAGAAGTAGGTATCTATAAATCTTTGATGATCACCATACACAGTCCTCATTTGACCCGGCCAAGAACTAGCCATACACAGTCTACCTTGACCTTCACCCTTTATAATTTTTCCGTCTTTATCTACTAATACAGGTTTAATCCCGTAAAACGGTTTTGTTGCTGAACCAGGTTTTAGATCAATAGCACCCGGTTGAGGAGCAATTAATATTCCTCCTGTTTCTGTTTGCCACCAAGTATCTACTATTGGACATCTAGAGTCCCCAACAGTTTTGTAATACCACATCCATGCCTCAGGGTTAATTGGCTCACCTACTGTACCTAATAATTTTAAAGATTTTCTGCTTGTTTTTTTTACTGGCCCATCGCCTTCTCTCATCAAAGCACGAATTGCTGTTGGGGCAGTGTAGAAAATATTTACTTTATGTTTATCAACGATTTGCCACCATCTTGAATTATCAGGATAATTTGGAACACCTTCGAACATTATTGTAGTTGCGCCATTAGCGAGAGGACCGTAAATAATATAACTGTGACCTGTCACCCAACCAATATCTGCTGTACACCAGTAGATATCGTTAGGTTTATAATCAAAAATATATTGATGGGTCATAGAAGCGTAAACCATATAACCACCAGTCGTATGTAAAACTCCTTTTGGTTTTCCAGTAGAACCTGATGTGTAAAGAATGAATAATGGATCTTCAGCACTCATTTCTTCCGGGTCACATTTTGTTGGCGCAGAAGAAATTAATTTTTTGTAAGATATGTCTCTTTCATTATTCCAATTAACTTGATTACCTGTTCTTTCAACAACAACACACTTTTTAACGTTTGGACATTGATCCAGTGCTTCATCTGCTATTTTTTTCAAAGGAATTATTTTTCCTCCTCTTACCCCTTCGTCTGCTGTAATTAAATATTCTGACTCGCAGTCAGTAATTCTTGTAGCTATTGAATCTGGAGAAAAACCACCAAAAATAATTGAGTGAACAGCACCTATACGGGCGCATGCAAGCATAATGTATGCTAGCTCTGGTATCATAGTTAAGTAAATCGTAACTCGATCACCTTTTTGAACACCTAAACTTTTTAGCCCATTAGCTGCTTTACAAACATTTTGATGTAATTCTTTGTATGAAATCTTTTTAGAGTCAGCCGGATCATCGCCTACCCAGATGATTGCAGTTTTACTTGGATTTTTTTTAAGATGTCTATCAATACAGTTAGCAGAAGCATTTAATGTACCATCATAATACCATTTAATTTTTACTTCATCTTTACTGTATTTAACATCTTTAATCTTTGTATATTTTTTAATCCAAGAAATTCTTTTTCCTTCTTTTGCCCAAAACTTATCATTTTCTTTAATTGAAAGTTTGTATTTTTTTTTATATTTTGACTCATTTACATATGCATGATTTGCCCAACTATCTGAAACTTTAATTAAAGATTTTCCATCACCATCCTCTAAAATTTTAGGTGATTTAAAATTTATTTTTCTAGGTTTTGATTTTCTTGATTTAGATTTTGATTTTTTCTTTTTTTTTGACCTTGATTTCTTTGTCTTTTTTACTTTTCTAGACTTTTTCTTTGAATTGATAATTTTTTTAGACTTTTTTCTTTTAGTCTTTTTAGTTTTTTTTGATTTTTTTTTCTTTTTTTTTTTCTTAGCCACAATTTCTCCTAATTGGCATTTATCTTACCCATCTTATAAATAATTTTCCAGCTTTTATAATCAATCGGCATTACTGACAATCTACTCTGTTTGATAAGCGGTAAGTGAGAAATAGTCTTGTTTTTTTTAATTTTTTCAAGTGAAACAGGGTATTTTAGTAGTTCCTGGAACCTAACCTGGACGGCTACAAACTTTTTTTCTTTATCGGTTTTATCAACAAATGCTTCTTTAATCACTTTAACAATGCCCACAATTTCTTTTCCAATGTTTGAGTGATAAAAAAAGCATAGATCACCTATCTTCATTGATTTTAAATTATTAGCTGCTTGATAATTCCTAACACCATCCCAAGTCGCTCCTTTTTTTCCGGCTTTTATTTGTTGTTCAATTGACCAAACGTCAGGTTCAGATTTCATTAACCAATATTGCATTATAATTTTAATCCAGGTCCTTTCATGTAAGGAGCGTTCTTATCAAGAGGCCATCTTGATTTTGCAGATACCGTGATATCGTCAATCATATTTTTTTTAAACCTTTGTATACCTGCCCAAGCAATCATAGCGGCGTTATCACCACAAAACTTTAGATCTGGGTAAATAGTTTCAAAGCCCATTTCATTAGATAAAGATGACAAATTTTTTCTTATTGTTTCGTTGGCCGCAACACCACCAGCTACTATCAATTGAAATTTTTCTTTTTTTGTTTTTTCCCTAAACATTTCAACAGCAACTTTAGTTTTCTTATAAAGAATCTTATTAATTGTATTTTGAAAAGAAGCTGCCAAGTTATATTTTAATTTAATTTCTCCATTAATTTTTTTTGACTCTCTAAGTACTGCTGTTTTAAGACCAGCAAAGGAAAGATTACAACCTGCTTTGTTTATTATTGGTTCAGGAAGTTTAAAAAAATTTTTGTCTCCTAATTTTGAAAATTTTTCAACATTTGGCCCGCCAGGATAACCCAAGTCTAACATTTTTGCTGTTTTATCAAACGCTTCTCCTAAAGCATCATCGATCGTAGTTCCTAATTGTTCATATTCATTTACATCTTTAACTATTAAAAATTGAGTATGACCTCCTGAAATTAATAATAATAAATAGGGAAATTTAATTTTTTTTTCTAAGCCAGGACTTAACGCATGTCCTTCCAAATGATTCACCCCAACAAAAGGCTTATTAGAAAATGCAGCAATTGATTTTCCAATATTTAAACCAACAGTCAAACAAACTATCAATCCAGGCCCAGCAGTTGCCGATACACCATCTAGTTTATCAATAGATATTTTGCTTTCTTTTAAAGCCGCATCAATAATGTACTCAATATTTTCTAGGTGAGCTCTAGCTGCCAACTCAGGTACAACACCACCAAATTTTTTATGCTCTTCGATCTGACTTGAAACTATATTGGATAAGATGTCCGCAGTTCCTTTGTCATTTTCTCTTATGACAGCAGCAGCCGTTTCATCGCAACTGGTTTCTATTCCAAGAAAAGTTATTTTTTTAGTCATTCGATTTATAATTTAAATAGTATAATTTAGATCTTTCAAATATATAATCAATTTATGACTAAAATTACAATCGGCGCCAGAGGAAGCAAGCTTTCAATTGCTTATGTTGAAAAAGTGAAAGAGCTTTTAATTAAAAAAAATACTGATTTGAATGAAGAAAATATAGATTTTAAAGCTATTAAAACTTCTGGTGATATTAATCAAAACGTAAAATTATCTGAAATAGGGGGCAAAAATCTATTTTGTAAAGAAATCGAAGAGAAACTTTTGAAGAAAGAAATTGATATTGCTGTTCACTCCTTAAAAGATATGGAGTCTGTGGAGGATAGCAACCTTATCATTGGCGCATATATAAAGAGAAATGATTATAGAGACGTAATTATAAGCAATAAGATTAAAAGCTTAGAAGATCTAAAAGGTAAAATAGTTATTGGCTCAAGCTCTAAAAGAAGAGAATTACAGCTTAAAAAAATTAATAAAAATATTTCTGTAACAAGTATGAGAGGAAATATTGATACTAGAATTAAAAAACTCGAAGAAGGTAAATTAGATGGAGTAATCTTAGCTGCAGCAGGAGTTAAAAGTTTGAATTTAGATGATAAAATAGGTCTTTCTTTTAAAAGTGAAGAAGTTTTACCAGCGGTAGGTCAAGGAATTATAGCTGTCCAATGTAATAAAAATGATGATGAAGTTAAAAATCTTTTAAGAAATATAAATGATACAGAAACCGAAATATGTGCAAAATCTGAACGTGCAATGTTAAAAGCAATCAAAGGTGATTGCGAAACAGCTGTTGGTGGTTTAGCAATAATAGAAAATAATAATCTTAAATTTACAGCTCAATTATTTTCAGACTCAGGATTAAAAAGTTACGAGTATGAGCTGATGGGCAAAACTAGTGAAGCAGTAAATATTGGAAAATTAGTTGGAGAAGAACTATTAAAACTTGCAGGATCTGAATTTAAAAAAAAATGAATATATTAATTACAAGACCTTTAATAGACTCAGAAGATTTAATGGGAAAGCTTTTCTCTCTAGGACATAAGATTGTTCATATCCCAACACTAAAGATCTCAGCATCTAATGCTAATCCAGTAGATGCAAAAAAATATGATGCGTTTATTTTTACAAGTGCCAACGCTATTAGAAATTTAAAGTTGGATAATCAAGATACTAATAAAATATGTTTTTGTGTTGGTTCAATTACTGAAAAAATAGTAAGACTAAAGGGATACAATAATACAATTTCTGCTGGAGGAACTGTAAATGCTCTAAAAAATATAATTTTAAATTCAGATCAGATTGATAAAAAAAAATCTATTGCTTATTTTTGTGGGGACTACATATCTTCAAATTTAGATAAAGAACTTAAAAACGAGGGATTTCAGGTAGATAAAATTATTAACTACACCTCTGAAAAAATTACTGAACTTAATGAAGAAAATAACAAAATAATTAAAAATCATCCTCCTGACATAATTTTTATTTACTCTCAAAGGAGCGCTGAGAGCTTTATTGAAATAGTAAAAAAATACTCTCTGAATGGGTTGATGACAGAGTCTAGAGTATTATGTATAAGTGAAAAAGTTTTAGGTGTATTAAAAAAATCAGGGTGGAAAAAATTGGAAATTTTTCAGCCAGGAGAAGAGTTGGAAAAATTGAAAGATTAAAAGTATGGAAGTGTTACAAAATTTTAAAAACCTATTTTTTGATGTGTGGAACAAAGGTATATCTGGAATTAATATTTCAGAAATAATAATTGCCTTACTAATTTTTTTATTTTTTTTATTTTTAAGGGGTGTTTTTTCAAAGTTTGTAGTTAAAAGATTAGAAAATTACGTATCAAAATCTACAAATAATTTTGATAACTCTCTTGTTTTTTCAATGGAGGGACCAGCAAAGTTCTTTCCAGTGGTTTTAGGATTTTTTGTTTCTACCAGTTATTTAACTGTTGAAACACAAGCGGCTGAATTTTTAGAAACTATCAATCGGTCTTTAATAACTATTTTAATATTTTGGACATTCCATCAAGTCATTGGACCTTTATCAGTTGTTATCAAATCGGTTGGAGGCTTGCTTTCAAAAGATTTAATCAATTGGATTATAAAAGCTATTAAAGTTTTAATTTTTATTTTGGGAGCCGCAGCCGTTCTTGAACTTTGGGGAATAAAAATTGGCCCGATCATTGCTGGTTTAGGTTTATTTGGTGTAGCGGTTGCGCTTGGAGCCCAAGATCTATTTAAAAACTTAATTTCAGGCATATTAGTTTTAGTCGAGAGAAGATTTCAAGTTGGTGATTGGATTTATGTAGAAGGAGTAATTGAGGGAACTGTAGAGAGCATCGGCTTTAGATCAACCGTAGTAAGAAGGTTTGATAAGTCTTTGGCAACAATTCCAAATTTTCAATTTGCTGAAAACGCAGTGATTAACAATACTCAAACGACAAATAGAAGAATTAATTGGATGATTGGTTTGGAATATCGGACTACTAGCGAACAATTAAAAAACATTAAGAAAGAAATTGAGGACTATATTAAAAAAAGTGATGATTTTGTTAAATCCGAAGAAACTTTGTTATCAGTTAAAATAGATCAATTTGCTGCAAGCTCTATAGATATTAGACTTATTTGTTTTACAAAAACAAAGTATTTTCAAGAATGGCTTAATGTTAAAGATACTTTAGCTTTAGAAATTAAAAACATTGTAGAAAAAAATAAAGCTTCATTTGCGTTCCCAAGTACATCGGTTTATGTGGAGAAAAATTCATGAAGTCAGTTTTAATATTGTTTGATAATGTAGTAACACTTTACATATGGATACTAATCATCAACGCAGTTATAAGTTGGTTAGTTGCTTTTAACATCTTAAATACTGGAAATAGATTTGTTTATGCAGTGCTTGATTTTTCCTACAGACTAACTGCTCCTGCCTTAAACTATATAAGACGATTTTTACCTAACTTAGGCTCAATAGATATTTCTCCTGTAATATTAATTTTAGCGTTAATGTTTTTAAGGAATTTTATTTTTGAAATGTTCGCCCCAAGTTTATTTTAATGATGATTATTGATGGAAAAAAAGAAGCTGAAAATTTAAGACAAGAGATCAAAAAAGAAATTGATGAAATTAAATCTAAAAATAATAAAGTTCCTGGATTAACTGTCATATTAATTGGGGATTTTGCTCCGAGTCAGATTTACGTTAGGAATAAAGAAAAAAGTGCTAAGGAGGTCGGAATTAATTCAAATGTTGTCAGATACTCAAAAGAGGTTACAGAAGAGGAAGTTTTAAAAAAGATAGAAGATCTTAATAATGATATCGATGTTTCTGGTATACTAGTTCAATTACCTTTGCCTCCTCAAATTAATAAAGAAAAAATTATAAATGCTGTAAGTCCTAAAAAAGATGTAGATGGATTTCATCCTGTGAATGTTGGTAACCTTTCATCTGGACATCATGCTTTAGTTCCTTGCACACCTTTAGGATGCTTGTATCTGATAAAAAAAGTCGAAAAAAATTTATCAGGAAAACATGCGGTTATAATTGGTAGATCAAATTTAAATGGAAAACCTATGGCTCAATTACTTTTAAAAGAAAATTGTACAGTTACTATTGTTCACTCAAAAACAAAAGATCTAAAACAAGAGTGTTTAAAAGCTGATATCTTAGTTGCCGCTGTAGGAGTAGCTAAATTAGTAAAAGAAGATTGGGTAAAAAAAGACTCAATAGTTATTGATGTAGGAATAAATAAAATGGGAGATAAAATTGTAGGGGATGTTGATTTTGATGCTGTAAAAGGAAAATCTAAAGCTATAACTCCAGTGCCTGGCGGAGTAGGACCAATGACTATTGCTTGTTTACTTAAAAATACCTTAGATTGTTTTAAAGCTCATTAGACTTTGATTTATCAATTTTTAAATACTTACTATTTCTGAATCTTATTATTACAGTAGCTAAGGCCACAATTAAAATCGCAACTGATATATAAATTAAGTTTGTTGGATCACTCTCTTTGTCTTGTAATATAATAAATCGGGCTAAGGCTGTTATTGCAATTACTAAAGGATAAGTAATTCTAACTGCTCTTGTTTCCCAATAAGATCTAACTAATCCAATAACTTCTATATAGATAAACATTAAAAGTAGGTCTGCTAAGGTAATATCCCTATTCTCGTACATTTCTCTCATCTCTAAAAAGAAAGCAATGATTGTTGAGATTAGCACCACTACAACGGCAACTAGCTGAATATTTCGAATCGAATTGTTCATCAGTAATACTGTATCAAAAATTTAATCTTTATTTAACTGTTTAGAATGAAATTTTATAAAATTTTCAACTTTTTTCTTATTAAAGGTTTTATTCTCTTCAAAAGAAACTTTCTTCATTGAATAAGCTTTGTTTTTTGTTTTTCTTGAAAGAATTGTAATATTTCCCTTGTATAAACTTAAAATTATTTCACCGGAAACTTGATTTCTTTTTTTATCAATTATTTTTTGTAGTTTAATTCTTTTTTTAGAAAACCAATATCCATTATAAACTAGTTTAGCATACTCAGGCATAACACTCTCTTTATCATGTGCAGTCTCTCTATCTAAAGTCACAGACTCAATCGCTCTATGAGCTGCATATAATAAAGTTCCGCCGGGTGTTTCGTAAACACCTCTTGATTTAATACCAATAAATCTATTTTCAACAAGATCCACTCTTCCAATACCATTTTTACCAGCAAGAATATTTAATTTGTCTAAAAGTTTATCAGGCCTTAATTTTTTTCCATTTACGGCAATTGGATCACTATTTTTAAAAGTAATTTTTACTTTTGTTTTCTTATTTGGAGCCTTTTCTGGTGAAATAGTTCTTTGAAAGATAAATTCTGGTGCAGAATTTTTAGGGTTTTCCAAAACTTTTCCTTCAGTAGAAGTATGAAAAATATTATCATCTATAGAAAAAGGTGGCGCACCTTTTTTATCTTTTGGAATTGGAATATTATTTTTTTTGGCATATTTAATTAAGTCTGCTCTAGATTGTAATTTCCATTCTCTCCAAGGCGCAATGGTTTTAATTTTTTTTCCACCAAAAAAAGCATAACCAAGTTCGAACCTAACTTGATCATTGCCTTTCCCAGTAGCTCCGTGAGATACTGCATATGCGTTAAATTTTTTTGCAATGGCAATTTGTCTTTTAGCAATCAAAGGTCTGGCTATTGAAGTCCCAAGTAGGTAGACACCTTCATAAACAGCGTGTGCTCTTATCATCGGAAATACATAATCTTTTACAAATACATTTTTTAAATCTTCGATTATTATTTTTTTAACTCCAAGACGTTTTGCGTTGGTAATAATTTTTTTTTTATTAATTTCTTGGCCAATGTCCGACGTATAAGCAATAACTTCTGCTTTATAATTTTCTTGTAACCATCTTAGAATAATTGAAGTATCTAATCCCCCTGAGTAGGCTAATACAATTTTTTTCATTTAACCGCAGGTTTTTTTTGCGGTGTTATATGCCTTTGTAAATCCCATCATCGAGTAATGATCTGTAGTTTCCGCACCTTTTGTTGTTCTAGCTTTAACGATAAGATTTGTTGCTTTTTTCATTAATTTTATAAAATTTCTCTCCTCTTGATCATCTAACAGCCAAGCGAAATTTTTTTGTGAGAAAAAGGAGTATCTTTTTTTTCCTGAGCTAGCAGTAACAGTTGAGCTTTTATAATCGTGGCCACTTGTTACGCTGACTTCATCTTTAATGTTTTCACCTGGTCTGAATGTTACAAACAATTTAGATTGATCCCTTTGAATTGCCCCTGGAGCTCTCTTTGTAGGAATAGTTTGAGCAAAGCAAATTTTACCTTTTTCTGTTTCTGCAACAAAACTCTCCCAATTTTTATATTTACCAGTTGACCTCGGTGTATTTGCAAATGCGTTAAAAGAAAAGATTACAAGCGTAATTAAAAGAAATATTTTTTTGACCACCATAGTTCATTTTTATACTAAATAAATTTGATTTCAACGATCGATTAAGGTGATGGATTTGGGTTATCGTTATGAATTTCATTCACTCTTTCCATCATTTCATCAGTAAATTCTATGTTTATGCTTTCAACATTTTCTTTAAGTTGATCCATTGTGGTTGCTCCAATTATATTACTTGTTACAAATGGTCTAGAATTAACGAAGGACTGAGCCAGTTGAACCATTGTAAGATTTAAATCTTTAGCAAGTTTAAAATATTTATCATAGGCTTTCATTGCCAAAGGATTTAAATGTCTTTCCCAACCTTTAAAAAGTGCCATTCTTGAGTCTTTAGGCATTTTACCATTCCTATATTTTCCAGATAATCCTCCTGCTGCAAGAGGATAATAAACAAGTAAACCGCATTTCTCCCTAATAGAAATTTCTGACATGCCTATTTCGTAAGTTCTATTTACTAAGTTGTATGGATTTTGTACTGACATCATCCTGGGCGCACCTTTATTTTTTGAAATTTCAAGATATCTGGATAAACCATATGGCGTTTCATTAGACATACCAATATGTCTTATCTTCCCACTCTTTATAAATTTATCTAAAGCTTCAAGTATACTCTCAAAACTATTCCAATTTCCCTCTTTATTGTTATATAGAAAATCTCTACTACCAAAATAATTAGTAGATCTTTCAGGCCAATGTAACTGATACAAATCAATATAATCTGTTTTTAATCGTTTTAAACTTCCGTCGATAGCTTCCTTAATTTTCTTTTCATCAAAATTATTTCCTCCACCTCTTATCCAACTACATCCTGGTCCAGCTACTTTAGAAGCTAAAATAATTTTTTCTCTATTTTTTCTTTTTTCGAACCAATTACCAATCATTACCTCTGTTTTACCAAAGGACTCCGAAGTTGGAGGAACAGAGTAAAGCTCTGCTGTGTCAAAAAAATTTATTCCTTGGGATACTGCGTAGTCCATTTGTTCAAAAGCATCTTTTTCAGTATTCTGAGTTCCCCATGTCATTGTGCCGAGGCAAATTAAACTTACATCAATATCTGTGGTTCCAAGTTTTCTAAATTTCATAAAAATTAATACTTATGGCTCTTTTTTAGGTCAATTTTTGACTATTGAAAAGTTTTTAAAAAAACATATATATAAAGAATGGAATTTAACAAACAAACATCGACTGTAAGATCATCAGCTTCTGAAGCAATTATAGATCAGGGATTACGTTCTTACATGCTAAAAGTCTATAACTACATGGCTTCCGGTGTTTTATTGACAGGTTTTATAGCTCTAGCATTTTTTAAAATGGCTGTTGTAACTTCAAATGAAGGACAGATCATTGGTTTAACAAACTTTGGGAATACAATTTACGCTTCGGGACTTAAATGGGTGATTATGTTAGCACCTTTAGCAATAGTTTTTTATATGAGTTTTGGAATTGCAAAAATGTCCGCAGCTAAAGCTCAAACTACTTTTTGGATATTCGCAGCATTAATGGGTGCATCACTTTCATCAATTTTTTTAATATATACTGGAGCAAGTATAACTAGAGTTTTCTTCATAACTGCTGGAACATTTGGAGCGATGAGTATTTACGGTTACACAACTAAGAGAGATTTAACTAAATTAGGATCTTTTTTAATGATGGGTCTTTTCGGAATTATAATTGCATCACTGGTAAACATTTTTATGAAATCTACAATGATGTACTTCGTTATTTCTATAATTGGTGTATTGGTTTTCGTAGGTTTAACAGCTTATGACACCCAAAAAATAAAGAATATGTATTTAGTAAGCGATAGCGGAGAGATGATGGGTAAAAAAGCTGTCATGGGCGCACTAACATTATATTTAGATTTTATAAATCTATTTATAATGCTTTTAAGACTTTTCGGTCAGAGAAGATAATTATTTCACTAATCTTAATTTATTCCAACTAGTTTTATCTATTAACTGATTCAAATTTTCAGATTTTTTTAAAATAGCTCCGTTTTTATCTTTAATAATATATTTTTCATTAAAGTATTTAGGCTTAAGATTTTTTAAAATTCTTAGAACAGGTTTCTCAGAAGCTCTTTGATAAACATTGAATGACACTTCTTTTATACCAGAGGTAAACGAATAATCTTTCCATGAACCGTTTGAAACCATTTTTGCATACAAATTTAAGATGCTTTGTAATTCTTTTTTAATAAAAAATTTTTCTTTTTCTTTTCTTTTCGATTCATTATTAATTACCAGTCTTATTTTATTCATAACTTATACCTATTTATTAGTGGCAACTGCATCGCTGTAAAAATTATTGTAATAGGCAACATTCCCCAAACTTTAAAGTTAACCCAAGTTGCCTCAGGCTGAGTTCGCCAGACAACCTCATTTAATAAAGCTAAAAATATAAAAAAATATGCCCATCTTGAATTAAGCTTTCCCCAGCCTTCTTCATTTAATTGAAATGCAGTCTGCAAAAATAATTTTAAAAAATTTTTATTAAAAAAGGATTTACTGACTAGAAGAATAGCCGCAAATATCAAATTTACTATTGTTGGTTTCATGTAAATAAAGATTGGATTATTAAAGTATAGAGTCAAACCACCAAATAACGAGATTACTACGGCACCAATTAATGGCACGTAGGGAATTTTTTTTTCAACAAAATACATAATACCGACTGCGATTAATGTTGAAATTATTAATGGGGGGATAGCCGCGCTAAGGTTATTGCCACTTTTATAGTAAATAGTAAAAAAAATTAATAACGGACCAAAGTCTGTAATAAATTTTAAAAACGACTTATTCACAAACAATTATTAGCATATAATAAAATTTTATTAAATTAGATATTGATTTCTGAATAAAAATTATTAACTATTTGATATGGGCGCAAATAATACAGCTAAATTTTCTATCGGTGAAGTCGTAAAACACAGGCACTTTGATTTTAGAGGTGTGATTTATGATGTTGATTTTGAATTTAATAATTCAGAGGAATGGTACCAGTCTATTCCAAAAGAAGTTAGACCTAGAAAAGATCAACCATTTTATCATTTACTTGCCGAGAGCAATGACGTCACTTATGAAGCGTATGTTTCTGAACAGAATCTTCTTTTAGACCAATCAAAAGAACCAGTTAAGCACCCACTTATAGAAGAAATCTTTTCAGGGAAAAAAGGCTCAAGTTACCACAAAATATCCAACTAATATTTACTGCCTAAAATTAAACAATTTTTATTCAAACCTCAGACACAGAGAATCTATATGATTTTCAAGTTTTAGCCCAATTGAGGATAAACTTCTTTAGTTATACTCCCTCCTAATTCTCAGTTGGGCCCATAAAACAACTTCACATAAAAAAAATATTATAGTAGTTAAAGTCTAATGTTTAAAATATTAAACTTAAGCAATATATTTTATTGGATTGAGAAATTAATTGGATTTATAAATTCAATTTTTTTTATTTTACTTTTGGTTGCACTTTCTTTTGCTTTAATTTTTTCACCACCAGATTATTTGCAGGGAGATAGCGTGAGAATAATGTATGTACATGTCCCTTCAGCATGGATTGGTTTAGCTTCTTTTTCTTCAATTGCCATATTATCCATTGCACATTTTATTTTTAAAATTAAAAATATTAAATTAATAACTAAAAGCATTGCTCCGATAGGTCTTATGTTTACATGCTTGGCATTGGTTACAGGTTCTATTTGGGGTCAACCAACATGGGGAACATGGTGGGCTTGGGATGCTCGAATAACGTCAATGTTGATCCTTGCTATTTTTTATATTGGATTTATCTCAACTCACAAACTTATTTCAGATGAAAATAGAGCAAACAAAATTTCTAGTATTATTGCGATATTAGGTTTAATCAATATTCCTATAATTAAGTACTCTGTAAATTGGTGGAATACACTTCATCAACCTGCCAGTATCAAGTTAACTGGGGAGAGCTCAATACATTCTTCTATGTTAATGCCATTATTGTTAATGTTTTTTGTCTTAATATTGTATTGTGCGCTAATTTTTCTAATGAAATATAAGACAGAAATCATTAGAATAAAGAAAAAAAACTTAAAAAGATTATGATACAAGATTTTTTATCAATGAACGGCTACGGTTTATTTGTTTGGGGGTCTTTCGCAATTACTTTTATTGCGTGTGGATTGCTTTACTACAAAACATTCAAAACACTTAAAAAATACGAAAGAGATTTTGCGAAAGAGATTAACGAGCTCTCATCTGAAAGAAAGAAAATAGTTATCGAGAATTCAAAAATAGCTTCACAAGTTTTATCCTCATCTAGCAAAACTATTTAAAGCATTAAATGCTCCCAAAAAAAGTAAAAAAAAGAGCATCACTCTTAGCCATAACGTTAGTAATATCGGTAATTGGAATATTTTTTATACTTCAATCATTAAACAAAAATATTTTTTATTTCAAATCCCCTACAGATATAAAAAACAATCAAAATATTAATTTTGATAAAAAAATTAGAGTAGGAGGAATGGTTAAAAAAAATTCATTGATAATTAAAGAGGAAGAAATTAAGTTTATAATCACTGATTTTAATAACGAGCTAAATATAAGCTTCAGCGGCACAGTTCCAAATTTATTTTCAGAGGAAAAAGGTGTTGTTGCTGAAGGAAAATTACAAGATAATTCTTTTTTTATTGCCGATAGAATTTTAGCAAAACACGATGAAAATTACATGCCTCCAGAATTAAAAGATATAATGAAAAAAAATGCTAAGTAATCTGGGAAATATATTATTATTTTTAAATGTAATCTTAAGTTTTAGTATTATTTATGTAGCTAACAGAAATCTAAAAATATCAGGCGGAGTAGATAAAAATATTTTTCAACTAAGTTTAATCCAGAGCACCTCAATAATTATTTGCTTTTTTGTTTTGATAGCTGCTTTTATTGTATCAGATTTTTCTTTAATTACAGTTTATCAAAATTCGCATTCTTTGAAGCCTTTATTTTATAAGATTGCAGGAACATGGGGAAATCATGAAGGAAGCTTGTTGCTTTGGGCAATCATTCTCTCAATATTTTCTTTTTTGTTTTTAGTTTACAATAAAAATCACCCAAAAAAATTTAGACTTTTAACTTTAATAATTCAAAATATTTTAATACTTGGTTTTCTTTTTTTTATTCTTTTTAATTCAAATCCTTTCAGTAAAATTTCTCCGATTCCATCTGAGGGTTTAGGTTTAAATCCAATACTACAAGATCCTGCTTTAGCTATTCATCCTCCATTACTTTATGTAGGTTTTGTTGGTGCATCTATTTATTTTTCAGCAGCAATAGCATCATTAATTACGAATTATTCAGAGAAATCATTTTCTCTTTCTATAAAAAATTGGGTTTTAATATCTTGGTGCTTTCAAACACTTGGAATTCTTGTTGGATCTATATGGGCTTACTATGAATTAGGCTGGGGAGGTTTTTGGTTTTGGGATCCAGTAGAAAATGCTTCTTTGTTACCTTGGTTTGCTATGACTGCTTTATTTCATTCATTAATTGTTTTCGAAAAAAGAAATCTATTTTATTTTTGGGTAATTATTCTCTGTTTAATTACATTCACTTTGAGTGTAACAGGTACCTTTTTAGTAAGATCTGGGATTTTAAATTCTGTTCATACATTTGCGAGCGATCCAACAAGGGGAATCTATATATTAATATTCTTAAGTTTAATGATATTTGGATCTATTTTTCTCCTCTTTAAAAAGTACAAAAAAGAAAATTATGATTTAAATCGAAACAGTAAAGAAACATTCATTTTAGTTAATAACTGGTTCATGATGTTCTACTTAATTACCGTTTTGCTAGGTACTATTTACCCAATTTTCACCGATGCTCTAACAGATAATAAAATTTCGGTAGGCCCGCCTTTTTATAATGCAATTATATTTCCGGTAGTTGTTGTATTTCTTCTATTTATGGCTTTAGGACCTAAAGCAAAATGGATAAAAAATAAATTTGAAAACATTAGAACTTATATTCTAATACTAACTGGTGCGATTGGTTTAAATTTGGCAATAATATTTTTCATTAAAAGCTTTTCCCTATTATCTAATTTTATTATTATCAGCGCTCTATTTTTGATCATTTCCTCTTTAATGGATATAGCAAAAGCTCTTAAAAAAAATAAATTAGATTTTGCCAGAATTATTTCGCATACGTCTTTTGGCTTTTTAGTTTTGTTCATTGGATTGAATGATATTTTCACGTTGGAAAAAGATTATAATATTAAATTAGGGGAAACAAAAAAATTTGAGAATTACTCTATTCAGTTACAGAATTTAGATTTAAAAAATTATAAAAATTATCAAGCAGTTATTGGAAAATTAGAAATAAAAAATATAAATTCAAATCAAACTAATATTTTAAATCCAGAAATAAGAATTTACGACAAGCCTAAAACTTTAACCTATGAAGCAGCTATTAAAACCAGCTTAATTAAAGATTATTATTTAACTATGAGCAATATTGATAGATCAGATTATTACAACATTAAGTTTCAAAAAAAACCATTAATGGCTTGGATTTGGATATCGGTAATTATGATTGTGGTTGGTGGCTCTATAAGACTATTTGGTAATGCAAAAAATAATTAAGATAATAATTTTATTCATTTTTTTATTTGTGATAGGCATATTTTATATAAGTCTAACGAGAGACACAAATTATAATACCTCAAGTTTAATAAATAAGAAGACACCTGAATTTAAAATTATTTCTTTTGATAATTCAAATTTTTATACAAGTGATGACATAAAAAAAAATAATTATACACTAATAAATTTTTGGGCATCATGGTGTGCTCCTTGCAAAATTGAGCACCCTATATTAATGAAATTGTCTCAAAAAAAAAATTTAGTTTTATTAGGTATAAATTTTAAGGATAAAGATTCCCAAGCCAAAACATTTTTAAGTGAGTTAGGTAATCCTTATGATTTATTAGCGAAAGACAAAAATGGTAAACATTCAGTGAAATTTGGCATTTATGGAATTCCAGAGAGTATATTAATAAATAAAGAATTAATGATTATACAAAAATTTGTAGGACCGTTATCAGCAGACGATTATGAAAATATTATCAAAATTATAGAGTAATTATGAAATTAAATTTACTTTTATTATTATTTATTTTTTTTTCAAAATTTTCTTTTGCAGCAGAAAAAACTGTTGATCCAAATTTGATTCATAAAAATTTACGCTGTCTAGTTTGTCAGGGTCAATCTATATCAGACTCAAATTCTGATTTTGCGCAGACAATAAAATTAGTCGTGAAAGATTTAATTGATGAGGGCAAAACAGAAAATGAAATTTATGAATTTATGTCTGATAAATATGGAGACTGGATTGTGTTTAAGCCTCAATTTAATACTCAAAATTCTTTGTTATGGATTTTGCCTTATATTGTCTTAATATTTGGTGGTTTTTTCATTTATTCTTTTCTCAAAAAGAGGCAATAAAGCTTTAAAGGAAACTGTACATATTAAACATTTAGTTGTATTTTTTTGTATGAAATTGAAACTGCTAATAAGTTTATTATCTACTTTCATCATTTTTGTTCATGCACATGCAGAGCAGGGAGATGCAGATATCTCATTTTACACTGGTACTTTTGATGTAATAGATGAAGAGGGAGATGATCAAACTACTCTATTTGGAATAGAACACAAAAATCCGAACTTGTTTAGGGATACTTTTCTTGGAAAATTTAAACCTGTTACTGGAGCTTTTATGACAGGAAACAGTTCAGTTTATCTTTATACAGGGATAGAAGGACAATATGGAATTGGTCCATTAAAAATTTTGCCGAGTTTCACTCCTGGTTATTATGAAAAAGGAGATGGCAAAGATTTAGGTAGCGTATTAGAGTTTAAAAGCGAAGTGAAGGTAGGGTTTGATATTTTTGAAAATTCTAAGTTAAGTTATAGTTACAGTCATATTTCTAATAATGACTGGGGTGATACTAATCCAGGAACAGATAATCAACAAATAACTTTTTCAAAAAACTTTTAATTATAATGAATCTTAATGATTGTTATAACTTTGAAGATTTTAGAAAATTAGCAAAAAAAAATTTACCAGCTCCAATTTTTCATTATATAGATGGAGGCTCTGATGATGAGACTACTTTAAAACGTAATACAGAATCATTTTTAAAATGTGATTTAGTGCCTAATATTTTAGCAAGTGTTGGAGAACCAGATCTTTCAACGACTGTCTTTGGTCAGAAAATTGATATGCCCTTATTCTTAGCGCCAACTGCAATGCAACGATTATATCATCATGATGGAGATAAAGCATCCGCTAGAGCTGCAGAAAAATTTGGAACTTTTTATAGCATGTCGACTATGGCCACCTCTTCAATTGAGGAAATAGCCAATGTTGCAAGTGGACCTAAAATGTTTCAACTTTATATTCACAAAGACCAAGGTTTAACAGATAATTTAATAGATAGATGTAAAACAGCAGGATTTAAATCTTTGTGTTTAACTGTTGATACAGTTGTAGCAGGAAATAGAGAAAGAGATCATAAATGGGGTTTTACCACGCCACCAAAATTAACTTTAAAAAGCATTATGAGTTTTGCAATGCATCCTAAATGGGCATTCAATTATTTAACACATAAAAAATTTGAGTTAGCAAATGTTTCTCATTGGACAAAAAAAGGATCTAGTATCGCGAAAGGAGTAATGGATTATATCAACGAACAATATGATCCAGCGATGAGCTGGAAAGATGCTGAGTATGTTGTAAAAAAATGGGGAGGACCATTCGCATTAAAAGGTGTTATGTCGGTCGAAGATGCAAAAAGAGCAATTGATATTGGAGCTTCTGCAATTTTATTATCAAATCACGGTGGAAGACAACTTGATGGCTCACGATCACCCTTCGATCAACTGCCAGCAATAAAAGAAGCAGTTGGAGATAAATTAGAAATAATTTTAGATGGAGGAATAAGAAGAGGCACCCATGTTTTAAAAGCGTTATCATTAGGTGCAACAGCTTGTAGTTTTGGGAAAGGTTTTTTATTTGCCTTAGGTGCCGGTGGTCAAGCTGGTGTGGAGCAAATTTTAAAAAGAATGAGAGAAGAAATAAGAAGAGATATGATTTTATTAGGTTGTAAGAGCATAAAAGAGCTTAATAGCTCAAAAATTGCATATAGGTGATGCAATTTGGGTGTTTGAAAGTTGTTTAAAATTTTAATAAATTTTTTAATATGAAGCTTGCTAAAAATTTAGAACGATTAGGTACCGAAACAGCTTTTAGTGTCTTAGCAGAAGCTAAGAAACTTGAAGCTCAAGGTAAAGAAATGATTCATTTAGGGTTAGGTCAACCTGATTTTAAAACACCTCAGCATATTATGGATGCAGCTAAAAAAGCAATCGATGATGGACATCATGGATATGTTTTAGCGAACGGTATTACAGAATGTAGACAAGCTGTTTCTAGAAAAATTAAAAGTCTATATAAAAAAGATGTAGATCCAGAAAGAATTATGATTATGCCTGGAGGGAAACCCACAATGTATTATGCTATTCAAATGATTGGTGAGCCTGGTGCCGAGATAGTTCATCCAACACCTGGATTCCCAATCTATGAGTCCATGATAAATTATACCGGAGCCAAAGCTGTTCCTTATGATTTAACAAAAGAAAAAGATTTAAAGTTTGATCCAGAAAAAATTTTATCTTCAATAACTGATAAAACAAGATTAGTAATTTTAATTAATCCAAACAATCCAACTGGAAGTTTTGTTGAAAAACCCGCCATAGATTTTCTTGCTGAAGGTTTAAAAAAACATCCGCATGTTTACATATTAAGTGATGAAATTTATAGCAGACAAATTTTTGACGATAAAGAAATGCCAACATTTTTTAATTATCCTGATTTACAAGAAAGATTAATAGTGCTTGATGGATGGAGTAAAGCTTATTCTATGACAGGTTGGAGAATGGGTTGGAGTGTGTGGCCAGAAAAATTAATTCCTCACGTAACAAAATTAGCTATCAATAGTTTTTCTTGTGTAAATGCACCATCACAATTTGCTGGGATAGCTGCACTGGATGGACCTGACGACTCTATTCATCACATGATGGAAAAATTTGATCAAAGAAGAAAATTAATTCATAAAGGTTTAAACGATTTGCCAGGGGTTACATGTAGTATGCCTGGAGGAGCTTTTTATGCTTTTCCAAATGTAAGCGGAACAGGTATGAACGGGTCTGAATTTTCAAAAAAATGCATGCATGAAGCTGGTGTGGCAAT
Source organism: uncultured Pelagibacteraceae bacterium (assembly GCA_902595625.1). Lineage (GTDB taxonomy): Bacteria > Pseudomonadota > Alphaproteobacteria > Pelagibacterales > Pelagibacteraceae > Pelagilacustribacter. Next base: position 3,841 of record CACJQQ010000004.1, on the reverse strand, counting down.
TGTTCCTGGTACAGCTTTTGGTAAGACATCGGTAGATTTTGTGCGTTTTAGCTTTGCAGCTTCTCAGGACAATATTCAAAAAGCACTAGATAAAATATCAAAAATGCTTAAGTAAGGAAACTTATGAGTAGTTTACAAATGCCAAAAGTTGATAGTTCAATTTTATCAAAAAAAGATAAAATTGTCTCTGATATAGGAAGAATAATAAACCCTAAGAACGTTCTTTCACACCCAGATGAATTAAGACCTTTTGAAACTGATGGTTTAACCGCTTACAGGCAAATGCCTCTTGTTGTAGTAATGCCCGAGACTGTGAAGGAAGTTAGTAATATATTAAAATATTGTAATGATAATAAAGTTAAAGTAGTTCCAAGAGGAGCCGGAACGGGCTTATCTGGTGGATCATTGCCTCTAGAGGATTGCGTGTTAATGGCGATGGGAAAATTTAATAAAATTCTAGAAATCGATTACGAGAATAGATGTGTAGTAACACAACCGTGCGTAACAAATTTAGCAATCACTCATGCTGTTCAAGATAAAGGATTTTACTATGCTCCGGATCCTTCTAGTCAAATTGCTTGTTCTATAGGTGGAAATGTAGCTGAAAATTCTGGAGGCGTGCACTCTTTAAAATATGGAGCTACAACAAATAATCTTTTAGGTATCGAAGTTGTGCTCATGGATGGAACAATAACTAAATTTGGTGGTAAGGCAATGGACTCAGAAGGTTACGACTTTTTAGGTTTAATGACTGGTTCGGAAGGTTTACTAGGAGTTATAACAGAAGTAACAGTAAAAATTCTTAAGTCACCAGAGATTGTTAAGGCTGCATTAATTGGCTTTCCAACCATTGAAGATGCAGGAAATTGTGTAGCAGAAATAATAGCAGAGGGATGTATACCTGCAGGAATGGAAATTATGGACAAAGCTCTCACTAAAGCGACAAATGATTATTCGAAAGCAGGATATCCAACAGATGCAGAGGCGATGATGATAGTTGAGTTTGATGGAACTGAGCATGAAGTAGAGGCTTACATTGAAAAAGCAAAACAAATTGCAGAGAAAAATAATTCATCTAGTTTAAAGGTAAGTAAATCTAATGAAGAGAGATTAAAATTTTGGGCAGGTAGAAAAGCAGCTTTCCCAGCATGTGGAGTATTAGCACCAGACTATATGTGCATGGACGGTTCAATACCAAGAGGTAAACTTGCAGAAGTTCTCAGAGAAATCACAAGACTATCAAAAAAATATGATCTACCAGTTGCTAATGCCTTTCACGCAGGTGATGGAAATCTTCATCCATTAATTATGTTTGATGCTAATGATAAGAACTCGCTTAAGAAATGCGAAGACTTTGGAGCTGATATATTAAAATATTGTGTAAAAGTTGGTGGAGCTCTTACAGGTGAACATGGAGTAGGAATAGAGAAAAGAGAATTAATGTGTGAGGCTTTCAACGACAAAGACATTCAGCAGCAGCTCACTATAAAAGTAGCTTTAGACCCAAATTCATTACTAAATCCAGGCAAAGTTTATCCAATACTTAGAAAATGTGCTGAGGAAGGGAGAGTTCACGTCCATGGAGGAAAAACAAAATTTCCAGACATCCCTAGATTTTAACCAAAATATTTTTAAACCATCTACTAGAGAAGAAATTGTAGAAATTGTAAAAAATTGCTACAAAAAAAGTGTTCCTTTAGAAATAAGCGGTTTACAATCAAAAAATAAAATTGGTAGAAATTTTCAGGCAGAAAAAACTTTAGATCTTTCTAATTATAAAGGGATTATAGATTATAAACCTGAGGAACTTTATATTAAAGTTAAGGCAGGCACTCCTATAAGTGAAATTGAAGAAGCACTTAAAAAAAATAATCAACAATTGGCGTTTGAGCCTAATGACTTTGGTTACTTATTCTCAGGAGAGAGCAACAGTGGTTCGATTGGAGGTGTGGTTGCTTGTAACTTTGCTGGATCTAGAAGATTTAAAGTTGGAAGTGTTAGAGATCATCTTCTTGGTTTTCAAGGAGTTAATGGAAAAGGTGAAACGATAAAATCAGGTGGAACAGTTGTGAAAAACGTAACTGGCTACGACTTATGCAAGATATTATCAGGATCTTTTGGAACACTTACCATCTTAACAGAAATATCAATCAAAGTTTTACCAAAACCAGAGACAAGTAAAACACTAATTATAAAAAATCCTCATGTTAAAAAAGCACTTAATTATTTAGGACAATCTTTATCATCATCAACCGATCCCTCTGGAGGTGTTTTTTATCCGGATTATTTCGGAAAAAATTTCATTTTAAATGATCTTACGCATGATGGTGGTTTGACTGGTGTAAGAATAGAAGGTCCTATGAACTCAGTTGACCAGAGAATTGATAGACTCTCAAAAGAATTAGATCTTATTGACAATGAGTTTTCAGTTTTAGATAGCGTTCAGACAGAAATTTTTTGGAATAAAACAAAAAACTTAGAAGTTTTTAAAAATTCAAAAAGTAACTTAATAAGAATAGTTGTGCCTATAAGTGAAACGTTACAAGTTATTCAAAAACTTAAAAAAGATGATTTAAATTATTTTATTGACTGGGGTGGCAGCCTTATTTGGATGGCCTTTGATCATTTAAATTCTAAAATTCTTTCAGAAATAAAGGAAATAACCAAGATTCACCAAGGATACTATACATTAATTAAAATAGAGGATGACTTTAAGGCCTCTGCCGACATTTTTACAATAGATCCAATTAAGTATAAAATCAGTGAAAAAATAAAAAAAAGTTTTGACCCAAAAAGAATTTTTAACCCAGGTAAAATGTATACAGGGATTTAAATGCAGACATCATTTACAGAGAACCAATTAAAAGACAAAGATAACAGAACCAGTGAAACTATAATAAGAAAATGTGTTCACTGCGGAATGTGTAATGCAACTTGCCCAACTTATGGAATTAATGGAGAAGAATTAGAAGGTCCAAGAGGAAGAATATATCTCATCAAAGATATGCTGGAGAATAAAAAACCGGCTACTAAACAAATTGCAAAACATATTGATAGCTGCTTGTCCTGTTATTCATGCATGACAACTTGTCCTTCAGGTGTGAATTATATGCACTTAATTGATCATGGGAGAAATTATGTAGAAGAAACTTATAAAAGACCTTTCTTTGATAGATTATTTAGAAATATTCTTTCTTTTGTACTTCCAAGACCAAAAGTATTTTTATTAATGGCTTTATTTTCTAAAATTATAAAACCGTTTAGTTTTTTATTCCCAAAATTCCTTAAAAACGCTTTAAACTTAATGCCAGACAAAATACCTGGCAAGAAATTAAAAGAAAAAAAAGTTTATGAAGTCACAAAAGGTAAAAAAATTTCAAGAGTAGCACTATTAACTGGATGTGTTCAAAGAGTCATTTCACCTGAAATAAACGAATCGACTATTAGACTTCTAAATAGACACAATGTCGAAGTTGTTGTGATGCCAGACATATACTGTTGTGGTTCTTTGAATCACCATTTAGGTAAACAAAAATTGGCCCATGAGTCTTTTAAAAATAATATAAATAGTTGGCATGATGAATATCTTAAAAATGGTTTGGATGCGATAATTAGTAATACATCAGGCTGTGGCACAACTCTAAAAGATTACGGACATATTTTTAAAAATGATAAAGATTTGAAAAAAAAAGCAAAAAAAATTTCTGAGTTAACGAAAGATATTACCGAGTATCTTGATGAGAATTTAAAGTTAAATATAAATATAAACTCTGAGAAAAAATATAAAATTGCTTATCATTCAGCCTGTTCGATGCAACACGGGCAAAAAGTTCATCAACAA
>CACJQQ010000003.1 GCA_902595625.1 uncultured Pelagibacteraceae bacterium | reverse complement strand
TTTGTAATTTCAACCATTGATAGTCTTATAACCTCTTATTAAAAAAACTGTGCACAACTAAAACTACTCACAGCTTTAAGGTCTTTTAATGTTTTAAACCCCAATATTATGTCCTAAGTTTTTCCTAATTACTAAATATTGTAATTATATACTATGAGTTGGACAGAAGAAAAAGTCGCGAAATTAAAAGAACTCTGGTCTAAAGGCCATACTGCAAGCCAAATTGCCGAGGCTTTAGGTGACACAACACGAAACGCAGTAATTGGTAAAGCTCATAGATTAAACTTAGAAGCGAGAGCTCCATCCAAGCAATCTAGTCAATCATCAACATCGGTAAATAGACCTACACGAAGAGGCCCGGCACCAACCTCTAGAAAAGCTAAATTTCAATCAATTTTACTAGATAAAAATTTTGAACCAGAAAACCCTAAGTCTCTAGAGGAGTTAACTGATCAAACATGTAAATGGCCTATTGGACATCCTAATGAAGAAAAGTTTTATTTCTGCGGAAGGAAACCTGAGGGAGAATTCCCGTACTGTAAATTACACGTGTTATATGCATTTCAACCTAAAGGCACAAAAGAAGAGGTTCTTGATAAAGAAGATGACATTCCAGAATTTATTGAGAAAAAAGTTAAGGCCTCAGGGTAATTCAAACTCAAATGGAATTTATTAAAAAATACCTTAAGTGGTTAAGCACTTTTTTAGTGCTAACAGGAATACTGCTTACCAATCTTAATATGTACCCGATTAACATTATGTTTCATGGTGCAGGAGTTGTAGGCTGGACTATTGCTGGTTTTTTATCAAAAGATAAAGCTATTCTTACAAACTTCGGATTACAAATACCTTTATTCTTAATAGGATTTTATCAATTAATTTTCTAAAGAATACCCTGCTGAACGAACTGTTCTGATTAAAGGTTTAGCGCCTTCAATATTTATTGATTGTCTTAATCTGGTAATATGAACATCTACTGTTCTAGACTCAACGTTAATATCGTCTCCCCAAACATGTTCTAACAACTGCTCTCTGGAATATACCCTTTTTGGTTGCTTAATTAAAAAATCAAGTAATTTATATTCTTTAGGACCTAAAGAAATTTCTTTTTCTTTCCTAAAAACTTTCATAGACTCTCTATCTATTTTAAGATCTAAATAAGTAGCCTCTTCACTTACAATATTAGGTTTAACTCTTTTCAATAGAGATTTTATTCTTGCCAACAACTCTGGGAAACTAAAGGGCTTAGTAATGTAATCTTCGGCACCAGTATTTAGTCCTTTGACTTTATCTTCTTCCTCGCCCTTTGCCGTAAGCATAATAACGGGTATATTTTTTACTTTTTCATCTTGTTTTAAATATTGGCAAATTTTTATTCCTGATAAATCAGGGAGCATCCAATCTAATAAAACAAGGTCTGGTTTTTTTTCTTTAATTAATGGGAGGGCTTCTTCTCCGTTTGAGCTAGATGATACTTTGTATCCTTCTTTCTCAAGATTGTATGTAAGTAGAGTTAAAATTGGTTTTTCGTCTTCTACAACAAAAATATGGGCGCTCATTAACTTTCTATAGGTTTACCTTTTGGTCTTGCTCCCTCAAGATATTCACCTTCGATTAAATAATAAAGAGACTCTGCGATGTTAGTTATGTGGTCTCCAGCTCTTTCTATGTTTTTTGTTACAAATAATAAATGAGTTGCCATTTCTAAATTTTTTTTGTCTTTTTGTAAATAAGTTGCAACTTCATTCATGGCTAAATTAGTCAAATCATCTACTTGTTCATCTTTTTTCCAAATTTCAATTGCTTTATCTTTTGATTTATTAAGATAGGCGTCTAGAGCATCTTTTAATTGTTTTTGAACTAAATCACCTAGCCTTCTTAAACTTCCTATGAGTTCGTCAGGCAAATCTACTGGTAAAGGTTTTACCTTTTTAGCAACACTTTTAGCAAGATCTCCTATTCTTTCTAAATCGTGTGATATTTTCATTGTTGAAATAGTTATCCTTAAGTCTACTGCCATTGGGGCTCTTTTAACTAAAACAGTAGTAATTTGATTATCAATTACAGATCTCAATTCATTTATTTTTCCATCATTTTTTACAATTTTATCAACTGAGTCTTTATCAACTTTAATTACAGCAGCCATTGCATCTGCCATTTGACTTTCTGTCAAACTTCCCATCATAACAAGATTGTCATTTAAGCTTTGCATCTCCTCTTCGTATGATTTTACTGTATGGCCTGTTCCAGACATTTATCCAAATCTCCCAGTTATATAGTCTTGTGTCATTTTATTAGCCGGATTCTTAAATATTTTTTCCGTAGAATCTACTTCTATAATTTTTCCAAGATGAAAAAAACCTGTTTTTTGAGAAACTCTTACTGCTTGAGCCATTGAGTGCGTAACTATTACAATTGTGTAACTTTTTTTTAAATCATCAATTAACTCTTCTATTTTTGCTGTAGCAATTGGATCTAAAGCAGAGCATGGTTCATCCATCAAAATCACTTCTGGATTGACCGATAGTGCTCTTGCAATACAAAGTCTTTGTTGCTGGCCTCCTGACAAACTTGTGCCTGGCTCATTTAATCTATCCTTCACTTCATCCCATAGAGCTGCTTTTTTTAAACTTGTCTCAACTATGTTATCCATTTGATCTTTGTTCTCAGCAGCACCATGAATAATTGGGCCATAAGCAATATTATCATAAATACTCTTTGGAAAAGGATTTGGTTTCTGAAAAACCATTCCCACTTTTTCTCTTAATGTAACTACATCAACATTTTTTTCATTAATTTCAGCTCCGTCTATTTCAACAGAACCTTCTACCTTACAAATATCAATCACATCATTCATTCTATTAATGCATCTTATAAATGTTGATTTACCACATCCTGATGGTCCAATTAATGCTGTTACTTCTTTTTGATTAATATCTAAATTAATATCAAATAAGGCTTGTTTTTTTCCGTAGAAAACATTTAAGTTTTTTGCTTTTATTTTTATTTTTGAATTATTTAATTCCATTTTTTTTCAAATTTTTGTCTAAGATAAACAGCAATGAAATTCATTACAATAAGAAAGCCAAGTAACATCATAATTGTTGCCGATGTTTTTTCCACAAATCCTCTCTCAGCTTGTTCAGACCATAAATAAACCTGTACTGGTAAAGATGCTGATGGATCAACCGGTGAACTTGGAATATCAACTACAAAAGCAACCATTCCGATAAGAATTAAAGGAGCGGTTTCTCCTAAAGCTTGAGCTAGACCAATTATTGTTCCGGATAAAGTTCCTGGCATGGCTAGTGGAACAACGTGATGAAACACAGTCTGAAATTTTGAAGCTCCAACTGATAACGCTGCTTCTCTTATCGAAGGTGGAACTGCTTTTAATGATGCTCTACATGGAATTATTATTCTCGGTAAAGTCATTAGAGATAATGTAATTCCTGCAACTAATGGAGTAGACCTAGGAAATTCCATTACACTTAATAATATTCCTAAACCTAAAAGACCGTAAACTATTGATGGTACTGCCGCTAAATTATTGATATTAATTTCTATAAAGTCGGTTATTTTATTTTTTGGAGCAAACTCTTCCAGATAAATTGAAGCCATTATAGCTATTGGGAAAGACAAGATTAAACAAATTATAATTGTAAAGAATGATCCCATTAAAGAACCTCCTATACCAGCTAACTCAGGATCTCTAGAATCTCCTTTGGTAAAAAGATAATTATTAAACTTTTTGTTAATTTTTTCTTTTTCAACCAAATTGTCATAAATATTTAATTGATAATTACTAACTCGTCTTCGGTCCTCCGGTAAATCTCGAGGAAAATTTCCTTTATTGAGTTGATCGATATCATCAGAGGCTGTGATTTTTACTGGAACAACTTGATCAATTTTATTTGGGTTTTTAATTAAAAAATCTTTAATCTCAAACTCATAATCAGGACTAAACAATCTTAAAATCTGCCTTTCTTCTTTAGAGTCTTTTGCAGGATATATTTTTAAAAGGCTTTCCACCGCTAAATCATAGAAATCTGCATCTTTGAGAGAATTTTGATTAATTGGACTATCTAATTCTAGAAGAGACGAGTCGTAGTTTACTTCCACCTCTATCATTGTTCTGCTGAAAGCTGAACTTCCCTTAGAAAAAATATTTTGAACAAGAATTAATACAAAGATAACTGCTAAGCTGACAGAGATTAAGCCGTACATCTTAAATCTCTTTTCTGCTCTATATCTTTTTTTTAATCGTTGTTCTTTAGTCATATTTTTCTCTATATTTTTTTACAACTCTTAATGCGATATAATTTAAAATTAGTGTTGCGATAAATAATGTTAATCCTAAAGCGAATGCAGCTTGTGTTTTAGGGCTATCAAATTCTTGGTCTCCTACCAATATCATAACAATTTGAGTTGTGATGGTTGTAGTGGACTCAAGAGGATTTATAGTTAGGTTTGCAGCTAAACCTGCAGCCATCACTACGATCATAGTTTCTCCAATAGCTCTAGAGACCGCTAAAAGAATAGATCCTATTATTCCAGGTAAAGCTGCTGGTATTACAACTTTTTTAATAGTTTCAGATTTTGTGGCACCAATCGCGTAAGAACCCTCTCTTAAAGATTGCGGAACTGAATTTATAACATCATCAGATAAAGAAGATATGTAAGGAATAATCATGACTCCCATGATTAATCCAGCTGCTAGTGCACTTTCTGATGAAACAGTAAGACCCAAACTCTCACCAAGCGTTCTAAAGAAAGGTCCAACAGTTAAAGCAGCAAAAAAACCGTAAACCACAGTTGGTATACCAGCTAAAATTTCAATAATTGGTTTTGAATACTTCCTTACTTTCGTTGAAGCATATTCAGCTAAATATATTCCAGAAAATAAACCTATTGGTACGGCAACACACATAGCAATTAAAGCGATGAATGCAGTACCTGCAAATAAAGGCACAGAACCAAAAGCATCTTGAAGCTCTAAAAGTTCTTCAGGAGTTATAGCAGATGCATCTCTTACGAAAGCACGTTGGGGGCTCCAAGAGGTACCAAATATAAATTCAAATATGTTTATCGTAGAAAAAAACTTTAGGCTTTCAAATAACAGAGATACAATTATCCCTACTGTTGTCAAAATTGCTACTAAAGAGGAGGTAAATAATAAAACTTTTAGTATTATCTCAACATCATCTCTGGCTTTATTGTTATTTTGAATTTTTCTGTATGCAAAAGTTAGAGAGCTAATTAACGCGGCAGCTATAATTACAATTTTCGAATTTTGAGCAATAACATTAATTGAAGAGTACTTAATTGAAGCGGCTTTTATTTCATTTGTTATTTCACCTGAAAAATTTCCATTAAAAAATGATAATGTTTGCTCATAAAATAAATCTTTAGACTCAATTTGGGGAAAATTATTAAGTATCAAAACTTTGATTATTGTGGGTTCAAACAGTGACCAACATCCAAAAATAATTAAAGCCGGTAAGCCACACCATAGAGATAAATAATAACCATAATAAGCAGGAAGGGCTTTTAATTTAATATTTTGAGTAACTAACTTACGAGCTTCAGATCTACCAAAAAAATAACTAGAAAGGCAGAGAATTAAAATTACTCCCGCAATTAAAGAATTCATGATCTTTATGTAGATGAGTAATGTTACAGATTTGTTAAATATTTAAACTTAGAATTGAGAATAAAAAAAAAGGCCGAATAATCGGCCTTTTTTCATTAATTAACAACTTTTACTTGAGGGTAATTGTAACTAAGTCTTTTGCTGCAGTTCTAGTAACTTTATATTTGTCACTAGCTAGTGGCACTAATCCAATATCAGTTAAGTAACCTCTAGATCCCATAGCTTTTTTTGAAGTGAATGCATCTAAAAATTCTTTTAGACCAGGGACTACTCCAACATGAGCTTTCTTTGCATAAAAGAATAATGGTCTTGCTATTGGATAAGAATAATCTTGAATTCCTTCTAATGAAGGTTTTACTCCATTTATAGCTGCTGCTTTAATTTTATCTTTGTTTGCTAAATAATAGCTGTAACCAAAGAAACCGTAAGCGTCAGGATTAGCTGCAAGTTTTTGTACGATTAGAGTATCGTTTTCACCTGCTTCAACTGCGTAACCATCTTCTCTCATTTTTGCACATTCTTTTTTAGCTTTATCACCAAATAGTGATTTAGCTGCTTTTGAACACCCTTTGTTCATTACTAATGAATTCCAAGCATCTCTTGTTCCAGATGTTGGGGGTGCAATTAAGATTTCGATTTTTTTGCTAGGTAAACTAGCATCTATATCACTCCATTTTTTATATGGGTTTTCTACTAATTTACCATTAACATCTACTTTTGCTGCTAGAGCTCTCCAAAGTTGCTCTTTTGTGAAATTTGCGTCAGGTGATTTTACTGAGTGAGAAAATGTTATACCATCATTTCCTACTACTACTTCGATTATATCTTTCACACCATTTTTTTCACATAATGCCTTTTCTTTAGATTTAATTGCTCTTGAAGCGTTAGTGATATCTGGGTGATTTACTCCAATACCAGCACAAAATAATTTCATTCCACCACCAGTACCTGTACTTTCAATTACTGGAGTTTTAAAACTACCTTGTTTTCCAAATTTCTCAGCAACTACTGTTGCATATGGATAAACTGTTGAAGAACCTACAATTTTGATTTGATCTCTTGCTTGCGCGTATGAAGCAAAAGAAAGAATAGCAATAACTGCTACTATGTTTTTTATAATTTTCATATTTGTCTCCTTTTTAAACATAAACAAGACTTAAACTTTCAAGGTTATTGATTTATTAAACAAATATTAAATTTTTGTTACAGACCTAACTTTTTAGTTGAATTTCTTAAATAGTTGGAAAATTTAGGGATATTTCAGTGCCTTTATTGATCTCACTTGAAATGGTCATTTCAGCTCTATGCTGGTTAACTATGTGCTTTACAATTGCTAAACCTAAGCCAGTTCCACCAACTTCTTTGCTTTTAGCTGGATCAACTCTAAAAAACCTTTCTGTGACTTGTGGTATATTCTCTTTTGATATGCCAATACCCTGATCTTTAATCGTTACTAAAAAATTTTTATTTTCTGATTTAGTAGTGATTGTAATTTTTTTATTTTTTTCACTATATTTTATTCCATTATCTATAAGATTATTAAAAACTTCTACTAAGCGATTTCTGTCTCCATTAATTTTTACATTTTTCGACTCTCGCTCAAATTGACATTCAATATTGTTTTTCTTTAAAATTTCTTGATGAAGTTCAATAGAGTGTGAGATAATATCATTTAAATTTACTTGTTCATTTGGTCTAATATGTTCCTGAAGTTCGATTCTAGATAGTGATAAAAGATCATTAACAATATTTTCCATTCTTGATGTTTGTTGAAGTACCACAGGTAATATTTTTTTTTGACTTTCAAGATCTTTAGCTGCATGCCCATTATTTATAGTTTCGAGACCTAACTTAATGCTTTGAAGTGGGGTTCTGAGTTCATGAGAGACATTTGCAACAAAATCAGATTTTAATTTTTGAACTTTTATAATATCTGTCAAATCTTTAAAAAAGATTATTACCGAGTTACTGTCTTCAAGCAAATTACTTGGTCCTGGCATCACACTTACTTTAAAAAATTGAAAATTCGGTTTTTTAATTTCTATATCTAAAATTCCACTTTTATTATTTTCTAAAGAATCATCGATTTGACTTAACAAACTTGGGTCTCTTACAATACTTGAGATATTTTGATTTACTATGCTTGATCCAAAATGATTTTTTGCTGCTTCATTAGCGTAACCTATTGATTTAAATTTATCTATTATTAAAACTTGATCTGGTAAATCTTCTAAAAATTTTATTTCCTTTAATGATTCATTCATCTTTATTTTTTTTATTATTTTGGATTTTTTCGTAAAGATCTTTTAAATCTTCTTCGGACAAATTTTTTCTTTTTAATTCATCTAAAATATCTTCATCCTCTTGCTTGAGTTTTTCTTCTCTTTGTTCCTCTTTAACCTCACCTCTAGCATCAAACCCTGCTTTAATAAATTTTGCCGATACAAGGATAACAATAATAGCAATGATACCTGCTAGTGATAAAAACAATAAAGTCATTATGAGATTATAACTGATATTTAACGAGGTGTTAAATGAGTTTAGTAAGTATGTAAATTTGTAGCAAAAGGATTAAAAAAGGTAGAATAGTCCTAATAAGTTCCATTGTGTGATTATATTCATCCAATTTTCTTTCTAACCAATTTCTTTGATATTTTTTTTTTGCCATGCGTGTATTTATATCAAGAACGTAAAAAGATCAAGTTTTAGAATTAAAACCAAGAAATATTTTTTGCTTTACAAATTTCTTGAACTTTTTTTGGATAGTCAGTTATAATTCCATCTACACCGTACTCAATCATTCGAATAATATCCTGTTCTCTATTCACTGTCCAAACACACGTAGCTAGACCATGTTTATGTGCTAATTCTACATTTTGTTTTGTAATATCTCGGTAGAAAGCACTCCACACATGCCCTTCTAATGATTTAATTATATTAGGAAGCAAAAATAATTCTTCCATTGGATAATTTTTAACCATCCATGGAGAGTTTTCATAAATATTCTTTTTAGTGATTGAAAGACCTTGTTGCAGGGTAATAAATCCTCTTAAAATATTTGGATTTTGTTTTTTAAGGGCGTAAAGAATTCTAAAATCATAAGAAGTGATTAAAGTTCTGTCCTCAAGTTTAAAATCTTTAATATCTTTAAGGATCAAAGAAACCATTTTTTCTGGGTCAGGTGTTACGTTTTCTTGTGTGGGAGTTGATTTAATTTCTAAATTTAAAAAAACATCTTTATATTTGTCTTCCGTCACTAATTTAAAGAAATCAGTTAATTTTGGTATTTTTTCACCTGTAATAGGTTTTTGATTTTTAAATCTTTTTGCGTACTTTGTTTCGGGTTTTATACTTCCAATACTATACTTATATATTTCATCATAAGTCAGTTCTACTAATTTCATGCTTTTATCTGTGATCCAGTTCCCTGAGGTATCTTTAACTAAATCAGGATTTAATCTGTAGTCATGAAATATCGTTGGAATATTGTCTTTTGAAATTACAACATCGAACTCAACAGCTTTAATACCAAGATCAAAAGTATATTTGAATCCAGAGATTGAGTTTTCAACAATATCACCTCTAGCTCCTCTATGGCCGTATATTCTTATGTAGTTAGGTTTCGTTAAAAATGGATTGATCAATTAATCCTCAAATCAGTATTAGTATCAAACAGGTGTAGTTTGTCATTTTGAATGGAAAGATTTATATTTTTTCCAATAGTATCTTCTTTAACAACACCTGAGATACTTGCAACTAAAATTTCATTACTATTTTCAAGTTTACCATGAATAAGTGTATTCGCTCCAATCAACTCTACAAGTTCAACTTTTAACTTTATCGGACCATTTTGATCTAGTTCAAAATCTTCAGGTCGCATACCTACATTAACAGGTCCATTAAATTTTGAATTAATTGAAAGTGAAGCTTTGTTTGCAAAACTCACTTTATTATTTTCGCAGTTCCCTTTTAAAATATTCATTGCTGGGCTTCCAATAAATTGAGCCGTAAATAAAGTTTTGGGTTTTGTATAAACTTCTAAAGGCGTTCCAATATGTTCTACATTACCTTCATTCATTACAATCATTCGATCTGCTAGTGTCATCGCTTCAACTTGATCATGCGTTACGTATAAAGAAGTAGTCTTTAATTGAGTTTGAAGTTTTTTAATCTCTAATCTCATTTGAACTCTTAATTTTGCATCAAGATTTGATAATGGTTCATCAAATAAAAAAGCTACAGGATTTCTAACGATAGCTCTTCCCATAGCAACTCTTTGTCTTTGTCCACCAGATAATTGATTAGGTTTTCTCTCTAACAATTCTCCAAGCTCTAAAATTTCAGCAGCTTTTTGAACTCTTGATTCAATTTCTTCTTTCGGCACTTTTGCAATTTTTAAACCATAAGCCATGTTACCAAATACTGTCATGTGAGGATAAAGAGCGTAATTTTGGAATACCATGGCAATATTTCGCTCCATAGGTTCAAGCTCATTTACTTTTTTATTATCAATTAAAATATTTCCTTCATTAGCATCCTCTAACCCCGCAACCATTCTCAATAAAGTTGATTTACCGCAACCTGAGGGTCCAACTATTACAATCAGTTCACCATCTTTTACATCAATACTCAGATCATGAATAACTTGAGTTTTCCCAAAAGATTTCTTTAAATTTTGTAAACTAATTTGAGACATTATTTATCGCTTTCTAATAATCCTTTAACAAAAAACTTTTGCATACTGATTACTACTATGACTGGTGGTACCATAGCTAACATTGCTGTTGCCATAACCGTTGGCCAGTGTGCATAGTCATCGCCTGTAGGTATCATTGAATCTATCGCCATTACAATAGTTCTCATGTCAGGATCGGTCGTCATTAATAGTGGCCATAAATATTGGTTCCAACCAAAAATAAATAAAATAACAAATAGAGCTGCAATATTAGTTTTGCTTATTGGAACTAATATATCAAAAAAGAAACGCATTGGACTACATCCGTCCATTCTAGCTGCTTCAACCATTTCATCAGGTATGGTCATAAAAAATTGTCTAAATAAAAAAGTTGCCGTCGCTGATGCAATTAATGGGAAGATTAAACCTGTGTAAGAGTTTAATAAATTTAAGTTTGCAACAACTTCATAAGTTGGAACTATTCTTACTTCTACTGGTAGCATTAAAGTAATAAAAATTAACCAGAAACATAAATTTCTAAAAGGAAATCTAAAATAAACAAATGCAAAAGCTGACAATAATGAAATAATTATTTTTCCAACAGTAATTCCAATTGCCATGATTGCAGAGTTCATCATCATTTTTATAACAGGAACTTTAGCTCCGTATCCTTCTGGTGAGCCTCTAAATAATGCATTTGCATAATTTTCAAAAAATTCTGTTCCTGGTAACATTGGTAATGGAGGATAAATAATTGCATCTTGTGTTACAGTTGAGGCAACAAAAGTTAGCCACACTGGGAAAAATATAAATAATACCCCAAGAATTAAACCAAGGTGAGTTAACCAATATCCTGATTTCTTTTTCTCAACCATTAGTAATGAACCTTTCTCTCTATATATTTAAATTGAATGACAGTTAAAATTCCAACGAGCACTAAAAGAATTACAGACTGCGCTGCACTTGATCCAAGATCTTGGCTCACGAAACCATCAGAAAATACTTTATATACAAGAATGGTGGTCGACTGTTCAGGTCCACCTGAAGTAATTGTATGAATTACTCCAAAAGTATCAAAGAAAGCATAAACAATATTTACGACTAATAAAAAGAATGTGATGGGTGAAAGAAGAGGTATAACAATCGTACCAAATCGTTTCCAAAAACTAGCGCCATCTATCGCAGCCGCTTCAATAATGGATTTAGGAATAGCCTGTAGTCCTGCTAAAAAAAATAAAAAGTTATAACTTATTCTTCCCCAGGACGAAGCCAAAATAACTAGGAACATTGCTTGATCACCTTTTAAAGTGTGATTCCATTCGTAACCTAAAGCTTTAAGATAATAAGAAGCTAAACCAATGTTTCCATTAAACATAAATAACCATAACACTCCTGCAATAGCAGGTGCTATAGCGTAAGGCCAAATTAATAAGGTTTGATAAACGCCCGCCCCTTTAATTAATCGATCAGCTAATGCAGCTAAATATAAACCCAAAGCCATTGATGAAACGGATACAGCAGTTGAAAAAATAACTGTCGTTTTAAAACTAGCTAGATAATAAGGATCGGATAATAAAAATCTAAAATTATCTAAACCCACAAATTCTGTCTTTAATCCAAAAGGATCCGGTAAAAATAAAGAATTCCAAATGGCTTGTCCTGAAGGATAAAAAAAGAAGACAAAAGAAATCAATAGCTGAGGTGCAACTAACAGTGCTGGTAACCACCAGCCTTTAAAAAAAACTCTTTTTTCCATTTGATCTTAAGAAGTATACCAGGGGCTTTCGCCCCTGATACATTAAATTGATTTATTTGTTAGCTCTTTCAAATCTTCTTAAAAGAACGTTACCTCTTTTTACAGCGCTGTCTAAAGCTACTTGAGCAGTTTTAGTGCCGTTGTAAACTCCTTCCATCTCTTCATCAATAATACCTCTTATTTGATCAAAAGATCCAAGACGTAAGCCTTTAGAGTTTTGAGTAACTTTATTTCTCATCATCTGTATTCCTGCTAAATCAGTTCCAGGATTAGATTTATAGAACCCTGACTTTTTAGTAGCTGAAGCAGCTGCAGTGGTAACACCTAAATAACCCGTGTCTTGGTGCCACTTAGCTTGAATATCAGTTCTTGATAAGAAAGCTAAAAATGCTGCTGTTGCTTTATTCTCTTCTTTAGATTTTCCAGATAATGCCCATAGAGATGAACCACCAATAATTGTGTTTTGAGGTGCTTCAGTTGCTCCATAGTAAGGTAAGTGTCTAATACCAAATTCAAATTTTGCTTCTTTTTTGATACCAGCATAACCAGCAGAAGATTCTGTCATTAACATACATTCACCAGCTCTAAAATTTTTACCGGCTTCATTTCTTCTACCCATATACTTAAATTTACCTTCTTGAGCCCATTTACCTAAAGTTTGAATGTGCTTGATGTGTACTGGGCTATTGAAAGCTAACTCAGTATCTAAACCTGCAAATCCATTTGATTTAGTTGCAAACGGTATGTTGTGGTACGCTGAAAAGTTTTCAAGGTGAACCCAGCTGTGCCAACAAGTACAGAAAGGCATATCAATACCTTTTGCTTTTGCAGCATCAAGTGCGTTACCAACTCTTTTCCATGTGCTTAAGTCCATCTCTGGATCTAAACCTGCCTTTTTCATCAAGTCTTTATTTACCCAAAGAACCGGCGTTGAAGAGTTATACGGCATAGATAACATTTTGCCATCTGTTGTTGTGTAATAACCAGATACAGCAGAAACAAATCCCTTAGGATTAAATCTTTGACCAGCATCTTTCATTAGTTGGTACATAGGAACATAAGCTCCTTTTGCAGCCATTAAACTAGCTGTTCCAACTTCAAATACCATAAGAATATTTGGGTGTTGTCCGGCTCTAAATGCGGCGATACCAGCGTTAAGAGTTTCTGAGTAATTACCTTTTCTAGTATGAACAACAGTGTATTTGTCTTGTGATGCATTAAACTTGTTTACTTGTTCATCAAGTAATTCACCAAGCCTTCCACCAAAAGCATGCCACCATTGTATTTCTACTTTTGCTTGGGCAGATGTTCCCGCAAACATTGCGAAAAGTGCCAACGAAGCAATTATTGCTTTTATTGTTTTCATTTTTGATGTCCCCCGTTTTCTTTAAAAAGAAAAAAGCTAGCACAAAATATATATAAAGAGGAGTCGCTAAATAAATTCAGATTCTACCTAGGGTTTTATTTTACTTTACCAAAAAGGTTTAAAAGTATTACTCCAGAGATAATTAGTATTAATCCAATAGTCCCGTAAATATTTGGAGTTTGATTATATTTAAATATTCCAAAGAGAGTTACTGCAGTTATAGTTAAAGCCCCATAAGTTGCGTAAGTAAAGCCAACTGGAATTATTGTCATTGCTTTTGAAATGCAAAATAAACAAACAACAATACTTGTAACACAAAAAATTGTTGGGCTTATTTTTGAAAATCCCTCAGTTGTTTTTAAAAAACCATTTGAGGCAATCCCAGTGATAATCGCTAAAGCAAGATATAAATACCCTGATAGTAAAGTCATACTTTTCATTTAAGCTTTAGCGAATTGACCGCCATCTTTATATCTCCACAACCATTTTTTCATTTCTTCTTCAACATTTGATGGATCAATATCTAAATCTTTTAAAGTTAGATGATTGTTAGATACTACATTATCTGCCTCCGATAAAATCTCACATTGATCTTTTGTCAAAATTGGAGGAAAAGGCAGTAAATCAGTTATCGTACTTTGAATTTTTGCTATTGGCATTGGCATGGGTACAACAAGTCTTTTTTTATTTATTGTCTTTAAGATTGATTTAATCATATCGCCAAAACTAATTATTTTTGGTCCACCGATTTCATAAATTTTTCCCTCGTTCCCTTTAAGTTCAATAGCTTGGACTATAGCATCAGCAACATCATTAACTAAAATAGGTTGAAATTTATAATTTATTCCTACTACTGGGATAATAGGTAGAATACTTAATTTTGAAAAAAGATTTGTAAAATTATCTTCAGTTCCGCATACCACACTTGGTCTAACAATAACGGTATTTTTAAAATTATTTAAAGCCTTAACTTCACCTTGATATTTTGATTTTTGATAAAGTGATTTTGAATTTTCACTAGCACCTATGGCTGAAACATGAATAAATTTTTTTACATCTGACTCTGAACAGATTTTAGCTACTGCTTCAGGTATATTGGTATGAATATTATAAAATTTTTGCTTTCTTGTTTCGTAAAGAATACCAATTAAATTGATAACAATATCTGAATTTTTAATAGCTTCTTTTAATTCTGAAAAATTATTTGAATTCCAATCTACTAAATCAATTGATCCTGGAGTTGCTTGTGTTTTCAAATAGCCTTTTTGAAAGGCTTTTCTAGTAGATATTATGCATCTATAGTTTTTCTTGGTCAAATTTCGAACAAGATATCTTCCTATAAAACCTCCACCACCTAAAATTGTGCAAATATGATTTTTCATGGTATTTAAGACAGTTATATATGAAAATTACTAAGTTTAAAGAGGACATAACTTCAGAAGTAGCAAATTCTTTTAAAAATAGTATCGCAATAGATACTGAAGCAACTGGGCTTCAAATACCGGAAAGAGATAAGTTAAGTTTAATTCAAATTTGTGATGAAAAAGGAAATGTTTTTATAATTCAACCTGATAAAGAAAGCTTTAAAGCACCAAATTTAGTTTCTGTGCTAGAAAATAATAAAATATTAAAAATTGGTCATTATCTGAGATTTGACAAAAGCGCTTTGGAATTTTTTCTTAAATGCAAAATCAAAAATATATTTGATACTAAAATTGCTTCAAAAATAGTCAGAACCTATACCGATAGCCACGGTCTTAAAAACCTTGTGCAAGAATTTTGTAATAAATCTCTTGATAAAAGACAGGGAAGTAGTGATTGGAATAAAGACATTAATGAATTATCTGAAAAACAATTAGAGTACGCAGCTAATGATGTAATTTACTTGCATAAAATAAAATCTGAGCTAGAAAAAATGTTAGTACGTGAAAAAAGAATGGATATTTTTAAAAAATGCCTCGAATTTTTAGATACAAGAGTTTCTTTAGATCAAAGTGGATTTAAATTTGATATTTTTGAACATTAATGAATAAAAATAAATATATTTCTTTAGCAAGAAAATCAGCAGATATTCAAATAAATGAATTGAAAAAAATAAAAAAGATTTTTAATTCTTCTTTTGCTAAAGCTGTCGATCTCATTTTAGAAACTAAAGGTAAAGTTATTTTTGCGGGAATAGGGAAATCAGGTTTAATTGCAAGGAAAATTTCAGCTACATTTTCTAGTGTAGGTATACCAAGTTTTTTTTGTGATCCTGCCCAAGCTTTACACGGTGACATGGGACAAATTGAAAAAAAAGATTTATTAATAATTTTCTCTAATTCTGGAAACACCGAAGAATTAACCAATATGTTAAAATACGCAAATAGATACCAAATTAAAATAATTGGGGTAGCAGCTAAACCCGATAGTAATTTAATTAACGCAAGTGATGTAAAAATAATTCTTCCAAAAGTCAAAGAAGCTGACATAACCGGTATGGTACCTACATCTAGCACATCAATTACTCTTTTGCTTGGAGATTGTTTAGCAACAACAGCTATGTATTTAAGAAAATTCTCAAAAGAAAAATTTAAAATATTTCACCCAGGTGGAAATATTGGCAACTCTCTTCTTTTAGCAAAAGATATTATGGTTAAAGGAACTAAACTGCCAATAATAAGTTATACTAAAACATTCAAGGACTCGCTTAAGATTATGAATAAGAAAAAACTTGGAGTAATTATTTTTTTGAAGAAAAAATATATTTACGGGATTATGACTGATGGAGACTTAAGAAGAAATTTAAGTAATTATTCTTCTGAAGTTAAAGTTGAAAAATTTATCAAAAAAAATCCTTTTGTGGTCAACGAAAATATGCCAGCATCTAAAGCTTTAGCTATAATGAATGAAAAAAAAATCACTAGTCTTCTTGTGGTATCAGAAAAAAATTATAATAAAAAGAATAAAACTTTGATTGGTGTAATTCATATTCATACTCTTTTACAAAAAGGTATAAAATGACGAAGAGAAAGAAAAAACTTCTACTAACTCAAATTTTTTTAATAATATTTAGTTTAGTAATTATTTTCTATACTTACAATTATAAAAATAAAAGTACAAATGAGGAGATCATTTCAAAATCATTGCAAAAAGAAATCGAGAAA
This sequence comes from uncultured Pelagibacteraceae bacterium, assembly GCA_902595625.1. Taxonomy (GTDB): domain Bacteria; phylum Pseudomonadota; class Alphaproteobacteria; order Pelagibacterales; family Pelagibacteraceae; genus Pelagilacustribacter. Next base: position 63,252 of record CACJQQ010000003.1, on the reverse strand, counting down.
AATCTCAGTGACGATAATGAAAATAGTGACGTCTTCTTTAATATTGAATACTCGGGAATAGATCTCAGTGGCAATAGGTTTTTACTCAAATCAAAAGAAGCTAGAACAGATAAAGAAAAAGAAAATTTAGTATTAATGAAAGATGTTATAGGAAAGTTTTACTTTAAAGATGATACAACACTAGACATTGTATCCGCTCAAGGAGTTTACAACAACAAAACTTTAGATATTATATTTATTGGAGACGTAAGCGCCTTCTATAAAGAGGGAAAGCTTTTTGCTCAAAGAGCAGAATATAATAACTCAAAAAACTATCTAAAATTAACAGAAGATGTCCATATTCTTGATATAAAAGGTGAAATGTTTGCTGATGAGCTTTTTTTTGATATAAAAAAAAAGACATTAGATATTGCAAGTTACAACAATAATAAAATTGACTCTAATATAAATTTAAAATGAAAAAAAAATTTCGGATTCTTAAATTTAAAAAGGACAGACCCATTTTTGAAATAAAAGATTTAAGTAAATCTTATAACGGCAGGCCAATATTAAAAAAACTATCTTTAAATGTATTTCCTGGTGAGTGTGTCGGCATCCTTGGCCCTAATGGTTGTGGTAAAACTACTTTGTTCTCAATGTGTATAGGTGAACAAAGTGTTGATGGAGGAAAAATTTACTTAAATAATAAATCTATAGAAGAAATTCCCATTCATTTAAGATCTAAAAATGGTCTAGGGTATCTTCCTCAGCAAAGAAGCGTTTTTGACATGTCTGTTTACGATAATATTCTAGGTGTAGCTCAAATCACTATAAAAGATGTTGAAGCTCAAAAATCTATTACTGAAAAACTTCTTGATGAATTTAATTTACAGCATCTTAGATCATTAAATGCATCAGTTTTATCTGGAGGTGAAATAAGAAGATTGATGATGGCAAGAGTGATGATTAATAAACCTAAAATTGTCTTACTTGACGAACCATTAGCAGCACTTGACCCACTAGTAATACAAGATATTCAGAAGTACATCTTAAAGATACAAGCTAATGGCACGGCAATACTAGTTACAGATCATAACGTGAAAAATTTATTTGATATCACAGACAGAAGCTATGTCTTGGGTGAACAGACGATTATTGCACAAGGTACTTCAAGAGAAATTTTGAAATCTACAAAAGCAATACAGCATTATTTTGGCTCAGATTATTCATAAAATAAAAAATGTCTCAAAACAGATTTACTGTAATTATTCATGACAAAATACAACCCTACAAAAAAAATATAGAAGTTGACTCCGATAAGTCAATTTCAATTCGAAGTTTTTTAATAGGAGCAATTGCTCAAAATATTTCCATATCTGAAAATGTTTTGGAGTCCGATGATGTTCTATCGACAATAAATTGTTTGAAAAAACTTGGAGTAAAAATTTTAAAAACAGGTAATAAAAAATTCGCAATTTACGGTAAAGGCTTAGGTTCTTTGTATGCAAAAAAAAATACTACTCTAAATTTCGGAAATTCTGGTACCTTAGCAAGACTATTAATTGGCATACTGTCAACAACTCCTAATATTCAATTAAAACTTACTGGGGACAGCTCGCTAAAAAGAAGAAGTATGAAAAGTATAATTCAACTTATGACAAGGTTTGGTGCAACTTTTTTTCCAAAAGGAAAGTTTAATTTTCCACTAAAGATTATCTCGTCAAAAATGCCAATTGGAATAGATTACGAAGCTGGTGTTTCGGCACAATTAAAAAGCGCTGTGATTTTAGCTGGCTTAAATGCCTATGGAAATACTAGAATTTCTGAGAAATCATTTAGTCGAAATCATACTGAAAATATATTAATGAAAAATAATAAGATAATAAAAATTAAAGGAGATAAAAAAAAAAATATTGAAATAATAGGAGGTAAAAATCTTAATCCTCTTTTTTTAAATATTCCCGGTGATCCATCATCTGCAGCATTTTTTACAGCTTTAACATTAATGAATAAAAATTCAAAATTGAAAATAAAAAATGTGGGGCTGAATCCTACTAGAATTGGTTTTTATAAATTGCTAAAAAATCAAGGAGCTAAAATCTTTTTTAAAAATTTAAAAAAAGAAAATAATGAGATTAAAGGAGATATTCATGTAACTAGTTCAAAAATAAAGTCAATCAAAGCAGAAAAAAAATACTACGTAAATTCAACTGATGAATACCCTATTTTATTTGTCATTGCGGCTTTAATCAAAGGCACATCTGTGTTTAAAGGTGTAAATGATTTAGCTAATAAAGAAAGTGACAGAATTAAAGAAATGCAAAAAATATTATATCAATTAAATATTAAAAGCTCATATAAAAATGGCGAAGTTAAAATTTTTGGAAAAGGTTCTATAAATGCTGAAAAAAAAACAATTTCAGTACCGGCGCTAGGAGATCACAGAATATGTATGTCCTCTTTTATTTTGTCTATTTTAACTGGTGCAAAAACAAAAATTAAAAATTTTGAAACAGTTTATACTTCTTCTCCATCCTTTTTAAAAATTATGAAATCTTTAGGTGCTAATTTTGAAATACAAAAATAAAAAAATTCAAATTTCCTGTGACGGTGGCGCGGCAACTGGTAAATCTACTGGTGCTAAAATGATAGCAAAGAAATATAAACTTAGATTTCTGTCCTCCGGGCTTCTTTACAGATACGCAGGATACTTAATTTTAAAATATAAACCAAAAAATAAAATTAAATTTTTAAAATTAAAGTTTGATCAGCTTAATTACAAAAAATTAGAAAAAATAAATTTACAGACACCCAAAATTTCGGAATATAGCGCTGTTATTGCCAAAGTTGGTGCTATCAGAAAAGTTCTTAAAAAATTTCAGATTAATTTTTCAAAAAAAAACAAAAATTGTTGTATAGAGGGAAGAGATATTTCAACTAAAATTCTTCCAAAATCTGACCTTAAATTCTTTTTTGTATGTAGCCTTAACATCGCTGCAAGCAGAAGATATAAAGAGTTAAAAAAAAGAAATAGTGAACTCAAGCTTTTAGATGTGAAAAAAGCCTTAAGAATTAGGAATATATCTGATACAAAAAGGAAAAACTCCCCTTTACTTAAACATAGAGATTCGGTAGTAATCGACACCGGAAAATTAAGTAAACAAGCTATGTTAAAAAAAATGTCAAAATATGTTGAAAGAGTTTTAAGTAATTAAGTATGTCAACTGAACAAGAATTAAAAAAACCTAGTTCTTCCCAAAAAGAATTTCAAAACCTACTAGATCAAGACTTTAAAGATAGAAAGCTTAAAGAAAACGAAATTGTAAAGGCCACTGTTACAGAGATAACAAAAAACTTTATAGTTGTAGATTGTAAGGCAAAAATGGAAGGCATGATACCTGTTGAAGAATTTAAAAATGACGATGAACTTGCAAAAATAAAAGTTGGGTCCCAAATTGATGTTTACCTTGAAAGAATAGAAAGTTTTAAAGGTGAAATAATTATTTCTAGAGATAAAGCTAGAAAAATGAAAGCTTGGAAAAAATTAGAAAAGGTTTTCGAAACACAGGAGGAAATGACTGGTTACATAACTGGAAAAGTTAAAGGTGGTTTTATTACAACAGTTGAAGGCCTGCCCTGCTTTATGCCTTCTTCTCAAATAGATGTAAGACCTCTTAAAAGAATAGATCACTTATTAAATACTCCAGTAAAGGTGATTGCCACAAGAATAGATAAAAATCGTGGTAACGTTTGTGTCTCTAGAAGAGCTGTATTGGAAAAAAGCAAAAACGCAGAAATAACAGAAGCTTTAAAAAATATTAAAGAAAACGATATCATTGATAATGCAATCGTGAAAGCAACTACTGATTGGGGCATTTTTTTAGATATAAATGGTATTGACGCATTACTACACGTCTCAGATTTAAGTCACGGGCGTGTAAAAAAACCATCCGACCTAGTTACTATTGGTCAAAAAATGAGAGTTAAAATTACAAAAATAGATAAAGATACAAACCGCGTCTCGGCTTCCGTTAAAGCTCTAACAGAAAACCCTTACGAAAACTTTGAAAAAAAATATCAAGTTGGAGAAGTTTATGAGGGAGAAGTAACTAAAATTATGGATTATGGATGTTTTGTAAAAATAGAGGATGGTATTGAAGGATTAATACATAACTCTGAACTAGACTGGACAAATAGAAATGTAAAACCAAGTAAAGTTTTATCTGTTTCTCAAAAAATTAAATTTAAAATAGTGAACATCGATAAAGATACAAAAAGAATATCGCTTTCTTACAAAGCTACTAGAGAAAATCCATGGGATAAAATAAAAGACAAAGTTGGAAAAGAAGTAAAAATAAAAATAAACAATATAACAGATAAGGCTATATTTGGTGATCTGGTTGAGACGAAATTATCAGGAATGTTACACTACAAAGAAATATCCTATCAAGAAAATATTGATGACTTAAAAAAATTTAAGAAAAATGATGTAATAAGTGTAAAAATACTAGAAGTAAAAGACGATAAAATTAGATTCTCAAAAAGAGCATTAGAGAAAGATCCTCTAAATTGGTTTAAAGAAAATAAGAAGAAAGTAGGAGATGTTATAACAACAAGAATTCACGAGGTGTTAAAAACAGGTGTTAAAGTTGCAATTGATCAAGATAAAAAGTTGATTATTACAATTAAAAAAGCTGACCTTGCAAAAGATGCGGCGGATGCAAGACCTGAGGTTTTTTCAAAAGATAATGCTTTAGATGCCAAAATTACGGAACTCGATATACAAAACAGGAGAGTAAAATTGAGCGTTAAAGCAGCTCAAATTGATGAGGAAAAATCTTTAATCGCTAAGTTTGGCGAAGGAGCCACAAAATCTGGAGCCACGCTAAAAGGAATTTTCGAGAAAGCAATTGGCAAAAAAGGGAAAAAAGAAAAATAATTGTCACGCAAGAAGCTCATAGAACAGCTCAAAAAAAAAAATCCCCAAATTAATCAATCTGAAATAGAAAAATTGTTAGATATCTTTTCAGAAAGTATTCATAATTCTTTAAAAAATAAAGATAATGTGGAAATAAGAGGATTTGGTAGTTTTTATAGCAAAATATTAAAAGAAAATTTTAATGCACGGAATCCATCAACTAATGATTTAATATATAAGCCAGACAGAATTAAATTGAGATTTAGACCCTCAAAAAATTTAAAAAAAATTATAAATAAATGAAAAAATATAAAATTTTTATAGCTTGTGACACTAATAAGATCAGTGAAGTAAAAAAAATAATTTCTCAAACTAATACTAAGAAATTAGAAATTGGTTATAAATTTGGTTTAGAGTTTTTTTATTCTAAAAATGGTCGTGAATTTATTTCTAAAATAAAAAACAAAAAAATTTTTTTAGATCTGAAACTAAATGATATTCCAGCGACATGTTCTGCAGCTATCAATTCTCTTAGAGATCTCAAGAACATAAATTATATAACTCTTCACGCGAACTCAGGAGAAGAGACAATAAAAGCAGTTATAAAATCAACTAAAAAAATTAATTCTAAAATTAAAGTTTTATTAGTTACTGTTCTAACCAGTATGTCAAATTCTTCAATTAAAAAAATTGGTCACACAAAATCGATAAAAGATTTAATTAAAAAACAAGCACACTTGGCTAAATCTAATGGTTGCCACGGTATTGTTTGTGCAGGATCTGATTTAAAATTTATTAAAAGAATATTCAAAGGTGAAATTATAACTCCAGGAATTCGTTTTAAGGGTGACAGTTCTGGAGATCAAAAAAGAGTTTTAAATCCTAGAGAAGCTTTTAAAAATGGCAGTACTGCATTAGTAATGGGAAGATCTATTATTAAAGGAAATATTAAAAACAATATATCAAAATTAATTAAAGAATTAAAATAATGATAATAAAAATTTGTGGTTTAAACATAACCAGAGATGTTCAATTATGTATAGATCTTGGGATTAACTTATTAGGCTTTGTATTTTATAAAAAATCTCCAAGGAATATCAATTTGGAGGATGTAAAAAATCTTTCCAGGTTTAACAAAAAAAATTCTTCTTTTGTTGCGGTTACAGTCAATCCTTCTGATGAGTTTATAAAGAAAAATTTATTAGGTAATTTTGAATATATTCAATTACATGGTTCGGAAACAAAAAAAAGAGTTAATGAAATAAAACAAATGGGTTTTAAAATTATTAAAGCTATAAAAGTTAAAGAAAAAAAAGATCTCGAAGAATATAAAAAATTTAACAATGCTGATATAATTTTATTTGATACTCCTGGCATGGAAAAATCTTTAGAGTTTCCAAAAAACCTTATAAGTAAATTACCCAAAGGCAATAAATATGCCTTGGCAGGCTCAATTTCTGAAAGTAATGTAGAAAATATAAGAAAATTAGGGATTAATTTTTTTGATTTATCATCTAGTTTAGAAAGCGATTTAGGTTACAAAGATCATCTTAAAATTAAAAATTTTATAAAAAAAGTAAATGAAATTAAAAATTAAAAAGAAAGTTCCGCTTATCGACCAACACGATAAAAACTTTATGTATGGAGGAAAATTTGGTGGAAACTATATACCTGAGACTCTCAAAAAGCCGATAGATGATTTGACAAAATTATTTGAAAGACTAAGAAAAGATAAGAAATTCCTTAAAGAAAGAGACAATTATTTTAAGACTTATATAGGTGCTCCCACACCTTTTATAAAGTTAGAAAATTTGTCTGATTATCTTGGTGGAGCTCAAATTTACGCAAAAGTTGTGTCAGAAGCAAACGGAGGAGCTCACAAAATATATAATGCTACTGTCCATTGTCTGATTGCAAAAAAAGCTGGAAAGAAATATGTGGTTGGCGACACAGGTGCTGGTTATGCAGGCAAAATGCTCTCTATGGCGGCAAAAAAATTTGGTCTTAAATGTAAAATTTTTATGGGTGCAAAAGATATCAAACGTCAAAGGCCTAATGTAGAGGCTATGAAAAAAAACGGAGCATTAATAGTTCCAGTGACTACTGGAAGTCAAACGTTAGTTGATGCTGTAAGTGAGTGTATGAGATACTGGGTTTCAAACTGTGATACTACTCATATGTGTGTTGGCTCTACGGTTGGTCCAAATATATTTATTAAAATTTGCGCATGGAGCACCGCTCAAATTTCAAGAGAATTAATTAAACAAGTCAAAGATGAGTTTGGATCGATTCCTAAAAAATTAAAATTAATAAATTGTGTTGGTGGAGGCAGTTCTGCAGCGGGTTTTTGGAATGAGTTCATGGATACAAATGCAGAATTTATCGGGGTAGAAGCTGGTGGACCACAAAATAGCAAACTTCATGCTGCGCCTTTAACTAATGGATCTAAAATTGGAATTCTTCATGGTGCAGCGCAATATGTGATTCAAGATAAAGAAGGTCAAATAGGATTAACTGAGTCAATCTCAGCTGGCTTAGATTATCCTGGAATTTCTCCCCTACATTGTTTTCTTAAGGATGCAAAAAGGGCAAAATACACCTCTGCAAGCGACGAAGATGCGCTTGAAGCGTATCAACTAGTATCAAAACTCGAGAACATTTCACCTTCACTGGAGCCATCTCATGCATTTGCAGAGGCAATTAGGATAGCTCCAAAATTACAATCTTCAGAGGTAATTATTGTTAATTCTTGTGGAGATAGTCTTAAAGATAAAGATATCATTAAACAGAAAATTGGTTCTTATATTAGATGAAATCAAACATTGCTTTAGCATTTGAAAAATGTAAAAAAAAAAATCGACCTGCTTTAATAACGTATACTGTTGCTGGTGATAATACCAAAAAAAATTCTCTTAAAATTTTAGATAAAATTTCTAAACATGCAGATATTTTAGAGCTTGGGTTTCCTCATAATACACCCATAGCAGATGGGGGCCAGATACAAGGCAGTTCACATAGAGCTCTTAAAAATGGAATAAAATTAAAAGATGTTTTTCAAATAGTTGCTAAATTCAAAAAAAATAATCCTTTAAAACCTCTTATTTTGATGGGTTATTATAATTTAATTTATCAAAATGGTGAGAATATTTTCTTAAATAGTTGTAAGTCTTCTGGAGTTGATGGATTAATAATCGTAGATCTTCCTTATCCAGAAAATAAAAGTTTTTCAAATAAATGTAAAGCCAAATCAATAAACTTTATTCAACTACTTTCTCCAACAACGTCAAAAGATAGAATGAAAAAAATTATTAAAGATTCACATGACATGATCTACTATATATCTATGTTATCAACTACAGGCGGGAAACTTAAAGTTTCAGCAAAAAAAATTCTTAAAAATTACAACAAAATAAAAAGAATCAATCCTCAAAAAAATCTAGTAATAGGGTTCGGAATAACAGATAAAACTATTTCTTCGCTTAAATCAGCAAATGGGCTGGTTGTAGGCAGTATGTTGTGCAAAACAATTACAAATTCACTCAAAATGGGACAAAATCCTGTCACAAAGTTAGATAAAGTTGTGTACAATCTAAAAAAGAAAATTACATGAATTGGATAACAAAATTTATTAAACCAAAACTACAATCTCTTTTTGAGAAAAAATCTTCCAAAACAGATGAAAATCTTTGGACTACATGTAGTTGTAAAAATTTAATTTACAAAGAAGAATTAATTTCTAATCAAAAAGTTTGTCCAAAGTGCGGAGCTCATCATAAACTTACGTGTAGAGAGAGATTTAAAGTTTTTTTTGACAATGGAGAATTTGAAATAATTGAAACGCCTTTACCAAAAGATGATCCTTTAAACTTTGAAGACAAAAAAAAATATACTGATAGATTGAAAGCTGCTCGTAAATTAACAGGTCAAGATGATGCGGTTTTAATAGCTAAGGGAAGAGTTAAAAATATTAGTTTAATAGTCGGTTCACAAGATTTTAGATTCATTGGAGGATCTTTTGGAGCAGCATCAGGTGAAGCTTTCATAGCAGGAGCTCAAAATGCAATAGAAAATAAATTGCCTTACATCTTTTTTAGTTGCTCCGGCGGTCAACGAATGATGGAGTCATCGATAGCATTAATGCAAATGTCTCGAACTGCTTTAGCTGTAAATGAACTTAAGAAAAATAATATACCATTCATAGTAGTGCTCACAGATCCAACTACTGGAGGAGTAACAGCTTCATGGGCTATGTTAGGAGATATATTAATTGCTGAACCTAAGGCGACTATTGGTTTTGCTGGCAGAAGAGTAATACAGGATACTGTTCGTGAGACACTACCAGAAGAATTTCAGACTGCTGAATATGTAAAGGATCATGGCGGCATTGATTTGGTTGTTGAAAGACAATACTTAAACTCAACTATAGGGACATTACTAAATGTTCTATTGAAAAAATCAGAGTCTCAAGTTAAACAAGACTCGAATGTCACAGTCGATAAGTCTCTACAAGCAGCTAGCTAATCACAAGCTTTTCAACAAAACAATTAATTTTGATTTGAAAAGAATTAAATTAGTTCTCAAAAAGTTAGGTCATCCAGAAAGAAAACTAAATAATGTAATTAATTTTCTTGGTTCAAGCGGAAAATACACAACTCTTTATTCACTAAAAAGTTTTATTGAAGCCAACAACCAGACTGTATCGTCCTACATTTCACCATCGCTAAGAGATATTAAAGAAAGATTTTGGATGGGAAACAGGTTTTTAACGCACCAGGAAATTGGACAATCAATAAAATTAATTGCAAAACTAAAAGTACCCCTCACTATTTTTGAGGTTCTTACTGTAATTTATATAATTCATGCTTCTAGACAAAATACTGACTATCACTTAGTAGAAGCAGGTGCATTATTTGCTAAGGACTCCACAAATGTATTTGATTTTCCTTTAGCTCAAGTAGTCGTCAATATTAATAAACAACACTTAAATTTTCTCAAAAAAAAGACATTAAATGAGGTCATTTACCAGAAAGTAGGTTTCTTGAGTAATTTTACCCAAATTTACGTAGGTAAGCAAACGTCAAATGTTTTAACTAGAATTAAAAAAAATTTGAAAAAGAATAAAAGTAAAATAAATTATCCTAATGCTTGGAAGTTAATTAAGAAAAAAAATTATTATCTTTATCAAGATAAAAAAAATAAAATTAAGCTTGATAGTAAAAATATTCACTCAAAAGGATTATTAGAAAATCTCTGTCATGCAATAAAAATTGCACTAGATCTTAAAATTAATAGAAAAATCATTGAAAAAACTATTCCAAATATTTCTTTTGAAGGAAGACTTCAATATTTAAAAAATGGAAAGATTAAAAATAAACTTCACACAAATGAAAAAATCATGCTTGATGGTGCTCATTCTGAGACGGATGCTAAAAATTTAGCGAATTATTTGAGAAATATTAAAGAACCTAAATACGCTGTTTGGGCAATGATGAAAAATAAAGAGCCTGATTTATTTATTAAACAGTTAAAAGGAATTTTAAGAAAAATAGTAACTATACCTATAGAGAATGAGAAAAATTGCATGTCTGCTAAAGATTTAGAAATTGTAGCAAAAAAAAATCAATTTAATGTTGATAAAGCTAATAATTTTAATGAAGCAATTAAAAAATTAACCTCTAAAGATAAGAAGTTAATTATTTGTATAGGCTCTTTATATAACGTGGGAAATATACTTAATAAAAATTAGATATGTGGTTGAATAAATTCTAACATATCTTTCTCGCTAGTTGCTCCAACTTTTGTCCCTACAAGTTTTCCACCTTTAAATAGAAGCACTGTGGGTACGCCTCTTACTGAGTACTTAGTGGGTTCGTTAGGTTGGCTTTCAATATCATGATAGTAACAATCAATTTTATCAGCCATATCATTTGAAATCTTTTCTATAATTGGTTTTAATTGTTGGCATGGTCCGCACCAGCTTGCCGAAAATTGAACTAGATTTAACTTGCTTCCGTTAATTTGATCTTGAAATTTTTCATCTGTAGAATCTTTAAATGCCATATGCTCTAGATAAGTATTTTTAATTTTTTGTCAACTATGCAGATGAGTAATGTTTTTCTAAATCTTCAACGTATGCGTTAATATCATCTAAAATTTTTAATTTTTCCTTGTCATCTTGTTTTTCAAATTTTGCTCTTAAAGTGTCAATCTCTGAATAAGTTCTTGGTATTGTGTTCCATTTCTCATTATTCGTACTTAAAAGTTTCTTAGCTGTATCTTTGTGTATTAAATTATATTCTTCTTTGCTTAATAATTCAGGTTTTTCCATATAAAGAAGTTTTTTACCAAAATATTGTAAACGCTCATCTTTAAATTTAGAAATTACACTCAATTTTTTTTCCCAATCAGCGGAATGAAATTCAGGCATTACTTTATTGTCCTCTGCTGTTGTAAATTTAGCATAAATACTTTCCTCGTTATATAAATCCTCTTGCGATTTACTTTGTTCTTTTTCCTCTATCTCTGAGCGTTTTATAGATTGAATTTTTTCTGCAAATTCTTTATTTTTTCTGACAAGCTCTGCCCTAGCTTTTAATTTTGCTGTTCCTATAACTTTATATTCCTCAAATTTATCTCCATAAGATGGATTCATTATTACTGGATGTTTATTATGTCTTACGGTTCTAATAAACTTTGGTTGTTTTTTCATCGCAGCCTCTAATTCCTTTAATGGCATGTTTAAGTAAGGTGTTGGATCATGCCTTAAATCAAAACATAGCGGCCATTGATATTGAGGGTGCTGACATACGAAAGTTTGTACATAAGGTCTGCTACGTCCATAAAAATATTCGTTTGTGCAAAAGAAAAGTTCTTTTTTAATTATTTCTAGTGATTGAGTTTTATCCATAGTTAACATGCTTGCTTTCCAAACATTAGGTGCTTTTTTAGAAATAATTTTAGCTATTCCTACTGTTGCCATAACATCGCCGATTGCACTATGAGCGTCACCATGTTCAATGCCATTTAAAGGTGCCATTTGATCTAATTTATAAACATCATTACCTTTTTCATTAACAGAGTTTTTTAAAGTGTTTGGGTAATACAAATTAGCTGCTCTAGCTAAACTCAGAACATCTCCTCTGGTGTTTCCATTCGTGCTTGTGATGTAAGGATATTCTAAAGTTTGAAATAAAGTACACCTTAAAAACTCTTCGTCGAATTCTATCGAGTTAAATCCTATGTAAGTAGCTTTTCCCCATCTTTTTAAAGTTTCAACAAATTGTCTTATCATCTCATAATGAGATAAATTTGAATTTTTTAACATCTGGGGTGACGATTTATTTACAATCAGTGCCATAGCTTCAGGAATAATTCCTGGGCTTAACCTGCATCTAACATCAAATCTATCCAGTTCATCGAGATTATCATTGGTTAAGACAGCGCCAATTTGAATTATCTGCCCCCAATATTTATTGGAGGAACTGGTCTCGAAATCATAAAAGACAAAATTAGACATATTAAATCTACTTAAGAACTTTTATCTTTTCTGAATTTTCCTCTAATGTTTCTTTTACCTGTTGGGGGTCTTTAATATTAGAAAGTGTATTCATTATTGATCTTGCATCTCTTCCGAAGCCATCGGTTGCGGTCATAGCTTGTTCAAGTTTTTTCCTTAAATCTTTTATCCCATCAAAATGTTTATCAAATCTTGAACTTATATTTCTTAAATCACTATAAATTTGCGTAGCATGTTGCTGTACTTTTAATGTTTGAAATCCTAAATGATAAGATTGTAATAGTGCGGATAAAGTATTTGGACCTGAAATTGTAACTTTATATTTTGTTCTTAATTCTTGAAGTAATAGTTCTTTTGTTTTTGGATCTCTGTAACTTGATAGTTCTGCAAAAAGTCCTTCTGTTGGAACATAGACAATTGCAAAATCTGTGCTTTTTGGTGGAGCTATATATTTCATGTTAACAGTTTTTGCTTTTAATCTAAAAGCAGCTGCTAAATCTTTTCTCGCTTCAGATTGAGCATCTTTATCATTAGCATTATAGGCATCATCAATGGCCTTATATTTTTCTACAGGCCAATGGCTGTCAATAGGAAGTAGGACATCTTGTAGTTTTATAGCAAACTCAACTGTTTCAGATGTATCTTCCTTCATTTTCACATTTGATATAAATTGTGATGCCGGAAGTAAATCTTTTAAAAGTGCTCCTAACCCAAATTCAGCTAATGTGCCGTAAGTTTTTACACCACTTAAAATTTTACTAAAATTATCCTGGCTTTTGTTAAGTTCACTAACTTGACGATTAAATACTCCAACCTTTTCATCTACTTTTGTAAGAGCTCCTGTCATGTCTTTTGCAATTTCTTTACTCATAGAACCAAATGACTGATTAAAAGAATTTTTTAAAGAGCTCACCTCATCTTTAAAAATCTGATTATTATCAATTTGATCTGGTTGTTTACGTTTAATTAAAAATATTACTGCAATAAGGTTAGCTACTAATAGACAAATTATAAGTAATGCTACTATCGAATCCATAAAACATTATACATCATTTATAAAAATTAAATATATTTTATAATATTTTTAGCTGGAAAAGTTTTTTTAATCCAAGGTAGAGGAATATTTTTTAAACCTTTATAAGCAGCAAAATAAGCTCCTACAAAATTAGCTCTAGAGCAATTACAACCCCCGGCCTTAATAGTTTTAACAATTGCAGATTTATAATTATTAGAGGTAATCATGGCATGAATAGAACCCATGAATGTGCCAGGATAACTACACGCTTTTCCAAATTTCTTGACAACTTGAGTATGATTAAGTTTTTTTAATCTTAAAACCTTTTTAATGTTAGCAACAACGTCTTTGAAATAACGTTTTCTCCCATACTTTCTAGCAAAGATATTTACAGGGCTTTTCTCCCCTTTCATTGCTAGATCTATTATCTCTAATTTTGCTAACGCGTAAGTTTCATTTACTTTAGAATTAGCTACACTTTTTATAATCTTTTTTAAGTCTGTCTCTGAATTATTATAAAGAAAATAAGGTAAAGCGGCGCAATAACCATCAGACTCGTTTACTTTTTTGCCTCCAGTTGTGCTCTTCTTAGTTTTAATGTTTTGAATAGTTTCTAATATGTTTTGGTGGATCCAAGGACCATTCATGGGCCCTTTCCATTTAATCTTTTTGTATTTTTTTCTGAGATTTAAATTTTTCCAATAAGCTGAACCAGGTCCAAAGTTTTGGACAACATTTTTCTTAAAATTTTTTAAAACATCTGATTTTTTTTTTGTTGAAATAAGTGTTTTAAACATTACTTGTCCGACATCATTGTAACAAGAAACTTTGCCTGTTTTGATTGAATAAAATGGACTTCTGCTTTTTTTTAAAAAGGCAATTTCTTTTTTTCCTTTAATGTATTGATTTAGTTTTTTTGGATCATAAACCCAGTGCAAGGGTCTGGCAGCAGCATCAGCAACTGTTGCACCTAAAAAAATATGTAAGTTATCCATTTCCTATAGCTTTCTTATTTGCTAAGGATCCGCAAGATGCATTGATGTCTCTACCTCTGCTTCTTCTAAAAAGGGATAAAAAACCATTGTCTTGTATAATTTTTGAGAACTTATCTATGTTGTCTTTTGTGGCAGGTTTAAAACTTTTATTTGCAAGTGGATTAAATTCAATCAGATTTAATTTTGATGGAACTTTTTTCATTATCTTCACTAATTCTCTAGCGTGTTCTTCCGTCATATTTTCTTCTAAACAAACCCATTCAATAAAAATAGGCAGCTTTGTTTTGTCATAATATTTTTTTAATTGAGGTATTAAAGAATTTATAGGGTATTTTTCGTTGATGGGCATAATCTCAGATCTGTGTTTTGGAATTGAACTATGCAAGCTCCATGCTAAATAAACATCAAGTTCTTTAGCAGCCCACTCAATAGCATCCATATTATCTTTTTTAATTCCAACTCCTACCGTGCTTACTGTTATTCTAGTTCTTCCATATTCAAGTCCATCTTTATTTTTTGAATTATCAATCGCTACTTTAACATTTTCTAAATTTAAAAAAGGTGACCCCTCTCCCATCAAAACTTGATTGGTAATCTTTTTTTGTGTCGACCAATCATCAATGTAATCCTTGCTTAAAATAATTTGAGAAATAATTTCACCTGGTGTTAAATTTCTAACTAGCTTTTTTGAAATTTGCGCTGTTGCACAAAACTCGCATGACAAATAACAACCCACGGAGACCGATAAACAAATAGTATAACGACTTTGTGATTTATCAGGTATTAAAACAGTTTCTACGTTTCTTTTATCTTTTAATTCAAGAAGGAATTTAATTGTTCCATCTTTAGATTTTTGAATATCAATTATTTTAGGTTTATCTAGAGAAATTAGGTTTTTGATTTTTTCTCTTAATTCTAATCCAAATGTTGTAAGTTCATCAAAATTTTTTATGTTTTTTTTATAAACAGCATTAAACATTTGCTGTGCTCGCATCTTTGCTTTTTTATCCTCAATTTCTACTTTTTCTATTAGAAAGTTTTTTAATTGATCAAAATTTAGATCGTAAAAATTTTGTTTATTCATTGAAAAGATATTAAAGACTTGAGTGGGGTATTGAAACCCCACTCTATAAAGATTTATTAAAGTTTTGTTCGATCAGTTTTTAAATGCTTGAGTACTTTTCCAGCATTTTTACCTTCCTTAATTAAATAGCCACTTGTTCCATTGGCATTTGCCTCTGGAGCTTCGACTTTTTTATTAAGTTGCTGTGTAAGTTTAGCCCTCTGACTGTTTCGGCTGAACTCACCAAGCAAACGTGAAAATCTATTCATCACATCTCCTTTCTTTTCAACCTACTTTGTAACTCCCTATAGAGTCCCGCATGTAGATGCGGAGTCTTTTTTTCCATGACATATGGATAACCAAACTTTAATATAAGTTATAACTTTGTCAATGAATAATAAAACGCTTGGAATAATACTTATAGTATTTGGAGGTTTGGTGCTCTATTCAGATCAGGAATATAGTATGCTGGTTTCTGCTGTTGCAATCGGTATAGGAAGTGGAATTTTTTTCTGGAAAGAAAAAGAAAAAGATATAGATAATGATTAATGTCAAAAAAAATATTCATTATTTTTGGTCACAATAGATATAAATCTGGTTCAAGTTTTAATGCAGCTATAAGAGATACTTTTATAGAAGAATCAAAAAAAATTGGGCATGAGATTGATTTAGTAAATGTCTATGATGAAAAACAAATAAAATTCTGGGATGGTGGCGAACCTGATGAACAAATTTTAGATTATCGAAAAAGATTAGAACAAGCTGATATTATGATGGTGATGAGTCCTTGTCATAATTATATAATGAATTCTGCTACTGAGAATTTCATTGCAAATGTTTTTACTCCACCTTGGGCATTTAAATATAAAAAACTTTTTCGGAATTACGGTTTTCCAATACCAAACATGCTCAAAGGCAAAACTGCAATCATAAGCATGACCTATGGTGGTCCTAGTTTTTTTGTCTCAGCAATTATTCAACAAATTCCAAGAAGAATTAAAAAAATGGTTTTCGGTGGATTATGTGGAATGAAGGTAAAATACCTTCGTTTCTATGAAGTCTTACCTGATATGCCTAAAGAGATTTTTGAAAAACATATGGAAAAGGTAAGAAAAACTGCACAACAATTGTAGTAATTTACTTTTAAGATTTAAAAGATATAAGGTTTTATATGTTTGAAAAATTAAGAAATTTTATGATTGAGTCAGCAAATATAATGTTTGATGACACGAAGAATGATTTAAGAAGTTTGCCCAAGGCAGTGAGATTGCAAATACTAATTGTTCTTTCATTTGTATGGTCCACTGTTTTCAGTCTTTACGTTTTCTCTATGACATCTTTTATATTTGGATGGGCTGGCGTAGTGATGGGTCATATTGGATTGATCATAGCGGTTTACCTAACATTCAAGTTTTTCCATAAAAAACAAGAACAACCTGTAAGCGTTTTTCAATCTGGTAATTATAACCCTGCTAAAATTTTTGCAGTGTTTTTTGTAATCTTTTTTATCTTTATCTTCACTAAAGGAATTGATGTTTTAACACGAACTAACTCTTACGAAACTCCATATTCTGGTCCTGATACAACTACTGAAGAAAGAATTAAAAGATTTGTAAAATAATAAAATCTTAACTAAAATTATTTCATGAAATTATTGAGAGTTGGCCAACATGGGCAAGAAAAGGTTGCGGCAATGGACTCGAAGAATAAGATTAGAGATCTTTCATCTCATATCGATGATTTAAATCCTGACACTATAAACTTTAAAACTCTAGAAAAATTACAAAAAATTAAAATTGAAACACTTCCTGAAATTCCTAATAATACACGGATTGGTCCATGTGTTAACAGACCAAGTAACATCCTTTGTATAGGATTAAATTATTCTTTACACGCAGAGCAAACAGGTTCTAAATTACCAGATAATCCAATCGTCTTTAATAAAAGTCCTGATTGTCTTCAAGGTCCGAATGATCCTATCAAAAAAAACAACTCACAAGAAAAACTTGATTATGAAGTTGAGTTAGCGTTGGTAATCGGAAAAGAAGCAAAAAATGTCGGTGAAGATAAAGCTTTAGATTATGTTTTTGGATATTTTATTTTAAATGATATTTCTGATCGTCATGTTCAAAAAGTAGTAGGTAATGGTCATTGGACACTAGGAAAATCTTGGAGCGCTCCAGCAGGAGGTTTGTTAGTCACTAAAGAGCACATTGAAGATATTAATAATATTAATTTATCATTAAGTGTTAATGGAGAACCCAGACAAAACGGAAATACAAAAAATATGATTTTTAAAATCAGTTTTTTAATTGCTCATATAAGTAAATATTTAACGTTAAAACCTGGTACTGTAATTTCTACAGGCACGCCAGCAGGAACTGGTATGGAGCAAAAACCTCAAAAATTTCTTCAAGTAGGTGATGAACTTCATTTAAAAGTCGACCATTTAGGCGAGCAGAGCTATAAGATAATAGGAGATCAATAATGTCAAAGCGTTACAGCGGAAAAAGTTTTAAGGACTCTAGCGTAATGAAAAAAGCTAAACTTACTTTGAAACAAAAAAGAAAATTAAAAAGAGAGAAAAAAAAGAAATAATGTGTGGGCGCTATAAGATAACTAAACCAGTGACTAAAACTGTTGATCTTGTCAAAACTAATATTAAAGTGGAGGATACAGATAATTATAACGCACATCCTACACAAAAACTTCCAATTATAAAATCATATACTAACGGAAAAGCTTTAGAGCTATCTGAATGGGGTTTAGTTCCAAGCTGGTCAAAAAAACTAGATAAATTTTCTCCTCTTATTAATGCGAGGAAAGAAACACTTATGGAAAAAGTAACATTTAAGAATTTAATTCAAACTTCCCGATGTATTGTTCCTGCAGATGGATACTATGAATGGAAAAGAGAAGATAAGAGCAAAGTTCCTTACTATTTTTCTAAAGAAGATGAACAAATTATGTTTTTTGCAGCAATTCATCAAAATAATCAATTTTGTATTATTACAAGAGAAGCCACGGAAAAAATAAGTACTATTCATCACAGAGAACCATTGATAATTAACAAAAGTCAGATCAATAATTATTTAAACGTAAAAAAAGATGCAATGGAAATATTAAATTCGATTAAGCCTCCAGAATTAAAGTTTCATGAAATTTCAAAAGATGTAAATAATCCAATCAATAATGACCCTGCTTTAATTAAGCCTTTAAACTAAATGAATTTATCTATCACACCAGGAAAAAATAATGTTGGAGCTTATATCAACGACATAAATTTAAAATCCTTAGATCAAAATCAAGCAAAAGAAATAAAAAAGATTTTAAACCAATACGGGGTAATATTTATAAAAGAACAAGATCTTAATCCTGAAACTTATCAAAATTTTGCGAAAACTATAGGTCAACCCGTAGTATACCCAAGACTTAAAGGCTTAGATGAAAAATTTCCATTTATAAATGTAATCGAGAGAAAGCCTGATGATAAAAATTTAAGTTTCGGCTCAAGCTGGCTTCATCAGGATACAAGTTATTTAGCTGATGATAGACCAAGATATACAATGTTAATGGGTAAGGAGATACCAGTTGGCCAAGGAAATACTATATTCTCATCTGGCTTTAATGCTTACGACAAGTTACCGAAAGACATTAAAGAAAAAATTAAAGACGCTACTGGAATTTTTTCGTCAGCAGGTCCGATAGCAGTAACAAGACTTGAACGAGAAAAAGAAATGGGCATTAAATCTTCGGAAAGTATGGAGGCTGAACATCCAATAGTTATTGCCGTAGATGGAAAGAAAACTCTTTATGTTTCTCCAGGGCATTTGATGAAAATTAAAAATGTAAAAGAAGACGAAGCTGAATATTTAAAAAATTATTTAGTAGATCACGTGAAAAAAGAAGAATTTATATTTTCATATAAGTGGGATAAAGGTGATATTTGCCTTTGGGATAATTTAAGTATTCTGCATATGGCTAGTGAAATAAAGAACTGCAGAAGAGTTATGCATAGAATAACGATTAAATAATTATTTTTTTAAAATTGTAAGGTGTCCCATTTTTCTTTTATCTTTAATAGTTTTTTTTCCGTAATCATAAAAGAATTCTTCTTTATTAAATGTTTTCGATCTGTAAGTCTCGATATCTTTTCCTAGCACATTAAACATTTCAGCATTAGAAATTTTTTCTACTTTTTCTAGGCCTAAATCACATACTGCTCTTACATGATTTTCAAATTGACTGATGTTAAAAGCGTTTATTGTTAAGTGACCTGAATTATGAACTCTGGGAGCAATTTCATTTACTAACAAATTGTTATCTTGATCGATGAAATATTCAACACACATCGTGCCAACATAATCCAATTTTTCTGTTATAAGTTTTGCATTATTCTGTGCTTTAATAAAAATTTCTTTATTAATATCTGCAGGAATTTTTGAATGATTTAAGATTTGGTCTTTATGGAAATTTTCTATAGGCTCATAAATATAAGTGTCACCATTCAAAAATCTAGTGATTACAACTGATATCTCTTTCATTAGGTTTACCTTCTTTTCTAAAATATAGTCAGCAGTAAAACACCAATCTTTTTTTACATCATCAAGAGAATTTAAAACAAATTGTCCGTGTCCATCATAGCCAAGTGTGTTTGTCTTTAAAATTCCAGGTAATAAGTTTTTATTCTTTTCAACATCACCAGCCTGTTTAACAAAGGCCCAATCCGTTGTTTTGATACCTAAATCATTGACAAAAGTTTTTTCTAACCTTCTATTCTGAATTATTTTATTTACTTCTGGTTTAGGTAAGACTTTTTTCTTTAATTCTATTTTTTTTAAAATATCTACTGGTATATTTTCAAATTCAAAGGTTACGATATCGACTTTTTCAGTGAATTCTTTAATTTTATTTTCATCATTATATTTTGAATAAATAAACTCGTTAGAATAATTTTGTGCAGGACCTTGTTGGTCATCAGATATAACCACTGTTTTAACACTAAGTTTTTTAGCTGCTTGACAAAGAAGTGAGCCTAATTGTCCTGAGCCTATAATCCCTAAAGTGATATCAGACATTTATTATTTAGGTTTTTTTTTAATGGATTGAGTTTGGAGTCTCCTCCATTTTTCTAAATTTGATTTTACTTTTGTATCAAAGTTACCAATTATTGAAGCAGCAAGAATACCTGCATTAAAAGCGCCATCGATTGCAAGACACCCCACTGGAACACCTTTTGGCATTTGTACCATTGATAGTAGGCTATCAAGACCTTTTATTTTTTTAGTTTCCATAGGGACGCCCAATACCGGTAAAGTAGTTAAAGACGCAACCATGCCCGCTAAATGTGCGGCTCCGCCTGCTCCTGCTATGATTACACCAAAACCATTTTTTTCTGCTGTTTCTGCAAACTGAATCATTCGCTTTGGAGTTCGATGAGCACTAACAATTAAAGTTTGGTATTTAACTTTCAGTAATTTGAGAATTTTCGCGCTGTCTTTCATTACGGAATAATCGCTTTGAGAGCCCATAATGATAGCTACTTTGTTATTATTTTGTTTCTTAATTTTCACAGATTAATTTAACAATTATGGCTCTAAAAACAATGGCCTAATGTGCATTAGGCCACTAAATAGTTTTGGAGGAAAGTTTTTAAGCTCTTGCTCTAAAAAGTAAAGCTTTTGGCGAGTTTTGAAGCTCGAATAAAGAAACTCTTCTTAAATTTTTATTAGTAGATTTGTTTTTACTTTTTTTAAGTGCTTTTAATTTCATATTTCCCTTTTAGTTTATTTTGAGTGATTTAAGTAATGCTAAAATTGCAAACTTGGTTTGAATTTAGCTACAAATTTAGGCAAAGATTTGGCTGCTATTGGTCAAATTTATATTTTTTCTAATAAATCCTTCGTTAGTTTACTTACAGACCCATTGCTGTCTATAACTGCTAATTCAACCTGTGCTGTAACTAGTGTTTCATTATCTCTAGAAACTTCTTGTAATAAGTTAAGTCTTACAGGTGATTTTTTTATGACCTTCGTTTTGACCTGTAAATGGTCCTCAAAATTTGCAGATTTAAGGTATTTAATATTGCATTCTCTAACCACAAAAATTGCATTAAATTGATCTCTAAGCTGTTTATGGTTAAGTTTTAAATGATCATATATCATTTCTGTTCGTGCACGTTCAATAAAATGTAAATACCTTGCATAATAAACGATGCCTCCAGCATCAGTGTCTTCATAATAAACTTTTGTTTTGTAAATATGGTCTGCCATAAAACTGACAATAATCCTTAAAAAGTTTCATTTCAATAAAGATAAATTTTCTTTTTTTTGACCAATTTATGCCAAGCAATGCGCAGAATTTTTGATTAATTTTAAACTATGAAAACATTATCTATTATAACTTTATTGCTTTTGTTAACTAACTGTTCAGGCGGAAGTGTAGCTAAAATTGGAAAACGTTGTACAGTTGCTGATGCTGACCAATTACAAGAATCTTCTTATGTTTGGATAGTAAGTAAAGAAGCTCGAAAAGATTTTGACAAAAGAATTAATAAGTCAAATTGTCTAGACAGCTAAATAATTATTTAAATTAAAATAATTTATGTTATTAAGGGGTATGAATTTACCCCTTATTATTGCTTGTATCATAATCGTTTTAGCTCTAATTGTTCTTCCTTTAATTGTCTCCTATAAAGCTGAAAAAAAAGAAAAAAATAACAAAAATGAGTGGGATAATATAAAAGAATATGGGAATAAAATTAACAACAAAACTAGAGAAAAATATTAAAAGAAATAATGAAAAAATTATCATCATTTCTGCTAATTATTCTTTTTTTTAATATTGAGCTTACTGCAATGGAAAAACGACCTTATCACCACTTACCTGATGGAACCTTTAGAAATCCTGAAGGATCACCTGAAAGAGATCCCAATGTTAAGTGGTCTTATAAAATCTTTAATGAAGAAAGAAAAAAAATAAAAATTGAAATTCCGAATGATCACGTTATTCCTAAAACAAAGGTTTTAGAGGATCTCAAAAACAATCAAAATAATGATTACATCGCTTGGATAGGTCATGCGACTTTCTTAATTAAGTTAGGAGATACCACAATTATAACTGATCCTGTTTTTTCAAAAAACACCGGTCCATTAATTTTTGGTCCAAAAAGATACATTCCACCAGCTGTAAATCTTGATGAAATTCCACCAGTAGATTTATTTCTTTTAACGCACAATCATTATGATCATCAAGATGCCTCTACTATAAGAAACTTCCCTTTCAAAAAATCAAAAGTTATTGTTCCGCTAAAACTTGGAAAATATTTTAGAAATTATAAAGATGTAAATGAATTAGACTGGTATCAAGAAATTCAAGTTAACAAAGATGTCAAAGTAACTCTATTACCGGCAGTTCACTGGTCACGTAGAGGAGTCTGGGACATGAATAAAACATTGTGGGGCAATTTTTTAATTGAGTACAAAGGAAAGAAAATTTTATTTGCTTGTGATACTGGGTATGGAAATATCTATAAAGATCTAGGAAATAAATTTGGACCTATAGATTTAACGTTTATAAATATTGGTGCATATAATTTTTATCCTATGATGCCAGTTAAAGATAAATCAGTTTATCACACCAATCCAGAAGAAGCTTTACAAATATCTAAAGATTTAAAAAGTAAAAAAATAATAGGGATGCACTGGGGCACAGTAGTGTTATCTTTGGAACCAATCATGGAACCACCAAAAAGATTTAAAGCTGGGGCGGAAAAATATGGTTTCAGTAAAGATGACGCTATTATTTTTAAAATTGGGGAAGTTAAAAAATTAAATCAAATAATTAACTAACCTTTCTCTTATTTCTTTCACTGTCTAATAACTTTGTTAAAGCATCTACCATTACATCTGAAGCTTTAAATATTTCGTTTGGTTTAAATTCATGTGTTGTATGATGTTCAGTATCGGTTTTGTCTTCAATTATTATTCCTTCATCTGGAGAATTATTTTTTATATAAATTAAAATTAACCAATCAGCTTCAATTGCGTCATCCCATTTTATATAAATTTCTCCTGTTTCAAATCTTTTATCAATGCATCTAATGATACTTAAATATTTTGGAATATATTTTTTATTTAATTGAAAACACAAACTGTGAGCTGACCGATAAAAACTTTCAAGGGCGTATTCAATCTTTTCTCTTTCTTCGTTATAAACTCTCTCTTTCTCTAATAACGTTGCTTTATCATCAGTTTCTTCTACTTTAATACCTAAACTTGCAACTCTTTCTCTTATTGCTTCATTTATTTTTTGCTCTCTAATTAACTTGTATTTTTCTTTTATTTTATCAATACGTTGTTGAACTTCTTCGTAAGACTCTCTTTGTTGACTTAAAACATATTTTTCAAGATTTTTGATTTCTAATTCTTCCCTTTTTCTAAAAAGATCTATTTTTTTCTCCAATTTAATTTGCTCTAAAAATTGCCTTTGTTTCTCAGCTCTTTCTTTTCTGAGTTCAGCCTGTTCTAATTTTATAAATCTTTGTAAATCCAGTTTTCTTTCTTTTTCAAGTTTTTGTTCTTCTTTAAGCTCATTTCTTTTTGCCTCTAAAGCTAATTTTTCTTGCTCAAGTAATCTTTTTTGAGCATCTTTTTTCTCCTGTTCCATAAGCTTTAATTTTATTTTCTTTTGTTTTTCTCGCTCTTCTAAAATTATTTTTCTGATTCCTGAAACTTTATTAGAAATACCTGTAAAGAATGCCTGTAAAGTTTGATCTAAATTTATATTAAATCTAAATATAGATTTAACTTTATCATTTAGTCTTAGTAAGCCTGAAACTATTGCTCTTGTTTTTTGAGGATTTTTATTTCTTTTCTTTAATTTAAGATTTTTCTTTAATTTTACTTTAACTTTACTTCTTGTTTTTTTCTTTACTGGTCTTTTTGATTTTTTCCTTTTTAGAATTTTCTTATTTTTTATTTTTTTTCTTTTATTTTTAAATCTTCGAATTAAGGGTTTTTTTTGCTTTTTTCTCTTAACCTTTATAGGTTTTTTTTTCTTCTTTTTCATGCCTGCTATTTATTAAATAGCACTTTTTAAGAATAAATATAGTCTCGCGTAGAGTGGGCTGATTGAAAGTTCTTGACAATTTGTAATTGAAAAACAACAAGATCTCTATATCTGAACGCTGCTGCACAACTTGCCATGTAAAATTCGAACATTTTTACAAATCTTTCATCAAATAAATCTTTAACTTCATTTTTCTTTTCTAAAAACCGCTCTAACCAACTTTCTAAAGTTTTATCATAATGCCTAATTAATGTTTCTGTATCAGCTACAATCAAACCAGTCTTTTCTATTGGATTTATTATTTGACTAAATGAAGGACAAACTCCACCTGGAAATATGTACTTGTTTATAAACTTATTAGGTGCTGAGGGTTTATCTACTACTCCGATAGTATGTAATAAAAATATTCCATCATCTTTGAGTAGTTCATTCATTGATTTAAAAAAAGTATGGTAAAATTTTCTACCAACATGTTCGAACATGCCCACAGAAAAAATCCTATCATACTTTCCTTTTGCTTCTCTGTAATCAATAAGCTCAAATTTAACTTGGTTATCTAAATTTAATTCTTTTGCTTTACGTTTACAGTATTCAAATTGATTTTTACTGAGAGTAATTCCAGTCACCTCGCATCCTTTTTGTTTTGCGATTTCAAAAGCCATACCACCCCAGCCGCAACCAACTTCTAAAATTTTTTGTCCTTCTTTAATGTCTAACTTTTTAACAATATGATCTATTTTATTTTGTTGAGCTTCTTCTAAGGATTTAGTGTCATTTTTCCAATACGCGCACGAATATAATCTATGATTTTTATCTAAGAAAATATCATAGAGTTTTTCACCTCTAGCTCCTCCAATATCATAATGATGTTCAACATTTTTTCTCGATTTTCCTGGTAAATTAAAATTCGTTACTGTTCTCCATACTTGAAACATTTTTTTAGCAATTAAACTTGTCGTTGAGATTTCACCTCGACCTAAATTTTTTACAAGATCCATTAAGAAATCTTTCATTGAAGCATTTTCTATTTCAATTTCATTTCTCATATATGCTTCTGGAAACTCAAGTTCAGGATCTAATAATAACTTCCAGCTAAGATTATCTTTAAGAAGTTTCACAGTAATTGGTTTTTCTTTACTTGGATTACCGCAAATATATTTTTGTCCTTTTGCATCTACTAAAATAATTCCACCCTCTTTATAAATTTTTGTAAATATTCTTGCTAATATCATAACTTATGCTGCCAAGTTTTTTTCTGTCACAAATTCTAATTTATTTAATTTATCAATAAGTTCCTTCTTTTTCGCTTGGGATAATAAAACCAACGGCGGTAAAATGTTTTCAAACTTTTCATCTTTAATCGATAAATAACTATGAAGAGCTGATATCAAATTAAATTGATCAAATGTTTCTCTTACATTAATTAATTTTTCATTTTTAGATTGTGAAACTTTATTTTCAAAGTCATCAAAAACTTTTCTAGCTAAAGAATGTGTAACATTAGTTACAGCTGATATACAACCTGAACAACCAAGTTCTAGACCTTTTAAAAGTTTTGCCTCTGAACCTGGAAACATTAAAAAATTTGGCAACTTCAATTTTTCAAATAAATTATAACTAGAGTCTTTACATCCAATAATATTTTCTGGAAAATCTTTAACAAGCTTAGTCACCATTTCAGCTGAAAATTTGTAACCACTTAGTTTTTCAAAATTATAAAGAATAATTTTTACTTTAGGAATTGCCGTAATTAATCTTGAATAGAAATCAAAGACTCCTTCATCTGTATTCCCTTTGTAATATGCTGGCGGCATAATTAAAAACTCTCTAAAGTCGTATTCCATTCCATACTTAATTAGATCAATATTTTCATTAAGAGAATTATTTCCAGTTCCTAAAAAAAATTGTTTTCTTAACTTATGACTGGAAATTTTAGCTATAAGTTCTTTCTTTTCATTTGTTGAAATTAATTGGCTTTGACCTGTTGAACCAAAAAAGAAAACTCCATGTAAGCCGCTTTGAATGGCTTCACTTGCATGATTAATCGTTGCATCAATATTCAGGGTTCTATCGGCCTTAAGAACACTTAATCCAGCTGCGAATACTCCTTTTTTAATCATAATCTTACCTAAATTATTCTGTCTAAGTTATATTATTAAATTTAAAAATGAAAGTTTTAGTAATTCAACCAAAAATTGGTATGGGAGATATGGTAATTTATTTGCCATATATTCATGCTATTTCGAAAAAATATCAAACAGCTGTGTCAATTCTAGTAAAAGAGAATTCTCGTGCCAATCAACTTTTAGCTGAGGATAAACATATTAAAGAAATTTTAATATTGGATAGAACAAAAAATAATTCTGGAACGCATGATGGTCTTTCAGGGTTCTTTAAATTAGGTAAAGATCTTAAATTAAAAAAATTTGATAAAGTTTTTATCTTTAATAGCTCTTTAAGATACTTATTAATTTCTAAGATAGCTGGAATAAAAAGTATCTCTCAATATCCATTGTTTAGAAAAAAAGATAATGTTGTAACATCTGCTAAAATTTTTACAGAAAATGAATTAGGAGAGATTGTATCCACACAACCAGAGCTTATAATAAGTGGTGATAAAGTAAATAAAACAAAACAAAGATTTTCTAACGAGTACAAACACATTTGTTTAGGCATATCAGCTAGTGGTCCTACTAAACGATGGGATATCAAAAACTTTATAAAGCTCTGTATTAATATTAACCAAAGAATACCTTCAAAATTTTATTTAGCCGCAGGTAGAAATGATAAAGACTTAATTGATCAATTTCTTAACTCAGAACTTTCAAACAACTGTATTTCATTTAAAGACTTTAAAATAAGCGAAACATTACCCATTATTAAAAACTGCGATCTTTATATTGGTAATGATACTGGTTGGTTACATATATCATCAGCCTTAGGTGTAAAGTCTTTAGCGCTATTTATGGATAGTCCGGTTCAAGCTTATGGTAAATACTCAAAAAATATTGAAGTAATTTTGCCCGATGGTGAAACAGAGGAAACCACGACACATGATACTTTAGGTGCAGATAAAATTTCTTTTGAGAAGGTTTTTAATGAATCGATACAGCTTTTAAGTTAACTAAAATCAGTTTTAATTATTTTCTCTTTTGCTTCGTTTACGAGTTGACTTAATCTTTCAGTTTTAACGTCTCTATTCATATCTGGATGAATCTTTTTTTGAAGTTGATTTGCAGCTTTAAGTACATCTTCTTTGGTGCAGCCTCTCTTTAAACCAAGGAGTTTATAAGCTTCATCGTTTGTTACACTTGATGATCCTTGAGTTTGACCGAACTGCCCTTGTGAAAATCTCCCAGAATTTTTCAAAAATTGAATTAGTCTCCACAGCTGGAACATTTGTAAAGCTGTAAAACCTTTTATTTTTAATCCACTTAAAATTACAAATAAAAAAGGAAGCGAAAAGATATATTTTCCACCAATAGTTAAGAGCAGAGCTAAAATTAATGAAAAATAAACTGCAATTTTTTTAATTGTAGTAGCTATCTTTTTTGAACTGGTTCTAGCAAACCAATTCAAAAATAAATAAACAATGACAAAGATGATAATTCCTATTAGAAACAAATTCATATAATTTTCAAATATGAGTATACCAAAACTTAAAAAAATTAAGAGTGAGAAAAAGTATCACGATCTGACTTTAACTGATGAATATGCTTGGGTTGATCAGCCTAATATCCTTGAAGTGTTGAAAGATGCAAACAAACTTGATCCGGAAGTTAAAGACTACATAAGTGCTAATAATAAAATTACAGAAGACTATTTTAAAGATGTTAAAGATTTACAAGACAATTTGTTTCAAGAGATAAAGTCTAAAATTAAATTAGACGACACCTCTTTAAAGTTCAAAGATAAAAAATATTTTTATTGGGCCAAGACAGAAGCCAAAGGAAATTATGGAAAAAGAATTAGACAATTAATTGATGGTTCTAAACCAGAGGAAGTTTATTTTGATGGTGACCTTGAAAAGAAAAATTATGGATCTGAATATTTTGGTGTTGGTTCAGTTAGCACCTCACATTGTGATAATTACATGGCCTATTCTTTAGACTTAAAAGGATCTGAATATTATACAATTTATTTACGAGATTTAAGAACTGGAAAAAATGAGAATGATATAATTGATAATACTAGCGGAGGAATAACATGGTCTTTAGATAATAGAAGTTTTTTTTATTCAAGGTTAGATAAATTTCATAGACCAAGGCAAATTTTTAAACATGTTCTAGGCACACCGATAAAAGAAGATAAACTTATATTTGAGGAAAAAGATGAGACCTTTACTTGTGGAATAAGTCTCTCATCTGATGAAAAGTTTTTTATAATTTCAACTTCAGATCATATTACAACTGAAGAATATTATTTTTCATCTAATGCTGTAGATATAAAACCAACTTTATTTAAAAAAAGAAAAAAAGACGTTAGATATTCTCTCGACTCTTGGAAAGGTTATTTTTATGTGCATACAAATGAAGATGCTAGAGATTACAAAATACTGAGATGTAAAACTGATCAAATTGATAAACTTGAGACTTTTTTACCTGCCAAAAAAGAGACAGTGATTGGAGGTTTAGATTTTCTAGACGATTATATTTTACGAGCGGAGAAATCTGATGCTATTTCTAAATTATATGTAAGAAATATAAAAACTAATAAAGAAGAAGAAATAAAAATTTCTGACGAAGCAATAGGTGTTCCTGGAGCTTCTTTGATGCAAAAAGATACGAATACTACAAAAATTAGAGTAAGTTGGGAAAGTATGGCTACGCCTGGTAAGATTTATGAATACGATATTGTTTCAAAAGAAAAAAAATTAGTAAAAGAAACTGAAATCCCTTCAGGACATGATCCTAAAAAATATGTTGTTGAAAGAATTAAAGCAAAGTCTCATGACGGACGAATGATTCCTATAAGTTTGGTCAGATTAAAAAATGCTAAGCAGGACGGAAAGTCAAAAGTGCTACTTTATGCATACGGCGCCTACAAACATAGCATCTCTCCATCTTTTAGTGCTTCAAGATTTTGTCTTGTTGATAGAGGAATTACTTTTGCCATAGCGCATATAAGAGGTGGTGGAGATCTTGGTGATGTTTGGCATGAAGAAGGAAAAAAGAAATTAAAAAAAAATACTTTTTTAGACTACATCGCTTGTGCAAATCATTTAATAGAACAACGCTATACATATAAAGGTGGACTTTGTTTTTATGGTGGAAGTGCTGGTGGACTTACAGGCGGTGCGGTAGCCAACATGGCACCTGATTTATTTTTTTCAATGCTTCTTCTTGTGCCTTTCGTTGATACAATGACAACAATGTTGAATGATAAATTACCCTTAACACCAGCTGAATGGGAACTGTGGGGAAATCCTATTAAGAGCAAAGAATATTTTGAATATATTCTTTCTTACGCGCCCTACAATAATCTTGAAAAAAAGGATTACCCTTCTTTATTAATTACAACATCTTTATTCGATAACCGTGTTCTTTATTCTGAGCCTGTAAAATATATTGCAAAACTTAGAGATGTTAAAACTGATAATAATACTCAATTACTAAAGTGTAAAATGGAAGCTGCTGGTCATGGCGGTATGAGTGGAAGAGATAATGCAATCACAGAATTAGCCGAAGAGTATTCTTTTATTTTAAAGTCTGCAAAAATTTTAAACTAAAGATCTTGAAAATTTAAAATCAATTACTATATCTAAAGTATTGGTCGCCAACTGGGGCCAATAATTAACCTTGCTAACAAAGGAGGATATATGACAAGTAAGGATCTATCGATCTTTAATTCACTTAGACCTTTTAGCATTGGATTCGATGACATGTTTGATCAATTTGAGTCAATGTTAGGTAATGGCAGTCTTGCTGTACAAAGCAATTATCCGCCATACAACATCCGAAAAGCAGGCAAAGATAAGTATGCTATTGAAGTAGCAGTTGCTGGCTTTAATAAAGACGATGTTGAAGTTGAATATGAAGACAATCTTTTAACGGTGAAAACAAAAGAAGTTAAAAGATCAGAAGAAAAAGATGGTGATGAAGTTATTCATCGAGGAATTTCGCAAAGATCTTTTGCAAGATCATTTACAATTGCAGATGATGTAAAGGTAAATGGCGCTGAATTGAAAGATGGTTTGCTAACTATTTCTTGTGAAAAAATCGTACCTGAAATAAAGAAAAAAAGACTTATTGAAATAAAATAAGTTTACCTTACTTGCGGAGTTTATACTCCGCGAGTAACTTAAAAACAGTTTTTACTGCTAAAACCAACTACAATATTTTTAGGATTTACCTCAAATTTTCGTTCACACTTAATTTTATATTTTTCAGTAAAGTAAACGTAATTTCTATTTCTGGTTTTTAAAAATTCCACTTTGTCAGGTTGTCCATAAAAACTTTTTAAATCCTCCTCGGATTTATTTAACCATTTGCTTAGTTCTTTTTTTTCTAATTCTGTAGTTTGGTCAATTTTTTGCGATACTGTCTGACATCCAGCTAATAGAATAAATAAAATTGTGCATAAAATTGTGACGAAAGAATTTTTCATTTTATCCCTATGTTATAACGAAAAGTTATAAACAGATATATTTACTATTAGTTGAATCGCAGCAGCTATGACTGATTTAACTAAGATTTTATTGTGCTTATAGAGTAATAAACTTGTAACGGAGGTTTATTTTATGATGAACAAATATTTTGAGTATAGAAAACACAAAACAAATTTTAGAACCGAAGTAATTGCTGGCGTAACAACTTTCCTTACAATGGCATATATTATGTTCTTGAATCCTTTTATTCTTTCTGGTGAGTTTGCTGGAACAGAAAAAGGTTTTTTTGATTTTGGAGCAGTATTCACTGCAACAATTTTAGCAACCGCTGTAGCTTGTTTTATCATGGCATTCCATGGAAAAACTTGGCCGGTAGGATTAGCGCCAGGTATGGGTATCAACGCATTTGTTGCTTACGGCGTTGTTGCTGGACAAGGTTACACGCCCCAAGCCGCATTAGGTGCTGTTCTTGTTGCTGGTGTAATCTTCTTAGCAATATCATTAACGCCAATTAGAGCTTGGTTAATTAACTCGATTCCAAAGAGTTTAAAACTTGGAATAGGTGCTGGTATCGGATTATTCTTAGCAATTATCGGTCTGGAGATTATGGGAGTAGTTGGTGATCACCCTGTAACATTAGTTACATTAGGTGATATTAAAAATCCTTTAGTACTTCTAGCATGTGCAACTTTCGTGTTCATGATTGTTCTAGAGAAAATGAAAGTAAAAGGAAATATTATAATAGGTATTTTACTTTTTAGTATCATTGCATGGGCAACTGGTTTAGCTAAATTTAATGGGGTGGTAGGATCAATTCCTCCAATGACTTACCTATTTGAGTTTGATCTTAAAGCTGCATTCACTGCTGGTATGGCCTCAATTGTTTTCACTTTATTATTTATTGACTTTTTTGATACAGCTGGAACATTAACTTCAGTAGCTAATGTTGCAGGAAAAGTTGATAGAAAAGGTAAAGTGCAAGACATAGATAAAGCAATGTTGTCAGACAGTGTTGGTACAGTTGCTGGAGCCATGATGGGGACTACGACTGTAACAAGTTATGTAGAGTCTGGTTCAGGTGTAAAAGCAGGCGGAAGAACAGGAATGACTTCTTTGGTCATTGGTGTTTTATTCCTAGCTTGTTTATTCTTTGCACCCTTAGCTACAAGCTTGCCAAAAGAAATAGATGGAGCAGCTTTGCTATATGTGGCTATTTTATTCGTAAGAAACATTACAGATATAGAATGGAACGATATAGCCGAGTCAGGTCCAGCTGTGCTTGCTATGATTGTTATGCCGCTTACTTATAGTATTAGTAATGGTATTGCTTTAGCTTTCATTGCTTATGCATTAATTAGAATTTTTACTGGTAAATTTGGTAAAACTTCTCCAGCAATTTGGGTAATTGCTGCAGCAAGCGTTTTAAGCTTTTACGTAGGTTAATGTTTTTAGGGCCGGTTAACGCTGGCCCTTTAACTTCCTTGATGTTTTTTAATTAAATCTTCAACTCTCACCTCTTCATAATGTTCAAAAGGTTGAACTATCCAAGGATTGCTATCTAATTTTTGAGCGCAAAAATCTGGCTCAAATGTGGAGTCTTTTTTCTTCCAGAGCACAGCTGTTTTAATTTCCTCTATATTTCCTTTAAGTGCAGGATATTTTTTAAGCCAATCTATGCTTTTATTTAATGTTACTCCAGTGTCTGATAAATCATCACATAAAAGAATTTTTCCCTTCATTTCTTGAACTGTCGAACTCATTTCTCTTGAAAAGACTAGTTCGCCTTGTTGATCTTCAGTTCCTTCTCCAGAATAAGACTCTACAGCTAAATAAGCACATTTAAGTTTAAATACTCTACTAAGTACATCTATAATGGGAGCTCCACCTCTCATTATACCTATTAATATGTCAGGTTTAAATCCACTTTGATGGATTTGTATTGCAAGTTTTTCTACGATTAGATTATACTCTTTCCAGTCAATGATAAGTTTATCTGCCATGAAAAAAATTAGTTTATTTTTAAGGAGTTGTAAATGAAAGGTTATGTAGTTTGTGTTTATAAAAACATAACTAATGAAGAAAAACTTAAAGAATACGCTGTAAAGGCTAGAAACGCTGTTGAAAAATATAAAGGCAAATTTCTGATCAGAGGTGGAAAAACTACAACTAATGAAGGTGAAAAATCTCCAAGAACTGTAGTTATTGAATTTCCTTCCTATGACGAAGCAAATTTATTTTATCAGTCAAAAGAATATCAAGAAGCACACGAAATTTTAAAAGGCCATGCTGTAAGACATCATCAAACTATTGAAGGTGCTTAATATTGTATTGGCTCGTTATCTATTGATCGCCATAAATACCAAGTCGCTACTGAACAATAGGGTGTAAATTTTTTATAAAGCTTATTAAGAAATACCTTAGGGGGAAAATATTTCTTATTGTAGTTATTCGAAATAGCTCTAAGCAATCCTATATCTTGCAAAGGCCATATATTTGATCGATTAAATGTAAAAAGCAATATCATTTCTGCTGACCATCTGCCTATTTGCCTTAAATCAGATAAATATTCTATGGCTTCCTCATCTGTCATTTTTTTTATTAAATTGGGTTTAAACGACTTATTTAGAGTTCTTTTGGCTAAATCTTTTATGCCTTTAACTTTTTGTTTACTTAAACCACAACTTTTTAAACTGCTAAATGATAATTTACTTACAGTTCTAGCATTTATTTTATTTTTACATTTTTTTTTAAATTTTAAAAAAACTGAATCAGCAGCCGCAACACTAATTTGTTGACCAATTATACTTTTACATAGCGAAAAAAAAACATCGTTACGCGTTACAAGACTCCCGTCTTTATAATCGCTTATAAGTTTTTTCATTACTTTATCTTTTTTGGATAAAATTTTCTTAGCCCTTGCCCAATATTTAGGTGGTTTACTCATGTTCTCGGTATAACAATTTGTTTCTTTAATTTATTCTCTCTCATAAAAATTATTAAAGAACTAGCAATGACTAAAGATGCTCCAAGCAATGTTAAAATTTTTGGCACTTCACTCCAAATAAAATATCCAAAAATAATTGCAAAAACTAAACTTAAATATTTAATAGGGGTTACAAGTGATGCTTCTGCTAATCTATAACTTTGAGTTAATAATAAATTAGCTACACTTCCACATAAACCAAGGACAAAAAATAAAACAAAATCTATGAAAGTTGGCATTATCCAATCAGTAAAGAAAATTGTTCCTAAACCCAAAAGAGTGCAAAGTAATGTAAAATAAAATGCGATTGTATAATTGGCTTCTGTTTTAGATAAAGATCTAACGCTAATAGCTACACAGGCAAAAAATATACAAAATACAATTGGTGTAATGTAATAATAATTAACTTCTATAAATGCTGGTTGAACAATTAATAGCATCCCTAGGAAACCTATAAATACAGCTGACCATCTTTTTATTCCAACTTTTTCAGATAAAAAAAAGATTGATGCAATTGTAACGAATATTGGTCCACCGAATGTTAATGAAACTACATCAGCTAACGGCAATTCTCTTAGCCCTAAAAATAATGCAATTATTGCGAGCGCCCCGCTTATGGCTCTAAAAGCATGAAGACCAGGACGTGAAGTTTTGTAAAAGGAAAAAATTTTATCTTTTGGTATGATAAAAAATATCGGAATAAATCCTATAAAAAATCTTAAAAAAAGAACTTGGCCTACTGGATAATAGTCTAACCATTTTACACAGATGTCCATAATGGAGAAGCAGATTACACTTCCTACCATGTACAATACGCCTATTTGATTTTGTGTTAACAATTTACTATCCTTTCTTCTTCAAATTATATTAAATAACTTATGCAGAAATGTACACTTGCACTTGGATGTTTTTGGAAACCTGAGGAAAACTTTAAAAACAAACCAGGCATATTAAAAACCGAAGTAGGTTACGCAGGAGGAAGTAGCGCAAAAACGACCTACGAAGAAGTATGCACAGGAAACACTGGACATGCTGAAGTTGTAAGGCTTACTTTTGATGAAAATAAAATTTCGTTTAAAAAAATATTAGATTTATTTTTCAAAATGCACGATCCAACACAAAAAGATATGCAATTTCCAGACGTTGGAACTCAATATAGAAGTGAAATCTTTTATGAGGATGAAATACAGAAACAAGAAGCTTTGGAAGTTTTAAAAGAATTTAACGAAAAATTAGATGGTAAAATTCAGACAAATATATCAAAAATTAAAAACTATAGTAAAGCTGAAGAATATCATCAAAAATATATTGAAAAAAACCGATAATGAAGCAATTGGTAACTACAGACTGGTTGGATAAGAATATTGAAAAAGTAAAAATTTTAGATGCTAGCTGGCATCTTCCAAATGCTAATAGAAATTCATTTGAAGAGTACAAAACAGAACATATTGTTAACTCTATATTCTTTGATATAGATAAAAATTCAAACCAAAAAACTAATCTTCCACATATGCTTCCGTCGAAAGAAGATTGGGAAATGATTGTATCTGGTTTGGGAATATCTAATTCAGATCACGTAATTGTCTATGACAACTCAGATGTTTTTAGTTCGTGTAGGGTTTGGTACACTTTTTTATATTTTGGCCATGACCCAAAACTCATCTCAGTATTAGATGGAGGTTTTAAAAAATGGACAGATGAAAAACGTCCCACTACAAAAGAAATAATTAGTACTAATAGATCTACATACATTGCAGTAGAAAATACATCTCTTGTAATAAATAAAGATGAAGTAAATAAAAATATTACTAATAATAAATTTCAATTGCTGGACGCCAGAGGAAAACAAAGATTTTTAGGTTTACAACCTGAACCTCGAAAAGAACTTAAAAGCGGAAACATCAAAGGATCAATTAACCTGCCGTTTCAAAAACTTTTAAGAGAAGATAGAACTTTAAAAAAAAAAGAGGACTTAATTGAGATTTTCAAATCAAAAAAAGTATCAATTGAAAAAGAAATGGCTTTTACATGTGGTTCTGGAGTTACAGCATGCATTTTAGGTCTAGCTAATTCTATTATAAGTGGTAAAAAACCTATTATCTATGACGGTTCATGGGCAGAGTACGGATTAGATTAAAAAAATATGAAAACTTCATCAAAAATTAAAACTTTTCTAATAATTTTTTTTATAGTTATTTTTGCAATCATAACAGCAAGGCACTTTATAGGGCTTCATTTTAAAAAAAAATTTAGCGTACGACCAGTTCCAGGTGTAATTGTTTCTACAGTTGAAAAATCGCTTTTTTATAAAAGTATTGAAACTTTTGGTACTGCAATAGCTCAAAACTCAAAAGCCTATAGGGTTCAAGCAAGTAATATCAATGGAAAGCTTAATCTAGAAAATAGATTCGTTAAAAAAGGAGAAAAAATACTTACATTAAAAGATGGAGGAAGCTTAATAGCAGATTTTGCTGGCAAGGTAGGGAAGAGGGAAATAGCTCAAGGTGTCTTAGGTTCAGAAAGTCTAATTATTACACTTGATGATCTTAAAAAAATTGTAATAGATATAAAAGTCCCTGAAAATTATGTAGGTGTTCTTAAAACAGGGCTAAAAGCTGAGGTTACAAGTTCTGCTTATAAAAAAGTTTTTAAGGGTAAAATAGAAACAATAAGTTCTCGAATTGACCCTTCTACGAGATCAATTCTTTCAAGAATAATAGTCGATAATTCAAATTTTGAAATTATTCCAGGTCAACTAATGACTGTAAAAATTATCTATGATGAAAAAAACCAAATTGGTGTACCAGAAAGTGCTGTAACAATTCAGGGGAATACAGCGTTTGTTTATACTGTAAATGATAACACCGCTGAAAAAAAGAATATTGAAATTGGTAAAAGAAATTTTGGTAAAGTTTCGGTTATATCTGGATTAAATGAAGGTGATATTGTGATTAGTGAGGGTGTTTCTAAAGTAAGAGATAAGGGTAAAATAAAAATTATTACATCAGCCAAATAAATGTTTTTAACTGACCTTTCAATCAAAAGACCTGTTGTAGCCTCAGTAATGAGTTTGGTTTTAGTTATATTTGGTCTAGTTACTTTTCAAGAGATACCAACAGACGAATTGCCTGATGTGCAGCCACCAGTTGTTACAATTCAAACTGAATATAGAGGAGCTTCAGCTGAAATAGTTGACACACAAATTACACAAAAAATTGAAGACTTTGTTGGAGGAACTCCAGGATTAGAGACTATTGACTCTTTCAGCGAAGATGAAAGCTCTAGAATTACTCTAACTTTTGAAACTGATTTAGATTTAGACGATGTAACTAACGATGTTAGAAGTTCTGTGTCTCGAGTTTTAGATAACTTACCAGAAGGAGCTGAACAACCAGAAATATTTAAACAAAGTGCAGGTATGCGTACAACAATGTGGTTATCTTTTAATTCTGAAACTATGTCTGACTTGGAGCTAACTGACTACGCAGATAGGTATTTAACGGATACATTTTCTACAGTTGATGGAGTAGGTCGAGTTAGACTTGGTGGTCAAAGAGAATTATCACTAAGAATTTGGTTGGACCCTATTGCACTTGCTGCAAGAGATTTAACCACCCAAGAAGTTGAAAATGTATTAAGGAAGGAAAATGTAGAATTTCCAGCAGGGAGAATAGAATCAAAAGATATTGATCTTACGATTAAGTTAAATAAAGCCTACAGTAATTTAGAAAATTATAAAAATTTACCTCTTAAAAGAGCAACTGACGGATCAATCATTACACTTTCTGATGTAGCAAGAGTAGAGCTTGGTGCAGAGTCCACACGTACTTTATTTAAAGGAAACGGAAAGCAAGTAGTAGGAATAGGAATTTACCAACAATCAGATGCTAACACTATTGCTGTTGCCGATGGAATTAAAAAGAAAATTAAAGAGCTCAAACCTAGCTTGCCCCCGAATACAACATTAGAAGTTTCATTTGACAGAAGTAACTATATTAAAGCTGCAATAAAAGAAGTTTATAAAACTCTTTTTATTGCTTTGATTTTAGTAACTATAATTATTTACCTTTTTTTGGGAAATATAAGAGCCTTGGTGGTTCCTTTGGTAGCTTTACCAGTCTCATTAATTTCAACTTTTTTAGCAATTTATATTTTTGATTTTTCAATCAACCTCTTTACTCTTATGGCTTTAGTATTAGCCATCGGAATTGTTGTAGATGATGCGATTGTAATGTTAGAAAATATTGTAAGAAGAATAGAGTTAGGAGATACCCCTCTTGTTGCAGCATTTAAAGGAGCTAAGCAAGTTTCATTCGCAATCATCGCTACAACAGTCGTTTTAGTTGCTGTCTTTGTCCCTTTAATTTTTATTAAAGGAATTACAGGTGTACTATTTACACAAACTGC
Organism: uncultured Pelagibacteraceae bacterium; assembly: GCA_902595625.1. Taxonomy (GTDB): domain Bacteria; phylum Pseudomonadota; class Alphaproteobacteria; order Pelagibacterales; family Pelagibacteraceae; genus Pelagilacustribacter. The sequence goes on along the minus strand of CACJQQ010000003.1, from coordinate 24,700 downwards.
AATCACACTTGCAGCCGCTGTCATTATATCAAGTTTTGTGGCTTTATCTTTGAGTCCAATGTTGGCGAGTAAATTTCTTAAGCAAAATATGAATAAGTCAAAAATAGTTTCAAAATTTGAGAAATTTTTAAAGAATTTAACTTATTTATATAAAGTATCTTTACTAGGTTGGATCAAAAAAAGAACAACGATAACAATCTTTCTATTAGCCACATTAGCTCTAACATTATTTTTTTTCAATTTTACAAAAAAAGAATTAATTGCTCCTGAGGATAGGGGAGCGTTCTTTGTAATCGTAAAAGCGCCTCAAGGTTCCGGCTTTAATTTTACGAAGGATAGAGCTGAGGAAATTGAAGGTCTTTTATTGCCTAATGTAGGTAAAGGTGAATACAGAAAATTGATTATGAGAGTGCCAGGGTTTGGTAAATCCGCAAAACAAGTAAATAGTGGTTTTATTATTGTACTACTTGAGCCTTGGAAAAAAAGAGATCGTCACGGTGTTCAAATAATGAGAGAATCTTTTGGGAAAATTTCAAAAGTACCGGGTGTATTAGCTTTTCCAATTATGCCTCAAGGAATAAGAACAGGAGGAATTGAGAGCCCTGTGCAATTTGTTATTTTAGGAAATACTTACGATCAACTTATTGAATGGAAAGAAATCATAAAAAAAGAGGCAAGAAAAAACCCAGGTCTCACTTCGATAGAAGATGATTTCGATCTAAACAAACCTCAACTAAATGTAAAAATAGATCAAAAGAAAGCTGCTGACCTTGGAGTTTCAACGGAGGATATAGGTAAAACCATTGAAACAATTTTCGGATCAAGAAGGGTTACAAATTTTACTAGAGACGGTAAAGAATATTCTATTATTCTCCAAGGAGATATTAAAGATAGACAGGAGCCTGATAGCATAAGTAAAGTTTTTGTAAGATCAAAGAATAATAATAAACTTGTGTCGATCTCTAATCTAGTTGCATATGATGAGGAAGGTCAGTCACCTTTTCTTGCAAGGTATAATAGACAAAAGGCTGTAACTATTTCAGCAAGATTGGTTGGTGACTATTCACTGGATGAAGCGCTTAAATTTTTAGTCGGAGTAGTTGAACAAAATACTCCTCAAGCCAAAATAGCTTACAAGGGTGAAAGCGAGGAATATAAAAAGACTAACACTGAATTGTATGTAATTTTTGCACTTGCTTTGATAACTGCTTATCTCGCAATGAGCGCACAGTTTGAAAGTTGGAAACATCCATTTACAATCATGTTAACTGTGCCAATGGCTATACTTGGTGGTTTACTGGGTTTACTAGTGGTCGGTTCATCTCTAAACGTTTATAGTCAAATAGCTCTTATAATTCTTATAGGATTGTCCGCAAAAAATGGAATTCTAATTGTCGAATTCGCAAATCAATTAAGAAAAGAAGGTAAAAATTTAGAAGTTGCTGTATTTGAAGCTGCAGCAATAAGATTAAGACCTATACTTATGACAAGTTTATCTACAATCATAGGAGTCTTGCCTTTAATCCTTGGAACAGGCCCGGGTGCAGCAAGTAGACTTACGGTAGGGATAACTATTTTTGGTGGAATGCTTTTTTCTACCTTCTTTACACTTTATGTAATTCCCACCATTTATACAATTGTCGGAAAGAATACTAAGAGAATTGATGCTGTTGAGATTGATCTAAATAAGCAACTTAAAAAATAATATACTTATTTTTATCTAAATTTTTCTTACAAAGTGTTAATTGTTTTCTATATTTATTTGCCATATCCTTTACTGACTTTGCATAGATAATGGCCTTCTTGTCTTTTGAATAATTTTTATAATCACCCCAGCCTTTATAATAAGCTAAATACTGCTTATATGGATCCTTCTTAGAAATTTTTAAAATCTTATTAGTCTTATGAATATACCAACCTATAAAATCAACCGAGTCTTTAAATCTAGCTCTTGTAGCTAAAGGGCTATTAGTTTCTCTTTTATATTGCTCCCATGTTCCTTTTACTGCTTGTGAGTAACCAAATGAGCTTGAAGGTCTTTTGAAAGGAATAACTTTAAACAATTTTTTTCTCGGTGGCTTTGCTAACCAATTGAAATCACTTTCTTTTTTGACAAAGGCTAATTGTAAATGAATAGGTGCTCCCCATCTTTCATACGAAGCTTTTGCATGTTTATACCAAAGATATCTTTCTTCAAAAATTGCGCAACTATTTTGAGTATTTTTTGGAATCGAAGAGCATGCGCTAAGAATAAATAGAATTAAAATTAATATAATTTTTTTAAAATGAATCACTTGCTCATTTATACTAGAAATTAATTAAGCTTTCTCCACTTTTCTGGCATCATAAAAGATCCTTCCCACATGCCGAGCTTATTTTCTTTTGCATAAGCTTCGTCTCTCACATAATCTTTTGAATATCTTTTGTACGCTACCGCATTGCCTTTCCTTACCATCCATTTATTAAGATTAATTTTATTCTTAAAACAAGTAGCTAAAAATCGTTTATACCTATCTTTTGATGACGAGATGCATTTTATTTTTGAATTATTAATTTTATCTATTAATTTTTTTTTTGCTATGACACCACATGGATAATTTTTATTAAATTCAAAACCGATTATTGCCGAAATTTTTAAAAATGGTCTTTTACATTGTTGTTTAATTTCAGGAGCATCAATTCCTTCTAGTCTTATTTTTTTATTATTAATATGAACAGTATCGCCATCAATTATTTTTGGCACTCCATAAATTTCTGTGCTGTTTAACGTTTGGGCTAAAAAAAACGTTACGATTAATATTAAAGATGTTTTCGCCATTTTATAAAACTATTAATTAATAAAATTATAACTACTCCAGTGAAATTAGCTAATAAATCGTACAGTTCAAAAGCTCTGTTAGGAACTATTAAGTGGAAAATTTCTAATACGCAGGAAATAAATAAAATAAATCGATAATTAGTTAAAATATTTTTAGCTCTTAATCTTACTGTCATGGCTAATATAGTGATATAAGAAAAAAAAATTAAATGATTTATAGATGTCCCAATTGGATTGGTGATTAAATTTGGTTGTTGGCCTAAGTTGCCATATAAAAAATACCCTATTAAACTTCCAGGAAATAAATACAGAATAAGTAAAACTAATAAAGAAAAATAGTAAACATACTCTATTAATTTAAATATAGTATTTTTCATTATCAATTTAATATAGTACATAATAGCTAATTTAACTATTATGACTAAACTTATTCTTACAAGACATGGCCAAAGTGTTTGGAATGCAGAAAATAGGTTTACTGGTTGGGTAGATGTAGATCTTTCAGATAAAGGAGTCTTGGAAGCAGAAAAATCAGGTCAGATTATTAAAGATTTAAATATTAAAATAGATATCTCTTACACATCATATTTAAAGAGAGCGATTAAAACTCTTACAACTATTCTTAAAAAAAATAGCCTAGAACTTAAATTTAATACTGCTTGGCAACTTAATGAAAGGCACTATGGATCTTTAACGGGTTTAAACAAAGAAGAAACAAAGAATAAAATTGGTGAAGAACAATTCAAAAAGTACAGAAGATCATGGGATATAGCTCCTCCTCCCATGGAGGAAAAAAGTGAATACCTAAATTTATTCAGTCCACTGAATGCTAGTATACCTGTGGGTATGACCCCATTTACTGAGTCCTTAAAAAGTACATATGACAGGGTGGTACCTTTTTATGAAGATGAAATTAAGAAAAATCTTTTAGAAAATAAGAATATTCTAATTTCAGCTCATGGAAACTCTCTAAGAGCTTTATGTAAATATTTATTTAATATTTCGGATACAAAAATAAATGAATTGGAAATACCAACAGGTAATCCTCTATTAATTGAATTTGGTGATAATTTAAAAATTGAAAAATATTATTATTTAGACAAGTCCAGAGCTAGGGATATAATTTTTAATCAATAATATTAAGACTTTGAATTTTCCTATACATTTCAGAAGTGTTTAAGTGGTAAAATTTTTGATTACTTTCTAAGCCCAGTAAGTTTTTATCTTTTATTAATTTATTCCATACTTTATTCAGTGAAAAAACTTCTGATTTTTCATTCGTGAAAACAGTTCTGTTAATAATTTGCAATCCAGTAAAAATAAATTGATTTTCGTTATCCTTAGAAATTTTTTCATTATTTAAATTAAAATCTCCTTTAAAGGAGGGATCAACGGATAATTTCTTGTTCACTAAAAGTAAAGTCGGTTTATTATTCTTTAAATATATAGCCTCTAGACTCTTTAATTCTGCTAGATAATGCTTACTCCAAACAGTATCTGGATTAATTACAAAAAAAGGATTGTCACCAAAATTTTGTGTGCCTTTAAGTACACCTCCACCTGTGTCTAATAATAAATTTTCTTCATTAGAAATTGTAATCTTAACTTTAAATTTCTTTCCATTAATAAATGATTTAATTTGATCAGGAAGATAATGAACATTAATACTTATTTCTTGCACACCATGACTGGTCAATAAATTTATCGCTCTTTCTAATAATGTATAATTATTTATTTCTAATAATGGTTTAGGGGTTTTTATTGTCAAAGGCTGCATTCTTTTTCCTAACCCTGCTGCTAAAATCATTCCATATTTGATATTCATATTTTATTTAATTTTTTAAGTTTTTTAATAGACAAGTGTTTATGAAATAAAAATTTTAAATGTTTGAGTACTGGGTTTTGTAATCTTTTTTCTATCAGCGTCCATGTGTAAGGTAAAAATTTAAGATAATTATCTTTGTTGTCTCTTTTATATAGCCGTACAAATATACCTAGTATTTTTAAATTTCTTTGGATCGATAAAATATCAAAGTCATTTTTTAATCTTTGAATGTGATCTTTTTTAAGTTTTGAATTTTTATGATAAAAATCTAATAGTTTATTTTGTAATTGATTCGGTAATTTTATTCTTACGTCGTCAATTAAAGATGTTACATCATACAAAGGATTTCCAATAATAGCATCTTGATTGTCAATTATTCCTAATTTGTTTTTATTAATCATTATATTTGAAATATGAAAATCTCTATGTACGAAAGTATTATTTTTGTAATTTAATTTTTTATACACTTTATTTAACTCAGATTTAAGAATTTTTTTAATCTTGCTAATTTTTTTGTTTTTGAGAGAATAGTTTAAGTACCAATCAAAAAACAAATCGGATTCTTTATGAAGATTAGATAATGTGTAATTTGGTATTTTAATTTTTAGCTTTTCAAATTTATAAAGTTTTTTTACTTTTATTTTTTGTATCTTAATTAAGAATCTTATTAATGATTTATAGCTATTGAGTTTATTTTTTTTTGAAATTACGTGATCGTAGAAGGATTTTTCGCCTAAATCAGATATTTCGATGATATCGTTTTTATAATGATTGCTTAATAATTTTGGAGCATTAATCCTGTTTTGATTAAGAATATTATTTATCACTACATATACTGCAAGGTTTTTAAATTTTTCTTTTTTAGCAGAGACAATGATTGAGGTTTTGTTGTTTTTTTTTAATCTATAAAATTCCCTATGTGAAGCATCTCCTGAAATTTTATTCAGTTTATATTTCATTTTCAAAGTCTTTCCATTTGTTTGCCCCATTTATTTTCATTTTTCTTTCCTTATCATTTTCTCCGTACTCTAAATGGATTTCTAATTTATTTGTCAATGGTGTTTTAATTAAGTCTGGCCATTCTATAATTTTAATTGTTTTTTCATTTTCTGCAAAAATACCAAGATGATCTAATTCATTGGCTTTTTTAATTCGATAAAGATCATAATGCATAATCTTAATATCTTTAATTTCATATTCATAAAGTAAGTTAAATGTGGGACTCAACACTTCTGTTTCTTTAAGTCCTTTTTGATTTTGTAAATTATTAATTAAAAATCTTGTGAATGTAGTCTTCCCTACACCGATTTCACCAATTAGGAAAATGCAATCTCCATTTTCTAACTTTTTTGAAATTGATTTAGATATTAGATTTAAATGGTCTAAAGATTTAACAATCATTAGCTACTGTTAGTAGCGATAAGTATCTGGTTTAAATGGTCCTGATGGTTTAACGCTAATATAATCGGCTTGCTCTTTTGACATTTTTGTCAATTTAGCTCCCACTTTTTCTAAATGAAGCATTGCAACTTTTTCATCAAGATGTTTGGGAAGTACATAAACTTTCTTCTCATATTTATTTGAATTATTCCATAATTCAATTTGAGCAATAACTTGATTTGTGAATGAAGCGCTCATCACAAAACTAGGATGTCCTGTAGCACATCCTAAATTTACTAATCTTCCTTCAGCTAAAAGTATAATCCTTTTTTTACTAGGCAGTTCAATTTCATGAACTTGGGGTTTTATCTCGTCCCACTTATAATTTTTCAATGCTTCGACTTGAATTTCGTTGTCAAAGTGACCAATGTTACAAAGTATTGCTCTGTCTTTCATGTTTCTCATATGATCTGCTGTGACTATATCTTTGTTTCCTGTAGCGGTTACAACTATATCAGCGTCTTTGATAGCTTCATCCATAACAACAACTTCATAGCCTTCCATAGCTGCTTGTAACGCACATATAGGGTCTGTCTCGGTAACCATAACTCTTGCGCCTGCTTGACGTAATGAAGCTGCACTTCCTTTACCAACATCCCCAAATCCAGCTACGATGGCTACTTTACCTGACATCATAACATCAGTAGCTCTTTTTATACCGTCTACTAAACTTTCTCTACAACCATAGAGGTTGTCGAATTTAGATTTCGTAACTGAGTCATTTACATTTATAGCAGGGATTAATAATTCTTTATTAGACTCCATTTTTTTAAGTGCTAAAACTCCTGTGGTAGTTTCTTCTGAGACTCCCTTTACATCTTTTAATAAATTTTTATATTCTTTGTGCATTAAGGCAGTAAGATCACCACCATCATCTAAAATCATATTTGGTTTCCAATCTTTCTTTCCTTCAATAGTTTGTTTAACACACCACCAGTACTCTTCTTCGGTCTCACCTTTCCAAGCAAATACAGGAATACCCGCTTTCGCTATTGCTGCTGCGGCGTGATCTTGCGTTGAAAAAATATTGCATGAAGACCATCTAACTTCTGCTCCTAATTCAACTAAAGTTTCAATTAAAACTGCAGTTTGTATTGTCATGTGAAGACAACCTAGAATTCTTGCACCCTTTAAAGGTTTTTTTCCTTTATACTCTTTCCTCAAAGCCATAAGTCCTGGCATTTCAGTTTCTGCAAGAGAAATTTCTTTTCTACCGAAATTTGCCTGACTGATGTCTTTTACTTTATAATCTTGAGACATAATGAAGGAGTTATTATCAACATAAATAAACCATAGCAAGAAATAATGTTAGGATAATTTAGGAAGTAAAACCTCAACCTGTGCTCCTTTTGCATTCAACCTATTTGAAGCTGCTATTGTGCCTTTATGTAATTGGACAATATTTTTTACAATATTCAAGCCTAGGCCAGAATGTTTTCCAAATCTCGTAGGCCTGTTACTGTAAAAACGTTTAAAGATTTTCTGAGGTGATGGTTCAGCAAAACCGGGGCCCTCATCTTTAACGGAAAGTAATAGATTACTTGAAGTTTCTTCAAGACCGATTTCAATTTTTTGATTATCCTTACTGAAGGAAATAGAGTTATCTAACAGGTTCGCGATAACCTGTTCTATTCTATTACCAATACCAAATATAAAATATCCATTTTTACTTTTAATTTTATTTATAACTCTTATCTCAATTTTTTTATTTTGGTTAATTAGATCTTGGTTAAAATCTTCCACTACACCATTAATAATTTCAATTAAGTTTATCTTACTCATTTTCTCACGAGATAAAGACGCTTCGTCTTTAAGCATTTGAGTGTAATCTGTTATTAATCTTTCTATCCGTTCAGCATCATGATTTATTATTTTTAAAAGTTTATCACCTTCATTCTTTTCAGTAGTTTTGTCTAAAAGTTCTGAAGCACTTTTTAAAGACGCAAGTGGATTTCTTATCTCGTGAGCTAAATCATTTGAGAATGTTTCTGCTCTATTAGTTCGCTGTTGTAACTCCTTAGTCATTTCATCAATTGATTGTGTTAATTTTCCAATCTCATCATCTCTTACAAAAACTTTATTAATATCAATTGTTTGATTAGATTTTTTTTTTATCCCATCACTAAATTTTACAAGAAGTCCAATTGGTTTAAGAATATATTTATTTAAAAATAAAGAAAAAATTAAAATCACAATTACAACTGCAATCATTGTTCTAATTATAAATGCTTTTCTCTCTCTTACGGCAGTAGTGATGTCATTCGCTTGTTCTGATACTACAATATATCCAATATCATTATTTAAAAATTTAATTTTACTTAATGTGCTTACAAAAAAATTATTTTTTTCATCGTTAGTCAATGTCATTGCTTCATCATTATATTTGTTTGTAATGATATCCTTAATTTCATCTATCTCCTCTTCTTCAAGTCTCTCTTCAATTTCTGGTGTCATTGTTTCACTGCCCAAAGCTTCCTCAAAAATTATATCTGAGCCTGTAAAAACACTTTGATCCAAATCTAAAATATTTGTGTCACCTATAAGATTTCCAGATAAATCATAAAATTGAACACGGTCTAAACTTTGAAATAAAAATCTTGTAGAAAGCAAGAAATCTCTAATTCCCTCTTTAGTATATTCTATATTAAGTCGTTCGAGATTATCCTTAGTATTATTAATGACTATTTTATGATTATCTGATCTTTCTTTTACTAAGGTCGGCTGGATTGCTTCAAGGTATATAATTGTAAAAAGTCCTAAAATAGAAAAAACTGTAAGGTTAATTATTAAAAACTTCTTTAGAATAGAAGCTGATTTTTTTTGTTTCATTAGCTAACATTCCATCTATACCCACTTCCATATCTAGTTTCAATTGCAGAAAACTTTTCATCAACCTTTTTAAACTTTTTTCTTATTCTTTTTACATGACTATCAATTGTTCTGTCTTCAATTTCTGTATTTTCCTTATAAGCTATATCCATTAAGTGAGCTCTTTCCTTTATAACCCCTGGTCTTTTAGCTAATTCTTTGACAATTAAAAATTCTGTAGTGGTCAGCTTATCTGGCAGAGCTTTTCCATTCCATTCACACTCCAATTGAGCAGGGTCCAATTTTAATTTTCCGTGGCTAATTATATTTTTTGTATCATCAACAGTGTTAGTTTTTTTTCTTAATTGAACTCTTATTCTTTCTATCAAAACCTTAGTAGAGAAACCTCCAGATTTTTTAACGAAGTCATCAGCACCTAGCTTCAAACCAAGCAGTTCGTCAACTTCATCATCTTTTGATGTTAAAAAGATTATTGGGATTGACATTTTTTTTTTAAGTTTTTTTAACAACTCTTCTCCATCCATCCTTGGCATTTTGATATCTAGAATTGCTAGGTCAGGTGGGTTTCTAGTTAATCCAATTAAAGCAGACTCTCCGTCGATATAAGTTTGAACTTTGAAACCTTCTCTTTCCAAGGCCATGCTTATACTTGTTAGTATATTTCTATCATCATCTACTAAAGCAATTGTTTGAGTCATATTTTTATTCTCTTAATTATGTTGTCAAAATTTAGGCGTTTAATGGGCCTCTCCCCAATTGTTTCCAGAGTTAATACTGACTTCTAAAGGTATAGAAAACATATGATGATCCGAACTTGAAACTGACGTCATTGATTCTTTTACAATTTTTTTTACTTCACCCTCATCTTTTTTTAAACACTCAAAAATAAGTTCATCGTGTATTTGTAAAAGCATTTTTGCTTTCTTTTTTTCTTCAAGAACCTTATCAATTTTAATCATTGCCAATCTAATAATATCTGCGGCCGATCCTTGTATGGGAGCATTAATTGCTGCTCTTTCCTGAAATGCTCGAACGCTAAAATTTTTATCATTAATTCCTCTTAAATGAATTCTTCTTCCAAAAATATTTGTTACAAAACCCTGCTTCCTACAAGTTTTAATTGTTGTATTCATATAATCTTTAATCTCAGGAAATTTTTTAAAATACGAATTAATAAAACTTAAAGCTTCTTCGTTTGACACCGATATTTGTTTTGCTAATCCATATTGTGTTATTCCATAAATAATTCCAAAATTAATAGCCTTTGCTTTTCGTCTAAAATCATCTGTCACTTTAGCAATCGGAACATCAAAGACTTGGCTCGCTGTTAAAGAGTGGATATCCTGATTATTTTTAAAAGCTTTCTTTAATTCCTTGACATCAGCCATATCAGCTAAAATTCTCATTTCTATTTGATTGTAGTCCGCTGAAATAAGTAAATTATTTTTATCCGCTACAAATGCTTTTCTTATTTCTTTTCCATCTGAAGTTTTAATAGGAATATTTTGTAAATTTGGATCACTCGAGGCTAGCCTGCCAGTATTGGTTGCTGCGAGTAAGAAAGAAGTGTGAACTCTTTTTGTTTTTTTACTTATATGATCTTGCAAAGCATCTGTGTAAGTGCTTTTTAGTTTTGAAACCTGCCGCCATTCTAAAACTAAATTAGGAAATTTATGTCCTGTTGAAGCTAAATCCTCTAAGATTTTAGCACTCGTAGCTAAACCACCTTTTTTTGTTTTTTTTAACTTAGCTATTTTTAAGTCATTATAAATAATTTCTCCCAGTTGTTTTGGTGAACCGATATTGAATTTTTTACCTGATATTTTGTAAATTTCTTTTTCAATAGTTATCAATCTTTCCTCAAATTTCTTAGAAAGTTTTTTTAGATAAGCGTCATCAACTTTTATACCGTTCATCTCAAGCCTTGAAAGGATTTTGATCATTGGTTTTTCAAATTCCTCATAAATTCTTTCTAACTTTTCCTCAGATACTCTTTCAGATAAAAATTTATATAATCTTAGAGTTATATCTGCATCTTCAGCAGCATATTCAGTAGCAGATTTAATATCTACGTCTGCAAAGTTTAATTGTTTTTTTCCAGTTCCTACTAAGTCTTTATACGCAATAGTTTTATGGCCAAGGTGCAATTCAGATAGAGTATCCATGTTGTGTCTATTATTTCCAGCATCTAATGTATACGAAAGTAACATCGTGTCTTCTACCGAGCTTAATTCGATGCCGTTATTTTTGAATATAATAAAATCGTATTTTATATTTTGGCCGACTTTTTTTATACTTGGATCTTCTAAAATTGGTTTAAGCTTTTTTAAAACTATATCCTTTTTTAATTCTGTTCTCTCTTTATGACCTACTGGTATATAGAAAGCCTCGTTGGCCTCATAACATACTGATATACCCACAAGATCCGCTTCTTGTGGATTTAGAGAAGAAGTTTCAGTATCGACCGCTATAACTGATTTTTCATCTAGTTTTTTTATTAATTCATCAAGTTGTTTTTCTTTTGAAATAGTTTTGTAGGCCTTAATATTTATCTTATCATTTTTTTTAAATAAAATTTTATCTTTAAAATCTTTTTTTGTTGGCTCACCATAAAAACTAATTGCTTGGCTTAACAGTCTATTAAATTCCATGTCTCTTAAAAAATCATACAATTTATCTTTATTTATTTCTTTAATGATAAAATCGGCAGCATCATTCTTGAGAGGGACATCATCTTTCAAAGTAACTAATTGCTTGCTAATCATGGCTTTATCTTTGTTAGACAATAATGTTTCTCTTCTTTTGTTCTGAGGTATTTCTGATGCCTTCTTTAATAAATTTTCCAAAGTTTTGTATTTATTAATAAGTTCTGCCGCTGTTTTAATGCCAATACCTGGTACTCCTGGTACATTATCTGAACTGTCTCCAGCAAGCGATTGCACGTCAATTACTTGATCTGGTTTAACTCCAAATTTTTCAATTACCTCTTTCTCACCTATTACTTTACTTTTCATAGGATCAAATAGTCTGACTTTATTTGAAACTAACTGCATCAAATCTTTATCTGATGATATTACGGTAACCTTTGCACCTGCTTCTGTAATTTTTTTTGCATAAGTTGCTATAAGGTCATCTGCTTCATAATTTAAAAGTTCAATTGATGGTAAATTAAAAGCTTCAACAGATTTTCTTATATATTCAAACTGAGGAGCTAAATCATCAGGTGCTTCTGCCCTGTTTGCTTTATAATCACTGTAAATTTCATTTCTAAAATTTTTTCTAGCTGAGTCAAATATAACAGCAAAATGTGTTGGTTTATTTTTTGAGTCATCAGATCTAGCATCCTCTAAAAGTTTAAAAAGCATTGAGCAAAATCCACTAACAGCACCTGTTGGTAGTCCATCACTTTTTCTAGATAAAGGTGGTAAGGCGTAATAAGCTCTAAAGATATAGCCTGATCCATCTATAAGATAAAAATGATCTGTTTTTTTAATTGAACTCATATATACATATTACATTGAATTCTTAACTAAGATTAAATAATTATGTCTAATAATGCTTTAACTGTTGAAAATCTTAATAAAATCTATTCGAACTCTAAAACAAAAAAAGAAACTAAAGCTATTACAAATTTAACTTTTGGCGTTAAAGAGGGAGAAGTATTTGGTTTACTTGGACCAAATGGCGCTGGCAAAACAACTTTTTTAAGTATTTTAGGAGGAACAGTAACTAAAACGTCTGGACAGGTTAATGTTTGGGGTTTCGATCTCGATAAAAATCCAAGGCAAGTTAAGGCTTCGATAGGTATAGTTCCTCAAGAAGTAAACCTAGATGCTTTTTTCAGTCCAAAACAATTGTTAGAATTACAAGCCGGGCTCTACGGAATAGCCAAAACAGACAGAATCACAGACTTAATCCTGCAAATGGTTTCTTTGGAGGGAAAGGCTAATGCTTATTCAAGAAGTTTGTCTGGTGGTATGAAAAGAAGACTTTTAATTGCAAAAGCAATGGTGCATCAGCCTCCAATATTAATTTTGGATGAACCAACAGCAGGAGTGGATGTAGAACTTAGAAATAATCTATGGAATAATGTAAAAAAACTTAACAAAGAGGGTGTAACAATAATTTTGACAACTCACTATCTTTTGGAAGCACAAGAAATGTGTGATCGTATAGCTATCATTGATAAAGGTAATTTAGTAGCTTTAGATACAACGGAAAAACTTTTAGAGAGAATTAAATTTAAAAAAATCAATTTTAAAGTTAAAAATGTAGATTTAAATCTTTCTTTAGTTATGAAGGGTATCAAATTTGAAATCATTTCAAAAAATCAAATTTCCGCAACATATGAGAAAAATTCATTAAACTTTGGTGAAATAATTAATTATTTTAATCAAAACGACTTGAAAATTGAGGATATTTCCACAGATGATGGTGACTTGGAAGATGTATTTGTGCAATTAACAAAGCACTAGATTTTAATGAAAAAAATGTTTATTTAGACTTATGGAATTAGTAAAAAGTTTAAAACAATCAAAAATTTTAAAATATGTTTTCTTAGCTTTAATTGGTAGTATAGTTTTAGCTGTTTCTTCAAAAATTAAGATACCTTTCTATCCCGTTCCAATGACAATGCAAACTTTAGTTGTTTTAATTATTGGGATAGGTTTTGGTTGGAAGCTAGGACTCGCAACAGTTTCTCTATATTTATTTGAAGGAATAATTGGACTACCTGTATTTTCAGGAACTCCGGAAAAAGGTATAGGATTAATTTACTTTACTGGTCCTACGATGGGTTATCTCATAGGCTTCTTGGTTGCTGTTTATATTTCTGGGAAATTCAGTTACGACAATAATTTAGTTAAAAACTTTTTAAAACTTATGCTAGCCACAAGTTTTATTTATATTTTAGGTATGTCTTGGTTGGGTAGTTTAATTGGTTGGGACAAGCCTATTTTTCAATTAGGGGCTCAACCATTTTTACTTGCAGAGCTTTTCAAAATACTGATTGCTACCTTTGCAATTAATCAAATCAAAAAAATTAAAAAATTTATATAATTTTATCTTGGAGATCTTTTAGAAAGAATTCTTTGAAGAGTTCTTCTATGCATCTTAAGTCTTCTTGCTGTTTCGGAAACGTTTCTATTACAAAGTTCAAATACTCGATGTATATGTTCCCACTTTACTCTATCTGCGGACATGGGATTTTCTGGTGGTCTCGCTTTTGACTCAGGTGAAGCAAGTAATGCTGATTCGACATCATCTGCATCAACAGGCTTGGCTATGTAATCTATTGCACCAGCCTTAACAGCTGCCACAGCCGTAGGTAGATTCCCGTATCCCGTTAGCATAACTATTCTAGCGTCTTTTTTATTTTGACTTAGCTCTTTAACTACGTCTAGTCCATTCCCGTCCTCAAGCCTTAGATCCACACAAGCAAAACCTGGAGGTGAAGTTTTAACAATTTTAAGGCCCTCGGCTACTGTTTTAGCCTCTTTTACTTGGAAACCCTTCTTCTCCATTGCGCGTGCTAGCCTACCTCTTAAAGGATCGTCATCGTCCAATATAAGCAATGATTTATCCTCAAATTCAGACAATTTAAGCTGATCTGGCATATTTTTTTGTATTCTCATGTAATCATTATATGGGTACTGTGGACACTATTTCAACAGCCCAAATTGACTCTTTTTTTCTTTACATAAAGTCAAAAAAACCGTAAACGCAAATTAATTAAGGTTTTTTTTACTAAATTTTTTAAAAAACCTTTGTGTAAACTAACGGGGGACACATGAAATGCGAAAATTTAAATCGGTTAACGAATTAGTTAACACACTAAAACCAGATTATCCCGTATACTGTATACGGACTGATGAGATTAAAAAATCCATAAAGTTTTTTAAAGATAATTTTCCAGGTAAAATACTTTATGCTGTAAAAACTAATCCACACGAAAAAGTAATTAAACATATTATAGCCAATGGTGTGAAAGATTTTGATGTTGCATCCTTAAATGAAATAAAACTTATTAGAAAAATTAATTCGGATGTTAAATTGCATTTCATGCATACAATTAAAAGTAAAGAAAGTATATCATCTGCTTACTTTAATTATGGCGTTAAAAGTTTTTCAATTGACAATAAAGATGAACTTAGAAAAATTCTTGAAGCAACAAATCAAGCTAAAGATTTAAAACTATTTGTAAGAATTGCAATCTCTAACGAACATGCCGAAATTGATTTATCAAGAAAATTTGGTGCGCTACCCTCTGAAGCCTTGGGTCTTGTAAGATTGTGCAAAGAACATTCTAAGAAGCTTGGTATCAGTTTTCATGTAGGCTCACAGTGTATGGAAAAAATTTCATACTCTAAAGGTATTAGGGAAATATCAAATATAATTAAAAAAACAAAGATTGTTCCAGATATTATAAATATAGGTGGAGGATTTCCAGCAGTTTATCCAGATCTAAAACCTGAACCTTTAGAAAAATATATGGATGAAATAAAAAAATCTCTTAAAAATTTAAAATTAAATAAACTTCCTGAAATTATATGCGAGCCCGGTAGGGCAATTGTAGCAGAAAGTGGTTCTACGATAGTAAAAGTAATTCTTCGAAAAAAACAAAATCTTTATATTAATGACGGGACTTACGGGTCTTTATTTGACGCTGGTGTACCAAATTTTATTTTTCCATCTAAAATGATAACTGATGGCAGAATACAATCAAAAAAATTAAGTTCATTTAGTTTTTTTGGTCCTACCTGCGATAGTTTAGATTATATGAAAGGTCCATTCCTTCTACCTAATAACATCAAAGAAGGGGATTATATTGAATTGGGTCAACTTGGAGCTTACGGGCTAACATTCAGAACTAATTTTAACGGATTTTATTCTAATGAAATATTTGAGGTAAATGATAAACCAATTATGACTATCCACGAAGAATCAAAAGAAAAAGTTAATTCTTTAGTAGCTTAATGGTCAAAAATAATAGTCCAAAAATCGGACATAATAAAAAATCACTTCTTAATAATCCGGTTGAACATATCGACATTAAATCTTTCGACTCTAGAAAAATCATTGAAGGAATGAGCAAAATGTCTTTTACTTCAAGAGATACAGCAAATGCAGCTAGTATATATAATGAAATGTTATCAGATAAGGACTGTTCAATATTTTTAACACTTGCAGGATCAACCTCTGCTGGAGGATGTATGAATTTGTACACTGATTTAGTGAAAAATAATATGGTTGATGCCATTGTAGCTACTGGAGCATCAATTATTGATATGGATTTTTTTGAGGCACTGGGTTTTAAACATTATCAGGGCTCCCAATTTCAAGATGATACAGAATTACGTAAAAATTATATTGATAGAATATATGACACTTATATTGATGAAGAAGAACTTCAAGCTTGCGATAAAACGATCTGTGAAATTGCAAATGATTTAAAACCTAAGACATTTACATCCAGAGAATTTATAAAAGAATTGGGAAAATATTTAAAAACCAATGCCAAAAAAAAGGGCTCATTAATTGAAACTGCTTACGACAATAATGTTCCAATATTTTGTCCGGCTTTTACCGATAGTTCTGCGGGATTTGGTTTGGTTATGCACCAAGAGCAAAATCCTGATAAACACATAACAATAGACTCTATACGTGAATTTAGAGAACTTACTGAGATTAAATTAAAATCCAAACAATCGGGTCTTTTAATGATTGGTGGGGGTGTGCCTAAGAATTTTATACAAGATACTGTAGTATGTGCGGAGTTATTGGGTAAAAAAGTAGAAATGCACAAATATGCTATACAGATCACAGTAGCCGATACTCGAGATGGTGCATGTAGTAGTTCAACTTTGAAGGAAGCAAGTTCGTGGGGAAAAGTTGATGTTACCAGAGAACAAATGGTATTTGCAGAAGCAACAAGCGTATTGCCTTTGATTGCTAGTGACGCTTATCACCGAAAAAATTGGGTTAAAAGAAAAAAAAGAAACTTTTCAAATATTTTTAATTCATAGATGGAATATCTTAGTCAAAAAAAAGGATTTTTGGGTTTTGACGCTATTCAAAATTTAGACCCAAAAGTTATCATAGTTCCATTCGGTCTAGAAAAAACTGTAAGCTACGGGAGCGGTACGAAGAACGGTCCTAAGGAGATTATAAAAGCATCCCACCAAGTAGAATTATTCGACGAAGAACTTAATAAAGAGCCGTATAAAGAAATAGGGATTAAAACTATTAAGCCATTCGTTATTAAAAAAAAAATTGAGGAAGCATTAGATCAATTATCAAAAATTAATAAAAAGATAATCGATCAAAACAGATTTCCAATGGTTTTTGGCGGGGAACACTCTATTACGCCTGGTTCTATAAAACCTATTACTAAAAAATATGATGAAGTTACACTTCTTCATTTTGATGCACATGCAGATTTAAGAGAGAGCTACCATGGAGAAAAGTTTTCTCATGCGTCGGCAATTAAACGATGTTTGGATTTTAAAAACGTTAAAGTAGTATCATTCGGTATTAGAAATTTATCTCAACCCGAAATGAATTTTTATAATAATAACAGAGACAGAATAGAGATTTTTTGGGGCAAGGATAAAAGCAGTTGGGATTTATCAAAATTAGAAAAATTTTTTAAAAATAAAACAGTTTACATTACTTTTGACGTAGATGGATTTGATGCTAGTATTATGCCAGCAACTGGAACACCTGAGCCAGGAGGACTTCTTTGGGAGGATGTTTTACCTATTATCAAAAAAGTTTGCCAAATTTCAAATATAGTAGGCGCTGACATAAATGAACTAGCGCCAATTAAAAACTTTGATTCTTATAATTTTCTTGTAGCAAAATTGGCTTATAAAATTTTATCTTATACTTTTGAATTCAAGAGTTAAAACTTGAAGGAATCCAAGATATAGTAACTAAGGCTCCCCCAAGCTCACCTTTTTTTTTAAATTGCAATTTTGCATTTTGCCTTTCTAATAAAGTTTTTCCTAGAAAAGTTCCAAGACCTAACCCAGAATTAGAATTTAATTCTTTTGATTTTGATTTAATATATGGTTCGCCAATTTTATTTATAATATCCTCAGGTATACCTGGTCCATCATCGTTAATAATTATTTCAATTATTTTTTTGTTACTAATTATTTTAATACTAACTTCACTCTTAGAAAATTTAACAGCGTTTCCTATAAAATTTCTTAATCCATAAATTATTTCAGGTGTTCGTTGTATAGCAATTTTATTTTGATCATCTTTAACTTCAAGATTAATTTTTTTTGATGAAGTTTCTTTAAAAGAATTTATAATTTCTTCTAAAAGATCTTCAAAGTTTATTGAGCTTAAAAAAATGTCTTCTTCAATTTGTTTTTTTGATATTTGTTTTAAAATTTCACTACATCTTTTAGTTTGACTTATTAGCAAATCAATATCTTTTGAAAACTCTGTATTGTTTCCTATTTCTTTTTTTAATTCTTTGGCTACAACGGTAATAGTAGCTAAAGGGGTACCTAATGAATGTGCTGCGGCAGCTGCTTGTCCGCCCAATGATTCTAATTCATATTCTTTGGAAATTACCTCTTGAAGTTTATTTAAAGCTTCAGATCTTTTTTTTGACTCACCTGAGAATCTAATTCCAAAATAACTAAGAAATATCAATCCAATTAATATAGAAATTATAATTCCTATTTTGTAAAAATTTGGAAAATGAAGAAGAGCCATGTCTTCTCCTGGTAGAGGAAGATGAGAAGATGAAATAATCAATAAAAGTAAAGAAGTAACGATTCCTAAAATTATAGTTGTTCCCATACTTAAAAAAGTTGAGGAAACTATAGCTGGAATAATAAGTAAAAAACAAAATGGGTTAAAAATTCCGCCTGTTAAATAAAGTAAAATACTTAATTGGATTAAGTCGTAAACTAAAAATATCGAAGCATATAAATCTTTTAATTGATTAATTTTTATTCCAAATTGAAGATAAAGATTTGTTAATAAACCTATAAATATTACAATATAGGTCAGTTCTATAGGAAAGGGCAGTTTTAAGTAAAAATATACTAAATTAACAGCGAAAAATTGACCAAAAAT
This sequence comes from uncultured Pelagibacteraceae bacterium, assembly GCA_902595625.1. GTDB lineage: Bacteria > Pseudomonadota > Alphaproteobacteria > Pelagibacterales > Pelagibacteraceae > Pelagilacustribacter. The sequence goes on along the minus strand of CACJQQ010000003.1, from coordinate 5,690 downwards.
AGCTATATATCTTAAATTAGTAAGTGTATTTTTATCTAAGTTAAGGTTCTCTTTTACACGGAAGAGAGTTGAAAGATCCATGTTTTACTAAATGTCCAAATTAGCGACATCCAAGGCATTATTTGTAATAAAATCTTTTCTAGGCGCAACTTCATCACCCATTAACACTTTGATCATTTTTTGATCTTCTTTTGATTTCTCTTTAGTGCCTTTTGAATATTGAACTCTAAGCATTGTTCTATTATCAGGATTTAAAGTTGTTTCCCATAACTCCTCTGGGTTCATTTCTCCTAAACCTTTGAAACGTTGAATAGAAAGTTTTTCTCTTTGGTCTTGTATAATTTTTTTATACTCTGCTGTACCTTTTTTAATTTTTTTATTTAATTTCCCTACTTCTAAAATATAATCTTCCAAAGCTTTTTCATCTTTAATGTAAATGCTTTTGTTTGCTTTCGTTATTTTGAAAAGTGGTGGCTGAGCTAGGTACACATGACCTTTTTCAATAAGTTGGTTAAATGGATAATTATTAAAAAAAGTTAATAAAAGAGTCCTAATATGAGAACCATCTACATCGGCATCCGTCATTATTACAATTTTATCGTATCTTAAGTTATCAATATTAAAATCTTTAGAGCCAGTTCCAAGAGCATTTATAAGAGTTACAATTTCATTTGATGACATCATTTTTGATAAGGCCTTTGTGGATTGATCTTCACCATTTGATTTACCATTTACAAATGTATTCAAAATTTTTCCTCTGAGAGGTAAAACAGCTTGATATTCTCTTACTCTTCCTTGCTTAGCAGATCCACCTGCTGAGTCTCCCTCTACAATAAATAATTCTGTGCCTTCTCTTTTTTGTATTTGGCAATCGGCGAGTTTTCCTGGTAAGCCTGAAAGCTCAAATGTTCCTTTTCGCCTAACACTATCTCTTGCTTTTCTGGCAACATCTCTTGCCATCGCAGCTTGCGTTATTTTTTCTAAAACAACTTTCGCTATTGATGGATTTTGATCAAACCAAGTCGAAACTTTTTCACTAATAATATGTTCAACAATATTTCTTATTTCTGATGAAACTAATTTGTCTTTTGTTTGAGAAGAAAATTTTGGATCTGGCATTTTGATGGATAATACAGCTGTCAGTCCCTCTTTAATGTCTTCTCCGGACAATGTAATTTTATTTTTTTTATTGTTCCTGTCTGCAGCATATTTATTGATTACCCTAGTAAGTGCTGTTCTAAAACCAAGTAAGTGGGTTCCGCCATCTTTTTGGGGAATATTATTTGTGAAAGGTAATACTTCTTCTGAATAACCTGCATTCCATTCAAATGAACACTCTACAACTACATTATTTTTTGCAGATGTAACGTAAACTGGTTTTTTAAACACCTCTTTTTCATTTTTATTAATTAAAATTGGTTTTTTATTATTTATGTGTTTTACAAATTCAAGAATTCCTCCGTCGTATTTATGTAAAAATTCTTTAGGTTTTTTGGAAGTTTTATCTATTAATGTTATTGCAATTCCTTTGTTAAGGAAAGCTAACTCTCTAATTCTTTTTTCTAAAATCGTTGTACTAAATTTTGTAGAAGAAAAGATTTGATTAGAAGGCAAAAAGGTAATTTTTGTACCTTTTTTTTTTGTTTTACCCAATTTTTTAAGGGGCTTAACTGAATTTCCATCTCTAAACTTAATCTCATATTCATTGCCATCTCTATAAATGTTTAAATCTAATTTCTCTGAGAGTGCGTTTACCACAGATACGCCTACTCCATGTAAACCCCCAGAAACTTTATATGAATCATGGTCAAATTTTCCACCTGCATGTAATTGGGTCATTATGACTTCAGCTGCTGACATTTTTTCACCCTTATGCATGTCGACTGGGATACCTCTACCATCATCCTCAACAGTTACAGTTTTATCTGAATTAATTGATACCACTATATTTTTACAATAACCTGCTAATGCTTCATCGATAGAATTGTCTACAACTTCAAAAACCATGTGGTGTAAACCAGAGCCGTCGTCGGTATCTCCAATATACATTCCTGGTCTTTTTCTAACGGCATCTAAGCCTTTAAGAACCTTTATTGAATCTGCACCATAAGATGGTGTATTTTTTAAATTAGAATTTTTAGACATTACTTTTTTAAGGTGCTTTTATTATATCATTTTTTTTCGAGAATAGAAAATCACTTACGATCAAGATGACTTAAAACTATTTAGTATCAACAATTATAGAGGAAAAAAATAAAAAATTTTTAAAATTTTGAATACCTAGATTTTCATGGGCATAATTACGTAGTAACTATTTTTATCAGATGTATCTTCTATTAAAACAGGAGATGTTGAATCTTTTAAGCTCATCTTTAAATTTTTATCTTCAACTTCAGACGCTATGTCTATTAAGTACTTTGAATTAAAACTAATATTTAAATTTTCAGAAGAAAACTCAGCTTGAATTTTTTCGTTTCCATCCCCAGAATTTGCACTATTCACTGACAATTGTACATTATCTTTATTTATCAACAATTTTACACCTTCTTTTCTATCAAGAGAAACACTGGCTACTCTTTCTATTGAATTAATAAAGTCTTTAGAGGAAACAACAAGAGTCTTGTTATTATCTGTTGGTACAACTTTTTTATAATCCGGAAATTTTCCATCAATTACCTTGGATATTAATTTCATGCTGCCTAAAGTAAATTTAATTTTGCTGTCGCTAGTTTCCATTGTCAGATTTTCGGAATTTTCTGCTAAAAGCGAACATAATTGATAAACAGTTTTTCTTGGTAATATCAAAGAATTAAAATCGTTTGTGTTTTCTATTTCTAAACTGCTGGAAGAGAGCCTGTGACTATCAGTAGCTACACCTGTTAAAAAATTTCTTCCATGTGCTTCTGTAAGATGAAGAAAAATTCCATTCAAGTAATGCCTTGTATCATCATTTGAAATAGAAATTTTAGTTTTATTTAGGAGTTTTAAAAATCTACTTCCATTTAATGAAATTTCTTTACTCTCAAATTCATCAGCGAAGGTAGGGAAATTATCAGTTGGCAGGCATAGAAGATTAAAATCTGAGTTTTGGCTTTGTAAACGAAGTTTATTTTCTGACTTTAATTCAAAATTTAATTCTGAGTTTGATGATATTTTTCTTAAGATATCATATAAAATTGCTGCAGACGTGGTTGTGCTTCCTTCCTTAATTATTTTTACATCATTTATTTCATCGTAAAAAATTATATCAAGATCAGTAGCTACTATTGATAATTTCTTCTCTTTGAGTTGCAATAAAACATTTGAAAGTATCGGTAATGTATTTTTTTTTTCAACAACTCCTTGAACAAAATTTAAAGATTTTAATAAAACGTCTCTTTTAACAGCAAATTGCATTTAATTATTGTTCTAATAATAAACTTTTAATCTGACTAATATTTTTTTTCATTTCGTCATCTTGCTCGGATAGTCTTGTTATTGTTTTAACTGCGTGAATTACTGTTGTATGGTCCCGGTTTGCAAATCTTCTTCCTATTTCGGGTAATGACCTTGTAGTCATTTTTTTTGCCAAATACATTGCTATTTGCCTAGGTCTTGCAAGCGGTCTTGATCTTCTTTGTGAAAGCATTTCACTTAAGGCAATATTAAAATAGTTCGAAACAACATTCTGTATCTTGTCGACTGTTATAACTCTAATTTGACTGAATACATCCTTTAAAATATTTTTACAGTCTGTTATGTTTAAATTTTTATTATGCACTCTGCTAAAAGCTATCACCCTGTTTAGTACTCCGATTAGTTCTCTTATGTTTGTTTTGCTCTCACTAGCTATGTAAGTAATAACTTCTTCCTCTAAATTAATTGTTTCTTTAAATTGACTTTGTATTTCTTCAATTTTCTTTTTTATAATTTTGATTTTTAATTCCAAATCTGGGACATCAATATCAACTACGAGCCCGCCAGCTAATCTGGATTTAATTCTTTCTTGCACTCGGTCTAATTTCATTGGTGAACGGTCAGCAGATATAATTATTTGGGAGCCTTTGTCCATCAGACTGTTAAAGGTATGAAAAAATTCTTCCTGTAAGCTCTCTTTACCACTTATAAATTGAATATCATCTATTATAAATACTGAAGATTTTCTAAAAAAATCTTTAAAATTGACCATGTCATTTTTTTTAATCGATTTAATAAAATGATACATAAATCGTTCAGCTGAAATAAACATTACATTATTATCACTTTGAAGCTTTAAACCTATGGCATTTAAAAGATGTGTTTTGCCTAATCCTACCCCTCCACAAATATATAAAGGATTATATCGAGAAATATGTTCACACACCTTTTGTGAATAAGAAAGAGCTACATCATTACTCTTGCCTTGAATGAAACTATCAAAGCTTAAGTTCGGATTTAGTCTATTATAATTTAAAATAGAGTCCTTAATTTCAGTAACTTTGTTAAGTTCGTCAATTTTTATAAACTCTTGATTTTGCTTATTTTCCTCTATTATCTTGAATTCTATTCTATTAAGGCTCATTTTAAAGCTTTTTACCTGTTCTAAAATTTTGTCCAAATATCTTGATACAATCCAATCTCTGAAAAATCGTGTTGGAACACCAAGCACTAAATAATCGTTATATTCTTTGACTAAAGAAATTTTTTGCAGCCAGCTGTTGTAGATTTCGCTGCCAAAAGATTTTTTAAATGCTAACTGTATATCTTCCCAATTTAGAGTCTTTTCTTCCTCAGACACAAAGGTGTTTTGTTTTTTTATATTATTGTTTTCCATGTAGATTAGTTAGTAGAAATTTACTAAACGATCTTTTAAAAAATTTTGCAACAATTTTTTTTTAAAATTTAAAAATATTTTGGTTTAGGTTGTACGATTATCGTTCAGATAGAAATAAAAAAAATTTTGCAACTCTGCGATTGGTGTTTCTATATTTTGTTAGATGAATCTAAATGTAGAAATTTATTTTATAAACTATCAACTTGAAATTGATTATTTAGTAGAAATTTTTTTTGAAATTCTTGAAATTTTTCTCGAAGCTGTGTTCTTGCTTATGACACCAGATTTAGCAACCTGCATTAGAATTGATTGAAATTTTGAAAAATATTTTTTAACTTTTGCTTGATCTTTAGACTTTATGAGCTTTTCCATTTGTTTAACAGCATTTTTATATTTACTTTTTCTAATCCTGTTTACTTGAGTTTGTTTTTTAACTCTTCTTACTCTTCTGATTGCTGATTTAGTATTAGGCATATTTCACGATTGTATATATGTGTAATTTTACACGGTCAACTTTATTATTTTTGACATTTTGAGCAATAAAAAGATGCTCGATTTGATATAAAAATTTTAGTTATAACGTTACCGCAGTTTTTATTTGAACATTTTTCACCTTTTTTTCCATAAACACTGAAATATTGCTGAAATTTACCTTTTTTTCCACTAGTACTAGAAAAATCTTTTATAGATGAACCGCCAAGTAAAATAGCTTTTGCAATTATCTTTTTAGAATATTTTATAATTTTTTTAATCTCAAAATTTGACAATTTTTTTATTTCTTTCGTTGGTCTTATTCCGCTAAAAAAAAGAATTTCATTTACATAAATATTACCAAGACCGGATATAAATTTTTGATCCATTAAAATATCTTTAATAGTTCTTTTTTTTTTCTTAATAT
>CACJQQ010000002.1 GCA_902595625.1 uncultured Pelagibacteraceae bacterium | reverse complement strand
TTCAAAAGCATAACTTCCGAGTTATCATTTATATTACTTCGTGATGCTAAATATTCTGTAACTCCCATCTCTTTTTTATTTAAAAGAGTTTTATCAGTTGGACAATTGATTAATCCTACTAAATCTTTATTTTCAACACATAGTTGGTGGGCTAAATTAATAGACTTTAATACAAATTTTGACGAATTTTTTTTTGGTACATTAAATGGATTTTTGTAAGTGATAGGTACATCAATTATTTTTAAATCGTTTTCTTTAAGGTTTTCTTTATGTGATACTACTTTTTTTAATTTAATTGAAAAATTTAATTTTTTTAATTGATCTTGAATTAAATTATAATTTGAAACAAAATATATCCTTTTTTTTATAGAGTTATTTATTTTTTTCCAACTTTTAAAAATTATTTCAGAATTTATACTATTAGGGTCACCCCCGATTATTAAAATTTTTTTCTTCATTGGTATTGAATAGATGAATTATTTCTAATTCTAGAAAGATGACTAGTAGAATACAAATTAAAAAGTTCATTTTTTTTAGAGTTTATAATTTTATTTTTTAAATCTTTAGCTTGCTCATCTAAGATTTGAGTAGTTTTTTTATCTTTTAATTTAATAAAAAGTATAGAATTTCCAATTAGTATTGGCTCAGATACTTCATTTATCTTTAATTTGATTATTGATTTACTAATTTTTTCTGTAAAGCCATTAGAGTCAACCCAGCCTAAGTCTCCTTTATCAATCGCCGAAGTGGATTCACTAAATTTTGTGGCCGTATCTTCAAAGCCAATCTTAGAAATTTGATCATTTATTTTTTTTATAATATTTTCTTTTTCTTGATCATCATTAAAATTTAATAATATTTCAGAAATTTTATATTCCACTTTCTTTCTGTCTTTTTTCATTTTTGCTAACTCAGTCTCAATTTCTTTTTCATTGATTTTGACCTTTTCTTGATAAATACTAAAAATAAGTTTTCGCCATTTTAATTCAGTCTTAAGTTTGTCTGCATATAAGTCAAAATTTAAATTGTTGATTTCAAATTTTTTTTTAAACTTTTCTATATCTCCCCCAGAAATTTTGGTTAATTGATTATTAAATTCTATTTCACTTACAGTTAAATTAAACTTATTTGTTTCATTTTTTTTTAAAATTGAGTTAATTAAAGCTTTTAAAGCCCTCGACTTTGATTGATTTACAATTTCCTGATTAATTTCCTGGTTAGCTAAAACTAAAGTTGTTAAGATAGTTTGCTTTAAATCATATGAAGTTATAATTTCGTTATTAACTTTAACTATTATTCTATTTTCAATACTTGAAAGATAATCAAATTTTAGAAAAACTAGAAAAAAAAAAATTGTATAAATTAAACGATTCATTTATTTATTTATAGCGGGAGTATCAACATCTCCAAATGGGATTAAAGTAATTTTAAACATAAGTGCATTCTCCGACTCTAATTCAGAGTCATTATAAAACTCTCGCCTATAAACTAATCCAGCCCTTAAACAGTCATTATAGTATTCATAGCCTAATTCATAAAATTCAGCTGAATTTGTTATTAAATTTCTTTTAACTTCAAAAGATAATTTAGTTTGATCACCTTTATCGTAGCTTATTTTAGATTTTACAAATTCTTTATCTCCTATGTGTTTTTTCTCTTGAACATAATTAAAATCAAGTTTGATGGGATTGAAATTAAGTGAGGACACAATATTATTGTAATTAATATCCTTATAATTTTGATCTATATTAAAATTATAATCAAAATTTATATTCTCATTTAATTTATACTTATATTCACCAACCAAATCAGATGCTTTTTCATCTAGACTAGTTTTAGATGCCATTTTTTTATTCTCTTTTTGATTAAAAATTTGTGCAACCGAGAGAGAATGGCTTTTACTTTTATTTTTCTTTTCATAGTCAAATCCTATTGTAGCGCTTAGCCCTGTTTCTAAAATTTCATTATTACTTAATCTATCCAAAGAGAAGGCATTTTGAGCATTTAGTACTGGTCCATCGTTTTGTTTTCTCATATTGCCTGGAGAGTGGCGAAATAAAATTTTAGGAGATAGCAGACTCTCAGAAAATGTAGACAGGTTTTTTTTAATTAAGTCTATTTCTGCTAGATAACCGATTGCACCAAATAATTCATTTGTTGTATCCTCCTTAAAGGACTCAATATTTTTCGTCTCATAGTTTACGTTTTTAAATTTACCAATTAAGCTTCCTCTAATTCCAGAATTGAATAAGTGCTCATCTAATTTCCAATTAAAATCATTTATTAATAATTTAGAAGTTTTATTTGTATCATAATTGTTAACTCTTAAATTACTTTGAAGATCTAAACTTCCAAGCGTATCATTTTGAAATAAACTTTTGTCAAATAATATCTCTGGATAGATATATTCATATTTATCATTATAATTATCTTTTAGATTTTCATATATTGTGAAATTTGTGCTAAGAAAAAAATTTTCATTTTCATGAGAAAAGTCCAAATAATTTTCAAGAATATCTTGATTATAATCAATCAAATCAGATTTTAATCTATATAATTTTAGATATTTATCCTCAGAAACGCTTTGAGATTGAAATTTAAAAATGTTTTCAGAATTATTTTTACCTTTAAACGTAGATATAAAATTAGAAAAAAAATGAGATTTATCGCCCTCTTTTTTGGTTGCACTATTTTTTTTGTATCCCTCGGTGTATCCCATGTCTAAAGTTAAATTTGAATTCTTAAAAGCCTGGCGGTATTCGCCTTTAAACAATGGATTTTCATTGAAATAAAAATTACTTGTTAAAGTTAAATCTTTATCTTTATCTATTGCAAAAAAATAAGGTATTGAAATCCCTGAACCTAAATTTTTAGTGTCTGAGTATCTAGGAATTAAAAAACCACTTCTTCTATCAACACTTGGATCCGGATGTGATAATCTTGGTAAATAAAATATAGGAATATCATAAACTTTTATTAGGGCATTATTATAATAAATCGTTTTCTTTTTACTATCATGGAGCATTTTGGATGCTTGGATCGTCCAAGGAGGACATTTTTCATTAGGCCTGTAGTTGCAAAGCGTAAAAATACTCTTTCCAAATGTTTTGTTTTCTTCATTAATTTGAGCAGTATTAGCTAGAATCCTTGGTTGATTATCTTTATTTACTTTAAAGTCTTCTGAATTTAAATTCACTTTTATATCTGTACCTAAAATCTCTTTTTTCTTTGTATCAATATAAATCTGTGAAAATTCATAGGAATTATCTAAATTATCTTCTACGTTAATGAAGCCGATAGATTTAAAAATGTTATCATTTATTAAATATTCAAAGTTCTCCATATAAATTTTATTTTTATCTATATCTTCTACAACTGTCTTTTCTTTGGAATTAATAAATTTTAATTTATTATCAAAAGTTATATCTCTGCCTTTAATTAAATAATTTTCTGAAGTAGTAATTGTAGTTGGACCTTTAGTTTTTAGAATCTTAGTTGCCTCATTGTATTCTGCATATTCAGCTTTTATAATATTGTTTTCCTTATCTTTTGCTCGAACATTTGTCCTTAATTCAATTAAACCACGTTCTTTATTGTACTTAGCATAGTCACTATTAATTGTGTTGCCATCTTCTGTTTTAACTAATACCTCTCCCTCAAAAATTGAAACTTTATTATCTTTTTCAATTGATATATTTTTAGATTGTATTTTCAAATTTTCTGCATAAAGATTGCTAGAAAAAAAAAAGAAAAAAAATACAAAAAAAAATCTATTTCTCATTAATTTGTAACACTCCTACAATCATAATTAAGCTTAAAACAATAATTGGTGCCCATACAGATAAAATTAAAGGTATACGTTCAGTTTGACCTAAGGCAATCGAAAGATCCTTAAAATAAAATGTTGCTGCAGTAGAGATTAGACCAAAACTTATAATCTTCAAATTATTAGATCTTTCTAAGCTATTCATTGTGAATATTGACGCAATTCCTGTCATAACCATTAAAAAGAAAGGAAGAATTAACATTGTATGGAAACTTTTATTTAAGAACTTTTCACTATAACCATTATCAACTAATTTTTGAAAATTAAAAATTAAGTCTACAAATGATAAAGTATCAAAATTCTTAAATAGATTATTAATTTTATGAAGATTGTAATTAGACTTGATATTTAAATCATCAATTGATGAGCTTTTAAAAATTCCATTTTCAGGAGAGTAAATTTGAACGTCTTTTAGTATCCACTCACTGTTCTCAATATCAGCAGTCTTCGCCAAAATTTTTTCAAGTAAATTAGAATTTTCATCATAGTGCAGAATAGTTACATCAATTAAATTTTTTCCATCAATTTTTGAACCCGAAATTATTCTTTGTCTATTATCGAAATTTTCTTTGATCCAAAGGCCTGAAGAATTAAAAGTAATTAGATGATCTATATCTTTTGAATATTTAGATTTTGTTTTTTCATAATATTTTGACAAAGATGATGTAATTGGATTTACAAAAAATAATATAAACCATCCAAGTAGGAAAGCGGTTATTGCAAGAACGAAAAACATTTTAAAGCTTGAATAACCAAAAACTTTTAGAGTTAAAAAATCTTTATTATCCTTTATTTTTAAAATAAACCAGATACTAGATATAAAAATTATAAAAGGAAGAATGTTTATTATCATACTCGGTATAAAAATACTTGTCATTATAAAAGGCGTTGCAAAAGGAACATTAAGATTTTTAAAAAATTCTACTTCTTCAAATAAATTTAATATCATTCCAAATGAATAAAATATTAACGTAACAATAAAAAAATTTTTTAAAAAATTCTTTAAAATGTAGTTAAGTAAAATATTATTCATTATGATTTAAATTCTTTTAAAAAAGAACGATGTAAAAATATATATAACAATATAATTAATAAAAATGGCAAGAATAAAAATAAAGTTTGTGTCAAGTTACTTAACCCAGTATATTTTATTGACAACTCAATTAATATTAATAAAGAAAAACAGTAAATAAAAACTATTGATTTGCTAAAATATTTTTTTTTAGATTTTATAATTAATAAAGAGCTAAGTAAGGCAATTACAGGGATATAGAATGGAAGAGATAAGCGCCTATTAAGATTTGGTATAATTTCTTTTTTTGACTCGTCATTGCAAAATTTTTTATTAATTTTATTCGTAACAATACATTTGATTAAAATATTTGTCGAGGTTTCTTGGATCTTAGGTTGTTTAATTTGAGTTGTATTAAGATCTGCAAAATTTAAAGTTAAGCTATCAAATTTTATAACTTCATTTTTTTTACTTTCCTTATTAAAAGTTATTATTTGTCCATTTAATAAAAAAAGCTCCTTTTTTTTTACTAATCCGCTTTTTGCTATTATATTTGTAATTTGATTGCTTGAAGAATTAGATGTTATTTTTTTTAAATAATTAGCGTTGTCTTGTAAAAAAATATTTTGTACCTTATTGTCAATTTTTTTTTCAACAAAAAAAATTAAATTTTTAAAAGAATCATTAAATTCCTTAGTTTTTAAAGTAGGTAGAATTGAATTAAATTCATCTTGAGCTAAAATCTGTCTTGATTTATTCATCATAGTCGGAGTTAAAAAAATTGAAAAAATTAAATAAAAGATTAATACAGCTAATGAGGAAACAAAAAATAGATTTACTAACTTTATTTTTTTAACACCAGACGTCCATAAAATTAAAAACTCACTGTTTTCTAAATGTTTATAAATAAATAAAAATATTGCTATTAGAAAAGACAAAGGAATAAATTTTGGAGCTAAACCGAATAAGTTTAAAAAGGAATAAGTAAAGTACACGCTTGTTGGGTACCCGTTCTCAACTATTAAATCCAAAAAATTTACTGCTCTGATAGTCAAAGCAATTAAAGATAATCCAAAAAGAATCAATAGAAATGTCTTTAAAATTTCAACAAGATAGTTATAGAAAATTTTATTTTGATGCATTTGAATATTTTGTATATAATTAATTCATCCGAATAATAAATTCAACTAAAGAGTGAATAATGACAATATTGACGTTGAAATTTGATATTTTAGTACATATATACCAATCAACTCATGTAAAAATGAATTAAATTTTATGTCTATAAAAATTAGCTACTCAAATAAATCTCCAAATAATCTCAAATCGAATTTAGTTTTATTTGTAAATGAGAAATTCAATATAAGTAATATCAAAAAATATATACCTAAAGTCGAATTTGAATATATTGACGATCTACTTAAAACAAGTGACACAAAAAAAAATTTATTAGTTTTTGAATTAAGCTCAAAAAAAAAAATCATTTTAATTGCAATTAAAAAAGAAATCAAAAGCTTTGATATTGAAAATTTAGGTGCTGAATTTCATGGACGAATAAACTATGGAAAAAAAAATCAATATTTCGTAATTTCAGATAGCGTGGTTGGTAAACACGAAAATTTCATTGCACATTTTCTGCATGGTCTTAAATTAAAGTCTTACGAGTTTACTAAATATAAAACAAAAAAAGAAACTCGAGTAATTTCAATTGAAATAATTGGAAACAATAATCAACCATTAGTAAAAAATAGACTTAAATTTAAAGCTTTAGAAGATGGTTCTTTTTATGCAAGGGATTTAGTTTCAGAACCTGGTAATGTTTTACATCCCGATGAGTACGTGAAAAGGCTTAACTTATTGAGAAAAGATGGTTTGAAAATTACAATTTACGACAAGAAAAAATTAAAAAAACTTGGTATGAACGCTTTACTTGGTGTTGGTATGGGGAGCATCAGAGGATCATATCTTGTAACAATGGAGTGGAATGGCGCAAAAAAAAACTCACAACCTTTAGCATTTGTAGGCAAAGGAGTAACATTTGACACAGGCGGTTATTCACTTAAACCAGCAAGATTTATGGAAGACATGACCTATGATATGGCAGGTTCAGCTGCTGTAGTTGGTTTAATGAAAAACTTGGCATTAAGAAAAGCAAAAATAAATGCAGTGGGTGTTGTGGGCCTTGTTGAAAATATGGTAAGTGGAGTAGCTCAACGCCCAGGAGATATTGTTAAATCTTATAGCGGTAAAACAATCGAGGTATTAAATACTGATGCTGAAGGGCGCCTAGTTTTAGCTGACGCATTAACTTTTACAGAAAAAAAATTTAGACCAAAGATTATTGTTGATCTAGCAACCTTGACAGGAGCTATAATTGTTTGTTTGGGATCTGAGTATGCAGGATTATTTTCTAATAATGATAAGCTATCTAATCAATTATTAAGAGCTGGAGAAAAAGTAGAGGAAAAACTATGGAGAATGCCCCTGCATAAAAATTACGATAAATTAATGAATTCCAAAAACGCTGATATGCAAAATATAAATTATGTTGGTGGCGCCGGATCAACAACTGCCGCTCAATTTTTACAAAGATTTATTTTAAATAAAACACCCTGGGCTCATCTAGACATAGCCGGAATGGCTTTTTCTAAATATGGAGGTGCATTAAACTCAAGAGGCGCAACTGGGTTTGGAGTAAGATTATTAAATCAATTAATAGAGGAGAATTACGAGTAATATGGAACAAACACTATCAATAATCAAGCCAGATGCTGTTGAAAGAAATTTGGTTGAAAATATAAAGAATATTTTTATTAAAAATAATTTAAATATTAAAGAAAGTAAAAAAATACATATTTCAAAAGAGGAAGCTTCTGAATTTTATAAAGTTCATCAATCCAAATCTTTTTATAATGATTTATGCGCTTACTTATCCTCTGGGCCAATTGTAGTAATGATTTTAGAGGGCGATAATGCAATAGCAGCAAACAGAAAACTTATGGGCGCCACAAATCCTAAAGATGCTGAAGAAAATACAATAAGAAAATTATATGGAATTTCTATTGATAAAAATTCAGTGCACGGTTCCGACTCAATAGATAATGCCAAAAAAGAAATAGAATTTTTTTTTAAAGATTAATTATTTCTAAAAATCTTAATTATCGCTTCTGGGAAAGCTCTGTATTCCAATCTTTGAGTTTTGATTTTTAAAATTTTTTCATTATCTTTTTTTTCTATAGGAAAAGCTTTTTGTAAGATTTTGTTTCCACCATCTAATTTTTCATTAACATAATGAACGGTGCAGCCTGCCTTTTTTTCTTTGACCTTTAACATTCTACTAAAAGTATTTAGCCCTTTGAATTTTGGCAGAAGAGAAGGGTGAATATTTATTATTTTTCCTCTATATTCTTTAATAAATTTATTTGAAATTATTTTCATATAACCAGCAAGACATATTAAAGAAATTTTATATTTTTTAAGGTAAAGAAAAATTTTATTTTCATAATTTTTAGATTTTGTGTTTATAAAAATATATGGAATTTTAAATTTTTTTGCATAATTAATTCCATAAGCTTTTTTATTGTTACTGATAATGAGGCTAATTCTAATGGGAAAAACATTATCTCTAGAGTAAGATATGAGGTTTTTAAGATTTGACCCTTTTCCAGAAATAAAAACACAGGTATTTTTTTTTACCATCTTAAAGACTTAGATAAATTTACCTTATTTTTATCGTTAGATATGTATCCAATTTCATAAGGAGTGTATCCTCGAGGAAACATTCTTTTTATTTTTGAAATATTTTTACTGTCTGCTATTAAACAAAAACCGACCCCACAGTTAAAAGTTCTCAACATTTCTTGATCTGATATATTTTTTCTTTTAAGCCATTTAAAAATTTTAAGAGTCTTAATTTTTGAGAGATTAATATTTAAAGATAAATTTTTTGGTATCGATCTAAGCAAATTCTCAACTAAACCTCCACCAGTTATATGAGCGGCTGCTTTAATTAAATTATTATCAGTGAGTTTTAAAATCTCACTCACATAGATTTTAGTTGGCCTTAAAATTTCGTTTTTTAAATTATTTGGGATTTTATTTTTTTTTAATATAGATCTAACAAGTGAATAACCATTAGAGTGTATTCCATTCGATGGAATCGCTAAAACCACATCATTATTTTTCACATTGTATTTATCCAAAATTTTTTTTTTTGAGACAATCCCTACACTAAAACCAGCTAGGTCAAATTTATTTTTAGAATAAATTCCAGGCATCTCTGCAGTTTCTCCTCCGATTAATTTACAATTAGATATTTTGCATCCTTTAAAGATGCCTTGTAAAATTTTTTTTGTTTTAGATAATTCTAATTTACCAACAGCTATATAGTCCAAAAAAAATAGTGGCTTAGCTCCTTGAACTATCAAATCATTCACACACATAGCTACTAAATCAATTCCAATAGTATCAAATTTTTTAAATTTATTTGCTAAATCGATTTTTGTTCCTACTCCATCTGTGCAAGAAACTAACACAGGGTCTTTAATCTTAAGATTGCAAATGTCAAATAAAGATCCAAATCCTCCAATTACATCTTGTTTTGTAGAGCCTTTCGTTTTTTTGACATCTTTTTTTGATAAATTGGTAATATGTTTTACTAATTTATTAGCAAGCGAAATGTTAACACCACTTTTTTTATAACTATTTACAATATTTTTCATTTATAAATTGATAATTAACTTTTATGAAATTATTTAAAAAAATATTTTTTATTTTAATTGTTTTTTTTAAAACTGAAACTCTTTTTTCTGAAAATGATTTATTCAATGTTAATAATATTCAATTAGAAAAAAAAGATAAAGTCTCGCAAAAATCACTATCTGATCAAGCTATTAGCAAGGGGTTTAACCAGTTAATGGATAAAATCTTATTAAAAAACGATAAGTTAAAAATCTCGACCTTAAATCTTTCAACAATTAAAAAATTAGTAGCTTATTATCAAATTACCAATATTGATGATAAAGAAAAAACTGATGAATTGGTCAATTTTAGTGTAACGTTCGATAAAGAAAAAATTCATGACTTGTTTTACAAAAAAGGAATCTCATACTCGGAAATTTCAGACAAAGAGCTGTATATTTTACCTATATTAATTAAAGGCAGTGAAATTTTTATTTTTAATAATAATTTTTACTATGAAAAATGGAATGATTTTTATGAAAATGATTTAATTGAGTTTGTTCTACCTTTAGAAAATATCGAAATAATTCAAAAAATAAATAATTTTAAAGATAATTTGATAAATTTAGATTTAGAAAATTTATTTAAAGAGTATCAAGATAAGAATTTATCATTAATTTTTATTGAAAAAAATAAAGATGGAAATGAAAAAATATATATTAAAACATTAATTCAAGGAAAAAAAATATCAAAAAATCTTAACTTTAAATATCAAAATTTAAGCAGTAACGAAATCGACAAAATGATAATTATTAATTTAAAAAAAGAATTAATTGATCTCGTTAAATCAAAAAATTTAATTGATATCAGAACACCTTCTTTCTTAAACGTAAAATTTGATATTAATAAAAAAAATAATTTGGTTGATTTAAATTCAAGGATAAAAAATATTGATTTAATAGAAAATATTTTTGTCCAAAAATTTAATAAAGATTTTATGAATATAAGAATTAAATATTTAGGAAAATTAGATAAGGTTATTAATCAATTGGAAAAAGAAAAAATAGATCTAAAGTTGGTGAATGATCAATGGATAATACGAATACAATAATATGGATCAATTAACTTTTAAGTTCCCTTTTTCAAAAAAATATTATGAGCAAGACTTTTTTGTATCAAGCAATAATTTTTCTGCATATAAATTAGTTGAAGCCTGGCCCATATGGCCAGGTAAATGGTTAAATATTTTTGGCGACTCAGGATCAGGAAAAACACATCTAGCAAAAATTTTAGAAAAAAAAATTAAAAAGATTGAACTAATTGATGCAAAAAATATAAACAATCAAATAATTCAAGATCTAAATAATTTAGAATGTTTAATTATTGATGGGTATGACAATAATATTGAAGAGAAATTATTTTACTCAATTTTAAATCAGTCAAAACAATTAGAAAATTTTGTGCTAATTAACTCTATTCCATCGTTAAAAAAATTTGATTTTGATTTAAAAGATTTAAAGTCGAGACTTAACAGTTTTGTGTTTATAGGAATTGAGTTGCCAACAGATGATTTATTAAAAGTAATTATATCTAAGACATTGTCAGATAAACAAATAAGCATTAATCCTAAAATATCAGACTTCATAATTAATAATGTAGAAAGATCTTATGAAAAAATGTTTAAATTTCTAAAAGATGTTGACGAATTGTCTTTATCTACTGGTAAATCAATTAATATTAATTTAATAAAAAAAGTATTAAATAAATGAATAAATACAGAACTCATAATTGCTCAGAACTAAGTGAAAAGGAAATAGATAAACTAGTACACTTATCCGGTTGGTTACACAGAAAAAGAGATCATGGAAATTTACTTTTTATAGATTTAAGAGACCACTATGGAATGACTCAATGTGTAATTGAAAATAAAAATAAATTTTTTCCATTATTAGAAAAATTGAAACCCGAGTCGGTTTTAAAAATTAGTGGTAAGGTAGTTAAAAGATCAAGCGAAACTGAAAATTTAGATTTAACTACAGGAAGAATTGAAATAGCAATCCAGGAAGTAAAAGTTTTATCTAGCGCAAAAGATTTACCAATGCCAGTTTTTGGCGAACAAGATTATCCAGAAGATATAAGATTAAAATATAGATTTTTAGATCTTAGAAGAGATGAAATGCACAAAAACATAATATTAAGATCTAAAGTGATTTCTTTTATAAGAGGTGAAATGTTGAAATTAGGTTTCTTAGAGTATCAAACTCCAATTTTGACATCATCGAGCCCAGAAGGAGCGAGAGATTTCTTAGTTCCTAGCAGGTTAAATCCAGGAAAATTTTATGCATTACCGCAAGCTCCACAACAATTTAAACAGTTAATTATGGTTTCTGGGTTCGATAAATATTTCCAAATTGCTCCGTGTTTTAGAGATGAAGATGCTAGGGCAGATAGGAGTCCAGGAGAATTTTATCAGTTAGATTTAGAAATGTCCTTTGTTGAACAAGAGGATGTTTTTAATGTGGTTGAAAAATTAATGGTAAATGTATTTAAAAATTTTTCCTCAAAAAAAATTTTAAACGAAAAATTTCCTAGAATCTCTTTCCATGAAACTATGAAAAAATATGGTACAGATAAACCAGATTTAAGAAATCCGTTGATCATTCAGGATTTGACTGAAATATTTAAAAGAGAAGATGTAAAATTTGAAATATTTAAAAAATTAGTAAAATCAGGATCAGTCGTCAGAGCAATAATCACAGAGAATACGAAAAATAAACCAAGAAGTTTTTTTGATAATATTGACAAATGGGCGAAAGAACAAGGAGCATCTGGTTTAGCTTATTTTACTTTAGAGCAAGATAAAGAAATTAAAGGAAAAGGTCCCGTAGGAAAATTTTTTAGCGAGGACTCGCTTAAAGATATAATGAAAATATATAACGCTAAAATTGGCGATAGCATTTTTCTTGCGTGTGGAAAAGAAAAAGAAGTTGAAAAAATACTTTCTTTAGCCAGAGATAAGATTGCTCAGGATTTAAATATTATTGATAAAGATAAATTTGCGTTTTGTTGGATCGTTGATTATCCAATGTATGAATTTGATGAAAAAACAAAAAAAATTATATTTAGTCACAATCCATTTTCAATGCCACAGGGAGAAATAAATGAAATTAATTTCGATAAACCATTAGAAATTAAAGCTTATCAATATGATATTGTTTGTAATGGTATAGAGCTGTCTTCAGGAGCAATAAGGAACCATATCCCAGATCTTATGTATAAATTATTTTCTATAGCTGGTTATACAGAAAAGCAAGTAAATGATAAATTTAGTGGCATGATAAATGCTTTTAGTTTTGGCGCTCCTCCTCATGGAGGTATCGCCCCAGGGATTGATAGAATAGTTATGCTTTTAGCTGAAAAGGAAAATATTAGAGAGGTAACTCTATTTCCAATGAACCAAAATGCTCAAGATTTAATGATGCAAGCACCTTCAGACGTTGAGGAAAGACAGTTAAAAGAACTTAATATAAAAAAAGATATTAAAAAAAATTAGTTTTTAGTCTTTAGATTAATTCTAACGTCAGAAAGATCCACTAACTTCTCTTCGTAGTTGCTTCTGACAAAACCTTTTGATGTAATATTTTTAACTATCTTGAGAAATTTATCATCACCATTATGTGAGTCCAGACTTTTTGTACTAGCGATAGATGGAGTATGAGCTAATTCCTCTTTTCCTAAATAGGAGATTGCAAGTTCTCGAAAAACGTAATCAAGTATTGAAGATGCGCTTAATATTCTATCGTTACCTACCACATTTCCAGATGGTTCGAATTTAGTGTCTATGAATGCATCCACATATTCATCAAGAGGAACTCCGTATTGCAAACCAAGAGAAATAGCTATCGCAAAGTTATTCATCATCGCTTTTACAAGTTCACCTTCTTTATTTGTGTCTATAAATATCTCTCCGATTTTTCCATCATCATATTCCCCTGTATGAAGATAAACTTTGTGATCACCTATTTGAGCTTTCTGAATATATCCTTTTCTCCTATCTGGCATCTTAAATCTGTGATTACTTTTAATTTTTAGATTGGTAGGGTTATCTTTTTTGGAGTTTTTTGACTGTTTTATTTGATTTGAAATATTATCAGATAAATTATTGTCTATTTTTTGATTATTTTGTCTTTCCTCTTTTTTAACACCTAATTTTTTTGTTTTTCTATTGTTTAGTTTAACGTCTATTACTTCTACTTCTCCATCAGTTCTTTGATCAATTTTAGATAATTCTGCGTCATCTAAGTTATTTAAAGTATGCACAGTTTTAAATGTGCAAGTGTAGTAAGTTTCAACGACGTATTTTTTCATAAAATTATTGGAATCTCTTTATTTAGATATATATTAATTGTATAAGGTGTCTATTACTTAATAATACAATTAAGAATTGTGTGGATTTTAAATTTTAATAAATATGAAAATAATTTTTACTTGGTGGAATAAACAAACTTTTGGGACTTTTTTAAAAACCTTATTTTTTGGAAAATACGTTGGTTCTGATGAATACGGAAATAAATATTACAAGAACAAAAAAGATGAGCGTTGGGTTATTTACTCGAATAATATTGAAGCAACTAAAATTACTTCAAAATGGTATTTGTGGATGCATCATACTATTGACAAAATTCCTACTAATGAAAACAATGAGCATGCTTGGCAAAAAAAACATTTAGAAAATCAAACCGGAACTAATAATAGCTTTAAACCTGTAAAAATTAGAAAAAACAATATCAAGAAAAAATATGAGACTTGGAAGTAGTGTTTTTTTATTAATACTTACACTTACATTTTCCTCAAACATCTTGTTTTCGGAAGAAAAAATCACATCCTCTCCCTTAATTAATTTAGAAAAAATTAAACCAAGTTTTGAGGAATTAGATCGAGATAATGATAGTATTTCTTCAAGTCAAAATTTAAAAGAAAAAAAAAATGATTTAACACTTAAATCATCCCAAGCAATTCTGATAGGTTTAGATAAAATTACTGCAAAATCATCTAAGTTAATTGTTAACCTTAACGAAAGTAAAAAATTTGGACCTTTGGAAATTAAAATTTTAAAATGCGGCAAAGTAAAAGTAAATAATCAGATTGATAGTGTTGCTTATATGCAGGTTAAAGATTTAACTAAAAACGATAATGAACAAGTATTTATTTTTAATGGCTGGACTTTTGCATCAGATCCAAGCCTTACGCCATTTGACCATGCGATTTATGATCTACAACTTTTAAAATGTAATAAGGCTTAATAAAATTTTTCTTTACCAAGCCAGTTCGTATCAAAATCAGAGTTCTTAAATTTATTATGATTTAGTATTTTTTTGTGTAAATCTATTGTAGTAGTGATACCTTCTAAAACAAATTCATCAAGAGATCTCAATGTTCTTTGTATTGCTTCAGTTCTATTTCTTCCTTTGCAAATAACTTTTGCGATCAAACTGTCATAGTAGGGGGTAATTTTACAACCTTGAAATATTGATCCATCAACTCTGGTCCTAAAACCAGAGGGTTGATGACAAACACTAATTGTTCCTGGGCTCGGTTGAAAATCTAAAGCTGGATTTTCTGCATTAATTCTACATTCAATGGTATGACCTCTTGGATTTATATCACTTTGTTTAAGAGCAGTATCCCCAGTAAAAGCAATCCAAAGTTGCTCTTTTACAATATCAATACCTGTTTGAACTTCAGTGACAGGATGTTCAACTTGAACTCTTGTATTCATTTCTAAAAAGTAAAATTTTCCATTTTCATAAATAAACTCGACAGTACCAGCTCCTTCATATTTAATTTGCTCGACCATTTTTACAGTTTTTTCAAAAAGGTCTTTTCTTATTTCATCATTTAAAACTGGACTAGGAGTTTCCTCAATTAATTTTTGGTGTCTTCTTTGTACAGAGCAATCTCTTTCAGCTAAATGCACAGTTTTATTTTTACCAGACATTACTTGAACCTCAATATGTCTTGGGTTTTTGAAATATTTCTCTATATACAATTCATCATTGTTGAAAAATTTTTTTGCCTCAGATTTAGCTGTTAGAAATAAATTTTCTAATTTACTTTCTTCCTCTACAATCTTCATACCTTTTCCACCGCCACCTCCTGCCGCTTTAATCAAAACGGGATAACCAATATTCTTACAAATAGATTTTGCCTCTGCAAAAGATTTTACCCCTCCTTCTGAACCTTCAATTACCGGTAAACCAAATTTTTTTGCAATTCTTTTTGCTTCAATTTTATCTCCCATTTTTGAAATAATCTCAGCGCTTGGACCTATAAACTTAATACCGTGTTTGCTCACAATTTCAGAAAATTTTGCATTTTCAGACAAAAAACCATAACCAGGGTGAATAGCTTCTGCTCCGGTTAAATCTACTGCTGACATTATAGAGGAAATATTTAAGTAACTATTTTGTGGTTGATGTGATCCTATGCAAACGCTTTCATCAGCTAACCTTACGTGCATTGAATCTGCATCCACATCAGAGTGAACAGCAACAGTTTTTATTCCCCATTCTTTACAGGCTCTAATAACTCTAACAGCTATTTCACCTCTATTAGCTATTAATACTTTTTTAAACATTAAATTTATTTAAGAAGAACCAAAGTTTGACCAAACTCTACCGGTTGTCCATCCTCAACTAAAATTTTTTTCACTTCACCATCTGCAGTTGATGGTACATGGTTCATAGTCTTCATTGCTTCAACAATCATTACGGTTTGACCTTTTTTTATTTTATCTCCAACTTCAACAAATTTTTTGGCTCCTGGTTCAGCAGCTAAATATGCTGTTCCAATAATTGGAGACTTTACTCTCACACCGTCACTATCATCACTAGATTTTAGAACAGCTTTATTTTGAGGAACTACTGCACTAGTTTTTAATTGTTCAGCTGCTCTAGATGCTTTTGAAACTTTAATTTTTGTTTGGCCCTCTTGATATTCTAACTCTGTAAGCTCAAATTCTTTGAGATTTTCTACAAGTTCTTTTATTAATTTTTTATCAATTTTCATTTTTCTAAAAATTTATTAATAGCTTTTAAGGACATTGTATACCCATCTAATCCAAAACCGCAAATAACTCCTTTAGCGACTTTGCTAATCAAAGATTTATGTCTGAATTCTTCTCTATTATAAATATTACTGATATGCAATTCAATAATTGGAATTTTTAATATTTTTAAGGCATCATGAATTGCTACTGACGTGTGAGTGTACCCCCCGGCATTGATAATTAAACCGTCTTGTTGATTTCTAGACTCTTGAATTTGAGTGACTAACTCACCCTCAATATTAGACTGCAAGAATGTTAACTTAATGTTATTTTTTCTTGCAAAATCCTTACAATTTTTCTCAATTTCTTTTAAGGTAAATTTTCCATACTGGCTTTTCTCTCTCTCCCCTAAAAGGTTGAGGTTTGGTCCATTAAGAATTATAATTTTATTCATAAATTTCTTGGTAGTAAATAACTTAATTATGGCAAAAATACAATTAAACGGAAAAAAAGTAGTAATTAAAACTAATTTATCAATATTAGATCTTTTGAAAAAATATAAATTAAATAATAAAAAGATAGCTATAGAGCATAATGGAATAATAATTCAAAAAAATAATTACAATAAAAAATTTTTAAAAAACAACGATAAGGTAGAAATCGTTCATTTTATAGGTGGTGGTTAGATTGAAAAAAGACATTTTTAAAGTTGCGGGCAAATCACTTAAGTCAAGGCTTATAGTGGGTACAGGAAAATATAGAAGTTTTTCCGAAACAGCAAAAGCAGTCAAAGCCTCAGGCGCTGATATGGTCACAGTTGCGGTAAGAAGAGTAAATATTCTAGATAAAAAAAAACCTTTATTAAGTGATTATTTAAATCCTAAAAAAATAATCTTTTTACCAAATACTGCTGGATGTTTTAATTCGGAAGATGCCTTAAGAACCTTAAGATTAGCAAGGGAGATGGGAGGTTGGAAGTTAGTAAAGTTAGAAGTTTTAGGAGATAAAAAAACTCTTTATCCAAATATGATAGAAACAATAAAATCGACTAAGATTCTTGTTAAAGAGGGTTTTAAAGTAATGGTTTATTGTACAGACGATCCTCTTTTAGCAAAAAAATTAGAGGATAGTGGCGCTTCAGCAATTATGCCATTAGCTTCACCAATTGGTTCTGGCCTAGGGTTACAAAATAAAGTGAACATTTCTATAATAATTAAACAATCTAAAGTACCAGTTATTGTAGACGCTGGCATAGGAACAGCTTCGGATGCAACAATAGCTATGGAACTAGGTTGTGATGGTGTTTTGATTAACAGCGCGATAGCTAATGCTAAAAAACCTATTTTAATGGCTAAAGCTTTTAAAGATGCAGTTATTTCTGGTAGAAATGCATTTCTATCTGGCAGAATGAATAAGAATTATTTTGCAACACCGAGTTCACCAAAAAAAGGTTTAATTTAACGTTTTTTTTTTCTTCTCACCCAAAGAGTTCGAATTTTCTTTTTAACTTTGGATTTTTTTACTTTATCTTTTTTTTTTATTGTTTCTTTTTTTTTGTCTTTTTTTAATTTCGATGAACTACTCGTTAATTTCTGAATTTGAATAATCTTATCAATATTTTCGATAGTGTTTATTATTTTTTTTGATTTATTTAATAATTCAATTTTATATTCAGGAATTATAAATTTATCATCAGCCATAATTTTTACTTCAAAAGAATATTTTTTCTGAAAATATTTCAATTCATCCAATAAGTTTTTTTCTATAAAAATTTTTACTTTTTCGGGAACAAAGGAATTTATAATTTTGACTTTATCAGTAAAAGCCAGGTGTTGAATTTTTTTTAAAATTTTTTGCGAGAATGAAGAAAGAGATAACTGTGTCTCCCATTTTATCGATCCTTCACGTAATCTTTGTCTTGTCATTTCAAGAAGCCCAAAATTACTTATTCTTCCAATTTGTATTCTTGCTCTATCTTTTCTAATACTTTCCCTCATTTTTTTTTCAACAATTCTTCTGTTGTAAAAGTTCATCATGTCAATAAAATCGACAACAATTAGACCAGATAAATCTCTTAATTTTATCTGGTGTGCTATTTCCTCGGCAGCCTCTAAATTTGTATTCAAAGCAGTTTTTTCAATATTTATTTGTTTTGTCGATTGACCGGAGTTTATATCAATCGAAACTAATGCTTCAGTCGGATTGATAACTAAATATCCCCCTGATTTTAATTTAACAGTAGGTTCATAAATGTTGTTTAATTCTTTTTCTATTTTTGCATCATGAAATAAAGGTATTTTACCTCTATATTTTTTTATATTTTTTACATTCTTTGGCATTAATTCTTTCATAAATTTTTTTGCTTTTTGATAAGCATCATTTCCTTCAATATAAACATTTTTTGTATCATTATCATAAGTATCTCTTAATGTTCTTTTAATGATATCGCCCTCTTCATAAACAAGAGAAGGTGCATTAGAATCTAAAGCTTTTTCTTTAATCTCTTCCCAAGTTTTAAGAGTACTCTGAAAATCTTTTTCTATTTCATTTTTTGTTTTATTTGCACCTGCAGTTCTTACAATTACACCCATACTTTTTGGAATTTCTATGTCATTAAGAATGCCTCTAATTTTTTGACGGTCAGATGAATTAAAAATTTTTCTTGATATACCGCCTCCTTTTGGAGTGTTTGGCATTAAAACCATATATTTTCCGGCTAAAGATATAAAAGTAGTTAGCGCTGCACCTTTTTGACCTCTCTCTTCTTTTATAACTTGAATTAAAATTACTTGGCCTGGTTTAATAACTTCTTGTATTTTGTACCTTTTTATACCGAAAGAGGATTTTACCTTGTCTCTATACTCTTGTTTATTATTTTCTTTTTCAATTTGGTTTTCATTAGTATCATTTTTTTCACTTTTAGTTTCAGAGAGATTTTCTGATGTAGGGTTTTCTTGGTTAGTTTCAACTGTCTTATCTTTTAAATCCTCTCTTATTTTTTCTTCAGCTATTCTTATTTTTTCTTTGTCTTCCGAAGGAAGCTGATAATAATCTGATTGAATATCATTGAATGCTAAGAAACCATGTCTTTCCCTACCAAAGTTGACAAATGCGGCTTGAAGAGATGGTTCTACTCTGCTGATAGTAGCAAGATAAATGTTGTTCTTAAAATTTAGATTGTTTTTGTCTTCAAATTCATACTCCTCAATAGAGTGATCTGATTTAAGAACAATACGTGTTTCATTAGGATGCGAGGCATCGATATATAAGTTTTTTTCCATTTTGAAAGAATTCCTTTTAAATTTTGATAATTTATTAATTTTAAAAATGTCATATGGGTTATTTTATACAATTTTGTGAATAAATACACGATTTAAATTATTCAATGCCTAAAGATAGTCAGAATTGTTATTATAAATATTCTTAATGTTAAAATTTCTCAATTTTTCAGCAAAATTCGTAATCATATTTTTTGTCGTCCTAGTGTTTTTTATTTTTTCAACTTTATGGTATTTTTCAATAGGCTTACCCGATTATAAAAAACTATCCAACTATCAGCCACCAATTTCAAGCAGAGTTTACTCTGAAGACAGAAAATTAATAGCGGAATATGCTATTGAAAAGAGACTTTTCATACCTTTTGAGTCTATCCCAGAAAAGGTAATTAATTCTTTTCTTTCAGCTGAGGATAAAAATTTTTTCAGTCATCCAGGAATAGATGCCAAAGGTATTTTGAGGGCGATTATAAAAAACATAAAAAATATTTCTCAAAATAAAAGATTAGAGGGAGCCTCTACTATTACACAACAAGTAGCAAAAAATTTTCTATTAACTAATGAAGTTTCTATGAAGAGAAAAGTTAAAGAGGCGATTTTAGCTTTTAGAATTGAAAGAGCTTATACAAAAGAGAGAATTTTGGAACTCTATTTAAACCAAATTTATTTAGGTCAAGGCACCTACGGTATAGCCGCAGCCAGTTTAGAATACTTTGACAAATCTATTAAAGAATTAGGTTATGCGGAGGCATCTTTATTAGCAGCTTTGCCTAAGGCACCCAGCAAATATAATCCATACAAATATCCAGAGGTAGCAAAATTTAGAAGAAATTTAGTTTTAGAAAATTTAGAAGAAAATAAATTTATTTCTAAAAAAGAATTAATTAAATTAAAAAAGTCGGAAATTAAACTTAAAAGAAGAAAGATTGAAATAGTAAATGAAGCTAATTCCTACACCGAAGAAGTGAGGCGAATTGTAAAAGACATTTACGGTTTTCAAAAACTTTATACACAAGGGTTTAGTATAAGCACTCCTCTAAATATTAAATATCAAATTCAAGCCTTGGAGTCTCTAAGAAAAGGTATCGAAGATTATGATAGAAGACGTGGTTGGAGAGGTCCAGTTGCAAATAAATTTAAAAATAAAAATTGGCAAAAAAAAATTGCTCAATTTAAACTTGACCCAACACTGAATTGGTACATGGCAGAAATTATTTCTTTGGAAAATAATGAAATAAAATTTAATATAATCGAGAAAGAAAAAGAAAATATTTCAGGCCATCTAATTTACCAGAATTTAAAATGGTCTTTACGAAATAAAAAAACTTTAAAGGATATTCATAAAGTTGGAGATATAATTTTTGTAAAAAAAAAAAAGAATTCATGGTTATTAAAACAATACCCAAAAGTTAACGGTGGAATCGTAGTTTTGGATCCTTACACAGGAGGCGTGCTAGCTTTAGCTGGTGGTTTTAATTTTAAAACAAGCGAATTTAATCGAGCAACACAGGCAAAAAGACAACCAGGTTCTGCATTTAAACCAATAGTGTACGCTGCTGCTCTTGAAAAAGGCTTTGCTCCTAATTCAATTATTTTGGATGCACCTTTTGTCGAAAGTCAAGGAGTTGGTCTTAAAAATTGGAAGCCAGAAAACTACGGCAAAAAATTTTATGGTCCATCTACTTTCAGAAAGGGGATTGAGTACTCAAGAAATTTAATGACAGTAAGAATTGCTAAAATTCTAGGGTTAGAAGAAATTTTAAATTTATCGAAAAAATTAAATATTTATGAGGAGATACCTGAACTTTTATCAGTATCATTAGGAGCAGCAGAAACTACTTTAATTAATTTGACATCAGCGTATGCACCTTTTGTGAATGGAGGAAAAAAAATTGAACCAAAATTAATTTCTCGTATACAAGACAGGAGAGGCAAAACAATATTTCAAGTAAAAAGCAGAAAGTGCGCCGGCTGCGATAAGTTTATTATCAATGAGGAAGCTGAACTTCCAAAAATTATAAACAATACCGAAAGAGTTTTGAGTGAGGAGACCGCATATCAAATGACTTCAATTTTACAAGGAGCAGTAGAAAGAGGTACAGCTAAAAAACTTAAATCTTTAAATGTTCCTTTAGCAGGAAAAACAGGGACAACAAATGATAATTATGATGCTTGGTTTATAGGATTTTCTTCAAATTTAGTCATTGGAGTTTATATTGGTTATGATAATCCAAAAACCCTTGGTAAATTTGAAACGGGTTCTAAAGCAGCGCTACCTATTTTTAAAGATTTTATTGAAAAAACTCTTTATAAAGAAGACTTTAAAGAATTTCAAATACCAGAAAATATATATCTGACATCTTTGAATTATGACACTGGAGCAAAGTCGTCAGTTGGGGAAAAAAATGTTATTACAGAAGCTTTAAAGTTAAAAGATATTAACAATATTGATAATAATAACTTAATCTCGACAAGCGGTCGTGATAAAACAGTTAAATTCAGACAATTTTACTAATGGAAAATTTTGATACAATTCTAGCCGAAACAGAGAAATCCTTGAAAAATATAAGGGGGTATCTTTGATGCTAAAGATGTTGAAAACAAAATTAAAGAGTTAGAAAAGACTTCTTTAAAAGAAAATTTTTGGAAAGATAAAAACTTAGTCAAAAAAACTGTAAAACAAAAAAAAATTTTTGAAGATATCTTAAATTCTTACGAAAATTCCTCAAAGGATCTAGACAATATAAAAGATTTGTATTCTCTAGCTTTCCAAGAAAAAGACGAGGAGACTATTCAAGACTGCATAAAAAGGATTGCTCAAATTCTTTTAGAGATAAAAAAAAATGAAATAAATTGTTTTCTCTCGGGTGAAAACGACGATTACGATATTTATTTGGAGATACACGCCGGGGCAGGTGGAACAGAAAGCCAAGACTGGGCAGATATGCTTCGAAGGATGTATATGAAATGGTTTGATAAGAAAAAATTTAAATATGAAATTATTAGTGAACACAAGGGAGAAGAAGCTGGTATTAAATCTTCAACAATTAAAGTTACTGGTGATTATTTATATGGCCTTATGAAATCCGAGTCAGGTGTTCATAGATTGGTTCGTATATCACCATTTGATAGTGGAGCTAGGAGACATACAAGTTTTGCAAGTGTATGGATTTATCCTGCTGTCGAGGATGATATTAATATTAAAATAGATGAAAAAGATTTAAGAATTGACACTTACAGGTCAAGCGGAGCAGGAGGCCAGCACGTCAATACGACTGACAGCGCAGTGAGGATTACTCATATTCCAACAAAAATTGTCGTGCAATGTCAAAATGAAAGGTCACAGCATAAAAACAAAGAAACTTGTTTCAAAATGTTAAAAGCAAGATTGTATGAACATGAAATGCAAAAAAAAGAAGAAGAAAATCAGAGAGAATTAACTAATAAGACTGATATTGGATGGGGTCATCAAATCAGATCTTATGTTTTACAACCTTATCAATTAGTTAAAGATCTAAGAAATAAAGCAGAGAATACAAATCCTTTAAGTGTATTAGATGGAAATATAGATCAATTTATAGAAGAAGGTATCAAGAATAAAATATGAAAAAATTAATTCTAAATTTTATTTTATTAATAGTAATTTTATTTCTCATTTCAATCTTTGTCTTATCAACAATTGGAATTGAAACAAACAAGTTTAATAAACTTATATCTGACAAAACCTCTAATTCTAAAAATATTAATTTAAATTTAAACTCAATTAGATTTAAGGTGAATTTGAAAGAAATAAGTTTATTTTTAGAAACTTTTAATCCAGAAATAGCCTATAGAGGTGTTTCAATACCTGCTCAAAATATAAAAGTTTATATTGATTTTATATCTTTATTAAAATCTGATTTAAAAATAAAGAGAATAAGTCTCATTTTAAATGAACTTGACGTAGCTCAACTAAATAAGCTTTCAAAAATCTTAAAACCTTCTAACTTCAAAAGTTTACTAAATAACAAAGTTAAAGAGGGAAAATTGGTTTCAGAGATAGAAATTTTTCTTACAGAAAGTGGGGAATTAGAAAATTTTATAGCAAAAGGCTCAGTAAAAGGTTTAAGAGCCTCATTATTTAATCAATTAAGTTTAACAAAATTAAACTTTAGTTTTTTCGCAGATAAAAATGACATTTTGATAAAAAATATATTTGGAAATTTAGATAAAATTGAACTGTCCGATGGAGATATAAAATTAAATCTAGATAATGGAGTAAAGCTGAATTCAAATTTCAATTCTAAATTGGATCTAGAAGAAAAATTTTTAAGAAAATATATTAGTGTTTTAAATAAGCTTAAGATTACTAAAAATATAAAATATCTAAAAGCCGATTTAAACAATAATATATCTATTGAACTAGATAATACTTATAAAGTAAAAGATTATAATTATAGAATTTCTGGAAACATTGGAAAAACTCAGCTTGAATTAATTAACCCTATAAATAACAGTTTTATAACAAGTGAAATTAAAGAAATTTATTTATCTAATTTAGACACAAAAATAATTTTAAATCCAAAAAACACGAAGTTTAACATATCAGGAAAGTATTCATTCAATAACTTAGATTTTTTTAAATTAAATTTAGACAATTATCTTGAGAATGACGTAGAAAATATATCGCTAAATTTTGACTATGGAAATGATTTAAAATTAGATTTTATAAATTATGACAAGCCAAATAAATCTATTGCTAATTTATCTTTGGCCCTTGAAAAAAAGAAAAATCAATTAAGGATTAGCGAACTTAATTTTAAAGAGAAAAAAAATTTAATTAAAATCAATGATGTTCTATTCAAAAAAAATAAATTTCATTCTTTTAAGAAGATACAAGTTTTCACTGGAAACAATGATTTCAAAATTATTAATGATGAAAAAATTTTAATAAAAGGTGACAAATTTGATGCAACTAAATTACCTAAACTCATTAGTTCACAAAATAAAAACAATATGTTTAAAAATATAAGTAATAATATTGAAATAGACTTCAGGAATATCAATGTACCACTGTCAGAAAAACTGCAAAATTTCAAACTTATAGGCGAGATAAAAAAGGGTAAATTTGTAAAAATTTCATCAAAAGGAGATTTTGGAGGAAACAATTATTTAGATATTTCCATGAAGAAAGACAAAAACACAGATAAAAAATATTTAGAAATTTTCTCAGATCTAACCCGGCCTCTACTGACAGAGTACAGTTTTTTTAATGGTCTTTCAGGTGGTAAACTGCTCTTTACTTCTATTATAGAAAACTCGAAATCATCTTCAAAACTTAAAATTGAAAACTTTAAAGTGATAAATGCACCTGGAGTGGTAAAGTTATTATCTTTAGCTGATTTAAGAGGTCTTGCTGATTTAGCTGAAGGCGAAGGTTTATCATTCGATACATTGGAAATTGATATGGATAAAAATCAAAATTTTCTTAAATTGAATGAAATATTAGCTTTAGGTCCAAGCATGTCTGTATTAATGGAGGGTTATCAAGATGAGAATGGTTTAACTAGTTTGAGAGGTACTTTGGTCCCAGCTAAAACGTTAAATAAATTGATTTCAAAAATACCTGTTATTGGAAATATTGTTATTCCTAAAGAAGTTGGAGAGGGATTATTTGGTATTAGTTTTAAAATGAAGGGTCCGAAGGGTAAAATAAAAACAACTATAAATCCTATAAAAACATTAACCCCTAGATTTATACAAAAAATTATTGAGAAAGGCAAAAGGCCTAAATAATTTTTACTAAATAGTGTTTTTTCTTACCGTAAGATAATTTTAAAACATTTCTCTTAAAATCATTTAAATCTAGAATTTTTTTTTCATTTTCTACTAAGATATTATCAATTTTAAGACCTTTATTAGCAATTAATCTTCTTGCCTCACTCTTTGACGGAAGTATTTTATTATTTGTTACAAAATCCAAAATATTTATGCCTTTTTTGATTTCAGATAAACTAATTTCAATTTCAGGCAAATTAGCGCTGAAACCACTACCTTGAAATGTATCCTTTGCAGTTTGTTCTGCTTTTCTTGATGCTTCCTCACCATGAAGTATTTTTGTAGCCTCATTAGCTAATAAAACTTTTAAATTATTTATATTTTTTTCTTTTTTGAATTTATCTTCTAATTCTTGAAGATCAATCTCAGTGAAAAAGTTTAGAAACCTTTTCACATCTCGATCATCTGTATTTCTCCAAAATTGCCAATAATCATAAGCTGACAAAAGATCTTCGTTAAGCCAAATCGCTCCTTTCTCAGTCTTTCCCATTTTTGCACCAGAAGCTAAAGTAATAAGGGGTGAAGTTAAACCAAAAGCTTCCTTTTTCAAAATTCTTCTTATCAAATCTGTACCATTAACTATATTTCCCCACTGATCTGATCCACCTATTTGTAAAATACAGTTATTATTTTTATATAATTGATAAAAATCATATGCTTGTAAAATCATATAATTGAATTCCATGTAACTAAGAGACTGCTCTCTTTCTAATCTTAGTTTTACACTGTCAAAAGTAAGCATTTTATTAATAGTGAAATGACTGCCAATTTCTCTCAAAAAATTTATATAATTTAATTTCGTTAACCATTCCGCATTATCTACAAATACAGGGGTAGTATTTTTATTTGAAGTATCTAAAATTTTTTTAAAAACCTTTTTTATACTTTGAATATTATTTTTAATTTCATTTTGATTTAGTATTTTTCTAGTAGCATCTTTTCCAGATGGATCGCCAATTAATGTGGTACCTCCACCTAGGAGGACAATTGGCCTGTGACCATGTTTTTGCATTAGCTTTAAAATCATAATTTGTAGCAAGCTTCCAACATGTAGACTGCTTGCTGTACAATCAAAACCTATATAGCCAGATATATGTTTTTTATCGCTAATTTGGGCAAGTTTTCTTAAATCTGTACATTGATTTAAATAACCCCTTTTTTCCATTTCTTGCAAAAAAGTATTTTTCATAGTGCTATTTACTTAAGCAACTATTATACAAAAATTGTTATAAATAAATAAAAATATGCAAAAAAATTGGATCTCTTTAGGTTTAATGAGCGGCACTTCTGGGGATGGAGTAGATGCATCTATAATTAGAACTAATGGCTTAAATCAATACCAAACAATTAAAGACAAATATTATGAGTATGGACCTGATATCTATAAAGATATTCACAATTTAAAAGAAAAAATTCACAAATTTGACCATTTGAAAATTTACAAAGAGGATATAAAAAATTTAGAGAGAAAAATAACAATATTTAATGCTGAAATAATTAATGATCTAAGAATCGATGATGAAACAATTATAGGTTTTCACGGTCAAACTATTTATCACAATCCTAAAGAAAAAATATCGCGTCAATTGGGAAACGGAAAACTACTAAATCAATTAACTAATAAAAAAATTATTTTCAATTTTAGAGCTAACGACATTATAAATGGAGGGCAGGGAGCGCCTTTAACTCCTATCTTCCATTACTTAATAAGTGAACAAAAAAAAATTAAATCACCAGTTTGTTTTCTAAATATTGGTGGAATAGCAAATATTACGATTATAAAAGAAAGTGGAAATATTTCCAAATTAACAAGTAAAGATATTGGACCAGGAAACTGTCTTATTGACGCTTGGGTAAGAAAAAATTCAAATAAAAAATTTGATAAGGACGGTATTTTAGCATCCAGTGGAATAAGAAATGAGATAATTTTTGAGCAAGCGCAAGAGCTATACATGAATCGAAATAACAAAAAAAAATTATCATTTGACACAAATGATTTTGATATATCTTTTGTAAGAGGTTTAAATCTTGAAGACGGCGTAGCAACTCTTACTGACTTTACAGCTAGTATTATTGGTGATGAGCTATCTTTAACCTTTCAAAATTTAAAAGAAAAAATAGAGAATATTTTTTTATGTGGTGGAGGAAGAAAAAATAATATATTAATTAAAAAAATTAAAGAAAACTTATCACCAAAGATTAACTTAAAATTAATTGATGAATATAATATTGATGGCGATTTTATCGAATCCCAAGCATTTGCTTTTTTAGCTGTTCGTACAATACTTAAGCTTCCTATTTCTTTTCCGAATACAACCGGTTGCAAAAGCCCAAGTGTTGGCGGTGAATTAGTTGATAACTAAATTAAAGCAGTTTTTTCTTTCAAATACTTTTCAATCTCAACTGTTAATTCTTTTTCCTTATTTTTGAAAAAATGATTAGAATTTTTAATTTGTGAAAAAATTACCTCTACTCCTTTTTGACTTTTTATTCTGTTATCTAATTCATTGATACTTTCTTTAGTAACTAATTCATCATTTTCGCTATAGATAACTTGTCCAGATGTTGGGCAAGGAGCAAGAAAAGAAAAATCATATACATTTGGTTGAGGAGATACAGCAATAAAGTTATTTACCTCAGGTCTTCTCATAATTAACTGCATACAAATTAAAGAACCAAAAGAAAAACCAGATACCCAGCATTGACTATAATCCAAGTTTTGTCGCTCTATCCAATCCAGTGCAGCAGCTGCATCTGATAGTTCACCTTGTCCATTATCAAAAACTCCATCACTTTTTCCGACTCCTCTAAAGTTTACTTTTATTACTGAAAAACCATTTTCTAGAAAGATATTGTACATAAGTTGAACTATTCTATTATTCATAGTTCCTCCATATTGTGGATGAGGATGTAGTACAATTGCTACCGGGGAACCAAATTTTGGATTCTTATAATATTTTGCTTCAAGTCTTCCAGCAGGTCCAGGTATAAATATTTCTAAACTTTTAGGTTTCATGTTTGATAATGATTATTATTTTTAAAAAAAAGTAATGTTTTATAACATGTTTTTATGCGGCAAATAATTTTTTTTAATTCATACTAAATTAGTAGGAATTCAATTAAAAATAATGTATTACAACGTTATTTTATGAAACTTACTACTAAAGGAAGATACGCTGTAATGGCAATGGCTGACTTGGCTTTATTTAAAGATAAAGGACCAATAAGTTTGACAGACATATCTTTGAGACAAAATATTTCTTTAGCTTATTTAGAACAAATATTTATCAAGCTTAAAAATAACAACTTAGTAAAAAGCGTGAGAGGTGCAAAAGGTGGTTATGTGCTTGAAACCTCTCCAGAGGATATAAAAATTTCAAACATAATTTCAGCAGTAGACGAGGAAGTAAAAATGCTTAATTGTAAAAAAGAGTCTAAAAAAGGATGCAATAATAAATCTACAAAGTGTATTACACATAATTTATGGGATCAACTCGATCAGCATATAAATAATTTTTTTGAAAAAGTAAAACTACAAGATTTAGTGAAAAAAAATCAAATTTTAAATAAATGAAAACTGAAGACCTAAAACATAATAAAGATTACAAATACGGTTTTACAACCGATGTGGAAAATATAAGATCGCCAAAAGGTCTTTCCGAAAACACAATAAAATTTATTTCAAATATTAAAAGAGAACCAGAGTGGATGCTAGAATGGAGGTTAAAAGCTTTTAATAGATTAAAGGTCTTAAAAGAACCAGACTGGCAAAAACCAAAATATCCAAAAATAGACTATCAAGACTTGTACTATTATTCAGCACCTAAAAGTGCTTCAGAAAAAATAAAAAGTTTAAATGAATTAGATCCTAAAATATTAGAAACCTATAAAAAACTTGGAATACCATTAGTAGAACAAAAAAGACTAAATGGTATTGCAGTAGACGCTGTTTTTGACTCTGTTTCAGTTGCAACTACTTTTAAGGATGAACTTACAAAACAAGGAATAATTTTTTGCTCCATATCTGAGGCAATTCAAAAATACCCAGATCTTGTAAAAAAATATCTTGGTTCAGTAATACCAATAAGCGATCATTATTTTGCAACGTTGAACTCTGCAGTTTTTACAGATGGTTCTTTTGTTTACATTCCACCTAATACTAAGTGCCCAATGGAACTGTCCACTTATTTTAGAATTAATGCTTCGGAGACTGGTCAATTTGAAAGAACTTTAATTATTGCTGATAAAGGAAGTTACGTAAGTTATTTAGAAGGCTGCACAGCCCCCATGAGAGATGAGAACCAACTTCATGCAGCTAATGTGGAATTGGTAGCCTTGGATGATGCAGAAATAAAATATTCTACAGTTCAGAATTGGTATCCGGGAGATGAAAATGGCGTTGGTGGAATTTATAATTTTGTAACAAAAAGAGGTGCTTGTAGAGGAAAAAATTCTAAAATTTCATGGACTCAAGTTGAAACTGGTTCAGCAATCACCTGGAAATATCCTAGTTGTATTTTACAAGGTGATAATTCAGTTGGAGAATTTTATTCAATAGCAATTACAAATAATTTTCAAAAAGCAGACACTGGAACAAAAATGATACATTTAGGTAAAAATACAAAAAGTAAAATTATTTCTAAAGGAATATCAGCAGGAAACGCAGATAATATGTATAGAGGGCTTGTGGAAATTAAAAACAAAGCAATCAATTCAAGAAACTATACTCAATGTGACTCTTTATTAATGGGTAACAAATGTGGTGCACATACAATTCCATACATCAAAAATAATAACGCAACTTCAACAATAGAGCATGAAGCAACTACTACTAAAATAAATGAAGAACAGCTTTACTACTGTAATCAAAGAGGCCTAGATCAAGAAGAGGCGGTAAGTTTAATTGTAAATGGTTTCTGCAAAGAAGTTTTACAACAATTACCGATGGAGTTTGCAGTCGAAGCACAAAAGCTTGTAGCGATAAGTTTGGAAGGAAGTGTTGGATAATGCTAAATATTAAAAATTTAGAAGCAACTATTGATAATAAGCACATTTTGAAAGGCTTAAATTTAAACATTAAGCCTGGAGAAGTGCATGCAATTATGGGCCCTAATGGTTCGGGAAAAAGTACATTGGCAAATGTGTTATCAGGTAAGAACGGTTATGAGATCAAAGGCGACATCAAATATAACGGAGAAAGCTTAAGCGAGCTTTCAACCGAAGAAAGAGCACAAAAAGGAGTTTTTTTAGCATTTCAATATCCTTTAGAAATACCAGGAGTTAATACAAACACTTTTTTAAGAACTTCTTTGAACTCAGTAAGAAAAGCCCAAGGTGAGAAAGAGCTAGATACTTTAACTTTTTTAAAATTAATTAAAGAAAAAGCTTCAGAGCTTGGCATTGATGAGAAATTTTTATCACGCCAACTTAATGTTGGATTTTCTGGTGGTGAAAAAAAAAAAAATGAAATTTTACAAATGAAACTTCTTCAACCGAAGTTATCAATTTTAGACGAGACAGACTCAGGTCTAGATATTGATGCGCTTAGAATCGTGGCTGATGGAGTGAATTCTTATAAAAATAAAGAAAATGCTTTTTTAATAATTACACACTATCAAAGATTGCTAGATTATATAAAACCTGATTACGTCCACGTCCTATCTGAGGGAAAGATTATTAAAACTGGTAATGCAGATCTTGGAGTTCAATTAGAAAAAACAGGTTATTCGAATATAGTTTAATGAAACAAAATTACGATTTTAAAATAGATAAGATAAAAGATCTCTCTTCTGAGGAAATAAATTTAAGAAAAAAAAACTTAGAACTTTTTTATCAAACTGGTTTTCCTAATAAAAAAGATGAAGATTGGAAATTTTCTGATCTAAATTCAATTTTAAGAAATAATTTCAATAAAATTGTTAATAATGATTTTTTACCAAGTCAGACAGAATTTAAAATAATAAGTGAATTCGAACATAATTTCATTTCATTATTTAATGGAAAACTTATATCTAAAGATTTTTCTTACGAAGAAAAAAATAAAATCTTAATAGAAAATTTTAATTATAAAAATGAGTTATCTTTAGATGTCAAAAATTCATTATACTTTTTAAACAATGCTTTAGCCACAGGAGGTTTTTCATTAGAGATTTCCAAAAACTATAAATTGAAAAAACCGTTAGTTGTTTATAATAATTTTTCAAATTCATTAAAGGAAAAAATGGTTAATTATAAAAATTCAATTGTTTTAAATGAAAATTCAGAATTAAATATTATTAATTATATAAATAATTCCTCAAAAGAAAACTTTATGGTAAATATCTTGGAAAATATAAAAATCAAAAAAGACTCCTCATTAAATAATTTTTTAATAAATAATTCCAAATGCAATGGTTATTTTTATAAATATTTAAAGAGTGACCTAGAAAAAAATTCAAATTTTAAAAATTATTTTTTATCTTCTGGTTTAAAATTTAATAAGCTTGATATTGAAATTAATCTAAATGAAGAAAATTCAAATAGCAGTATTTTTTCAGCTTTGAACTTAATGAATAATGAGCATCAAGAAATTAAGACTCGAATAAATCATAACACCCCGAATTGTCATAGTTATCAAAAGGTAAAAAAAGTTTTAAACGACGAAAGCAAAGGGGTATATCAAGGAAAAATTTTTGTAAAAAAAATTGCGCAGAAAACGGATGCATATCAATTAAGTAAAGCTTTAATTTTGGATGATGCAGCAGAATTTGATGCAAAACCCGAGCTAGAAATTTATGCTGATGATGTAAAATGTTCTCACGGTTCTACTTCAGGAAGTATAGATTTAAATTCAATACATTATCTAAAATCAAGAGGCATTCCTGAAAAGGAAGCATATCAAATGTTAATAAATGGCTTTTTGTGTGAAATATTAGAAAAATTATCTGAGGGAAAAATAAAGAATTTTTTAAAAGAAAAATTAGAAAGACAAATTAATGGATATTAAAAATATAAAAAAAGAGTTTCCAATTTTTAAACAAACAATTAATGGCAAACCTTTGGTCTATTTAGATAGCGCTAACTCTTCTCAAAAACCAAAAATGGTTATAGATAAAATCTCAAACTTTTATGAAACAGAGTTTTCCAATGTTGGGAGAAGCGTTCATACTCTAGCAGTTAAAGCAACAAATAGATTTGAGGCTACAAGAGATAAAGTTAAAAAATATTTAAATGCCAAACATAGAGAGGAAATAATCTTTACTAAGGGTGCAACAGAAGCAATTAATTTAGTTGCTTCATCCTATGGCAAAAAATATATCGATAAAGGAGATGAAATATTAATTACAGAATTAGAACATCACTCTAACTATGTTCCCTGGGACTTTTTAAGAACTGAAAAGGGAGCTGTAATAAAATTTGCTCAAGTAAATGAAGATGGTGATGTTGAAATAGAAGAAATTAAAAAACTTATTACAAATAAAACTAAAATTATTGCTATTACTCATATATCAAATGTTACTGGAGCAGTTTTACCGATAACAAAAATTGTAGATCTTGCAAAAGAAAAAAGTATCCCAGTATTGATTGATGGGACACAAGGTGCACCACATTCCGCAATCGACATGCAAAAAATTGAATGCGATTTTTATGCAATATCTTGTCATAAAATGTACGGACCGAATGGTCTTGGTGTATTGTATATGAAAAAAAAATGGGTTGACGATTTACCACCATATCAAGGCGGCGGCGGAATGATTAATGAGGTTAAAAAAGAGGGTATAACTTTTGCAGACGCTTATACGAAATTTGAGGCTGGAACAATGCAAACAGCAGAAGTTGTCGCGTTTGCAGAGTCGCTAAATTTTATTGAGGGTCTGGGAATTAGAAATATTGCTTCACATGAAAATGAAGTTTTACAATACGGACTAGAAAAACTAAAAAAAAATAATTCTGTTAATATAATTGGCGATCCCAAAGAAAGAGGTTCAGTACTATGTTTTACTTTAAAAGATATCCATCCTCATGACATTGCAACTATTTTGGACGATGATGGAGTTGCAATAAGAGCCGGGCACCATTGTTGTCAAATATTACATGATAAACTTGGTATACCCGCAACAGCTAGAGCTTCGATTGGAGTTTA
Source organism: uncultured Pelagibacteraceae bacterium (assembly GCA_902595625.1). GTDB lineage: Bacteria > Pseudomonadota > Alphaproteobacteria > Pelagibacterales > Pelagibacteraceae > Pelagilacustribacter. The sequence goes on along the minus strand of CACJQQ010000002.1, from coordinate 66,195 downwards.
TAATGATAAAGATGATATAGACAAATTATCAGAAGCAATTCAAAAATGTCAGAAAGTATTTCAAAATTAAATGGAACTTAAAGAACTATATCAAGAAATAATTTTAGATCATGGAAAAAATCCTAGAAATAAAGGAAAGTGTGATGGCTATACAAATGACGCAAAAGCTCACAATCCTTTGTGTGGTGATAAAGTTCATATTTATTTAAAACTTAACAAAGAAAAAGAAATTGAAGATTTAAGTTTTGAGGGAGAGGGGTGCGCTATTTCTTTAGCCTCAGCATCTATTCTGACAGAAACTGTTAAAGGAAAAGATCTATCATTCTTAAAGAAAGTAAATGAAGATTTTATAAACATGATTAAAAATAAAACAAAAATTACATTAAATAGTCTTTCTGAAGACCAGATTACTACGATAACTTCATTATCCGGGGTCCAAGAATTTCCAATGAGAGTTAAATGTGCCACAATGGCTTGGCATACTTGTTTGTCTGCAGTTGAAAAAAAATGAGTGAATTAAAAAACAAAGTAATTTTAGAGATTAAAAAGATTTACGATCCTGAAATACCGGTCAATATATATGAATTGGGTCTAATTTATAAAATAGACATCGAAAATGAGAAAAAAGTAAATATAGATATGACTTTAACTTCACCAAATTGTCCAGTAGCTGAAAGTTTGCCTAAAATGGTTAAAGATAATATATTAAAACTTGATGGAGTTGATGATGTTGATCTAAAATTAGTTTGGGATCCGCCTTGGACTAAAGATAAAATGTCTGAAGCCGCAAAGTTAGAGTTAAATTTATGAGCGAACAAGTAATTAAATTAAGTGATAATGCAGCCGAGAGAATTAAAGAAATTATGTCAAAAGCTGAGGACAAAACTATTGGTGTCAGAGTAGGTGTAAAATCTGGTGGTTGTGCAGGAATGTCTTATGTTATGGAATATGCTAAAGACATTAAACCTAATGAGGAGATTGTAGAAGACAAGGGTGTAAAAGTTTTAATTGATCCTAAAGCAATAATGTATCTTTTAGGAACAGAAATGGATTATAAAACAGAAAAATTTTCATCTCAATTTATATTTAAAAACCCTAACGAAACTGAACGCTGCGGGTGCGGGGAGTCTTTTAAAGTTTAGCCGCTATAATACATTTCAAATTCGATCGGATGTGGTGTGTGTTCGAATTTATAAATTTCTTGGAATTTTAATTCAATATAAGCGTCAATTTGATCATCAGTAAATACTCCACCTTCAGTTAAAAACTTTCTGTCTTTATCAAGATTTTGCATAGCTTCTCTTAAAGAGCCACACACAGTAGGAAGTTTTTTAACTTCATCTTCAGATAAAGAGTATAAGTCGTCATCAAAAGATTTACCCGGATCTATTTTGTTTTTAATTCCATCAATTCCAGCCATTAACATTGAAGCAAACGTTAAATATGGATTTCCAGCAGCATCCGGGAATCTAATCTCACATCTCGCTGCTTTAGGACTCATAATCACTGGTATTCTGCATGAAGCAGATCTATTTCTAGCTGAATAAGCTAAAATTACAGGAGCTTCAAAACCAGGAATTAAACGTTTGTAACTATTTGTTGTAGCGTTTGAAAATGCATTTATTGCTTTAGCATGTTTTAGAATTCCACCAATATAATATAAAGCTTCTTTAGAAAGCCCCGCATATTCTTTTCCCATAAAAACTGGAGTATTGCCTTTCCAAATTGATTGGTGGCAGTGCATTCCTGAACCATTATCGCCTTTTACTGGTTTTGGCATAAATGTAGCTGTTTTTCCAAAAGAGTGGGTAACCATTTGAACTGCATATTTATAAAGTTGAACATTATCAGCTTGATTAGTTAGTGTTCCAAAATACATTCCAAGTTCATGTTGACTAGGAGCAACTTCGTGGTGATGTTTTTCAACTTTCACACCCATATCCTTAAGAGCCTTTAGATATTCACCTCTCATATCTTGTGCACTATCAACAGGTGGCACTGGGAAATAACCACCTTTTATTCCAGGTCTATGACCCATATTACCATTCTCATATTTTTTTCCGGTATTATAAGGTCCCTCTGAACTATCGATATTAAAACTTGTTTCGTTCATATCATTTTTGAATCTGACATCATCAAAAACGAAAAATTCTGGTTCAGGTCCAAAGTAAGATTTGTCTCCAATACCTGATTTTTTTAGATAAGCCTCAGCTTTTTTTGCTGTTCCCCTTGGGTCTCTTTCATAAGGATCTTTTTTAACAGCATCTAAAATATCACAAAAAATATTTAATGTTGTATGAGAATTAAAAGGATCAATTATCGGTCTTTCTAAGTCAGGTTTTAAAATCATGTCTGACTCGTTTATTGCTTTCCACCCAGCTATTGAGGAGCCATCAAAAAATACTCCATTATTAAGCATATCCTCATCAACAATAGTTGAGTCCATAGTTAAATGTTGAAGTTTCCCTTTAGGGTCAGTAAATCTTAAGTCCACAAATTCAACTTGTTTGTCTTTTATAAGCTTTAAAACATCTTTTGAACTCATTTTGCTCCTTTAAAATTATGTTTAATCTTCGCGAACATATATAAGGATGTTTTTTATAGTATAATTAAATATATATATCAGCTATGCATTTATCACATATCCACATCTTGGGCTTACAATGAGAGAGGCAAATACCTTTGATTTATCATTATTAATCTTATTAGCTGTTATTTGGGGATCGTCATTTTTTAATATAAAGATAGCTACATATTCTTATGACCCGATTACACTTGCTTTAGTGAGAGTTATTTTTGCGAGTATCCCTTTATTAATTCTTTGTAAAATCTCCGGAATAAAGATTGAGGCTTTTAGTAAAAATTGGAGCTGGTATGCTTTAATCGGACTTTGTAATATTGTAATACCTTTCGTTTTAATTGCTATAGGTACTGCGAAAATTAATAGTTACCTTGCAGCAATATTAATGAGCACGACTCCTTTAAGTGGATCAATACTTGCACATTTTTTTACGAAAGATGAAAAACTATCTTATTTAAAATCATTAGGTGTTTTAATTGGTTTTAGTGGGATAATATTATTGTTTTTTGATAAAATAATTATTAATAGTGAAAATTATATTTATGCATTGATCACTATTTTAGGGTCAACATTTTACTGTATTGGAGGCTTATTAACTTTAAAATTAAAAAATAAAAAAAATGAAAATGTTACAACATCCACGACTTTATGGTCAGTTATTTTTCTTCTTCCATTTTCCTTAATAATTGAAACTCCGTGGGAGTCTTCTCCAACTTTAGCTTCGACTCTTTCATTAGTGTATTTAGGAGTCGTCGCAACAGGATTGGCTTGGCTAATTAGATTTAGAATTTTAACTGTTAATGGATTGGTTTTTCAAACTCAGGTAGCATATTTAATACCAATTTTTGGAATATTTTTTGGTTATTTTCTAATGGACGAAATAATTACTTGGAAAGTAATAGTATCATTAGTTGTAATACTTATTGGAATTTATATATTTAAAACAAATAACAAAGGATAAAAAACAAATGGGCACAGAGTCAATTGAAGCAAGTTTTTTGTCTATTTTTGCTTTAATAAGTTTTTTTATTTTTTTACTTGTAAGTAAATATTCAGATAGAGTAAGAGGTGGTGCTTTACTTGATAAAGATTTTTCTAAACCTCAAGCTTTCCATGATATTCCAGTTACCCGAAGCGGAGGAATAGCTGCTATTATTTCTTTAAGTATTTTTTTTTATATTTATTACTTATTGTATGCAGAAGTTTTATATAATTATATCTTAATAAGTTACTCAGTTTTTTTAGTAGGTTTTTTAGATGATTTAAGAATTAACATAAAACCATTAAAAAGATTGTTGCTGATGGTGTTTCTACTTTTTATTATAATATATTACTTACCGATAAAAATTTTCAATATTGATATTCCATTCTTAAACTCTTTTATGTCCAGCCATTTGTTTTCTTCAATATTTACATTATTATGTTTTTTATTTGTAATTAACGGAGCTAATTTAATTGACGGCTTTAACGGTTTGTTAACAATAAATCTAATTATTATAAATATTATATTAACCTATATAAATATAAATAATCAAAATTTAGAATTTTCAATCTTGCTTATTTCTCAAATAATAATTCTTTTATCATTTTTGTTGTTCAATTTTCCAAACGCTAAAATTTTTTTAGGTGATAGCGGAGCTTATCTTATGGGAGCTTTGACTGGACTTAACACAATAATTACCAACAATTTAAATCCAAAGATTTCATCGTTTTTCTTTTGCACACTTTTATTTTACCTTTTTTTTGAAGTATTTTTTTCATTTTTTAGAAAATTAATTCAAAAAAAATCTCCTATTTATCCAGACGATCAACATCTTCATATGTTAAGTTTTTACAAAATTTCAAGAGCGTACGGAAAAAATAAAGGCAATTATCTAAATTCAATTATTTTAAATTTTTTGTATTTGGTTCTCATTACTCCTGGGTTGTATGTGTTAAATGATACTCAGTTAAGTAGGTATTGGTTTTTCATCTTATTATTTATTTATTTAATAATTTATTCTAGACTTTATCGTTTAACTAAAAATTAAATTGTTATATAAAACAACAATTATTAATTGGGCAAGTGGCGGAATTGGTATACGCGCTGGTCTTAGAAACCAGTGCCGCAAGGCTTAAGAGTTCGAGTCTCTTCTTGCCCACCAAAATATTATGAAAGTAGAAGTAAAATCAAAAAAAGGACTTAGAACAATTTTATCTGTAATAGTTGATAAAAAAAACATTCAGACAAAAATGAACGAGAGACTTAAAGAACTTCAAAAAGAAGTAGCTTTAAAAGGTTTCAGACCAGGAAAAGTTCCCGCAGAAGTAATTAAAAGTCAATTTGGAAAATCTATATACGGAGAGGTAGTAGATAAGATTTTAAGAGAAACTACCACAAAAGCTATAGATGAAAAAAAATTGAAAGTTGCTGGTCAACCAAAAATTGATTTGAAACAGTTTGCAGAAGGAAAAGATCTTAATTATGAACTGCAAATTGATTGTTTACCGAGTGTAGTTTTGAAAAGTTTTGATAAATTCAAAGCAACAAGTTTTAAAGTAAAAATTGAAGATAAAATTATTGAGGAAAAACTAAAAGAAATTGCAAATCAAAATAAACAATTTGATGATAAAAAAGAAAATGAAAAAGCTACAATTGGAGATCAAGTTACTTTTGATTATTCAGCTACAGTTGATGGTGATAAATTCGAAGGAAGTGAGGGAAAAGGTGTACAGATAGAATTAGGAAAAGATCTTTTTTTAAAAGGTTTTGACGACCAGCTAGTTGGTGTAAAAAAAAATGATGCAAAAATAGTTGATGCTACGCTTCCTGCTAATCACCCCAAAAAAGAACTTGCAAACAAAAAAACTAAATTTGAATGTAAAATTTTAAATGTAAAAAAACCTAAAGCTAGTAAAATTGATGATGAATTTGCTAAATTAATGGGAGCAAAAGATATCAAAGATCTAAAATCTTTAATTGAGAAACAACTTTCAGGTCAATACTCTCAAGCATTGAATTCAATAACAAAAAAAGAAATTTTAGATCAGATTGAAAAAAATCATCAAGTTGAATTACCTCAAAATTTAATTGATCAAGAAATTTCAATAATGACACAAAATCTTAAACCGGAGGATAAAGAAAAACATAAGTCAAATAATGAAAAATTAGCTAAATCAAGAATTAAGCTAGGTTTACTGTTGAATGAATACGGTGAAAAAAATAAACTTAAAGTGTCTGATGATGAGGTGAGAAATGAGATACAAAAGCAAATTAAAGGTATGCCTGGTCAAGAAAAAATGGTTCTTGAATATTATCAAAAAAACCCCAGCGCCTCTCAAAGTTTAAAAGGTTCATTGTATGAGGAAAAAATAATTGAATTAATTAAATCAAAAATCAATCTCACATCCAAAGAAATTAATACAAAAGAAGCTGAAAAAATAATTGCTGAATTTAATAAACCAAATATAGATAATGAAAAATCTAGAACCACATCTCCTGTAAAAAATAAGTCTAAATCAAAAAAAATTAGTAAAAAGTAACCAATAGTTGTATAAACCAAATATGAGTCGCGAATTTGAAGAAAAAATGAATAGCCTAATACCAATGGTTGTTGAACAAACAAGCAAAGGAGAAAGGGCGTATGATATTTATTCTAGATTACTGAAAGAAAGAATAGTTTTTTTAGTAGGTCCAGTTAATGACGCAGTAGCATCTTTAGTGACAGCACAATTATTATTCTTGGAATCAGAAAATCCAAAAAAAGAAATAAACTTTTATATAAATAGTCCAGGTGGATTAGTAACAGCAGGTTTAGGTATTTATGACACAATGCAATATATTAATTCTCCTGTTTCTACTCTTTGTATTGGTCAAGCCTCTTCTATGGGTTCATTTCTTTTAGCCGCTGGAGAAAAAGGAAAAAGATACTCTCTTCCAAACTCTAGAATAATGGTTCATCAGCCCTCAGCAGGATTTCAAGGTCAAGCAACTGATATCCAGATTCACGCAAAAGAAATTCTTTCCTTAAAAGAAAGACTAAACAAAATTTACTCTAAGCACACTGGTAAATCAGTCGATGAAATTTCTGATGCTTTAGAAAGAGATAACTTCATGACAGCAGAAGAAGCAAAAAAATTCGGATTAATAGACTCTGTTGTGGAGAAGAGAAAATAAAACACAATATCTAGCTTTTTTTACAACTTCAACTTGCTAAGCATTTAACGTAGATTTATATTAAGTATATTGATTCGATATGACTGAAAAAAATAACAAAAATATTTTATATTGTTCTTTCTGCGGAAAAAGCCAACATGAAGTAAGAAAACTTATAGCTGGACCAACAGTGTTTATTTGTGACGAGTGTGTTGAGCTTTGTATGGATATTATTAAAGAGGAGAATAAAAGCTCACTTGTAAAACATCAAGACGGAGTACCTTCTCCAAAAGAAATATGCAATGTATTGGATGATTATGTAATAGGGCAAAAATTTGCTAAAGAGATATTATCAGTTGCAGTCCACAATCACTATAAAAGATTAAATCATGAAACTAAAAATAATAAAGATATTGAATTATCGAAATCAAACATACTTTTAGTCGGGCCAACAGGCTGCGGAAAAACATTACTTGCACAAACTTTAGCAAGAATTTTAGATGTTCCATTTACAATGGCTGATGCTACAACTTTAACAGAAGCAGGTTACGTCGGAGAAGATGTAGAGAACATTATCTTAAAACTTTTACAAGCAGCAGATTATAATGTTGAAAAAGCACAAAGAGGAATTGTCTACATAGATGAAGTTGACAAAATAAGTAGAAAATCAGAAAACCCCTCAATTACAAGAGATGTTTCTGGTGAGGGAGTACAACAAGCACTATTAAAAATAATGGAAGGAACAGTTGCAAGCGTGCCTCCTCAAGGTGGAAGAAAACATCCGCAGCAAGAATTTTTACAAGTAGATACAACGAATATTTTATTTATCTGCGGAGGAGCTTTTGCAGGATTAGATAAATTAATTGACAGCAGAGGCAAAGGGAGCTCCATCGGCTTTGGAGCAAAAGTGAAAAACTATAAAGAACAACCTCTTTCAGAGATTATGAAAATGCTTGAACCGGAAGATTTGATTAAATATGGACTTATCCCTGAGTTTATTGGAAGAATGCCTATAATAGCAACATTAGACGATCTTGATGAAAAATCTTTAGTAAAAATTTTAAAAGAACCTAAAAATTCTCTTATAAAACAATATCAGAGATTATTTGAATTTGAAGAAGTAGAGCTAGAGTTTAATGATGACGCTATTTTGGAAATAGCAAAAAAAGCTATATCTAAAAAAACAGGAGCAAGAGGTTTAAGATCCATTCTTGAAAATATTTTGCTTAAAACAATGTTTGAACTGCCAGATATGGAAGATGTGATAAAAGTTACAGTTGATAGCGCTGCTGTAAAAGGTAATTCAGAACCTATTGTAACATACGGCAAAAAATCATCAACATCAGTAGCCTAATATTCATTTGTTTCTTGAAATTATCAATTTAATAGCCATATTAAGCATTAATGAAAGCATCTTATTTAAAACCACTATTACCACTTAGAGACATAGTAATATTCCCATCGATGGTGGTGCCATTATTCGTTGGGAGGGATAAATCTATTAAAGCCCTTCAAGAGGTTATGAAAACTGACAAATCTATAGTTTTAGTAACTCAAAAAAATTCTGAAATAGATGATCCTACTGGAAAAGATCTATACCAATACGGTTGTTTAAGTAAAGTATTACAATTATTAAAACTACCTGACGGAACTGTTAAAGTTTTAGTGGAGGGTGAAAAAAGAGTCAAAATCTTAAAACACGAAGATAGTGATAACAATTATTTAACTTGCGAAGTAGAAGTTGCTGAGGATATAAATTTTTCCAAAGATTTAGAGACTTTAGCTACGGGTTTAATAAAAAAATTTGACAGATTACAAATTTTGAGCAAAAAAGATTTGAACGATGGGTCAAATAATTTACGAAGTTTAAAAGATCCTTCTCAAATAGCTAACAATATATCTTCAAATTTAAATATCCAAATATTTGAAAAACAAGAATTACTTGAAATTCTTGATCTTAAAAAGAGACTGGAAAAAATTCATCAATTAATAGAGAAGGAAACAAGCGTACTATCAGTAGAAAAGAAAATTCGTGGAAGAGTTAAAAATCAAATGGAAAAAACTCAACGGGAATATTATTTGAACGAACAACTTAAAGCCATACAAAAAGAATTAGGTGAAATTGATGAAGGAAAAGATGAGCACACATCATTGTTTAAAGCTATTAACGATGCAAAGATGCCTAAGCTAGCAAAAGAAAAATGTTTGTCAGAGTTAAAAAAACTCAAATCTATGAGCCCAATGTCAGCTGAAGCTACGGTTGTTAGAAATTATTTAGATTGGATGACAGAACTTCCTTGGTCCAACAAATCTAAAATTAATACTGATTTAAAAAATGCTCAAAAGATTTTAGATGAAGATCATTATGGGCTTGATAAGGTAAAAGAAAGAATAATAGAATTTTTAGCTGTTCAAAAAAGAATACAAAAAATGAAAGGACCAATTCTTTGCTTAGTTGGCCCTCCGGGAGTTGGAAAAACATCATTAGGTAAATCAATAGCTAAAGCAACGAATAGAAAGTTTATAAGGATATCGTTGGGAGGCATAAGAGATGAAGCAGAAATAAGAGGACATAGAAGAACTTATATTGGTTCTTTACCGGGAAAAATAATTCAAATGATGAAAAAAGCTGGAACTAAAAATCCTCTTTTTTTATTAGATGAAATAGACAAGGTAGGAAATGATTATCGAGGAGACCCATCCTCAGCTTTATTAGAAGCATTAGATCCAGAGCAAAACAAAGAATTCAATGATCACTATTTGGAGGTCGATTACGATCTTTCCGATGTTATGTTTGTTACTACAGCAAATACTTTAAACATTTTACCACCCTTACTTGACCGAATGGAAGTAATTAGATTGTCAGGTTATACAGAGGATGAAAAGGTAAATATTTCGCAAAAATATTTGATACCAAATCAAAGTAAAAATAATGGATTAAAAAAAGACGAATGGTCTATTGATGAAAATATTAATAGAAAAATTATTAGACACTATACTAGAGAGTCTGGCGTTAGAAATCTTGAAAGAGAAATTTCAAAAGTCGCAAGAAAATTAGTAAAAAAAATTGATAACAATGAAAAAGTAAACAATCCAATTAATGAAAAAGATTTAAAAGATTTGCTTGGTGTTCAAAAATTTAATTATGGTGAAATAGAGGAAGAAAATAGAGTCGGTGTAGTTACAGGATTGGCTTGGACCGAAGTTGGGGGAGAAATTTTAAAAATAGAGTCAGCAGTAATGCCTGGTAAAGGTAAAATGCAAATTACTGGTAAACTAGGTGACGTTATGCAAGAGTCCGTAAAAGCTGCAAAATCTTACATTAGATCAAAAAGTTTAGATTTTGGAATTATTCCTCCAATTTTTGATAAGAAAGATTTTCACATACATGTTCCGGAAGGCGCAACACCTAAAGATGGCCCTTCTGCAGGTGTAGGAATGGTTACTTCAATAATTTCTGCTATAACAGAAATACCGGTTAATAAAGATGTAGCAATGACTGGGGAAATAACTTTAAGAGGACTTGTACTCCCTATAGGCGGACTGAAAGAAAAATTATTAGCAGCTCACAGAGCAGGGATTAAAAAAGTTTTAATTCCTTTAGAAAATAAAAAAGATTTGATAGAAGTCCCAAAAACAGTATTAGATTCAATAGAAATAATACCAGTTAAAAATGTAGATGAGGTTTTAAAGGTAGCATTAACAAAACCTTTAAAAAGCGTTGAGTGGGTAGATGTAGATCAAATATCGAAAAAAGAAAAATTAAAAAAAGAATTAAGTACCCATTAAACTTAGTAAATTATTCCAGCCAATCAGTAAATTTATTTAAATTATTGGAAATATAACTGGGTAAAAAATTATTTTCTAATTTTTTTAATGTTGACTGGCCTGACCACTTATATTTTTTTTGATCAATATTATAGTCATACACAATTCTTTTTTCTGATATAAATTTTTTTATGTCTTCTAATTTTAGACCACTTTCTTGAAATTCGTAGTGATGCGCATAATTTAATAATTTTTTTTCAAGCTGCTCAGGTGTTTTTAAGCATGTAAAATGCCATCCTCCATTTTTAACAAAAGCAACATTAGAGTATTTTTTTTTGGAAAAGAGAGTATCCAATCTCCATTTTGGATACTTTTTTGCTTTAATGTTTCTTAACCACTGAGGAGATAAAAAATTCTTTTTTTTGATAGCTCTAGTCCCGTGCCAAAGAAATTTATCATAAAGTAAATTTAATTTATAATATAATATTTTTTGCTCAAAAATAATTATTTTATTATTTACATTTTCAAAACTTAAATTTTCTAAATTAGGAATTTCATCAAGATCACTTATTAAAATTAAGTCTTCATCGGTAACATTATTTAATCCTCTAGATAAATTTTCTCTCTGAAAATAATCTCTAGCCATACCATTTAAAATAAGTTTTTCTCCCTCTTTTTCTTTTGTGTCCGTATCATCTATTTTAAGAACGTTTTGGGGTTGATTTTCTACAATGATATAAGTGATTTTATCTTTAAATTTTTGAAATTTATTAATGTCAAAATTTAATTTTTTCTTCTTACCATTGTGGGTATAAGTCGCTTCAGTGATTACAAATTTTTTTACAAATTTATCTAAAGAATTCAGCCTTATGTCTAAAAGAAGGTCTTCATCAAAATACATGAAGCAGTCATATATATTCATGTTATTTGAGTTATAATAAAATATAATATAAGTAAATATTAATTAATTTTTCTATGAAAAAAAAAATAATTATAACAGGTGGTTTGGGATATATTGGTACAGAGCTGTGTAAGCTTTATTCGGGTGTCAGCTGGCACCATCAGATTATTGTTATTGATAACAGATTTATCTCAGAAAGAGTCAACCAAATAAGAAATTGGAATATGGATTTTATTCAGGGAGATATATTGGATAAAAACTTAATTAATAAATATTTTAAGGATGCTGATGTTGTGCATCATTTAGCAGGTGTTACACAAGTACCTAGAACAAAAAGTGAGTCATCAGCAGTTCAAGATGAAAAAATTAAAGAAGTAGGAGAAAAGGGTACCCAAAATATTTTAGATGCAATTAGCAACAAATGTAAAATTATTTTTCCATCTACTCATGTAGTTTACGAGGGTATAGAAGAAGTAAAATTAGATATTAAAGAGAACGAAAAAACAAAACCAGTTTTATCTTATTCTTCTTCCAAGGCAGTAAATGAAGACCAACTGAAAAAATCTGGGAAAAATTATGTAATCTTAAGACTTGGTTCTGTTTATGGATATTCAACTGACTCAATGAGAATTGATATTATGCCAAATTTATTTTCAAAAATAGCCTCACAAAATGGAACCTTGAAATTGTTTGCTGGTGGAAGACAGATAAAAAGTCTTGTTCCTTTAATAGATGTAGCTAGGTGTTTTAAATTTATGGAAGAAAAAAATGATATTAAGTCTGAAACATTTAATTTGACAAAAGACACCTTAACAGTAAAAGAAGTAGCAGAAATTTGCAAAAAACATAATCCAAAAATTTCACTTAAAGAGACCAATGATGAAGTTCCTAACTTGGGTTTCTCTTTATCAAATAAAAAACTACTAAATTCTGGTTTCGAGTTTTTATATAATTTAGATCAAAACATAAAAGAAATGATTCAAAAGTGGTCCAAGCAAAAATTAATTAAAGATTTAGAACATGTAAAAGATGGAGAAAATTTATTTATTGATGAAAGAGGAGTGATTAGCAATCATGAGTTAACCGAGCCTATCAATTTAATTGGAATGATAGAGTCAAAAAAAGGAACCATTAGAGCTAATCATTACCACCCTCAACAAGAGCAAAAATGTTTATTTACAAAAGGACAAATTATAGAAATTTTTCAAGATATTATTAATCCCAACGCACCTAAAATTACTCAAGTAGTAAACGCAGGACAATTATCAATCATTAAACCTAATGTAGCCCATACAATGGTATTTGCAAAAGATACAACTTTTTTAAATTTAGTTAGAGGCGAAAGAGATCATGAAAACTACGGAATCACTCATACCATAAGACATTTATTTGTAGACGAAAAAGAAAAAAATTTATTATTAAAATGTTATAAATTTGAATGTCGATCTTGTGGTAATAATAATCTTAAAAGAGTCGTATCATTAGGATATCAACCATTAGCAAATAATCTGATCAATAAAAAAAATGAAAAATGCGACCTATATCCACTCGAAGTAAATTACTGTGAAAATTGTCACAATTGCCAACTATCCGTAGCAGTTGATCCTAAAAAAATGTTTTCAAATTATCTTTATACATCTTCAACTTCAAAAATTTTTAGAAATCACTTTGTTGAAGCTGCGAAAAAATATTCCAAAGAATTAAAACTAAATAAAAAAAAATCATACATCATTGATATTGGGAGTAATGATGGTATTGCATTAAAACCTTTTTTAGATTTAGGTTTTAAAAAAGTATTAGGAATAGAACCGGCAAAAAATTTAGCAAGATTAGCAAATAAGAATAAAGTTAAAACCTTTAATGGTTTTTTAGAGAAAAAAAATATTAAAAAGATAAAAAAAAATGCAGATTTGATTTTAGCATCTAACGTTTTTGCTCACTCAGACAAACTTAAGGAAATGGCCGAATGCATGCTAAGTCTATTAAGTAAAAAAGGCACAATAATAATAGAAGTTCAATATTTAATGAATACTCTTAAGGATTTGACTTTTGATAATATCTATCATGAACACTACAATTATTGGTCATTAACATCTTTGGTTTATTTTTTTAATCAATTTGATGCAAAAATCTTTAGATGTGAACGAGTGAATACACATGGGGGGTCTATAAGAGTTTATATTAAAAAAGACAAAAGATTTAAAATTGAGTCTAGCGTTACTAAAATGCTTAAAGAGGAGGAAAAATTTGGAATAAAAGATTTTAAAACTTATCAAAGATTTGGAGAAAAAGTTTATAAAATTAAAGAGAATGTTTTAGCTAAAATTAAAAAACTTAAAGAGCAGAACAATCCAATTATTGGCTTTGGCGCACCCGCTAAAGCAACAACAGCCTTGAATTTTTTTGGAATTTCAAAAGAAATCGATTTTATTGTTGAAGACAATAAACTAAAACACAATAAATTTATACCAGGAGTTAACATTCCTATTAAAGATAAATCGAAAATAAAAAATAAAAAAAATACAATATTAGTTCTAGCTTGGAATTTTTTTGATGATATTAAAAAAAATAATTTAAATTTATCTGAAAATTTTGTTAATATTAAAGATTTAGAGACTAATAATTAGAAATAAGATTTTTCCATATCTCAAACATATTTTTTATACTCTCAAAAAAATAATCTATATAAAATTCTGTGAATGGAAATTTTTGAACAACAAAGTCTTGGAAAAAATAAAGACCTCTAGATAAAATTATAATTATCACTAAAAATAACAATAAAGAATTGTAAAACCCAAAAGATATTTTACCTTTAGATAAAGCTTTTTTATCGTCTTCATTATTTAGCTTGATCCCGTGTTTTTTAGCCAAATATTCTGGAGAATATAAATTTATTTCTCTGGTTTTTTTTATACCAGTCCTTTTGATTTTTTTTGGTTTGTTTACTTTTTGTTGATAATTTTTAACCTTTGAAACTTTATTTTGAGCGCTTGTAACTGCCTGTGTTTTTTTAATTTCATTAATAGGAAATTGCTTCCATTTATTGCCACAAGATCCACATTGAACCGTTCTTCCAGAGGCTGTTATAGCACTATCCGGAACTACAAATTTTTTACCACATGAATTACAAGATAAAATCATTTAATATCAATAATACTGGTATTTATATAAATTACACTACAAATTAAATACTTTTTTACTTTATAAATTTTTTATTGTATATCTCGGTTTTATTTAATAGGGCGGTTAGCTCAGTTGGTAGAGCATCTCGTTTACACCGAGAGGGTCATAGGTTCGAGTCCTTTACCGCCCACCATTAAGTAAGGGGGTGTAGCTCAGCTTGGTTAGAGCGCCTGCCTGTCACGCAGGAGGTCGCGGGTTCGAGTCCCGTCACTCCCGCCACTAGTTGATAATCGTTTTCATCTAAAAAGTTTGAAATCATTATTATTTAATCAACAAAAATGCTTCCTTCTGTCCTGTACTCTTACATGTAAAATGTTATAAAGAGTTATTGTTAATATAAGAATCCTCAAACTACGGTATTGAGGTAGGTATTAATAAAAAAAACATGATTTATAATTTTTTATCTGAATATTTATCTATAATAATATTTTTATTTATAGCTTTATTTTTAAGCATAGGTTTTATTGTTGCTAATTATTTAGCTTCTCCCTCTAACCCAGATCCAGAAAAGTTATCAGCATACGAATGTGGTTTCGAGGCATTTGATGACTCGAGAATGGAATTTGATGTAAGATTTTATTTAGTTGCTATTCTCTTCATTATTTTTGATTTAGAGATTGCTTTCCTTTTTCCTTGGGCAATATCTTTAGGAGGAATAGGTCCAACAGGTTTTTGGTCGATGATGTTTTTTTTAGGGGTTTTGACTATCGGATTTATATATGAGTGGAAAAAAGGGGCGTTAGAATGGGAATAAAAATGAATTTAAATTCCGATAAACAAAAACAAATTCCAGAAGAATTTAAAGATTTAGCAAAAGATTTCGCAGAAAAAGGATTTATAACTACTTCAAGCGATAATTTAATTAATTGGGCTAGGACAGGGTCTTTACATTGGATGACATTTGGACTTGCATGTTGCGCTGTAGAAATGATGCAAACTTCGATGCCAAGATATGATCTTGAGAGATTTGGTGCTGCACCACGAGCTTCACCGAGGCAATCTGATGTGATGATTGTAGCAGGAACTTTAACAAATAAAATGGCTCCAGCTCTTAGAAAAGTTTATGATCAAATGCCAGAACCAAGGTATGTTGTATCAATGGGAAGCTGTGCTAATGGAGGAGGATATTATCACTACTCTTATTCAGTTGTGAGAGGTTGTGATAAAATTGTACCAGTAGATATTTACATTCCAGGCTGCCCACCATCAGCTGAAGCTTTGTTATATGGGATTTTACAACTTCAAAAAAAAATAAGAAGAGAAGGTTCTTTAAAAAGATAAAATGATTTTAAATCTTCAAAAAATTGAAAAATTAATTAATTCAGAGCTCTCAAGTAAAATAAAAAACTCATCTATTGAAAATGAAGAATTGCTCATTGAGATTGATGAAAGTGATTTAATTGATGTAGTTCAATTTTTAAAATCAAATGAAAACTGTAGGTTTAAACAACTTATTGATATTGCTGGGGTAGACTATCCAGAAAACGAAAAAAGATTTGAATTAGTTTATCTCTTTTTGTCTCATGAGCATAATTTAAGAATTAAAGTTTTAATCAAATTTCAAATTAATCAAACAATAAATTCTTTAACTAAAATTTTTCCGTCAGCTAATTGGATGGAAAGAGAAGTTTTTGATATGTACGGAATTAAATTTAAAAACCATCCTGATCTAAGGAGAATTTTGACTGATTATGGATTCAAAGGACATCCTTTGAGAAAAGATTTTCCTTTAACCGGCTTTAATGAAGTTAGATACAGCGAGAAAGAAAAAAAAGTTATTTATGAGCCAGTTAAGCTTGAGCAAAATTATAGAAATTTCGATTTCGAAAGCCCTTGGGAGGGAACAAATTATATTAAAGAAATAAAAAACATGGAAAAAGATGGTAAAAAAAACTAAATCATTAAGTCTTAATTTTGGACCGCAGCATCCTGCAGCACACGGCGTATTGAGATTAATTTTGGAATTAGATGGAGAAATTGTTGAGAAAGCTGACCCACATATAGGTCTTCTTCATCGAGGAACAGAAAAATTAATAGAGCAAAAAACTTATACCCAAGCTTTACCTTATTTTGACAGATTAGATTATGTAGCACCTATGAATCAAGAACACGCCTTTGCTTTGGCAGCCGAAAAATTGCTGAATGTGGAAGTACCTATAAGAGCTAAATACATAAGGGTAATATTTTGTGAAATTGGAAGAATTCTAAGTCATATTTTAAATGTAACCACACAAGCCTTAGATGTAGGGGCTTTAACTCCATCTTTATGGGGCTTTGAAGAAAGAGAAACATTAATGACTTTTTATGAAAGAGCATCCGGTTCAAGATTGCATGCAAATTATTTTAGAACTGGAGGAGTTCACAAAGATATACCAATGAAACTTGTAGAAGATATTGAAAAGTTTTGTAAGTCTTTCCCAAAAATAATTGATGATCTAGAAGGCTTACTAACTGATAATCGTATTTTTAAACAACGTAATGTTGAAATAGGTATTGTTTCAAAGCAGGAGGCACTTGATCATAGTTTTTCTGGTGTAATGTTGAGAGGTTCCGGTGTTCCATGGGATCTGAGAAGATCGCAACCTTATGAAATTTATAAAGATTTAGACTTTAAAATTCCAGTTGGAAAAAATGGCGACTGTTACGATAGATATCTTTGTAGAATAGAGGAAATGAGAGAGAGTGTAAAAATCATACTTCAATGTATTGAGAGATTACCGAAAGGTCCAGTTATATCTATTAATAACAAAATTTCTCCTCCTAATAGAGATGACATTAAACAATCTATGGAGGCGCTAATTCACCATTTTAAATTATTTACTGAAGGGTATAGAGTTCCTAAGGGAGATGTTTATACGGCAGTAGAAGCACCTAAAGGGGAGTTTGGCGTTTATCTAATATCTGACGGAAGCAATAAACCTTACAGATGTAAAATAAGAGCTCCAGGATTTTCCCACTTGCAAGCAATGGATTACCTTATTCGCGGTCACATGTTGGCTGACGTACCTGCTGTGCTTGGTTCATTAGATATAGTTTTTGGAGAGGTAGATAGATGAGCGTAAAAAAAGTACATGACAACCAACCAAAAGAATTTAAATTTTCAGATGAAAATTTAAAAAAAGCTGAGGAAATTTTAAAAAGATATCCTGAAAAAAATAAAAAAAGTGCGGTGATGCCTTTACTTTATTTAGCTCAAAGACAAAATGGTAATTGGATTCCTTTGGCAGCAATGAAGTTCATAGCAAACTATCTAGCTATGCCTTACATATCAGTCTATGAAGTTGCCACTTTTTATACAATGTACAACCTTGCGCCTGTAGGGAAACATTTTATACAAGTATGCACAACAACACCTTGTTTGCTTAGAGGCGCTGATAAAATAGTAAAATTATGTAAAGAAAATATTTCTCAAAATGAAAACGAAATTTCAAAAAAAGGTAATTGTTCTTGGATGGAGGTTGAGTGTCTTGGAGCTTGTGTCAGTGCCCCTATGGTCCAAATAAACGATGATTACTATGAAGACTTAGATGAAAAAAGTACAAAAGAAATTCTCATATCTTTAATAAACGATAAACCTTTAAAACCTGGCTCATATCGTGGGAGAAAAAATACTTCTCCGGAAAAAATTTTAATTAGCAATGGGGGAAAACATGCTTAAAAAAGAAAATAGAATATTTAAAAATCTTTATAATGAATTTGGTTGGGATATTGAAAATTCATTAAAACGTGATGATTGGAAAGATACTAAAAATTTAATCAATAAAGGCCGTGAATGGATAATTAACGAAGTAAAAACTTCTGAACTAAGAGGTAGAGGTGGCGCAGGTTTTTCAACTGGTTTAAAATGGTCATTTGCCCCAAAAGAAGTTGGTTCACGACCACACTATTTAGTAATTAACGCAGACGAGTCTGAACCTGGAACATGTAAGGATAGAGATATTTTAAGATTTGAGCCTCAAAAATTAATAGAAGGATGTTTAATTGCTGGTTACACAGTTAACGCTCATGTTTGCTATATATACATTCGAGGAGAATATCTTAATGAAGGTAAGCGACTACAAGAAGCCATTGATCAAGCATATGCCAAAAATTTTTTAGGGAAAAATGCCTGTGGGTCTGGATGGGATTTTGACATCCATATTCATTATGGAGCAGGAGCATATATTTGTGGTGAGGAAACTGCTTTGTTGGAAAGCATTGAAGGTAATAAAGGTCAACCAAGACTAAAACCACCTTTTCCAGCATTAGTTGGTTTGTATGGGTGCCCTACAATAGTTAATAATGTAGAAACTGTTGCTGTTGTACCAACAATTTTAAGAAGAGGTGGTAAGTGGTTTGCTTCAATAGGTAGACCAAAAAATACTGGGACTAAAATATTTTGTATCTCGGGAAACGTAAATGCTCCATGTAATGTTGAGGAGGAAATGGGGATTCCTCTGAAAGATTTAATAGAAAAACATGCTGGAGGAGTAGTTGGAGGTTGGGATAATCTTCAAGCAGTTATACCAGGCGGTTCATCTATGCCTTTATTACCAAAAAAAGTTTGCGATACGTTAACAATGGATTTTGACTCTTTGATTGAGAATAAAAGTGGATTAGGTACTGCTGGAATAGTGGTTATTAATAAAGACCAGGATATTGTTGAGTGCATGGCTAGAATTGCCAGGTTCTATAAACATGAAAGTTGTGGTCAATGTACTCCATGCAGAGAAGGATCAGGTTGGATGTGGAGAATTTTAGATAGAGTAGTTAAAAGAAAAGCAACTTTCAGTGACATAGATTTGCTATCTGATGTAACAAAACAAATTGAAGGTCATACTATTTGTGCTTTTGGCGAAGGATCAGCCTGGCCAGTTCAGGGTTTGTTAAGACATTTTAGGAAAGAAGTGGAAAGCCGTTGTAGAGAAGAGCCTTTAATTAAGAAAAAATTGAATAATCCTTATTTAGTCGATCAACATTTATTGGAGAATAAAAATGCCTAAGATAACAATAAATGGAAAAGAGATTGAGTTTGAAAAAGGAATGACAGTCCTTCAAGCATGCGAGCTTGCAGATGTTGAGATACCAAGATTTTGCTATCATGAAAAACTATCAATAGCTGGAAATTGCAGAATGTGTTTAGTTGAATTAGAAAAATCACCTAAACCAATCGCATCTTGCGCTATGCCAGCTGCAGAAGGAATGAATATAAAAACAAATACTACTTTAGTGGAAAAAGCCAGAAAAGGAGTCATGGAATTTTTATTAGCTAATCATCCACTAGATTGCCCTGTGTGCGATCAAGGTGGAGAGTGTGATTTACAAGACCAATCTCTGTATTACGGAGTAGATAAATCAAGATTTGTCGAAAATAAGAGAGATGTAAAAGAAAAATATATGGGACCTTTGATTAAGACCCAAATGACAAGATGCATTCATTGTACAAGATGTGTGAGATTTGCGACAGAAGTTGCCGGAGTTCCAGAAATAGGGGCTATTGGAAGAGGTGAAAATATGGAAATCACGACTTACTTAGAAAAATCCATGGAGTCAGAGTTGTCTGCTAATGTTATTGATTTGTGTCCGGTGGGAGCACTTACATCTAAACCTTATGCTTTTGAAGCAAGACCATGGGAGCTTAAAAAAACAGAGAGTGTAGATGTGATGGATGCAGTGGGTTCAAACATAAGAGTTGATACTTACAATTGGGAAGTGAAAAGAATTTTACCAAGATTAAATAATGAAATTAATGAAGAGTGGATATCCGACAAAACAAGATATTCTTGTGATGGATTATTAAAACAAAGACTAGATGTTCCGTATATAAAAAAAAATAATAAATTACAAAAATCCACTTGGGATGAAGCTATAAATCTTTTAGTTGATAAAATACATTCAGTTCAACCAAATGAAATAGCTGGGCATATTGGCGATATGATCAATATGGAAAATGCTCTGAGCTTCAAGAAATTCTTTAAAACATTAAAAAGTAAAAATCTGGAATTTAGAGAAAAAAATTTTTACATAAACCAAGATGAAAAAATGAACTATATTTTTAATTCTTCTATAGCAGGAATTGAAGATACAGACTTAATTTTACTAGTTGGAACCAACCCAAGACATGAAGCATCAATTTTAAACGCTAGAATAAGAAAAACATTTGTACAAAAAAAAATCCCGATCTTCTCAATAGGAAATCCAGGCGACTTAACTTATGAATATGAAATAATTGGTGATAGTACTGAAGATATTAAAAAAATTGTAAATAAAGAACATGACTTTTCTAAAAAACTTTTATTAGCAAAAAAACCAATAATCATTATTGGAGAGTCGGCTTTAGAGCTTAAGAGCGGAGAATATATATTTGAAGAATTTAAAAGATTTTTAATTAAAAATAATTTAATTAATGAAAACTGGAATGGATTAAATATACTTGTACAAAATGCATCAACAGTAGGTCTTTTAGATTTAAAAATTTTACAAGATAAAAAAGAAAAATCTTCATCATTTTTTGATGATTTGAAAAATAGAAAATTCAAACTTTTATATTTATTAGGTTCTGACAATTTAGAATTTCAAAAAAATGATGAATTTATTGTTTATCAAGGAAGCCATGGAGACAGAGGTGCAGAAATCGCAGATTTAATTTTACCAAGCGCAACATATACTGAACAAAATGGTTTGTATGAAAATCTTGAAGGAAGAATACAAGAATGTAAAAAGGCATCTTATCCAATCGGGGAGGCTTTAGAAGATTGGAAAATATTCAACCAAATTATTAAAAAATTAGGTTCTAAAGATTACAAAGTTAATTTTGATGAGCTAAGAAAAGAAGTTTTAGAAACTGCTCCAAATTTTTCAGGTATAAACGAACTGCCAAAAAAATCAGCAATTAAAACAAATAATATTGAAACAAGTTTTTTCAATGAGAAGATTTCTGTGAGAGAACTTGACTATTACTACACAAACTCTATTTCACGCTCATCAAAAACAATGAGTGAGTGTCGTCAAATTCGTCAAAAAATTAAAAAAGATGGAACAAATAATATATGATGGAGTATTTACAAATTTTAGGAAGCGAAGTTTATAAGATTTTATTTTTATTAGTACCAATACTAGTTTCAGTGGCCATGATTGTATGGTTGGATAGAAGGGTATGGGGTTTAGTGCAAAAAAGAAAAGGACCAAATGTTGTTGGCCCATTTGGTTTACTTCAAACATTAGCTGATGCTTTAAAATATATTTTCAAAGAAATAATTATTCCAGCTAGTGCCAATAAAGCCGTATTTATACTTGCTCCCATTGTAACGATGACTTTAGCTTTAGTTGCTTGGGCGGTTATTCCTATGAGTGAAGAATTAGTATTGTCTGATATTAATGTCGGCATATTATATTTATTTGCTGTTTCTTCTTTAGGTGTCTATGGCATTATAATGGGTGGATGGGCGTCAAATTCTAAATATCCATTTTTAGGCGCTATTAGGTCTGCAGCTCAAATGGTCTCTTACGAAGTTTCTATCGGAATAATAATTATTAATGTTTTATTGTGCGTTGGATCGTTGAACTTGAAAGACATTGTGTTGGCACAAAAAGAATTATGGTACGTAATTCCTCTTTTTCCAATGTTCGTGATTTTTTTTATTTCTGCATTAGCAGAGACTAATAGACCTCCTTTTGATTTACCAGAAGCCGAAGCCGAGTTAGTGGCTGGATATCAAACTGAATATTCTGGAATGATGTATGCTATGTTTTGGCTTGGTGAATATGCAAACATACTTTTAATGTGTGCAATGGGTTCAATACTTTTCTTAGGCGGTTGGTTGCCAATTATAGATATTTATCCAATTAATATGATACCAGCTCCAATCTGGATGATTTTAAAAATTTTATTTTTATTTTTATTATTTGCTTTGATAAAGGCAATAGTACCAAGATACAGATATGATCAATTGATGAGACTAGGATGGAAAATATTTCTTCCGTTTTCTTTAATATATTTGGTATTAACTGCAAGTTTTTTATTTTATTTTGATAAATTACCAAAAGGAAATTTTTAATGACTCTAAGCAGAATTTTTAAAACTATTTTTTTAGTTGAGTTTATCAAAGGATTGTTAATGGCCATTAAAGAAATGTTTAAAAAATCCAAAACTGTAAATTATCCTTTTGAAAAAGGCCCAATAAGCCCTCGTATGAGAGGAGAGCATGCTTTAAGAAGATATCCTAATGGCGAAGAAAGATGTATAGCCTGCAAACTTTGTGAAGCAGTTTGTCCTGCCCAAGCTATAACAATCGAGTCAGCTGAAAGAGCAGATGGTAGCAGGAAGACAACAAGATACGATATCGATATGTTGAAATGTATTTATTGCGGTTTATGTCAAGAGTCATGTCCCGTTGAAGCTATAGTTCAAGGACCTAATTTTGAATTTGCAACAGAAACAAGAGAAGAGCTTTATTACAATAAAGAAAAACTATTAGACAACGGCGATAGATGGGAGTCAGTTTTGGCTAAGAATATTAAGCTAGATAAACCTTATAGATAAATGTTAGCTCATTCCGTATTTTTTTATTTTTTTTCTGTTATAGCAATTTTTTCTTCTTTAATGGTAATCACATCAAGAAGCACCGTTAATTCTGTGTTTTTTTTAATCTTAGATTTTATATCAGTTGGATGTCTTTTCATAATGGTTGGTGCTGAATTTTTAGGTATGATTATTTTAATTGTCTATGTTGGAGCTGTAGCAGTTTTATTTTTATTTGTAGTAATGATGCTTAACGTAGCTGAACAGAAACAATCATGGTTTATTGGAAAAAAATCAACTCATATTCCAATAGGATTAATAGTCAGTGTTTTAATACTTTTAGAGCTATTAGTGGTAGTTGGTGGTTGGAAATACAAAGATGATCTAATGTCAAGCAGCACTTTAAATATATCCAATATTTCAAACACACATCAGTTAGGTTTAGTCATGTACACTGATTACATTTTATATTTTCAATTAGCTGGAATTATACTTTTATTATCAATGATAGGAGCTATACTTTTAACGTTTAGACAAAGAAAAGGAGTAAAAAAACAAAGCTATTTTAATCAAATTTCTAGAAATCCATCATCGTCAATTGAACTAAGAAATGTAGAGAGTAATAAAGGAGTAAAAATTGATGATTGAGATTGGACTAGGTCATTATTTATCTCTAGGTGCAATAATATTCTTTTTAGGTGTCATTGGCATTTTTTTAAATAGAAAAAACGTAATAGTAATATTAATGTCTATTGAATTAATATTGTTATCAGTGAACATAAATTTAATATCATTCTCAATTTTTTCTGGAGATATAGTTGGACAAATATTCACAATGTTAATTTTGACAGTGGCCGCAGCAGAAGCAGCAATAGGATTAGCAATAATTGTTATTTATTACAGAAACAGAGGCTCAATAAGAGTTGAAGATATTCATGGAATGAAAGGATAAATGGAGTACGCTGTAATTTTTTTACCCCTAGTTGGATCTATACTTGGCTTTTTAGGTAAATCATTAATTAAATATTTTTCTGAAATTACCACGAGCTTATTCGTAAGTATTTCAGCTGTGTTTTCAATAATTTTGTTTTGGAATGGAATTCAAAGTAATACATACGGAAATTTTAAAATATTTGAATGGATCAGCTCAGGAAATTTTGTAGCTAATTGGTCAATAAATATTGATCCTTTAAGTTCAGTGATGCTAGTAGTTGTCACTTTTGTTTCAGCATTGGTACATATTTATTCCATTGGCTACATGAGCCATGATCCGCACAAACCAAGATTTATGTCTTACTTATCACTATTTACATTTTCAATGTTAGTTCTCGTTGTGTCAGATAACTTTCTTCAATTATTCTTTGGCTGGGAGGGAGTAGGGCTATGTTCTTATCTGTTAATTGGTTTTTGGTATAAAAAAGAGAGCGCAAATAACGCAGCAATAAAAGCTTTTATCGTAAACAGGGTAGGTGATTTTGGTTTAGCGATTGGAATTTTTCTAATATTTTTTTATTTCGGTACGATAAATTTTCAAGAAGTTTTTGAATTAGCTCCACAATTTATTGAAAAAAAATTGGTATTCTTTGGTTTTGAGACAACTTTAATCACATTGATTTGTTTATTTTTATTTATTGGAGCGATGGGTAAGTCAGCCCAATTTTTATTACATACTTGGTTACCAGATGCCATGGAAGGGCCCACACCAGTCTCAGCACTTATTCATGCAGCTACAATGGTGACAGCCGGTGTGTTTTTAGTTGTGAGATGTTCTCCGCTGTTTGAATATTCTCAAACTGCTTTGAACCTAGTTACAATAGTTGGAATGATTACTGCAATTTTTGCAGCATCAGTTGCTCTTGTTCAGAATGATATCAAAAAAATAGTTGCTTACTCAACTTGTAGCCAATTAGGTTACATGTTTTTTGCTGCAGGTGTAGGTGCTTATCATGTAGCAATGTTCCATTTATTCACTCACGCTTTTTTTAAAGCTTTATTATTTCTAGGTTCTGGATCTGTAATTCATGCGTTCAAAGATGAACAAGATATAAGGAATATGGGTGGGGTGAGAAAAAAACTTCCTTATACCTATGTTTTTATGTTGATAGGAACTTTGGCGTTAACCGGATTTCCATTTTTATCTGGTTTTTACTCTAAAGATGCAATTATTGAATTTGCTTATTTAAAAAATTCTTCCTTAGGGAACTATGCGGCAACAATTGGAATTTTTACGGCATTTTTAACTTCAATTTATTCTTGGAGATTATTTTTTAAAACATTTCACGGTCCATACAATAATTTGAAAGTACCAATAAATGAGACTCATGAGTCTCCTTTTGTTATGTTAGGTCCTTTATTATTGTTAGCTATTGGTGCAATTTTTGCTGGTTACTTTTTTAAAACGACATTTATTGGTCATCACAGTATTGAATTCTGGCAGTCATCAATATTTTTTCTAAATGAAATAAAACATGATCCGATCCCTATATGGTTTTTAATTTTAACACCAGTATTAGTAGTAATTTCTATACCGATCTCATATTACTATTTTATTTCTAATACTAAAATTCTAGAGGAATTTAAAAATACTAATTTACCACTTTATAATTTTTTACTTAATAAATGGTATATAGATGAACTATACGAATTGTTATTTGTGAAACCTGCTAAGAAAATTGGCTCTTTTTTTTGGAAAAAAGGTGACTTAGGTTTTATAGATAGATTTGGCCCTGACGGTATTTCAAAATTAATAAAAAAACTTTCCGACAAAGCAGGTATTTTTCAAACAGGATTTATATATGATTATGCTTTTGTAATGTTGATAGGTTTATCAATTCTACTTACTTATTTGATTTTAAATTAAAAAAATGGATTTTCCTATTTTATCTACTCTTATATTTTTACCATTAGTAAGTTCTCTCTTTATCTTCATATCCAGAGGGCAAAAAAACAATAATAGCGCAATTTACATTTCTTTATTTAGTAGTTTAGCAACATTTATTTTGTCTTTATTTGTCTGGTATTCAATGGATTATACATCAGCAGATTTTCAATTTTTAGAGGAACAATCTTGGATTAATGATTTTATTAAGTTTAAACTCGGCATAGACGGAATCTCAATCCTTTTTATAGTCCTTACAACATTAATAACTCCTATTTGTATCATCTCATGCATAAATAGTGTTAAAGATAGAGTTAAAGAGTTTTTAATAGCGATTTTGATATTAGAAACGTTCATGATTGGAGTTTTTTGCTCATTAGATCTAGTCGTATTTTATTTATTTTTTGAGGCTGGGTTAATCCCAATGTTTTTAATCATAGGGATTTGGGGCGGACCAAGAAGAGTGTACTCAGCTTTTAAATTTTTTCTATTTACTCTATTGGGATCAGTTTTGATGCTTGTTGCCATTATTGCAATCTATTGGATAACAGGAACAACTGATGTCACTCAAATTTACCAAATTAAAATACCTAAAGAGTATCAAAACTTATTATGGTTAGCTTTTTTCAGTTCTTTTGCTGTGAAAATGCCTATGTGGCCGGTTCACACTTGGTTACCTGATGCACATGTTGAAGCGCCTACAGCTGGATCTGTAATACTAGCTGCAATACTTTTAAAAATGGCTGGATATGGCTTTTTGAGATTTTCTTTACCTATGTTTCCACTAGCCTCAGAATTTTTTACACCATTAATTTTTACATTAAGTATTATTGCTATTATTTACACTTCTTTAGTGGCTTTAATGCAAGAAGATATGAAAAAATTAATTGCATATTCATCAGTTGCCCATATGGGTTATGTAACTCTTGGAATATTTACATTTACCAAACAAGGAATTGAAGGGAGTGTTTTTCAGATGATAAGTCATGGATTGATTTCAGCAGCTCTCTTCCTTTGCGTGGGAGTTGTTTATGATAGATTGCATTCCAGAATGATAAGTACCTACGGCGGATTAGTAAATTATTTACCAAAATATTCTTTTTTGTTTATAGTTTTTGCTTTAGCTGGATTGGGCCTTCCAGGAACGTCTGGCTTTTTAGGTGAGTTTTTAGTTTTAACAGGAACCTTCCAGAAGAATTATTTAGTTGCAATGTTAGCCACATTTGGAGTTATTTTAGGAGCTGCATATATGCTTTGGCTCACAAAGAGAGTTATTTTTGGTGAAACAAAAAACGATCAAATTAAAAATTTAAAAGATGTAAATAAATCAGAGATCATCATGTTAGGTATATTAGCTTTTCTCGTTATTTTTTTTGGTTTTTATCCGGTTCCGTTAATGGAAACTTTAAATGTTTCAGTAGACAATTTAATAAATAACTATGAAATAGCTGTTCAAAAAGAGGGTTTAAATTAATATGATAAATAATTTAAATATACTACTTCCAGAAATCTTTTTAACATTATCAATATTTTCTATCTTGATGCTCGGGGTATTCATAAAAAATAGTTTTAATTTAATCTTCAACCTAACTTCATTAATAATTTTATTGACGGTAACGATAATTTTAAATGGTTCAAATAATGAAGAAAAAATATTTTTAGAAAGTTTCACACGAGATGCTTTTTCAAATTTTTTTAAAATATTGATACTTATCTCAAGCTTATTTGTACTTAATTCATCAAAAAATTTTATTTTAGATAATAAATTGGCAAAATTTGAGTATCCAATAATAATATTGCTCTCAATTTTAGGAATGTTCTTCATGGTAAGTTCTAATGATATAATTTTATTTTATTTGGGTTTAGAGCTACAATCATTATCACTATATATTTTAGCTTCAATTGATAGAGACAATTTAAAGTCGTCCGAGTCAGGTATAAAATATTTTGTTTTAAGCGCTTTATCATCAGGTTTATTACTTTACGGTTGTTCTTTACTTTATGGATTTACTGGATCAACTAATTTTGATTTAATTTCAAACGAATTAGGAAAAGAAAATACCGGCGCAGTATTCGCAATGGTATTTATTTTGGTTGGGCTTGCATTTAAAGTTTCAGCCGTTCCTTTTCATATGTGGACACCTGATGTGTATCAAGGAGCGCCAACATCAATAACAAGTTATTTTGCAGTAGTTCCAAAAGTTGCCGGACTAGCTGTTTTTATAAAGTTTATGCTTATTCCTTTTTCAAAAATATTAATGGAGTGGCAAACAATAATTATTTTTATATCTATAGCTTCGATGATTTTAGGCGCAGTCGCTGCAATTGGGCAAAAAAATGTTAAGAGATTATTAGCTTATAGTTCAATAGGACACATTGGATACGCTTTAGCAGGCTTAGCAACAGGTGTGATCCCCGGTTATGAAAGTGCAATAGTTTATATTTCTATTTATGTTGTAATGAATATAGGGGCTTTTTCATGTTTGTATTTGTTAAAAAAAGATGGCGAGTACAAAGAAAATATTTCTGACTTATCAGGCATTTCAAAAAAACATCCAATGTTAGCTATTTCATTTTTAGTAATCTTATTTTCTTTAGCCGGCATTCCACCACTTGGAGGGTTTTTTGCCAAATTTTATGTTTTTACTGCTGTGGTTGAACAAAAGATGTATGCTTTAGCGATAATAGGATTGCTGACTACAGTAATATCTGCTTTTTATTATTTAAAAATAATCAAGACTATTTATTTTGATGACAGCGTTATAAGTTTTGATGTAACAAAAAATAAATTTGCACAATTATCAATTTTTATAAGCTGTAGCATATTATTAACTTTCTTCTTATATCCTTCAATTTTAAATAATGTTGTAGATACATTATTTTTGAATTAATGAAATTAAGATCAATTAAATTTAAAAGTGTTAAAAGCACAAATGATATAGCTCATTTACTAATTAAGAAAAAAAATATTAAGCCGACAATTATCTTATCTGAGAAGCAAACTAAAGGAAGAGGGACGATGGGAAAAAAATGGATTTCTAAAAAAGGAAACCTATTTATAACCATTTTCTTTAGCATGAATAAAACTAAACTAGATTTTAAAAAATTTGCAGTTTTAAATGCATATATATTAAAAAGTGTTCTCGTTAAAAAGTTTTCCAGAAAGATAAAAATTAAATGGCCAAATGACTTACTATTTGAAGGAAAAAAGATTTGTGGAATTTTGCAAGAAACTGTTATTAATACAGAAAAAAAATTTTTAATAATAGGAATAGGAATAAATACTAATTTAGAACCAAAAAATAGTAGTTTTTCCTCTACTTCTTTGAAACATATTACAAAAAAAAATATAGATAATAAAAAACTATTTATTATGATTAAAAAAATTTATGAAAAATTTTTACTTAAAGTCAATCGAAATTCTTTTTCGGAGTTAAAAAAATTCATTAAAAAATTATGAAATATTTAATTGGTGACATAGGCAACACCTCAACAAAAATATGTATTTTAAATAATAGCTTTAAAATTTTAAGATCTTATAATTTTGAAACTTTTAAGATGCTAAGAGGCGATCTAATAAAAAATATTATTAGAAAAAAATATAACAAAGATATTAATCCAATATTTTTATTTTCAAGTGTTGTACCAAAAGTACTAATAAATATCAAAAAGAGTTTGAAGTTAAAAAAATATAAAGTTTTAGAGTTAAAAAATTTAAATTTGAATAAGATAATAAAAATAAATATTAAAAATAAAAAACAGTTAGGTTCAGATCGAATTGCAAATGCAATAGGTGTAAAAAAATTTAAAAACTGCCTAGTAATAGATTTTGGTACAGCAACGACATTTGACGTTATCAAAAATGGTATATATGAGGGCGGCGTGATCGCGCCGGGTGTAAAACTTTCTATTAATAATTTAAACAAAGCTACTGCATTACTTCCATTAATTAATTTGAGTTTTAAACAAAAAAAATTTGGAAAAAATACTAAAGAAGCATTAAACGCAGGATTTGTTTGGGGATATGAAGGTTTAATAAATAATATTATCAACAAAATAATTTCAAAAAATAAAAAAAATTTTAAAGTAATATTAACAGGTGGTTATGCAAATTTTTTTAAAAAAATTATTAAAAAGAATGCTACAGTTGATCAAAATATTACTATAAATGGTATAGCAAATGTTTATAAAGAATTAATATGAGTAGAGAAGAATTACTTTTTTGTCCTTTAGGTGGGTCAGGAGAAATAGGCATGAATATGAATCTTTATGCATACGGTAAAGAGGACAATCAAAAATGGATTATCGTTGATTTAGGTGTGACCTTTGCAGACGACTCTATTCCAGGTATTGATTTAATTATGCCTGACCCGGGTTTTATAATTGATAAAAAAAATGATCTGTTAGGTATCGTTTTAACACATGCTCATGAAGACCATATCGGTGCAGTAGCGCATATTTGGCCTGATTTAAAATGTAAGTTGTATGCTACACCTTTTACTGCAGCCTTAATAACTGAAAAATTCAAAGAAAAAAAAATTGATATTTCTTCTTTTTTAAAAATTGTTCCATTAAATAGTAAAATTAAACTAGGGGACTTTGAAATAGATTTTGTAACTCTTACTCATTCAATTTTAGAGCCAAATGGATTAAGTATTAAAACGCCTTTGGGAACAATTTTACATACAGGAGATTGGAAAATAGATCCGAACCCATTAATTGGAAATAAAATTGACGAAGATAAACTAAAAAAAATTGGTGATGAAGGTGTTTCAGCAATGATATGTGACTCAACCAATATTTTCAGCCCTGGAAGAGCAGGATCAGAGTCCGACGTAAGAGATAGCTTATTACGTATCATGGAATTAAAAACAAAAAGAATTTTAGTTACTTCATTTGCTTCAAACGTGGCTCGAATGGAGTCAATATTTTATTGTGCTAAAAAAACAGGGAGAGCTATTTGTTTGGTGGGCAGGTCAATGCATAGAATATTTAAAGCTGCTAAAAAGTGTGGTTATTTAAAAGGATTAATTGATCCAATTGAACCAAGGGAAGCGAAAAAAGTTAAAAAAAATAAAATTCTTTATCTAGCAACTGGCAGTCAAGGAGAACCAATGGGAGCAATGAACAGAATTGTTAATGGCTCTCACCCAGAAGTTTTTTTAGAGGATGGAGATTGTGTGATTTTTTCTTCAAAAATAATTCCAGGAAATGAAAAAAAACTTTACAACTTAC
Source organism: uncultured Pelagibacteraceae bacterium (assembly GCA_902595625.1). Taxonomy (GTDB): domain Bacteria; phylum Pseudomonadota; class Alphaproteobacteria; order Pelagibacterales; family Pelagibacteraceae; genus Pelagilacustribacter. The sequence continues at coordinate 35,014 of CACJQQ010000002.1, read as the reverse complement.
AAAATCAAATAGTCAGAAATAATATTGAAATTATAAGTGAGGAAAATGCTTTTGTACATGTATCCGGTCATCCAAATAGAGATGATTTAAAAGATATGTACAAATGGGTAAAACCAAAAAGCGTTATCCCGGTACATGGTGAGCACAGACATATGCAAGAGCATGTGAATTTTGCAAAAGAAATGCAAGTTCCAAAAACATTATTAATTGAAAATGGAGATATAATTAAACTTTTACCTGGAGATGCTCCTAAAGTAGTTGATAAAGCACCATCGGGAAGAGTTTATTTAGACGGAAGTGTCAACGTTGAAACAGATGCTCAATCAATTAAAGATAGAAAAAATTTATCAATAAATGGATACTTGGAAATTACGCTTTTAGTATCTAATAACGGAAAAATAAAAAAACCAATTATTTCATTCAGAGGCATTCCGGAAAAAGAAAACTCTGAGCATTTTATTTTTGATATGGAAGACGAAATTTTTAACATTTGTAGAACTTTTTCTTTAGACAATAAAAATCAACAAAAAAATTTAATTGAGACCATTAAACAAAATTGCAGAAGAATCATTAGAGAAAAAACTGGGAAAAAACCTTTTACAAATATAAATATAGTGAGAATCTAGTGGGTATAACCGGTTCAATTATAGTTTATGTATTAATATGGTGGATAATTTTTTTTGCAGTATTGCCCGTTGGAATTCAATCAAATAAAGAAAAATTTAAAGAAAGGATAGAAGGAGTCGATCCTGGAGCACCTAATAATCCCAAAATAGCTAAAAAATTTTTAATTACTACGATAATTACTTCAATAATTTTTATTGTAATATATTATCTAGTTGAATTTGATTTGTTAAATTTAAGAAAATATTTACAATAAAATGTATCTATCAAAATTATTTATTCCAATAACTAAAGATTTACCTGCAGAGGCTAAAATTAAGTCTCATCAATTAATGTTACAAACAGGAATGATTAGACAATCTTCAGCAGGCATTTACTCCTGGTTACCATTAGGATTTAAAGTAATGAAAAAAATTGAGCAAATAGTGAGAGAGGAACAAAATTCTATTGGAGCTCAAGAGATGCTAATGCCAACCATACAATCAGCTGAAATCTGGAAAGAGAGCGGCAGGTATGATGATTACGGTGATGAGATGTTAAGATTTAAAGATAGGCAAGGAAGGGAAATGCTTTATGGACCTACCAATGAAGAATTAATTACAGATGTTTTTAGATCAAGTGTTAAATCATATAAATCACTTCCGCAAATACTTTATCATATACAATGGAAGTTTAGAGATGAGATCAGACCAAGATTTGGTGTAATGAGGTGCAAAGAATTTTTTATGAAAGATGCTTACTCATTTGATTTAACAGACGATGATGCAAAAAAATCTTATAACAAAATGTTTTTTTCTTATTTAAAAACGTTTAATAGATTAGGCTTAAAAGCTATACCAATGGCAGCAGATACTGGTCCTATAGGCGGAGATCTTTCACACGAATTTATAATTTTAGCAGAAACTGGCGAGAGTCAAATATTTGCAGATAAAAGAATATTTGAGATAAATTTAGATAAATATGATTCTACCGATGAATCTCTTTCAGAAATGAGAAAGGATTTTACAGATATTTACGCAGCAACAGATGAAAAATTTGATGAAAAAAAATTCAATTCTGAAGTTGATAAACAAAATCAGATTAAAACAAAAGGAATTGAGGTCGGACATATTTTTTACTTTGGTGATAAATATTCAAAACCAATGAATTGTTTAATTGATGATAAAAGTGGGAAGAAAATTTCTGTAAAAATGGGATCTTATGGTATTGGAGTTTCTAGACTTGTAGGCGCTGCAATTGAGGCAAATTACAATAATGGAATTATGAAATGGCCTAAGTCAATCTCACCATTTGAAGTAGTTATCATTCCAAGTATAAGCAAAAATAACAAAGAAAACTTAAAAAAAGCTGAAAAAATATATCAAGAATTAAAAAAACAAAATATTGACGTATTGTTAGATGATGTTGATGAGAATATGTCAAATAAATTTAAAAAACATGACTTAATAGGCATCCCTTTTCAAATTATTATTGGATCAAAATCTCAAGAAAATAAATTAGAGTTTAAAGAATTGAATTCTGAGAGTGAAATGTTAAGTCTAGAAGATATAAAATCTAAACTTAAAAAATAATATTTTGTTCACAAAAGTAGAAAGATTAATTTCGTCTAGAAATCTTAGGCCTAAAAAAAAAGAGGGTTTTTTAAAAATAATTTCTATTTTTTCTTTTTTAGGAATTATGCTTGGGGTAGCAATTTTAATAATTGTTATGTCAGTTATGAATGGTTTTAAGAATGATTTAACAAAAAAAATTTTAGGTTTAAATCCCCATGTTGTTGTTCAACCAAATAGTTTCGTTATTGAAGATAGATTTATTGATGATTTAAAAAAAAAATACAATAACATAAGTATGAGTAAAACTTACTCTGGTGAGGGAATAGTCATAAGCAACAACAAAGCAAAAGGTTTAATACTAAAAGGTGTAAATAAAAACGAAAAAAAAATTAAAGAATTTTTAGAAAAAAATATAACAAGTGGCAGTATTAAAGATTTCAAAAAAAATTATGTTTTTGTAGGAACGGAACTTGCATTTAATTTAAATCTAAAAGATGGTGATCTAATTAATTTAATGTCGTCAGCTTTTATTTCCACGCCTATTGGAAGTTTGCCAAAACAAGAAAATTTTAAAATAGCTGGTACATTTAGTACTGGGTTTTTAGAATTTGATCAAAATGTTATTTTTTTGAATACAGAAGATGCATTATCAATTTTTGATAAGGACTCAGCAGACCAAAATATTGAAATATATTTAGACGATCCGATGGAAGCTGATGAGTTAAAAGTTAAAATTCAAGAATCTTTTCCAAACTATTATGTTTACTCCTGGGCTGATTTGAATAAATCTTTTTTTAGCGCTCTTAAAGTTGAAAGAAATGTAATGTTTATTATTCTTACTTTAATAATTGTAGTAGCTGCATTTAATATAATTTCAGGATTAACAATATTAATAAAAAACAAAACTAAGGAGATAGCAATTTTAAAGACTTTAGGTTTAAATAATTCTTCTATCAAAAAATCTTTTTTTTTAACTGGTTTTTCGATAGGTTTTTTTGCCACATTAACCGGAATTATAGTTGGAATTATTTTTTCACTAAATATAGAAAAATTAAGATTATTTTTATCAACAGTTTTTAATTTAGAAATATTTCCTTCCGATATTTATTTTTTAGAAAAATTACCAAGCGAAATAAATTTTAATTCAATATTGATAATTTTCTTTCTTTCTTTATTAGTTTCAGCAGTAGCGTCTTATATTCCTGCAAATAATATTTCAAAAATGAAAACATTTAGAGCATTAAAATATGAGTAAGATTTTAGTAGAAATTATTAAACTAAAAAAAACCTATAAACATTTTGATGGCGATATTACACTTTTTGAGGATTTGAATATCAAAATAAAAAAAGGTGATTTAGTTGCTTTAGTTGGACCTTCAGGATCAGGAAAATCTTCTTTATTACACCTGATAGCATTATTAGATGAACCAACAAAAGGTGAAATTAAAATAAACGAGAATTCTACAAGAAAATTTAATGATGAAAAAAAAGATGAAATAAGAAGAAATAATATTTCGATAATTTTTCAAGACAATAATTTATTAACTGATTTCACCGCTATCGAAAATGTAATGATGCCATTAATTATTAAAGGAAATGATCAGAGATTAGCTGAAGAAAGAGCTAAAAAAATTTTAAAATCGGTTCAAATTTTAGAGAGATCTAATCATTTTCCAAATGAGCTTTCAGGTGGAGAACAGCAAAGAGTAGCAATTGCGAGAGCTTTGATTGCAGAAACAGATTTAATATTAGCTGACGAACCCACTGGAAATCTTGATTATAAAAATTCTAAAGAAATATTTTCTTACTTTTTAAAATTAAAAAAATTAAAAAAAACTATTATCTTTGCAACCCATAATAGAGAACTTGCCAACAGGGCTGATTACAAGTTGTTTATTTCAAATGGTATTATAAAAAGAGTTAATGCCTGAAAATGTCAAAAATTTTAATAACATAAAAATTCATACTCAATACTCTATATGCGAAGGTGCGATTAAAATTGATGAGCTTGCTGATTACTGCAAAGTTAATAAAATAAAATCGTTAGGTCTAGCAGATAGCTATAATTTATGCGGTGCTTTAGAGTTTTCTGAAAAGCTCTCTAAAGTTGGTACACAACCGATAATTGGCACACAAATTAATTTGAAAGCACAAAAAGTTATCGGAAAAATTACGTTGTATGCTACATCTGAACAAGGTTATAAAAATCTCACAAAACTCTCTTCATTAAGCTATTTGAATAATAATTTATCTGAACCTGCTTGTGCAATAGAAGATATAATAAATAATTGCGAAGATCTAATTTTGCTCACAGGTAATTATAATAATTATTTTGGCAAACTTTTTTTTAAAAATAAACTTAAAGATTTAGAAATTTTGCTTAACTCCCTTAAAGATAATTTTAAAGACAGGATGTATATTGAGATTCAACGACATGATGAAAATCAAGAAAAAAATTTTGAAAATTATTTACTAAATATTTCAAAAAAACTTAATATACCATTAATTGCAACTCAAGAAGTATTTTACTTGAATCAGGATATGTATGAAGCTCATGATGCTTTAGTTTGTATAGGAGAAAAAAATTTTATAGAAGATAAAAATAGATTAAAATATAACAATCAACATTATTTAAAATCAGAAAATGAAATTAAAAATCTTTATTCAGATATACCTGAGTCTTTAGAAAATAATTATAATTTTCATTTAAGATTTAATTTCAAGCCAAAAAAATCAAAACCAATTTTACCTTCTATCGCGAGCAATCAAAACGATACACCCGAAGAGCAACTTTCAAAGCTTGCAAGAAAAGGTCTTGAAAATAGAATTGACAATTTTATCCTAAAAAAAAGCACAATTAAATCAAAAGAACAGATTATCAAAATTTATGAAGAGAGATTATCACATGAAATTAACATTATTAATTCTATGGATTATGCTAGCTATTTTTTAATAGTTTCTGATTATATTAAATGGGCTAAAAATAATTTAATACCTGTAGGACCTGGACGAGGTTCAGGTGCTGGATCATTAGTTGCCTATTGTTTAGATATAACTGATCTTGATCCAATTGAATTTGATTTAATTTTTGAAAGATTTTTAAATCCAGATAGAATTTCTATGCCAGACTTTGATATAGATTTTTGTGAAGAAAAAAGGGATTTGGTATTTGAGTACTTAAAATCAAAATATAAAAATGGAGTGGCGCACATAATTACTTTTGGAAAATTAAAGGCTAGAATGGTCTTGCGAGATGTAGGTCGTGTATTAGGACTTTCATATGGTCATGTCGATAAAATTTGTAAAATGGTACCCTTTGACCCCTCAAGACCTCTTACACTACAAGAGTCAATTGATAGAGAACCTAGGTTCAAAGAAGAAGTAAAGAATAATATTAAGGTTAAAAAACTTTTAGAATTATCCTTAAAATTAGAAGGGCTAAATCGTAATATGGCTACACATGCAGCTGGAGTTGTTATTGCTGGAGAAAAATTAGCCGAACAATTTCCACTGTATATTGATCACAATTCTAATCTTATATTGCCATCAACTCAGTATGACATGTACTCTTCAGAAAATGCAGGCTTAGTAAAGTTTGACCTACTTGGCCTTAAGACTTTAACAGTTATTGATAACACTGTTAAAAGGTTAAAATTAAAAAATATAAATCTTGATATAAGCAAAATAAATCATAATGATGAAAAAGTCTATTCCCTGCTTTCAACAGGAGAAACAACTGGACTATTTCAACTTGAAAGCACTGGTATGAGAGAAGCAATTAAACAAATGAAACCAAATAAGTTTGATGACATAATTGCATTGGTGGCTTTGTATAGACCGGGTCCAATGAGTAATATTCCTATTTATAATGATTGTAAAAATGGAAACAAAGAGCCAGATTATATTCATCCAACTTTAAAAGAAATTTTAAAGCCAACTTACGGAATTATTATTTATCAAGAGCAAGTAATGCAGATAGCACAAACTCTTGCAGGTTTTACTGCAGGAGAAGCAGATATATTAAGAAGGGCAATGGGCAAAAAGAAAAAAGCTGAGTTAGACAAACAAAAAGAACGATTTATTAATGGCGCTATTAAAAACGGAATTGCAAAAGATGTGGCAAATTTTGTTTTTACAAAGATAGAACCTTTTGCTCAATACGGTTTTAACAAAAGTCATGCAGCAGCATATGCTTTGATTGCCTATCAAACAGCTTACCTTAAAACATACCATAAAGAAGATTTTATTGCAGCCACTATGTCAACCGAGCTTACAAACACATCTAAATTGAGAGAGTTTGTTGAGGAGTTGAAAAAATTAAATATTAAAATAATTAATCCCTCAATAAACAAATGTTTTTCTGATTTTAGAGCTGTTGAAGGAAAACTTTATTATGGATTAGGAGCAATTAAAAATGTCGGTTACGAAGCTATATCAAATATAGTAGATGAACGAGAAAAAAATGGAAAATTTATTTCTTTTACAAACTTTTTAAAAAGAATCAGCTCAAAAGACGTAAACAAGCTTCAATTAGAAGGTTTAGCTAAAGCAGGAGTTTTTGACGAATTTAATATTGAGAGAAATAAATTTTTAAATTCAATACCAAAAATTTTACAAAAGATTAAAAATATAAATGATGATAAAGATAATCGTCAAACAAATCTTTTTGATAATGATGAGAACAATCCAGAAGAATTTGAGTTTTTGTCATCTAAGCCTTGGTCACAAAAAGAGCTACTTTCAGAAGAATTTAAATCTTTAGGTTTTTATCTAACTAACCACCCATTAAATGAATTTGATGAAATATTTAATCATCTAAATATAATTTCTTACAAACAATTCTTTGATAGTGATGTAAATGAAGGGTTAGTAGCTGGAACTATTATGTCAATTCAAGAAAAGAAAAGCGCAAAAGGCACCCCATATGCAATAGTAAAGTTAAGCGATAAAGAAAATGAATTTGAATTATTTTTATTTGCTGAAATTCTTACAACTAACCGAGAAAGATTGAAGGAATCAGAGTCCTTTGTATTAACTTTACAAAAAGATAGAATTATTGGAGAAACAACAAAAAAAAGAATTAATGTTAAAAAAATCACTAATCTAGAAGACGTAATTAACAAGCCTTATTCTAAAGTAACTATAGAACTGAAAGAGAATCATAACTTGAATGAGGTAAAAAAACTGTTGGCTGTTAAGGGTGAGACGGAAATAAATTTAGTTGTTAAAGATAAAAACAAAAAAGCTCTTTATTCACTTAAAGAAAATAGACTTTTTGATCTTAACCATTTGAAAGCCTTAAAAGCCATGAAAAACGTCGAAAAAATAACTGTTTAGACTGTTGATTTTTTGAAGTTATTGTATATATCTTTTCACATTACGCACACAGTTTTAAGGGCATTGCCCTACCGGTCCATTAATTTGGAATAACTGTGGTGGAATAACCGGAAAAATTATGAACGTACCAAAAGTTGATATAAAACAATTACTAGAAGCAGGAGTACACCTTGGTCATAAGACGCTTAGGTGGAACCCAAAAATGAAAAAATATATTTTTGGGGAAAAAAATTCTATACACATTATAGATTTAACTCAAACAGTTGATTTTATTAAGAACGCGTTAATGGAAGTCCACAAAGTGATTGCTGCAGGAGGAAAACTATTAGTTGTTTCTACAAAAAAACAAGCCTCGGAACAAGTTAGTGATTTAGCTAAAGAAACAGGCCAGTATTATGTAAACTATCGATGGCTCGGTGGAATGCTTACAAATTGGAATACAATACAAAATTCAATAAAAAGATTAAAAAAATTAGAAAGCCAACTGTCCAAAGAAAACTTAGGTTTTACAAAAAAAGAGATATTGAAATTTGGTAAGGAAAAAGAAAAACTTCAAAGATCTCTTGGCGGAATATCAGAAATGAAAAAAACACCGGATTTAATATTTATTATAGACACTAATGTTGAGTCTTTGGCAGTAGCTGAAGCCAAAAAGTTAGGAATACCTATTATAGCTGTTTTAGATACTAATTCAGATCCAACAGGAATAAATTTTCCAATACCTGGTAACGATGACGCAAGAAGATCTATAAATTTATACTGTGAACTTTTAAAAAGCACTATTAAAGACGCAGAGAAAAATATCAAAGGGCCTGACAAAGCAGAAGAAAAATTATCCAAAGTAAAAGAAAAATAAACTTAATAACCATTCAAATGCCAAATAAAGATTTGCTAGATAGTATTAAAAAACTAAGAGAGATGACTGGAGTTGGCTTTAAAGATTGTAAAGTAGCTTTAGACGAATCGAATGGAGATCTAGAAAAATCAATTGAGTTTTTAAGAAAAAAAGGAATAGCTAAAGCTTCAAAAAAGATGAGTAGAACTGCATCAGAAGGTTTGGCACTAGTAAAAGAAAATGAAGGAAATATTTCTTTAATAGAGATTAATAGTGAAACAGATTTTGTTGCAAAAAATCAAGACTTCATAAATTTTTGCAAGGAATTATCTGACCTAAATTTTATTAATAAAGGTGATCTTAATAAACTTGTTGATGCAAAAATGCTTAACGGGACTCCAGTAAAAGATAATTTAGTAAATTTAATTGCAAAGATTGGTGAAAAAATCACAATCAGAAGAACTAAATTTTTTGATTGTTCTAAAGGTACTAATTTTTATTATGTTCATTCAGCTATTGAGAAAGGTATTGGAAAAATTATCTCCTTAGTTAAGCTAGATGGCGTATCAAAAGAAAATAGAGATATTGGAAACAAAGTGGCTATGCACATTGCTGCATCAAACCCTTTGGCCATAGCTAAAGAGGGCATAGATGAAAATTTAGTTAGTAAAGAATTAGAAATAATAAAAGCAGAAATCACAAATTCAGGGAAACCAGCAGAAATGGCAGAAAAAATTTCAAAAGGAAAAATATCCAAATTTTTAAACGATAACTCATTGTTAAACCAATTATGGATAATGGATCCTAAAAAAAAAGTTTCAGAAATCCTTAAGGAAAACTCATTTGAAAATCAACTTAAAGTTTTAGATTTTGTTCGATATAAAGTTGGAGAAGGAGTTTAAGGGTGAGCAGTGAGTTTAATGAGAAAAATTATTCATCTAAGATGGATAAAAGTATTCAATCTCTGAAAAAAGAAATAGCTACACTAAGGACTGGTAGAGCTAATACAAATATGCTTGATACAATTAAAGTTGATGTTTACGGGCAACTAATGCCAGTCGATCAATTAGCAACTATCAGTGTGCCTGAAGCAAGATTAATTTCTATTCAAGTATGGGATAAATCAAATATAACTTTGATAGAAGGAGCAATTCAAAAGTCGGAATTAGGAATTAATCCTCAAGTAGACGGACAAATAATTAGATTAAGAATTCCAGATTTAACAGAGGAAAGAAGAAAAGACTTAATTAAAATATTAAAAAATATGGTCGAAAAAGGGAAAGTTGCAATTAGAAACATCAGGAGAGAAGCAAACGAAGATCTAAAAAAAAAACTTAAAGATAAAATTATTTCCGAGGATGACAGTAAAAACTATGAAAAATTGATCCAAAAACTAACGGATACAAGTATAGAAAATATAGAAAAAATCTTATCAGAAAAAGAAAAAGAGATCATTCAGATATGAACAAACTTTGCCATGTTGCTTTCATTATGGATGGAAACGGCAGGTGGGGAAAAAAAAGAGGTAAAGGAAGAAACTTCGGACATTTAAAAGGTGTAGAAACTGTAAAAAAAATAGTTGGCGCATCAATTAAATCGAAAATACCAATAATAACTTTTTACGTTTTTTCCTCTGAAAATTGGGAAAGACCAAAAAATGAAAAAAATTATATATTCAAATTAATAAACACTTATTTTACAAAAGAAATAAAAAATATAATAAAGCAGGGAATTAAAATAAATATTTTAGGTGAATTAAATAAATTTTCATCTGATATTAAACTTACATTAAAAAAATCTGCCAAACTTACAAAAAAAAATAAGAAAATAGTTGTAAATTTAGCAATTAATTATGGCTCAAAGAATGAAATAATCCAAGCTTTGAAAAAAACAAAAAAAAATATATCAATCAAAAATTTTGAAAGAAATTTATACACAAAAAATTTGCCAAATCCTGATATCTTAATTAGAACTGGAGGTTACCAACGTTTAAGTAATTTTCTACTTTGGCAATTGGCTTATACCGAGCTATTTTTTTTAAAAAAATTGTGGCCAGATTTTACTCCAAAAGATTTATTTAAGATAATAAATAAATATAAAAAAATAAATAGGAACTACGGTAAAATATGATTTCAAGTAATTTAAAGAAAAGAATTTTAACTTCTTTAGCATTATTTTTATTAGTTTTTTTTATCTTTATTTCTAATATACTTTTAGCTTATAGTTTGCTTGTTTTGGGCGTGCTATCGGTTTTAGAATTTCTAGAAATTTCAAAAAGAATTATTAAAAAAAAAATAAGTTTTACTTTAATTAATATTTTCTTTGTAAGTTATGTTTTTACCTTTGTTGCAATTTTTCTTTTTTCCTCAAATAATATTTTATTAAAGTATTTACTTTTTATTTTATTATTAGGATGTATCGCATCGGATTTAGGTGGCTACATTTTTGGTAAAATATTAAAAGGTCCTAAATTAACCAAAATAAGTCCAAATAAAACATATACAGGAGCATTAGGTTCAATAATTCTTACATTAATAACGATTTCGTTTTTATTTTTCTATTTTATGAACTTATTTAATTTAAAAATTTTAATTGTTGCTTTGATAACCTCGATATCTTGTCAATTGGGAGATTTATTTTTCTCTTTTTTGAAAAGAAAAGCTAAATTAAAGGATACTGGTAATTTTTTACCAGGACACGGCGGTATTTTAGATAGACTTGATGGTATATTTTTTGGTATTCCAATGGGCTTGATAACTCTTTCATTATTAATTAAATGAAAAAATTTATATCAATATTAGGATCAACAGGTTCTATTGGGCGCAATACTTTAAAAATAATTGATAGAAAAAAAAAATTATTTACACCTTTTATATTTTCAGCAAATAAAAATTATAAAGAGATTTGTAGACAGATAAAAATTTATAAACCAATCTATTTTTTAATCAATAATGAGCTTATATGTGAAAAAATTAGAAAAAAATTTCCTAAAACTAAAACTACTGTCATTAATAATCTTGAAAAAATTAAGACAAAAAAGAAATCAGACATTACTATCTCTGCGATACCCGGTATCAAAGGATTAAAACCAACTATTTATTTAATTAAGTTAAGTAAAAAAATTTTAATTGCAAATAAAGAAGCAATTATCTGTGGGTGGCACTTAATAAATAAAGAAGCAAAAAAAAACAAAACTAAAATTATCCCAATAGACTCCGAGCATTTTTCAATAATGAACCTTCTAAAAAATCACAATGTTCAAGACATTAATAAAGTCTATCTTACTGCATCTGGCGGTCCATTTCTTAATTATAAATTTTCTCAGTTAAAAAATATTGGACCACAAAAAGCTTTAAAACATCCAAAATGGAAAATGGGTAAAAAAATTTCAATCGACTCAGCAACATTAATGAATAAAATTTTAGAGTTAATCGAAGCTCAAAGATTATTTAATTTACCAACTCAAAAATTAGATATTATAATTCATCCTGAGTCGCTAGTTCATGCAATTATTGATTTTAAAAATGGATTAAAAAAATTTGTTTACCACGAACCCACTATGATCATACCAATAGTAAATGCCATATTTGATGGAAATATAAAAATCGAAAATTTTTTAAAAATAAAAAAAAATTATCCTAAAATTAAAAATTTAACTTTTAAAAATGTAGATAAAAAAGTATTTCCTATCATAAGGCTGTCAAACCACATTAATGAGTATGATGGAACAGGAATAATTATCAACTCGGCTAATGAGGTGCTGGTAGAGCATTTTTTAAGAAAAAAGATCCCTTTTTTAGGAATACAAAAAATCATTTTAGACATTTTGAAAGACAAAAATTATAAAAAATATGCTATAAGAAAGCCGTCTAATTTAAATACAATCAACATTGTAGACACTTGGGCAAAAAATACTACAATTAAAAAAATCGAGCGTTACTATGGGAAACATAATTAAAATTTTATTCATTCTGTTTATTACCTACTCCTTTGCTAACGCAAACGAATCTTCTAAGCAAATTAAAATAAATGGTAATGAAAGAATTAGTGATGAAACAATAAAAATTTATGGTGAAATAGATTTAAATAAGTCGATTGATGAAAAAGAAATTAACAAAATTTTGAAAAATCTATATTCAACTAACTTTTTTGAAAATGTTGATGTGAGTTTTTCAAATAACGTTTTAAAAATTGACTTAAAAGAATATCCATTAGTAAACCAACTTATATTAGTTGGTGAAAAAAATAATAGAATAAAAAAACAGATTAAGAAAATTATTTCAATAAAAGAAAAAAGATCATTTATAAAATCTAATCTTTTAAATGATCTTGAAATTATAAAAAAACTTTATTCTTCTATTGGATTTAATTTCTCTAAAGTAGATGCAAGTGTAAAAAATATTGACAACAAAAGTATAGATTTAATAATTGAGATAGATAGGGGAAAAGAATCTAGAATTACCTCAATTAAATTTATTGGTGATAAAAAAATTAAAGATAAAAGATTAAAAGATATAATTGCGAGTGAAGAGTCAAAATTTTGGAAGTTCATTTCAAGAAATACAAAATTTAGTCAAAATTTAGTAGATCTAGACTTAAGACTGCTTCAAAATTATTATAAGTCACTTGGTTATTATGATGTGGTGATAAATTCAAACTCTGCTGAAATACTAAAATCAGGAGATGTAAATTTAATTTACTCTATAGAAGCTGGCAAAAGATATATTATTAAGAAAATTGATACAAATTTAGATCCTACTTTTGATAATAAATTATTTCTTGGGCTAAACAAAGATTACAAAAAGTATATAGGCGAGTATTATTCACCGTTTAAAGTTCAAAAATTACTTGAGTCAATTGATGATTTAATTGAAAAAAATAATTTACAATTCGTAGAACATAACGTTGAGGAAATACTTGATGATGACAATATTACGATAAAGTTTAATATCTTTGAAGGTGAGAAAGTTTTAGTAGAGCGAATAAACATTGTTGGTAACAATATTACTAATGAAGATGTAATTAGAGGTGAACTTTTATTAGATGAGGGTGATCCTTTTACAAAAATTAAATTAGATAAATCTGTTGCAAAAATTAGATCAAGAAATATTTTTAAAAACGTAAAATCTAAAGTTTCAAGTGGAAGTGACAATAATTTAAAAGTGGTTGATATCAATATTGAGGAAAAACCTACTGGAGAAATAAGTGCTGGTGCAGGTATCGGAACAAATGGAGGATCTTTTGGTGTTTCTATTTCTGAAAATAATTGGCTTGGTAAAGGAAAAAAAATAAAATTTGAATTAGAAGTCGATCAAGAAACACTCTCAGGTGATATTCAATATTTAGATCCTAACTACAATTTTTTAGGTAATCAAATTAGTTATAATTTATTTAGTTTAAACAATGATAAGCCTGATCAAGGTTTTGAAAATACACTGGTTGGTGTTGGTGTTAACACAAAATTTGAACAATATAAAAATGTATTCACAAGTCTCGGTATATCCGCATCCTATGATGATCTGCGAACACTTGACTCAGCGTCGTCGGGACTAAAAAAGCAAAGCGGTGAGTTTTCTGAATTATCAGGTTCTTACGGTTTTTCTTACGACACTAGAGATCGAGCATTTATGCCTACCAATGGAGCCATTACTTCTTTCAAACAAACTTTACCTTTTTATGCTGATAAAAAAGCCGTTTCTAATACTTTGTCTTCAAGCATATACAAAACATTGTCAGAGAATATTATTGGAGCAACTAAATTTTACGTAACAGCAATAAATGGGTTGGATGATGAAGATGTAAGAATTAGTAAAAGAAAAAACCTTAGCACAAAAAGATTACGTGGATTTCAAAAAGGAAAAGTAGGTCCTATGGATGGCAAAGATCATATAGGAGGGAACTACGCATCAGCTGTAAATTTTGAGGCAAATCTCCCTAATATCTTACCAGAAGATACTAATATGGATGTTGGTGTATTTTTGGATTTTGGTAATGTTTGGGGTGTAGATTATGATAGCACCATTAATGAAAGTAACGAATTGAGATCTTCTACAGGATTAGCTCTAAGTTGGAGCTCTCCAATTGGACCAATGACTTTTATACTCTCTCAGAATCTTTCAAAAGCTAGCTCTGATGAAACTGAAAGCTTTAACTTTAACCTAGGAACAACCTTCTAATAATCATATGAAACAATTTAAAAAAATATTAATAATTCTTTTTTTACTTACAGCGTACAATCAAAATTTATCTGCAGAGCTTCCATTTTATCTAGATTTTAAATTAATTTTAAATGAGAGTACAGCAGGTAAAAAAGCTCAAAAAGATCTTAAAAGCAAATTAGAAAATGGTTTAAGTCAGCTTAATAAGGCTGAAAAAAACCTTCAATCTGAAGAAAAAAAAATAATAGAACAAAAAAAATTAATTTCAGAAGACGAATATAAAAAGAAAGTTACAGATCTTAGAAAAAAAGTAATTAAATTACAAAAGGATAAGAAAAGTCTTCTAGATAACGTAGCAAAACAAAGGTCAAAAGCAAGAAACGAGCTTCTTAAAAATTTAAATCCAGTTATAAAGGAGTACATGCAAGAAAAGAAAATAAGGTATGTTATGGATAAAAAAAGCTTAATTTTAGCAGATGAAAATTTAGATATAACACAAGATATTATTAAAAGATTAAATGATAAAGTTAAATCTGTTAAACTAAATTAAAGTTTAATGAAAGAAAAAGTTTTTTTTGAAAAAAAAATTTACACTATAGATAAACTATTCCCAAAAAAAATATTTAAACAAAAAATTAAAATACTTTCAATCAAAACTCTAGCAAAATCAAAGAAAGATGATCTTACTTTCTATGACTCAAAAAAATATTTTACCCATGCTACCTCTACCAAGGCTTCATTCTGTATTACTTCATCAAGTTTAGCTAAAGATTTACCTAGTAATGTTGAGCCAATAATTGTTAAAAATGTTTTATTTGAACTAGCTATAGTTTTAAAAAAAATCTACCCACTTGCAGATATTGATTACCCCGATCTTACTTTAAAAAAAGCTAATAACAATCTCTTTAAATCGGTTAAATTTGGAAATAATGTTTTAATTGGCAAAAATGCTAAATTAGGTGTAGGTACAATTGTAGGTGCTAATTCAATTATTGAGCACGATGTAGTAATAGGTAAAAATTGTATAATTGGTTCAAATGTTATTATCAAAAATTCAATAATAGGAGATAGAGTAGTGTTGCAAGATAATTGTAAAATTGGTCAAAAAGGTTTTGGATTTATACCTAATAAAAACAAAAATATAAAGATTCCTCATATAGGCCAAGTCATTATTAATGACGATGTGGAGATAGCTTCTGGCTGCACAATTGACAGAGGTTCGGTTGATGACACAATAATTGGAAGCAATAGCTATTTAGACAATCAAGTGCATATAGCTCATAATGTAAAAATTGGTTCAAATTGTATGATTGCAGGGCAAGTAGGTTTTGCTGGTAGTTCAATAATTGGGGATAATGTTTCTATCGGAGGCCAAGCCGGCATTTCTGGGCATCTAAATATAGGAAATAATGTTAAAATTGGTGGAGGTAGTGGAGTTGTAAAAGATATAGATAACAACCAAGTTGTTATGGGCTATCCTGCAATTCCGTTTAAGGATTTTATTAAAAAAAATAAAAAAAATAATGAGTAAAACAGAATTAAATAAAAAAGAAATTGAATCTCTACTACCACATAGAGAACCAATGTTATTAATAGATAAGTTGACTAATATTGTACATCTAAAATCTGCTACGGCGATAATGTATGTAAAAAAAAATGGTTTTTATGTTCAAGGACATTTTCCAGGACAACCAGTTATGCCAGGAGTATTGATAGTTGAAGCGTTTGGTCAGGCAGCAGCAGCGCTTACTGCTCATGGTATTGATCCTAAAGAATATGCAAACAAATTGGTTTACTTAATGGGTGTAGATAAAGCAAGATTTAGAAATCCTGTTCTTCCCGATTGTGAACTTCATTTGGAAATACAAGCTATTAGATCTCATGGAAGAGTATGGAAATATAAAGGTACAGCAAAAGTTGATGGAAAAAGAATGGCAGACGCTGAGTGGTCAGCAACTATTGTAGACAGGAAAGAATGATACATAATTCAAGTGTAATAGATAAAAAAGCAAAAATTTCCAAAAACGTGAAAATTGGTCCATTTTGTTATGTTGGTCCCAATGTGTTGTTATCAGAAGAAGTTGAGCTTGTTTCAAATGTTCACATAGAGGGAAATACAAGTATAGGAAAAGGGACAAAAATTTTTCCATTTGCCAGTATTGGAACACAGCCCCAAGATTTAAAATTTAAAAATGAAAAAAACAGTTTATCAATTGGAGAAAATAATACGATTAGGGAATATGTTACGATAAACCCGGGAACTGAAGGTGGAGGTTCAAAAACTTCAATAGGAAACAATTGTTTATTCATGATTTCATCACACATAGCACATGATTGCACGATTGGAAGTAATGTTATTATAGCAAATAACGTACCGTTGGGTGGTCATGTTACTATAGAAGACTCTGTTGTAATAGGTGGTAACTCAGCAGTTCAACAATTTACGAGAATTGGAAGACTAGCAATGATAGGTGGGATGACTGGTGTTCTAAAAGACGTAACGCCTTTTGGTTTATCAATCGGCAATAGAAACTACTTACAAGGAATAAATTTAATTGGTTTACGTAGAAAAAAATATGATAATAAAAAAATTATGGGTTTAGATAAAGCTTACAAAGAAATCTTCTCCTCAAAAAATTTACATGAAAATTTAACTAAAATTAATGGCGAGTATAAAGACAATGAATTAGTTTCAGAAGTCATAAAATTTATTGAAAAAGATAAAAAAAGACCTATTTGCACGCCACAGAATTAAATTATGATTGGCTTAATTTTTGGAGAAACAGACTTCCCAAAATATATTTACAGAAAAATTAAAGGTAAGAAAAAATATATTATAATTGATCTAACAAAAAAAAAATTTTTTAAAAAGGACAAAAATTCTTATTCGGTATCAATAGGTCAATTTGGAAAAATTATTTCAATTTTAAAAAAAAATAATTGTAAAAAAATATTATTTGCTGGAAAAGTTCAAAAACCTAATTTTTCAAAAATTAAATTAGATTTAAAGGGGGCTTATTATTTTCCAAGAATTATAAAAAAATCAAAATTAGGTGATGCAGCTATTTTAAAAGAAATAATTAATATTTTTAAAAATGAAAAAATTAAAACTATTAGCTCATCATTTTACACACCTGAACTTAATTTATCTAAAGGAAATTATTCTAAATACCGACCTAATAAAGAAGATAAAATGGATATAAATAATGCGTTAAAGGTATTAAATAAATCTAATCAATATAATCATATTCAAGCAGCTATAAGCAGAGATAATTTTGTTATTCTTGAAAAACAAGCGGGCACACAAAAAATGTTCAAAAAAATTAAAAAAATAAAAAATGTTAATAAAGGGGTTCTAGTAAAATTTCCAAAAAAAAAACAAGACTTTAGGGTTGATCTCCCAACTGTTGGCTTGAGTACATTAAAGCAATGTAAAACTGCTGGTCTTAAAGGCATAGTTATAAAGCATAAAAAGAATATTTTTTTAGACAAAAAAAAATCTATCAAATTCGCAAATAAAAATAAGATATTTATTTTAGTTAAATGAAAAAAATTATTTTCACAATTTTCTTTTTTTTCGTTCAGGTTTTTAACGTTGTATCAATTGAACCAAAACTACAACAAGTTGTTAATGGCTTAGACAGTCCATGGAGTCTTTCTTTTATTGATAGCAACAAAGTATTAGTAACTGAAAAATCAGGTAATTTAGTATTAGTGGATTTAAATAATCAAAAAATTAAAAGGATAAAACATAATTTACTAATATTAGAAGACGGACAAGGTGGCTTATTAGAGGTACTTTATTTCGATGAACAAGTTTTTGTTTCCTATTCGGAAAATTTAAAGAATGGAAATTCTAGTACATCAGTTGCTTCAGCAAAATTTAACGAAAATTTTTTAAATTTTAAGAATATCTTTAGGGCTGAGCCACCAATTAATTCAGGTTATCATTTTGGTTCAAGGTTAATAATAAAAGATAATCTTCTCTACGCTACAGTTGGAGAGAGAGGTAAGGGAATGATTGCTCAAGATCCAACAAAACATCCTGGAAGTATTATTAGAATTCATTTGGACGGAAAAATTCCTAAAGACAATCCAAAGTTTAAAGGTAAAAAAGATTGGAAGCCGGAGATATATCAAATAGGTGTAAGAAACCCTCAGGGTATGGCATTATCCCCTTTTGATAATAAAATTTATCTCACCAACCATGGTGCGAAAGGTGGAGATTGGTTTGGAGAAGCAAAATTTGGTGAAAATTACGGATGGAAAATTCTAGGTTGGGGTGGAACTAATTATACTGGCACACAAATAGGCCCCAAATGGAAGCCTGGCTTTACTAAAGCAATCAAATATTGGGTACCGTCGATCGCAGTTAGTTCTATGATAATCTATAAAGGAAATGAATTTAAAGAATGGGAAGGTGATGCATTAATAACTTCACTCAAAGATCAATCATTAAGAAAAATAAAATTTAAAGATAATGAATTCCTTGAAGAAAAAATTATATTTAAAGGAAGTATTGGAAGGATAAGAGATATTGAAATTGAAGAAAAAACTGGAAAAATTTTTCTTTTAACAGATAAAGGTTCCATTTGGAGGTTACAAAAGTGAAGAAAATATTTGTTTTAACCGGAGAAGCATCAGGTGATAAACTTGCCTCAAAAGTTATTGCTGAGTTAAAAAAATTAAATTCAAATATAGAATACTTATCAGTCGGTGGAGAAAATTTAAAAAAGTTGGGCATAAGATCTATTTACGATCTTAAAGAAATCACATATCTAGGTTTTACAAGCGTAATTTTAAATATATTCAAAATTAAAAAAAAAATTAATGAGACTATAAGAGCGATAGAAGATTTTAAACCTGATATATTATTTACTGTCGACAGTCCTGATTTTACCTTAAGAGTAGCTGAAAGGATCAAATTAAATAATCCTGAAATACAAACCATTCATTACGTAGCTCCCCAAGTATGGGTTTGGCGAGAGGGTAGAGTTAAAAAAATTAAAAAATTTATTGACCATATCCTTCTACTATTTAATTTTGAGAAAACTTATTTTGAAAAAGAAAATATGAGCTATGATTTTGTCGGTCATCCTTTACTTGAGCCAACGGCTGAAAGCGCAATAGATATTAATCAATTATTGGGAAAGAACAAAGCGTTAGTTTCTATTTTTGCGGGGAGTCGGAAGTCTGAAATAGAAGTTTTAACACCAATTCTTTTAAATTTTATTAAACTCATGAATGAAAAGTATAATGATTTTTCTTACGTTTTTCATGCAACAAAAGAATATTCTGATTTAATTCTTTCTCATATAAAAAAAAATAATTTAAATAACTGTGAAGTAATAAGTGATAATAAAATTAAAAATCATATCTTAAAAAAATCAATATTTGCTGTTTCTAAATCAGGAACGATATCACTTGAAATATCTAACGCAAAAATACCATCAGTAATTTTATACAAAATGAGTTTAATAAATTTTTTGATTATAAAGATGTTAGTAAAAACTAAATTTGCAAATATTATAAACATTGCTGCTAAAGAAGAAATTATACCAGAATTACTTCAATCAAAATGCAATCCACAAAATATATTTAAAGTTGTTTCTGGTTATTTAGATAATCCAAAAAAGATGGATGTACAAATATCAAAAACTCAGACGATTTTAGAAAATTTTAAAACTAATACTTCATCTTCAATATTAGCTGCCAAAGCTATTAATAAGTATTTATGATTATTTATACTCATAATGATTGCTTAAAAAAATTTAATGGCCATGCTCATCCTGAAAAAAAAGAAAGACTAGAAAGTATTATAAATTCAATTAAATCATCAAATTTAAAAGTAAAATTTAAAGAAGCACCTTTGGCTGATTTGGAAACTATTTCATTGGTTCATCCAAAACAACATATAGAGCAAATTTTTTCTAACATTCCCCAAGAAGGAATAATAGGTGTAGAGAAAGAACCTTATGCCGATACTATGCTTTGTCCTAATAGTAAAAATGCTATTCTAAGATCATGTGGAGCTGGTATTGCTGCAGCAACGGATCTCATGGAAAAAAATGAGAGAATATTTTGTGCCGTTAGACCTCCAGGTCATCATGCCGAAACTATAAGGGCTAATGGTTTTTGCTTTATCAATAATGTTGCAGTAACAGCGAGATACTTGCAAAAAAAATACAAAATAAAAAAAGTTGCAATAATTGATTTTGATGTTCACCACGGTAATGGAACTCAAGAAATTTTTTTTAAAGATCAATCTGTTGCCTATGGCTCCTCTCATGAATTCCCATTATTTCCAGGAACAGGAGCCGAAGATGAAACAGGGGTTGGAAATATTTTCAATGCAACTTTAAAAGCTGGCACTACAAGTAAAGAATTTATATCAATATTTGATCAAAAAGTTCTCAAAGCTATAGATAAATTTAAACCAGAGATAATTTTAATCTCTGCAGGTTTTGATGCTCATAAAAGAGATCCTTTAGCTAATATTAGTTTAGAGTCAGATGATTTTTTTAAAATCACAAAAAATATTGTCGATATTGCTAATACACATTCCAAAGGCAGAGTTATATCTTTTCTTGAGGGTGGATATGATTTACAAGCTTTATCCGAAAGTATTATAGAACACTTAAATGCTTTAAAACCCCATATTTGACCAATTATCTGGGTCGTTAAACTTTTTTATTTCTTTTTTAGTTACTGGTCTAAATAGATAATAAGCAATATAAATTGTTAAAAAAAATAAAAAAATTGTTTTCATTTTTTAATATATTAAACTAATTTTGTGAAATTTAGTAAAAGAAAATTTAATAAAATCCTTTGTTTTTCGGCTTTAGTATTGCTACTTCCAATCAAAACTCTTTTAGCTGCTACTAAAAAAATCATTAATCCAAACCTATCTAAAGAGCAAAAAAATATAATGTTTAATGAAGGGACTGAAAGACCGTTTACTAGCGATTTATTAAAAGAAAAAAGAAAAGGTTTTTATCATTGTGCTAATTGTGGAAATAAACTATTCGCATCAACCGCTAAATATGATAGCGGAACTGGATGGCCCTCTTTTTCGGAAGCTTTACCTGGGGCTTTTAAAACAAAAATAGATTATAGCTTTGGCATGGAAAGAGTAGAGTACCACTGCGCAAAGTGTGGCGTACATCATGGACATGTTTTCAATGATGGTCCAAAAGAATCGGGTAAAAGATTTTGTAATAATGGACTTTGTTTAATTTTCAAACCAGAGTAAAAACAATTAAATCTAAAAAAATCTCTTATTATTTAAGCTTTTTTGTTCACAGACAGCACCCAATTCGTCCATGTTTGTAAGTGAAATTTATGAATTTAAGTTTAAAACTTAGAAATGGATCTTATTACAGTAATTATCATTGGTGTGGTAGTTGCAGCTACAGGTGTAATTAACCCAAAAGCTAAGGATCCAGAAGAAGTAGCTAAAGCTCCAGAAACGCAGGTAACTACTCCAGAAGTTAAAGAACCAGAGCCTGAACCAGAACCAGAGCCTGAACCAGAACCGGAGCCTGAACCAGAACCGGAGCCAGCAAAAGAGCCTGAACCAGAACCTGAACCAGAGCCTGAGCCTCAAAAAGAGGAGCCTAAAGAAGAAGTAAATGCTGAACCAGCTCAAGAGCAAGATGCAAAACCTGAGGAGGAAGAAGTTCAACCAGTTACAGAAGAAACTACTGCAGCAACAGAAGCAAAAGGATTAAGTATGGTTAATATTCTTCTTTATATTTTAGGAGCAATTGCAGTAATTGCAGCTGGAATATATTTCTTCATGAGAAGAGAACCTTCACCCAAAAGTGCTGCTGATATAGCTAGAGCTCAGTCTCAACAAGATCCAACTCCTGAACCTCAAGAGGAGCCAGCACAAGAAGAGACGTATTCAGAGTCAGAACCTCAGCCAGAACCAGAGCAACCAGCTCAAGAGGAAACTTCGACAGAAACTACTGAGGAAGAACCTCAATCAGAAAATAATGATCAATCATCTAATAACGATGATGAGAATAATAATAGATAATTAACTAAAATTTTTTTCCACCTTCTAGATATGCACACTTCTCACAAGTTTTTTCAATTTCAGGTGCTTTTTCAAGATTTAAAACATTTTTCATTTCAACTAACTTTTTTTCAATCCACGATGTATCTACACGGTACGGTATTAATGTAGTTTTGAAATCTATTTTGTTTTCAAATTTATCATTTGTTTTTTCTCCATTACAAACATAAAAAAAAGTTCGGTCTGACACATCAAAATTCATTTTTCTTAAAATATGAACATATATATCCATTTGTAATTTATAACTAAGATGCCATTCAGCATCGAGGTAAGAGGAAACAGTAACAGGGTAAGTTGAAGATTGAGCTTTATAGTCTACAACAACTATCTTCTTTTCATTTAAATCAAACCAAAGATCATCAATTCCTCCATGAATGATAAGATTAGTTTTTTCATCTAAGTATGAAATTCCACCTTTTAAAGAGTTTCTCCATTTATCTAAATCTTTGTGCTGATAAGGAATAAAATTTAAATTATGTTTAATCATAATTGGATGCGGTTTTTGTTCTTTTCTATACTGATCAAATTCTTTTTTTAATAGTTCGTCCACAGCTACGTTTAGAGCCCAACCAGGCATAGAGGGTTCTTTTAGGCCCTTAACTCGATCTAGATAAAAGCACCGTTTACAACTAAGAAAATTGAAAAATTTTGACCTACTTATTTTAAAAGGGGTGTTTGATTTTTTATCGTAAATTGATGTTTTTCTCGTTCTGAAAGATGCAGCCTCTTTCATTTAAACTGATTTTAGTCTTTTTATTACTTCAGCCTTGTCTAAGGATAATATTACATCATATAGACCTGGTCCAAATCTTGAGCCCACCAAAGCTATTCTCAATGGCTGTCCCACACCTTTAAAATTAGTCTTATGCTTATCTATTAAAGATTTAATTACAGGCTCTAGAGCTTCTCTAGATAGAGAGGAAAGTTTTCCATATTCATTGATAAAGTCATTTATTACTTTCTTGGATAAATCATCAATTAGTTTTTTATCATCTGCGCCAACTTCAATTTTATCATTAATAATATATTGAGCATTATTCCAAATATCCTCTAGGGTTTTTGCTTTATTTTTTAAAAAACCCATTGATTTTAAAAGGACACTCTCTTTTGCTTGATCTATAGGTTTTTTGTATTTTGAAACATATTCTTTGAAGAAATTAAAAAGATCTATTTCATCTATTGTCTTTATGTATGTTTCATTTATTGAATAAATCCTATTCATATCAAGTTTTGAAGGTGATTTACCGACACCACTTAAATCAAATAAATCAATACTTTCTTGCTTAGTAAAAATTTCTTTATCTTTATAAGACCATCCTAATCTTAATAAATAATTCCTTAATGCGTCTGAAATAATTCCAATTTTAACATAATCTTCAAGGGTAGATGCATTATCTCTTTTAGATAATTTTTTTCCTTGTTCACTATGAATTAACGGAATGTGAGCAAAGTTCGGAACATCCCAACCCATGGCATCATAAATTTGTTTTTGTTTAAAAGAATTAATCATATGATCATCACCTCTTATTACATGAGTAATTTTCATCTCATGATCATCAACTGTTGCTGATAATTGATACGTTGGTGATTTATCTTTTCTTAATATTACAAAATCTTCAATTGTAGAATTAGAGATATTTCTTTCTCCTTGAACTAAGTCTTTTATAATTGTGTTTCCTGAAATTTTACTCTTAAATCTAATTACCGGTTTTACATCATCTGGAATTTTAAGGTCTTTAGCATCTCTCCACTTTCTATTATAAACGTACGGTATACCTTGTTTTTTACACTTTTCTTTTTGTTCATTTATTTCTTTTTCTGAGCAATAACACTCATAAGCAAAACCTTTTTTAATAAGTTCTTCGGCAACTGCAACGTGTTTATTAATGTTTTTAGATTGAATATATTCTTCACCATCATGTTCAATCCCCAGCCATGATAATGATGTAATAATTTGTTTTTTAAATTCGTCTTTTGATCTTTCTTTATCTGTATCTTCAATTCTTAAGAAATATTTACCTTTATTTTTCTTAGCTAACAGCCAATTAAATAAAGCCGTTCGAACACCACCAATATGAAGAGGCCCAGTAGGAGAGGGCGCAAACCTACAATTAAAAGACATTCTATTAATTAGACTATTTTAGTGAAAGTTTCTATATAAAGAAACCAGTTTTCCTTGAATTTTTATTCTATTCGCAGCGTAGATTTTTGTGCCGTAGTTTCTATTTGCAGCTTCAAGAGCAATAGTGTTTCCTTTTTTTCTAACTCTTTTTAAAGTTGCTTCTTGGTCATCAATTAAAACAACCGCAATCTGACCACTATCTACATTTGAAGTTTTCTTAACAATTACTGTATCACCATCATTGATACCAGCTTCAATCATTGAGTCACCTTTAACTTTTAATCCATAATGTTCACCATTATTCTGCAAATCTTCAGGCAAAGCTACTCTATCAACTTCTTGTTGAATTGCCTCGATTGGAGTTCCGGCTGCAATACTTCCTAAAACAGACACATCAGTCGATTTTGTTTTTTCTTTATCTAATCCACCTTTGATAACACTTGGTGTGAAAGAATTAAAAATATCATTAGCACTTGCATTTTCTGGCAATTTAACAACTTCCAAAGCTCTTGCTTTGTGAGCTAATCTTTTTACAAATCCTCGCTCTTCTAAAGCTGATATTAATCTATGAATTCCTGATTTCGACTTAAGGTTGAGTGAATTTTTCATTTCCTCATATGATGGAGAGATTCCAGAAGATCTAATCTTCTTATTTATGAATATTAGTAAGTTTTTTTGTTTTTTTGTAAGCATAGAACAAACCTCGTACATCTATGTTCTATAAAAGTTCTACTTAAATTACAACTTGAAATAAGCCCTTATTTTATTGAATTATTTGAGTAAATTTTTTCAATAATTCTGCAGCATTGTCAGATTTTAAAAGTGATTCACCAATTAGAAAATTTTTAATCCCTGTTTTTTCATAAATATATTTAGCATCATTTTCATTCTTAATTCCACTTTCTGAAATGATAGGGCCTTTATGTTCTTTTAAAGTTTCGAAAATAGAAATCGTATTATTAATAGAGATGTCTAATGTTTTTAAATTTCTATTATTAATCCCAATTAAAGCATTTTCGTATTTTAAAGCATTTTCAGCTTCTTTGTTATCGTGCACTTCAACTATTACTGAAAGTTTATGTCTTATTGCTTCAGCATAAATTTCATCTGCTAGTTTAGCATCTAAAGCAGCAACTATGATCAAAATACAATCACTACCATAACTTTTAGATAAAGCGATTTGGTAAGGA
Organism: uncultured Pelagibacteraceae bacterium; assembly: GCA_902595625.1. Classification (GTDB taxonomy): domain Bacteria; phylum Pseudomonadota; class Alphaproteobacteria; order Pelagibacterales; family Pelagibacteraceae; genus Pelagilacustribacter. Next base: position 9,115 of record CACJQQ010000002.1, on the reverse strand, counting down.
TCAATAAAAAAATCTTTTGCTAAAACAGGAATTTTAAACTTTTTTTTAATATCTCTTATATAATCAAGTTTGCCAAGAAAGTGTTTTTCTTCTGTTAAAACCGAAAGGCAAGTAGCACCGTTATCTACGTACATTTTTGCAATATTTAAATGATTAAAATCTTTCACTAATTCTCCTGCAGAAGGGCTTGCTTTTTTTATCTCTGAAATTATCGATGCCCTTTTATTATTGGCTATAACTTCTTTAAAATTTAAGAAGTTGTTTAAAGATTTAATTGTATTTTCAATAGAATCTAAAGAATTTGTCTTCTTAATACTTTTCAAAGAATCTTTTTTATCTTCGATGATTTTGTTTAAAACATTAGTCATTATTTCGATTGTAATTTTGTCAAATGCTCAAAAACTTTACCAGAACTTAGATGTTTAGTAGCTTTGTTAAAAGCATTTTTAAAATCATTCTCTTTCCCCGAAACAATTAACCCTGCTGCAGCATTTAAAGCAACGGATTGGGAGAACTCATTAGAAGTTCCTTTATAGATATCTATAATTTTTTCTGCATTGTATTCTGCATTTTTACCTTTCAAATTTTCTTTATTACTTTCATTTATGCCAAGATCTTTTGGATTTATTGTAAATTCATTTATTTTACTATCTTTTAATTCCACAACATTAGTTTTTGCAAAAGGTGAAATTTCATCCATTCCATCATCGCTATGAACAATATAAGCATGCACAACATTATTTTCTTTTAAAGCTTCAGCAAAAGGTTTCATCCATTTTTTATCGAAAACACCTATCACTTGTCTTTTAACTTGAGCTGGACTACTTAAAGGACCAATTAAATTAAAAATAGTTTTCTTACCCATCTTTTTTCTAGCAGGCCCAACGTGTTTCATAGCTGAGTGATAATTTGGAGCAAACATAAAAGCAAAATTAAAATTTTTTATACTATCCTCTGCTTCACTTGATTTTAAATTAATGTTTATTTTTAAAGCTTCCAATACATCTGCTGAACCACAGTTAGACGAAACAGCTTTATTACCATGTTTTGCCACCTTAACTCCCATGCTAGCTAAAACAATTGCAGCGGCTGTTGAAATATTTAGGGAATTTTGACCGTCACCACCAGTTCCACAGGTATCAATAGTATTTGAGTCTGCAGAAACTTTTGTTGCTTTATCCCTTAAAACAAAGATGCCACCAGCTAATTCATCTTTTGTTTCACCTTTTTTTATCAAAGCCTCTAGAATTTCAATGATTTGACTTTCTTCCTTTTTACCCTCCATTAGCTCTGAAAATAGAGACTTGCTTTCCTCAAAAGAAAGATTTTGACCTTGTTTTAATTTAGCTGCTAAATCAGACATATTAATTAGTGATAAAATTTTTAATTAATTTCATACCCACTTTAGTACTTATACTCTCAGGATGAAATTGAAATCCGTGAATATTATATTTTTTATGCATCAACCCCATAATTGTCTTATTTTTAGTTTCTGCAGTAATTATCAAGTCTTTTGGGAATTTTTTACTATCAACTACAAGGCTGTGATATCTCGTTGCTTCAAAATTATTTTGGATATTCTTAAATAGACCTTTCTTTTGATGCTTAATTTTACTAGTTTTTCCATGCATTAAATTCTTAGCTCTCACTATTTTTCCACCAAAAACCTGACCAATGATTTGATGACCTAAACATACTCCTAGAATAGGTATTTTTTTGTGAATTTCTTTTACAATTTTTAAACAATTGCCAGCTTGATTTGGATTACCTGGTCCAGGCGAGATAACAATTTTATTATATTTTTTTCTTATAATTGCTTTACCATCAATTTTATCATTCCTAACTACCTCAACATTTTTTTTAAAATTAGAGATATAGTGATATAAGTTGTAAGTAAAACTATCGTAGTTATCTATTAATAAAATTTTCATTTAATCGACTGCTTTCATTAAGGCTTTAGCTTTATTCACCGTTTCAGCGTACTCTTTTTCAGGTTTACTATCCGCAACTACACCAGCACCAGCCTGTACATAAAATTTCTTATTTTTAATTATAGCTGTTCTTAAAGCTATACAAGTGTCAAACTCACCATTAGGAGTGAAATAACCAATACCACCCGCGTATAATTTCCTTTTATTTTTCTCTAATTCATCAATGATTTCCATAGCTCTAATTTTGGGGGCGCCACTTACTGTGCCCGCTGGAAAGCCTGATAATAATGTTTCAAATAATGAAAATTTATTATTAAATTTTCCTACTACATTAGAAACTATGTGCATTACATGAGAATATCTCTCAACTTTAAACTTTTCAGTAACTTTAACTGTATTTACTTTAGATACTTTTCCAACATCATTTCTTCCAAGATCTAATAACATTAAATGCTCTGCTAATTCTTTTTTATCTTTTAAAAGATCTAATTCATATTTTTTATCTTCTTTGCTGTTTCTTCCTCTAGGTCTAGTGCCAGCGATTGGTCTAATTGTTACTTCTCCACCTCTAAGTCTTACCAATATTTCTGGACTGCTGCCTAAAATGTTAAAATCTTTATAATTAAAATAAAACATAAAAGGTGAGGGATTAGATTTTCTTAAATGATTGTAAATTTCTATAGGTGCTTTATTGATTTTTCTCTCAAACCTTTGACTTAAAACAACTTGAAAAATATCTCCTTTTTCTATGTATGTTTTTGCTTTTTTAACAAGTGATTTGAATTTTTCTTTTGAAGTATTTGATTTTATTAAATTCTTGTTAGGTTTAAATGTGAATTGTTCTGGGAGTTTAATTTTCTCAAAATCTTCGTACAAATCAAATCTTTTATTTATTGCATGATATTCTTCCTCATAATTTTTAATTTTTGTATCTGCATAAACATTTTCTACATAAAAAATCTTTTTTTTAACATTATCATAAATAATTAAATTTTTAGGTCTTGATAACCTAACATCAGGCACTTTAAGATCATCTTTACAGTTGTTGGGTATTTTTTCTATATAACGGATTACATCATAAGAAAAATAACCTACAAGCATCGAGGACATTGAAGGTAATTGATTTGGAACTTTAATCTTAAACTCTTTAATTAGTTTATTTATATACTTTAATGGATCAGATTTGATTTTAGATTTTTTATCTGAGCTATTAATTGTAATAATATTCTTATTAATATCCCAGATTTTATCAGGATTAAGTCCAATTATAGTATAACGACCTTTAATCGTTCCTTTTTCAACTGACTCAAAAATAAAGCTATTTTTTTCAGCTAGAAGAAATCTAAATAAGTTTTCAACCCTGGGATATTGATTACAAGACCTCGTTCTAAATAAAATTTGATGTTTTTTTTTAGAATGATTATTTTTAAATTCTTTAAAACTTAAGTTTATTTTCATTGAAACGAATTTTTAACACGATCTACAGTTCTTTGATTAACTTCAACTTTATACTTCTGATTAGCATTTTCGTCATAAGATTGATATATTTTGTTAATCAAGTTTAAGCGTGCTTTAGCTTCGTATTGTTCAAATTCATTGCCATTTTTATCTAGTTTTTTATATTCAGTTTTTTTTGTCGATATTAAAAAACTTTTAGTCAGGGTATTGTTAGTTAAAAGATTAATGTCACCATCTTTAGTTAAAAAAATTCGCTTTATTAAACCTTCGTTAAATATATCGTTTTGTTTTAAATTAGAGATTTTATAATCTTTAACAATTAAACCATTATCGTCAGCAAATTTTTTATAATTTTCTCCATCAAAAGCGCCTAAACTTATATCTTTAGCTAAAGATGTATTATTTTCAATTTTTTCTTTAAAACTTAATTGGGCATTGAGTGCTTCTAAAACTTCAGGATCGTTCATCGGTCTATTTTTTTTCTCTTCATCTTTAATCTCAGCTAAATAATATTTACTATCTATATTAATAATTTCAGGAGATTGAGGTATCTTTATATTATAAATTTTTTTAAAGAGATTATCTGGTAAGTTTTCTATTTTGTTTTTGGCTTCATTTTCTTTTTTAGCATTAATTTTATTGAATTCTACAATCTTTAAATTATTTGCTTTCACTGTCTCCTCAAAAGATTGTCCGTCTAAAACATTGTTTTCAATATTATCTAATTGTTTAAAAAAATTTTCATTGTACTCTTTACCTCCACTGATAAACTCTGGTTTAATTTCTGCGTATCTTATTGATTTAAGTTCAGTAAAAAATACATTCTTATTTCTTTCGTAAAGTTCTTTAATATTTTCTTGTGAGGGTTTATATTTTGAGTGATATTTTTCTAAATCTATATATTGAATTATTTTCGTTTGATTTTCTTTTCTAAATTCTTTCTCAACTAGAATTTCAGGAATGACTATTCCTCCAGCCAAAGAACTTAAAAACTGCCTTCTTTTTTCTTGCTCAACAATATTAGCTTCAAATTGAGGCGCTGTAATTCCACTTTTAATTAAAAATTTTTCATACTCAGTTCTTGAAAACTTATTATCTTTAAAAAATGATTTATCATTTTTAATAATATCTCTTAGAGCATTATCATTTATTACAATTCCAAGATTTTCAATTTCTAAAGACATAACTTTTTTACCAATATAATCAGATAAAATTTGTTCGATCAGATCCGTCTTTGATAAATTTTTAATCTGTTCTTCGCTTAAATTTAACCGATTTATGTAATTAATAAATTCTTGAGTGCTAATTTTGTTAGAATCTACAGTTGCGATTACGTTTTGATTTCCGCCCCTAAACACGTCACCCATACCCCAAAAGACAAAAGGCAGAATAATTATACCCACCAGCAGCTTTATAAAAAAAGATTTTGATAATTTACCTATTGATGTTGCCATAATATTAATTTATTAAGTCCAAAATTATACACCTATAGATTAAAATTTAATTTAAGGCAAATTATGAGATATTTTATTGGCAATTGGAAAATGTTTGGTGTGCCTAAATCCGTTAATATTCTTAATAAAATTAATTCGTACTACTCTAGAGATAAAAATAGAAACAAATACAGAGTAGTAATTACTCCACCTTACACACTGATTGAAAGCTATTCTAGATATTTTAAAAATAAGAGGATTTTAATAGGTTCTCAAAATTGCTATCAGAAAGAACAATTCTCTTCTAATACAGCCGCCATAAGCCCTTACATGCTAAAGAGCGTAGGTGCTAAATATACTTTAGTTGGACATTCAGACAACAGAGGAGAGGGTGACACCGATCTAATGCTAAAGGATAAAGTCAGGTATGCTCTAAATAATAATTTGAAAGTAGTTTTTTGTATAGGTGAAAACAAAATAGAGAAAAAAAATAAAAAAACACTAAGTGTTTTAACAAGACAATTGACAAAAGTTTTAGAAAAAAAATTTAATAGAAATAATATTATTGTAGCTTATGAACCTATTTGGTCTATCGGAACAGGTAAAATTCCGACTGCGCATGAATTAAAAAAAACAACTATTCATATTAAGAAAGTTTTAAAAAGAATTTTTAAAAAAACTAGTCCAGCAGTACTCTATGGCGGTTCAGTAGATGGTAGCAATATAGAGATGTTTAAAGAAATTAAAGAAATAGATGGTTTTTTAATAGGAGGAGCATCAAAAACTTCTAAAAAATTTATTGATATAATAAAGAATTACTATAGATAAACACCATGGAAAATTTACTCATTTTTGTAAATATCGCTTTAGCAATAATCCTAGTAATAATAATTTTATTGCAAAGATCAGAGGGAGGCGCATTGGGCTTAGGTGTTTCACAAGACAATTTCACGTCTGCAAGATCAGTTGGTACTTTCTTAACTAAATTTACATCAATTGTAGCTACCTTATTTATAATTTGCAGTATAGCTATAGTTGCCATTTCACGAGATGAACTTCGTGAAACTCAATCAGTTCTTGAAAAGGAAGAAGAGGAAAATTCAAACCTTCCACAAATACCACAGTCTAAGTAATTAACACTTTGTAATTCAAAATTTTTAGAGTATAACATACTTCCATGGCGCGATACATATTCGTAACTGGCGGCGTGGTTTCATCTTTAGGCAAAGGATTATCATCAGCTTCACTAGCTTATTTATTACAGTCAAGAGGATATAAAGTAAGAATTAGAAAATTAGATCCTTACTTAAATGTTGATCCAGGAACAATGAGCCCATTTCAACATGGCGAAGTTTTTGTAACTGATGACGGGGCCGAAACAGATTTAGACCTCGGTCACTATGAAAGATTTTCAGGAATTTCAGCAAAAAAATCTGATAATATCACCACAGGTAAAATTTATAGTGATGTTTTAAAAAAAGAAAGACAGGGAAAATATTTAGGAAAAACCGTTCAAGTTATTCCACATATAACAAATAGAATTAAAGAATTTATAAAACACGATGTTGCAAAAGAAGACTTTGTAATTTGTGAAATAGGTGGAACAGTAGGAGATATTGAAAGCCTTCCTTTCCTAGAGGCAATAAGACAATTTTCTAATGAGTTTGGTAGAAAAAAAACATTATTTATTCATTTAACTTTGGTTCCTTATATGAAGGCTTCTGATGAAATAAAAACAAAACCAACACAGCATTCGGTTAAAGAACTTAGAAGTATAGGTATTCAACCTGATATAATTATTTGTAGGTCAGAAAGATCTATTCCTTTTGACCAAAGAAAGAAGATCTCATTATTTTGCAATGTATCAATTAAAGATGTTATAGAAACAGTTGATGTGAAAACAATTTATGAGGCACCTATCAGCTTCAATAAAGAAAAACTAGATGAAAGAGTTTTAAATTTTTTTAAGATAAAATCTAGAAATAAAGTAAACTTAAGTCCTTGGAAAAAAATTACTCATTCAGTATTAAACAATAAAAATAAAGTTAATATTGCTATAATTGGAAAGTATGTAGAATTGAAAGATGCTTACAAATCTTTAGATGAGGCTTTAACTCACGGCGGTTTAGCCAACAATTTAAAAGTAAATTTGGTTAGGATTGAGTCTGATCATTTAAAACCAAAAGATGTTAAAAATAAATTAAAAGATGTTTCTGGCGTTTTAATTCCAGGCGGTTTTGGAAAAAGGGGGACAGAAGGAAAAATTGCAGCTATAACTTTTGCGAGAACAAATAATATACCTTTTTTAGGAATATGCTTTGGTATGCAAATGGCAGTGATAGAATTTGCAAGAAACAAATTAAACATCAAAAAAGCAACATCTAGTGAATTTGGTCCTTCAAAAGCATCGGTGGTTGGTTTAATGAGCGAATGGACAAAAAATGGTAAAATGTTTAAAGGAACGGACAAAAATCTTGGAGGAACGATGAGGCTAGGCAGTTATGAAGCGACACTTAAAAAAGGATCATTAATCAGTAATATTTATAACTCAACCAAAATTAAAGAAAGACATCGTCATAGATACGAGGTAAATATAAATTACAAAGAAAAATTTGAAAAAAAAGGTATGATATTTTCAGGCTTATCTCCGGACTCAAAATTACCTGAAATCATAGAACTTAAAAATCACACTTGGTTTATTGGGGTGCAATTTCACCCAGAATTTAAATCTAGACCTTTAGCTCCACATCCTTTATTCTCATCTTTTATAAAAGCCGCAAAAAATAAATCGAAAAACTAATGACAAATCATAAAGTAAAATGTTCCAATTTTGAAATAGCTAACGATAAACCTTTTACTTTGATTGCTGGACCGTGTCAGTTAGAAAATGAAGAGCATGCTTTAAAAATTTCTTCTGAATTAAAAAAAATCACCACCAGTCTAGGAATTAATTTAATATATAAAACCTCTTTTGATAAAGCTAACAGAACAAGCCTTAAAGGTAAAAGAGGCATGGGACTTGATAAATCTTTACCTATTTTTGATAAAATTAGAAAAGAAGTTGGTTTACCTATTTTGACAGATGTTCACACAGCAGAACAATGTTCAATTGTTGCTGATCATGTTGACGTTTTGCAAATCCCAGCGTTTCTTTGCCGTCAAACTGATTTATTAATTGCTGCAGCTAAAACTGGCAAAATAATAAATGTTAAAAAAGGACAATTTCTGGCGCCATGGGATATGGCTAACGTAATAAAAAAGATTGAAGACTCTGGAAACAAGAATATTTTAATTACAGAAAGAGGAGCAAGTTTTGGTTATAATACACTTGTTTCAGATATGAGAGCTTTGCCAATCATGTCTAGATTTGGTTTTCCAATCGTTTTTGATGCCACTCATTCAGTTCAACAACCAGGTGGTATGGGTGAAAAAAGTGGAGGTCAAAGAGAGTTTGTTCCTTATTTAGCTCGCGCAGCTATAGCTGTCGGTGTTGGAGCAATTTTTATGGAAACACATGAAGACCCCGATAACGCGCCATCAGATGGTCCAAATATGGTGCCATTAAATGAAGTGAAAACATTATTAAAAAAATTAACTGAAATAGATAAGTTAGTTAAATAAAAAAAGAAGGAATGGCAAAAATCAAAAATGTTATAGGGCGACAAGTTTTTGATAGCAGGGGAAATCCTACTGTTGAAGCTGAAATTTTTTTAGATGATGGTTCGTCAGCTACTGCAATTTCTCCATCAGGCGCATCCACAGGCGCTTTTGAGGCACATGAATTAAGAGACAAAGATCAGAATAAATTTTTGGGAAAAAGTGTAAACACTGCAGTAAACAATATTAATAAAAAAATTTCTGACAAACTTAAGAATTTAAATCCAGACAATCAAGAAGATATTGATAAAATTTTATTAGAATTAGATGGAAGTGAAAATAAAATAAATCTTGGAGCTAATGCTACACTGGCAGTTTCATTAGCTAACGCAAAATGTTCAGCAATCACAAAAAAACTATCACTTTTTAAAAATTTAGGTAAATCCTATTCTCTACCTATACCACTAATGAATATTATTAATGGTGGAGCTCATGCAGATAATGATTTGAATATTCAAGAATTTATGATCAGACCAGACTCTGCTAAAAATTTTACAGATGCTATAGAAAAATGTTTTGTTGTAATACAAAATCTAAAAAAAATATTACAATCTAAAAAAATGTTAACGAATGTTGGAGATGAAGGCGGTTTTGCCCCATCAATAAATTCTAACGAAGAAGCTTTAGATTTAATAG
>CACJQQ010000001.1 GCA_902595625.1 uncultured Pelagibacteraceae bacterium | reverse complement strand
ACTTAATGAGCGCGTATAAAATTATAGATCATGAATATGATGTTGTTGTTTTAGGAGCAGGAGGATCTGGTCTTAGAGCAGCGGTTGGTTTATCAGAAGCTGGACTAAAAACAGCCTGTATTTCAAAAGTCTTTCCAACAAGAAGCCATACATCTGCTGCTCAAGGAGGTATCTCGGCTGCACTTGGAAACATGGGAGAGGACGACTGGAGATGGCACATGTACGATACTGTTAAAGGTTCTGACTGGTTAGGCGATCAGGATGCTATAGAATATTTATGCAAGGAGGCTCCAAGAGCAGTTGTTGAATTGGAGAGATACGGCGTTCCATTTAGCAGAACAGATGATGGAAAAATTTATCAAAGACCTTTTGGCGGAATGACAAAAAATTATGGAAATGGAACAGCGCAAAGAACATGTGCTGCTGCTGATAGAACGGGCCATGCGATTTTACACACTCTTTATGGTCAAGCACTAAAACATAATACAGAATTTTTTATTGAATACTTTGCATTAGACTTAATAATGAAAAATGGAGAGTGCAAAGGAGTTATAGCCTGGAATTTAACAGATGGTACCATTCACAGATTTCGATCGCACATCACAATAATAGCAACAGGTGGTTATGGAAAGGTTTATTATTCAGCTACCTCAGCGCATACTTGTACTGGTGACGGTAATGCAATGGTATTAAGAGCTGGATTACCATTACAAGATATGGAGTTTGTGCAATTCCATCCAACTGGAATTTATGGAGTAGGATGTTTAATAACAGAGGGCGCAAGAGGAGAAGGAGGATTTTTAGTAAACGGAAAAGGCGAAAGATTTATGGAGCGTTACGCACCTAACGCAAAAGATTTAGCTTCTAGAGATGTAGTAAGCAGATCAATGGAGATGGAAATTAACGAAGGTAGAGGTGTTGGTAAAGATAAAGATCACATAAATTTACACTTAGATCATTTGGATAAAGAGGTTTTAGAAGAAAGGCTTCCAGGTATAACCGAGGCCGCAAAGACTTTTGCAAATGTTGATGTGAATAAACAACCAATTCCAGTTGTACCTACAGTTCACTATAACATGGGTGGTATTCCAACGAATTATAAAGCAGAAGTTTTAACTTTAAATGGTTCAGAAAAAACAGTGCCTGGGCTTATGGCTATAGGAGAAGCAGCTTGCGTATCAGTGCATGGGGCTAATAGATTAGGTTCAAATTCATTAATTGACCTTGTGGTATTTGGAAGAGCAGCTGCTAAAAGGGCAGCAGAACTTGTAAAACCAGGTATGGCTCATGAAGAAGTTTCGAGTTCAGAGACGGATAAATGTTTAGATAGATTTGATAAAATTAGAAACTCTACAGGCGCTACTAAGACAGCAGAATTAAGATTAAATATGCAAAAAACGATGCAGTCAAAATGTGCTGTGTTTAGAACAGAAAAAACATTAAAAGAAGGAGTAGACCAAATAAGAAAGCCCTATGAAGGTATGGAAGATATTTCAGTTAAAGATAAATCTCTTCTTTTCAATACAGAATTAGTTGAAACACTAGAATTTGATAATTTAATAAGACAAGCTCTTACCACTATGGACTCAGCTTATAGCAGAAAAGAGAGCAGAGGTGCTCATGCAAGAGAGGATTATAGCAAGAGAGATGATAAAAACTTTATGAAACACACTTTGGCTTGGCAAAGTGACAAAAAAGTAGAAATAAAATATAGAGATGTCCACTCCAGAACACTAACGAATGATGTTCAATACTTCCCACCAAAGGAAAGAGTTTATTAAGAATGGTTCAATTCAACTTACCTCAAAGTTCAAAAATAGAAGTTGGTAAGCATTATAAAGACAAGACAAATTCAAAAAATTTAAAAAAAGTAAATGTTTATAGATGGGATCCATCTACAAAACAAAATCCAAGAGTCGATACTTTTGAAGTTGATATGGATAATTGCGGCCCAAAGGTTTTGGATATTTTATTTAAAATTAAGAACGAAATAGATCCATCACTCACATTTAGAAGATCTTGCGCTCATGGAGTTTGCGGTTCATGCGCGATGAATATAGATGGAGTAAATACTCTAGCGTGCATTAAATCTCACACAGATATCAATGGAGATTTAAATGTTTACCCTTTACCTCATTTAAAAGTAGTAAAAGATTTAATTGGAGATTTAACTACACTTTACAAACAATACGAGTCGATTAAACCGTGGCTGCAAACAGAACAAACTGGAAAAGAAAAAGAGGAAATCAAGCAGTCTCAAAAAGACAGAGAGAAATTAGATGGTTATTATGAATGTATATTATGTGCTTGCTGTTCAACTTCTTGCCCAAGCTACTGGTGGAACGGTGATAAATACTTGGGTCCAGCAGTCTTATTGCAAGCATATCGTTGGATCAATGATAGTAGAGACGGAGATAAAAAAGAGAGACTTAAAAAAGTAGCTGACGAACTTAAGTTATATAGATGCCATACGATTATGAATTGCACTAATTCTTGTCCAAAAGGATTAAATCCAGCAAAAGCTATTGGCTCTATTAAGAAAATGCTTGCAACAAGCTAAAAGCTTATTTATTCAATATCATCATGAAAACTATTGAACACTTTGTTGGAGGTAAATCATACAGCGGAGACTCAAAAAGAACAGGCAAAGTATTCAACCCTGCGACAGGTGAGCAAAGCGCAGAGGTAAAACTTGCTTCTACAAAAGATGTAAATTTAGCTATTGAAAGTGCTAAGAAAGCTTTTGAGCCTTGGGCGAATACACCTCCTCTACAAAGAGCGAGAGTGATGTTTAAATTTAAAGAGTTAATTGAAAAAAATTCTGATGAACTAACTAAAATCATAGTCTCCGAGCACGGTAAAGTTTATGAGGATGCAAGAGGTTCATTGACCAGAGGTTTAGAAGTAGTTGAATATGCTTGTGGAATTCCTCAAATGCTTAAAGGAGAATTTACAGAAAATGTTGGTACAAACGTTGATAGCTGGTCTATACGACAGCCATTAGGAGTTTGCGCAGGAATTACACCTTTTAATTTTCCTGCGATGGTTCCAATGTGGATGTTTCCTATGGCAATAGCGTGTGGAAATACTTTTGTATTAAAACCGTCTGAAAAAGATCCCTCTTGTTCAATGCGATTAGCTGAACTATTAAAAGATTCTGGTCTTCCTGATGGAGTGTTTAACGTTGTCAACGGTGATAAAGAAGCTGTCGATGCTTTAATAAATAATAAAGATGTAGTTGCTATGAGCTTTGTTGGTTCGACACCAATTGCAAAATATATTTATGAAAACTGTGCAAAAAATGAAAAAAGAGTTCAAGCCTTAGGCGGAGCTAAGAATCATTGTGTTGTGATGCCTGACTGTGATTTGGATCAAGCAGTAAACGGACTGATGGGCGCTGCTTATGGTTCTGCTGGAGAAAGGTGCATGGCACAGTCTGTTGCGGTGGCCGTAGGTAACATTGGAGATAAATTAGTCAACGCATTGGCAAAAAAAGTTGAAACATTAAAAGTAGGTCCTGGCATGGATAAACAATCTGAAATGGGGCCATTAGTAACTAAAGAACATTTAGCAAAAGTAAAAGGTTACGTGGATATTGGAGAGAAAGAAGGAGCTAAATTAGTTGTCGATGGAAGGAATTTTAAACTACAAGGATACGAAAACGGTTATTACATTGGTGGATGTTTATTTGATCATGTAAAAAAAGATATGAGGATTTATAAAGAAGAAATTTTTGGACCGGTTTTATCAGTTGTAAGAGCAAAAGATTTTGATGAAGCTTTAAAATTAGTAAATGACCATGAATTCGGAAATGGTGTTAGTATTTTTACTAGGGATGGGGACTCAGGAAGAACTTTTTCTAATAAAGCAAAGATAGGTATGGTAGGTATTAATATACCGATACCAGTTCCAATGGCTTTTCACAGTTTTGGAGGATGGAAAAGATCTTTATTTGGTGACCAACATATGCACGGTCCTGAAGGAGTAAGATTTTATACAAAATTAAAAACGATTACATCTAGATGGCCATCTGGGTTGAGATCAGATCCTGAGTTTGTAATGCCAACAATGAAATAAAAATAAAAAGGAAATATATGAGAAAAAAAATAACTTTAATAGGGGCTGGACAAATCGGTGGAACCCTAGCACATTTGATCGCATTAAAAGAACTTGCAGATGTTGTATTATTTGATGTAGCTTCTGGTATCGCAAAAGGAAAAGCACTTGATATTGCGCAATCATCGCCCGTAAATGGTTTTAATGTTAATTTGTTAGGAACAGACAATTACGATGACACAAAAAATTCGGACGTAATTATAATTACAGCCGGAGTCCCTAGAAAACCAGGGATGAGCAGAGATGATTTGCTCGGTATAAACCTTAAAATAATTAAACAAGTTGCAGAAGGTATTAAAAAAACATCACCTAATGCATTCGTAATTTGCATAACTAACCCATTAGATGTCATAGTTATGGCACTTCAAAAATATTCAGGTTTTCCTAAGAATAAAGTGATAGGAATGGCCGGAATATTAGACTCATCAAGATTTATTTATTTTCTTTCTCAAGAACTAAAGGTTCCAGTAAGTAAGATTAAATCTTTTGTCCTAGGTGGTCATGGTGACGGTATGGTGGCAATGCTGAATTCAACAGAAGTAGAAGGAAAAAAAATTAAAGATTTAGTTAAAGAGGGAAATATCTCACAAGAAAAACTTGATCAAATAGTTGATAGAACAAAAAAAGGTGGAGCTGAAATAGTGAAGTATCTTGAAAAGGGATCTGCATTTTATGCTCCAGCTGCGTCTGGTGTTGAAATGGCTGAAAGCTATCTTCTTGATTTGAAAAAACAGCTCCCTTGTGCAGTACATTTAAATGGTGAGTATGGCGTAAAAGATCTTTACGCTGGCGTACCTGTTATTATAGGCAAAAATGGTGTTGAAAAAATAATTGAACTTAACTTATCTGAAGATGAAAAAAATAGTTTTGATATATCAATCAACTCTGTAAAAGAACTTTTCAATGCTGCAGTTAAAATTGACAAAAATCTAAGTATCTAACTTTTTAATTATATATAAAATATTTTTCCCAAATTTATACATTAAAATTATATCTAAAAAAAAAGTCAAAGGTGTAAAGACCTTATCCCAAATTAAAATTTTAAATTTTGATGGGTAAACCTCTTCTTTAAAAAAAATTTTATTTAAGTAATATAAAAAATATCCAGCAGAGTCTAAATAACAAAGTTTCATAAGTTTTGATCTCTGTAGCTTAATTTTTTTAAAAAAATCCATATCATATCTTCTAAAATGCCCTATAGCCTTATCGAATTTTGAATATAGTTTATTGTGTGCTGGGACAAGAATTATTAAGTTTCCATTAGGTTTTAGCTTTTCAAAGGCATCTAAAATTTCATTATTATCATTTTCAATATGTTCTAAAACATTCAAATACATAATTGTATCAAAATTTCCATTAATATTTTTTGTATGTTCTGAAGTAAAATTAAAATTATCTTCTTTAAATCTCTCTTTTATAAAATCTAAATTGTCAGTATCGATCTCACTTAGTGTAATATTGTTTGTTAAATTTTTATAATTATTGGTGAAACTTCCTATACCAGCTCCCACTTCTAATGTGATTCCTTTAATATATTTTTTTATATTTAAGTATATATATTTTCTCCAAATTGATGCTTTATCAAAGTTGTCTAATTCTGCTCCTGGATATTTCATTTGTTTATTAATAAAAGATTGTTAAACTTAATGATGACTAAACTATTAAATTATTCAGAAAAAATAAACATAATTTTAATATTATTAGTCTCTTTTGCAGCAAACTATTATTACGGTTCAATTGGTGTATTCCCGGTTGATACATTTGCATTCTTTGACTCGGCTAATTTCATAAATAAAGGCTTTTTGCCAATAAGAGATTATTGGACATCAAATGGTTTTTTCGTTGATTTTTTTCAATCAATATTTTTCAGAATCTTTGGTACAAATTGGTATTCTTATTTACTGCACTCATCCTTTCTAAATTTTATTTTTGCATTCCTTACGTACAGATTTTTTTTGAATGAGGGTTTAACAAAAAATGCTTCATTATTTTACAGTCTATCCGTTGCAATTCTGGCATATCCACCTGTCGGAGTGCCATTTCCAGATCATCACTCTCTTATTTTTTCTTTAATTTCAATTTATTTTTTAATTTTTACAATTAAAAAAAAATCAAAATTATATCTTTTGGCAACAATCATTAGTTTATCGATTGCATTTTTGTCCAAACAAGTACCTGCAGGTTTTTTCTTAATTCTAATTGGCTTGTATCTAATTTATTTTTCGTACAAAGAAGAGGAAACAAATTTTTTAATACTTATTTTCAGTTATTCTTTTATTGTAATTTCAGTTTTTACAATATTTTTATTTATTACAAGTATTGAAATAAAAGATTTTTTTATTCAGTACATTCTTTTTCCATTATCAATTGGTTCAGAGAGATCAGATTTATTAAATGTAAAATCAATACTTCTTAGCTTAATAAATGAGTATAAGTTCTTATCTCTTTTAGTTTTTATTATTTTTTTTCAAGTAGTAAATATTCAGAAAAAAAATGAAATAAATAAAAAAAAAACATTTTCAGCTACCATCTTTGTTTTAGTAACAATAATTTCAATTTTTAATCAGGAGTTGATGAAAAATCAAAATATTATATTTTTTATCTTGCCAATTTTAATAGGCATAATTCATAGTTTAGTAATTGATAACAAAAAAGAGAAAATAAATCTTTTTATTTTATCACTAATTATTTTAAATATTTTCGTAACTTTCAAATATCATGAAAGATTCAATGAAAATAGAAAATTCATGGATTTCAAGAATATAAATAAATCAAATTTTATTGATGGTTCTTTAATTACAAATAAACTTAAAGGTTTAAGATGGATTACATCTAAATATTCGTCTCAATTAGAACTTGAGGCAAATCAAGTTAAAGAAAGTATAAACTTTTTAAAAGCAAATAAAGATAGATCAATGATTATCACTTATTATCAATTTATAAATTCTGAAATTGATCATAACGTTTATCCACCAAATAGATGGTATACCTCTGATGGTGTAAGTTATCCAATCAAGGGTAACAAATATCATGAAAACTATTTGAACTTCTTTAAAAAAAAATTAAAAGAGAAAAATATAAATAAAATTTATACCATTAAGCCTTTGGGAAAAAATGCTTTTGATTTTGTATTTAAACTTGATTGTGTAAAAACATTTAAAATTAATGAAATTTTATATCAACATAGTATTACGAATTGTTTAGCAACTTTAAAATAGCAAATTACAATTGTTCGATGCTGCTAAAAAATAGATAAATCATTTATGTAATTTAAACTATTTTATAACTATCAATTAAATTTAAGCAATCTTTTAAATTTTTTATTGAGTGTTTAAATTTTACAAAATAGATCGATATATTAAAAAGAATTATGCTTGCAATTATCCAAAAAGAAAAACTTTTAATTGCGAAAAACAGATAAATAATAGCGATATATAAAATTGAAATTATTGTGATTCTATTTGAAAATACAGAGTTCACTCTTAGTGAGTGTTCTATTAATTTGAGTAATCCTAATTTTGATTTATCATAATATCTTCTCTCTCTTCTTGCATAAAGCCTCTTGATTTTACAGTTTTTAATTACCGAGCTTGAATGCGCATACCATGAACTATTATCATCTAAAATATTTTTTAAATTTATTGAATTAAATGATGTGAAGTTACCAAAAGTTATCCATTTAAAAGAAAATAGAAAAGTTACAATCAAGTGAATTCTATAAAAGATTTTTATTAAAATAGGCTCGCTCCTACTTTTTCTGTTTGATGTAATAACACTATCATTATTTTTTGAAGCCAAATCTAGCATTCTAGATATTTCTTTGGGGTTATCCTCTCCATCACTGTCCATTACAGTTATAAGAAAATTTTCCTCAATATCTTTATCTTTTAAGTAGTTGAGCCCCACCGCAATAATCTTTTGACTACCAATATTTTCTTTTACTCTAAGAATACCGATTTTTTCAAAATTTTTAAATTTATCATTTTTCAAAGTTATTTTATCTGTAGATTTATCATCTAAAATTAAAATTTCAGTTTTAAAATCTACTAACTTTTCAATATGATCGTCAATATTTTGTAGCAGTTTATTCAATGATTTTTCATCATTATAAACAGGTATTACAATAACATGTTTCATTTATATCATTGACTGTTTTTATTGAGATCGTCAATTAATTTATCAATAAATTTATTAATTAACTCCGCATCCTCATTAGAAATAAATTTATCTTTGTTAATTGCATTATTCATTTCATTTTTAATTTTAGTTTTTAAAATTTGGATATTCGCTTTTGAAAAATTTGAATTAATCTTTCTCTCTATTGACTTAGCGACAAAGTTATACGAATAATGAAAAGCTAATAAAAAAAGAAAAAAAACCAAAATTGACTTATAAAAAAAAATTTTCATATTTTAAAGATTATTACGTTTATAAATTTCATATATTACTACTTTGTCAACTTCTAATTCATACATCTTACTAAAGTTCTTAGGAATATCATATTTTTTAATTAAATTAGAATTTACCTCAGATATATTATTTTTGAAGATATAATCAGCAACATTATATTCTTGACCAACAATATTAAGTTTTTTTTTGAATTTAAAAGAAATCCCTTCTAAACCTCTTTGAATTGGTATGTGGCTAGCATTACCTATATTGATTATTTTCCTGTTATCTTCAGAAATAATTTTTTCAAAAAAATGTTTTGTCGCCAATCCATAATAATCACCTTCATAACTATTTTTATTTTTTTTAGACATTAACGAGTTGAAGTAGATACTTTGAAAAGGATGAGTTTTTATTATTACATAAATGTTATTGCTTATTAAAAAAATGACAAATAGAAAAAAAATATTTATAAATCGAGTTTTCATTAAAGAAATATTTAACAAGTATAGGCAATAAATTGAAAAATATATTAAAAAGATATTAAAAAAATAAACTAATCTCCATCCATTATAAAATGGTGCATTAAAAAAAATAAAAATGAAATAAAAAAAGGTGAGAAACAAAAAGCAAATGACATCTAATTCTTCATTTTTTCCTCTCCATAAATCGTTGTAGATATTATTTTTTTTTATTGAAATAAATCTTTTTATAAATCTAATAAAGCAATAAAAATATCCAAGTAAAAATAAAACAAATTGGAGTGGTGGTGATGAGATAGCTATCCATTTGATTAAATATATATCTGGTACGTTATGATTTGAAATGTACATATCATTGTATAATATTTTTACGTTTATTAAATCAGGTCTAATAGATTTAAATAATTCTATAAAATTGCCCAAAGGATCCGACCACAGATATGGCCAAGAAATAAATAAAAAAAAGAAAAAAAAGAATAAATAAAAGGTAGTTTTTTTTAATGAATTTACAAATTGATTGAAATAGAAATTTTTTATTATAATTAAAATAATGAAAAATATAGGAATTAAAACTGCAAATATTTTTTCATGCACACAAATTGCGCTTAAGATGGAAAATATAAATATAGACTTGTAACTTAAAGTAGTTAAAGATTTATAAAAAAAATAAAGCGTAATTGTAAAGAAAGACAAAAAAAGTACATCTTTATACAAAAAGCTATCACCTAAAATTCTCGGAGTAGTTATGTATAAAATTAAACCAATAAGGCTTAAGTAAAAATTTTTATATCTTTTTTCTAAAATTTTATAGAAAAATAAAGAACTTAGTAAGAATATAAAAAAACTTATAATATGTTTTAAATAATAAATTTTATATACATTATCTATTTTAAATAGAATTTCTAATAGTGCTGACGGCAGATCAAATATTACTGAATATTTATTAAAAAAAGATATTGGAGAAAGTGTGTAATCTGAAATCTCACTTATTTTTTTTTCGGTAAGAATTTTAAGATTATCAAAACCAAAAAATTCAGATACATAGTTAAGCCAATAGTGGCCATTTAATCTATGAAATTTTTCCTCTATATGTATTCCGTAATCTTTATATACTGTTAATGCTGTTAGCACCGAGAGAGAGTAGATAAAAAATAGAATTATTGATTTTTTTTGTTTATTTAAATTACTTATCATTGTAAGAATTTCAACTTTCAATTAATACTATCCTATATTAAAAAAAGGACATAATGAATATTCACGAGCATCAAGCTAAAGAAATTTTAAAAGAATTCGGCGCTCCAGTGTCAAATGGAGTTGTAATTTTTTCTATTGATGAAATTAAAAAAAAAATTACTCAATTAAACAGTAAAGAATATGTTTTAAAAGCACAAATTCACGCTGGAGGAAGAGGAAAAGCGGGTGGCGTGAAGTTGATTAAAAAGGTTGAAGATTTGGAGCAAGAGGCAAAAAAAATGATGGGAAAAACTCTTGTTACACATCAAACCGGACCAGAAGGTAAAGAAGTAAAAAGATTATACATAGAAGAAGCATCAGAAATTTCTAAAGAATTTTATCTATCTTGCTTAATAGATAGAGAGACATCTAAAATTGCATTTATTACTAGCACAGAGGGAGGTATGGATATAGAAAAAGTTGCGTCAGAAACACCTAATAAGATTCAAACTCATAAAGTTGAATTAAAAGACGAAGGTCCTTTAAAAAAAGATGAAATTGAAAAAATTATTTCTATATTTCAATTAAATGATGAGCAAAAAAAAGTTGCTTCTAATATAGTTAATTCACTTTACAAAATAATAATTAAAAAAGATGCAAGTTTAATAGAAATTAACCCTTTAATAATAACAAAATCAAATAAATTAATTTGCTTAGATGCAAAAATGAACTTCGATGATAATGCAATTTTTAGAAGGCCAGAAATACTTAAACTCAGAGACTTAAATGAGGAAGATCCCGCCGAAATAGAAGCAAGTAAACACGAACTCGCTTATATTAAACTTAACGGTTCAATTGGTTGCATGGTAAATGGAGCTGGATTAGCTATGGCAACAATGGATATAATAAAACTATATGGAAAAGAACCTGCAAATTTTTTAGACGTTGGAGGTGGAGCCACGAAAGAAAAAGTTTCAGCAGCATTTAAATTAATTCTATCTGATAAAAATGTAAAAGGGATTTTAATAAATATATTTGGTGGAATTATGAGATGTGACGTGCTCGCACAAGGGGTATTAGATGCTGCAAAAGAAATCAATTTATCAGTTCCTTTAGTTGTAAGACTAGCTGGTACTAATTTTAAGGAGGGTAAAGAAATTTTGGATAAATCAAATTTAAAAATATTATCTGCTTCTGATTTAAATGATGCAGCTAAAAAAATTGTGGAGGCAATTAAATAAATTGTCAATTTTAGTAGACAGAGATACAAAAGTAATTTGTCAAGGTTTCACTGGAACACATGGAACCTTTCATTCTGAACAAGCTTTAAGATATGGAACAAAACTAGTTGGTGGTGTCACACCAAAAAAAGGAGGTCAAAAACATTTAGACTTACCAGTTTTTAATACAGTTCAAGAAGCAAAAGATAAAACAGATGCTAATGCTACAATGATTTATGTTCCTCCAAAGTTTGCAGGTTCTGCAATTATTGAAGCAATTGATGCAAAATTAGAATTAATTGTTTGCATAACTGAAGGAATACCGATCTTAGATATGCTTAGAGTAAAAAAAGTTTTAAGTAAAAGCAACTCAAGATTAATTGGACCTAATTGTCCTGGAATCATAACACCCGAAGAATGTAAAATAGGAATAATGCCAGGAAATATTCACAAAAAAGGTTCTGTTGGAATAGTTTCAAGGTCAGGAACTTTAACCTATGAAGCCGTTGCTCAGACCTCAATAAATGGTATGGGTCAATCAACATGTATCGGAATAGGCGGAGACCCAATAAATGGAACAAATTTTATAGATTGTTTAGAACTTTTTTTAAAAGACGACGAAACTAAATCAATCGTAATGATAGGAGAAATAGGAGGATCTGCAGAAGAGGAGGCCGCAGAATTTTTAAAGAAAGAAAAAATAAAAAAACCTATGGTCGGTTTTATTGCAGGATTGACAGCTCCACCAGGTAGAAGGATGGGACATGCTGGGGCCATAATTTCAGGAGGCAAAGGGGGTGCTGAAGATAAAATAGAAACAATGAAATCAGCTGGAATCACTATTTCAAAATCTCCTGCAGATATAGGTAAGACACTATATCAGAAACTAAATGATTGATTTTTATTAATTTGTGTTAAAATAGTTTTTTTAATGTCATCTTCTAACAACAATAATATTTATAAAAAAACATCCTTTTTAGCAGGAAATAATTCAGAATTTATAAACGAATTTTACGCAGACTATATTTCAGATCCAAATTCTTTACCTGAAAGCTGGAAAAAATTTTTTGATGGTTTAAGTGAAGATGAAAAACTAGTTTATGATAATTTTAAAGGACCTAGCTGGTCTCCTGCCAAAAAAAATAAACGTCATATATCAATTTCTAAAGATAAAAAACACAATGATGATAAATTTGAAAATATAAATCTTAGTTCAATTAAACAGGCAACAAAAGACTCAGTTAGAGCAATAATGCTTATTAGAGCTTACCGAATAAGGGGACATTTAATTGCAAATTTGGACCCATTATCAATTCAAAAAAAAGAAGAACATACGGAATTAAAACCTGAAAGTTATGGTTTTACGAAAAATGATTACGATAGAGAGATTTTTTTAGATGGAGTTCTAGGTCTTCAGTATGGAAATCTTAATCAAATTTTAGAAATTTTAAAAAAAACTTATAGCTCAAATATAGGATATGAGTTTATGCATATGGGAGATCCAGATGAAAAATCTTGGATAAGAGATAGAATTGAAGGTCCAGAAAAAAATGTTTCTTTTACTGAAAATGGCAAAAAAGCGATTTTAAATAAGATTATTCAAGCCGAAGGTTTTGAAAAATATTTACATGTAAAATTTGTAGGAACAAAAAGATTTGGATTAGATGGTGGAGAGTCATTAATACCTGCGCTAGAGCAAATAATAAAAAGAGGGGGGAATCTAGGAGCAAAGGAAATTAAAATAGGTATGCCTCACCGAGGCAGGCTTAACGTATTAGCAAATGTAATGGGTAAACCATTTAAAGCTATTTTTAGTGAATTTTTTGGAAAGACAGTGAGCACACGTAAAGATTTTGAGGGAGATGTAAAATATCATTTGGGAGCATCTTCTAACAGAGAATTTGATGGAAATTCGGTTCATATAAGTTTGACAGATAATCCATCACATTTAGAGGCAGTTAACCCAGTTGTTCTTGGACAAGTAAGAGCAAAACAATTTTTTCATAAAGACAGGGAAAGAAAAAAAGTTATACCTGTTCTGATGCATGGAGATGCAGCATTTGCTGGCCAGGGAATAGTAGCAGAATGTTTTGCTATGTCTGGACTCCCGGGCCATAATATTGGAGGAACTATACACATAATCGTGAACAATCAAATTGGTTTTACGACTGCACCAAGGTTTGCAAGATCTTCACCTTATCCATCAGATGTTGCGAAAATTGCTCAGGCACCTATTTTTCATGTTAACGGTGATGATCCCGAAGCAGTAGTTCATTGTGCAAAAATTGCGACTGAATACAGGCAAAAATTTAATAGAGATGTTGTGATTGATATTGTTTGTTACAGAAGATTTGGACATAACGAAGGAGATGAGCCTTCATTCACCCAACCAATTATGTATAAAAAAATTAGATCACATCCAACAACACTATCGATCTATGGAAAAAAATTAAGTGAAGAAGGGTTAACATCAGAAAAACAATTAAATGAAGAAAAAAATATCTTCAGAATTTTTTTAGAAAAAGAATTTGCATCATCAAAAAGTTATAAATCTGAACTTAAGTGGTTTGATGGTGCCTGGTCAAGGTTTAAGCCAGGACTTGGTAAGGATAAACGCGGAGTCAGTGGAGTAGACAAACAAAAACTTGTTCAAATTGGAAAAAAAATTTCAAGCATTCCAACAAATTTTAACGTTCATAAAACCTTGAAAAAAATATTCGATTCAAGACTAAAATCAATTGAGGAAGGAAAGTCGATTGATTGGTCTACTGCAGAAAGCTTAGCATTTGGAACTTTACTTACTGAAGGTTTTTCAGTTAGATTATCAGGACAAGACTCAGGTAGAGGAACTTTTAGTCAAAGACATGCAGTGTTAAGAAATCAAGAAAATCACCAGAGATACGTTCCTTTGAACAATATCTCAACTAATCAAAAAAATTTTGAAATTATCGATAGCTTATTATCTGAACTAGCGGTGTTAGGTTTTGAATTTGGATATTCACTATCGGAACCAGAGACTTTAGTTTTATGGGAAGCTCAATTTGGAGATTTTGCTAATGGAGCACAAATAATTATAGATCAATTTATTTCTTCAGGTGAGTCAAAATGGGGAAGAGCTAGTGGAATAGTGATGTTATTGCCACATGGCTATGAAGGGCAAGGACCGGAACATTCATCAGCAAGACTAGAGAGATTTTTGCAACTTTGCGCCGGAGAAAATATTCAAGTAGTGAACTGCACAACACCCTCAAATTATTTTCATGTATTAAGACGTCAAATGCACAGAGAATTTCGAAAACCTTTAGTAGTAATGACCCCAAAATCATTATTAAGACATAAAAAGTGTGTTTCAAACATTTCAGAATTTTCAAAGAAAAGTACATTTCACCGAGTTTTGGAAGATGACGCATATTCAAAAGTGAGTAACTTACTAGAACTTAAAAGGAGAGATGATAAAATAGAAAAAGTAGTGATGTGTTCAGGTAAAATTTATTATGATTTAATTGAAACTAGAGAAAAATATAAAAATGATAGGGTGACTTTCATAAGAATAGAACAACTTTATCCATTTCCAGCAAAAACATTAGCGAATATTTTAAAAAGATATAATAAAGCGGAATTTATTTGGTGCCAGGAAGAACCTAAGAATATGGGCGCATGGAATACAGTGAGGAACTATATAGATAGAACTTTAGAGATGGTAAATTTTGGTGATAAATCTGTGAAATATGTTGGTAGAAATGCATCTTCGTCAACTGCGACCGGAAATTTAAACAAACATCTTGCACAACAAAAAGAAATATTAGAAAAGATACTTAAAGATTAAATGTCAGAAAAAATTACAGTTCCTACATTAGGTGAATCAGTCACAGAGGCTACTGTTTCTAAATGGCTGAAATCAAAAGGCGAAAGAGTTTCAGCTGACGAACCACTTGTAGAATTAGAAACAGATAAGGTTAATGTAGAAGTCCCATCACCTGTAACAGGAATTTTGGGAAGTATTTCAGTTCAGGAAGGCGAAACTGTAAATGTAGGATCTTTGTTAGGAACTGTTGATGGTTCTTCATCTAATAAAGAAAATAATTTGAACGAAGTTAATGATTATAATCCTCCAGAAAAGGAAATTAATCTTACAAAACCAAAATTATTTGATGATAAAAATATTCAAAAACCAAAAAAAACAAAATCAAAAAAAATAGAACCTGCGCTAAAATTAGAGGAAGAAGAGCCATTAATTCTAGATCAAGTACATGAAGAGAAAAAACAGCAAAAAATTGAAACAAAAGCTTCCCCAGCAGCGAGAAAGATGGCTAACGAAGCTAAAGTTGATTTAAGAAAAATAGATGGATCGGGAAAAAATGGATTAATTTTAAAAGAAGATATAATGGATTTAATGGGTTCCAAGCCCGCTCCTTCTCAGAGAAAAATAAATTATGGTCCAGAAGAGAGAGTTAAAATGACCAGATTGAGGCTAACAATTGCTAAAAGATTAAAAGAGGCACAAGAAAATGCTGCAATGCTCACAACTTTTAATGAAGTTGATATGAGTGAAATAATAGAAATGAGAAATCAATTTAAGGAGGAATTTCAAAATAAATATGGAGTGAAACTAGGTTTTATGTCTTTTTTTGTTAAAGCATGTGTGATTGGTTTAAAAAATTATCCAGCAATTAATGCAGAAATTCAAAATGAGGAAATCGTTTATAAAAATTATTATAATATTAGTATTGCAGTTGGCACTGATAGAGGTCTAGTTGTTCCGGTTCTAAGAGAAACCGATGAAATGTCATTTGCTGATATTGAAAAAAATATAGGAGAATTAGGTCAAAAAGCTAGAGATGGTAAAATTACAATAGAGGATTTACAAGGTGGAACTTTTACAATTACCAATGGTGGAATTTATGGGTCAATGCTTTCAACTCCAATATTGAACCCTCCTCAATCAGCAGTCTTAGGAATGCATAACATAATACAAAGACCGATCGCAATTGATGGAAAAATAGAAATAAGACCTGTGATGTACTTGGCGCTATCATATGACCATAGAATCATCGATGGCAAAGAAGCTGTATCTTTTTTAAAAATAGTAAAAGAGTCCTTAGAACAACCAAAAAGACTTTTTTTAAATATGTGAAAATGGAAAATAATTTTGATTTAGTGGTAATAGGTGGAGGGCCAGGAGGCTATGTTTGTGCGATCAGAGCTGCGCAACTAGGTTTAAAAACTGCATGTGTCGAGTCAAGAGGTGCACTTGGAGGAACTTGTCTAAATGTAGGATGTATTCCATCTAAAAGCTTACTGAATTTGTCAGAAAATTTTCACAAAGCAAAAAAAGATTTCAATCAGCAAGGTATAGAAATTGATGGAATTAAATTAAATATTGAAAAAATGATGTCAAATAAAAACAAATCTATTCAGGTTCTTACAAAAGGAGTAGAATTTTTATTTAAAAAAAACAAGGTAACATATTTAAAAGGGAAAGGAGTTCTTTTATCTAAAAATGACATTGTTGTTTATGAAAGTAACAATAAAAGACTTAATGTAAAATCTAAAAATATTGTTATTGCTACTGGCTCAACAGTGTCTTCATTACCCAGCATTGAGATCAATGAAAAAAATATCGTTTCCTCTACTGGTGCATTATCTTTTGATAAAGTACCCACTAAGTTAGCTGTAATTGGAGGAGGGTACATTGGTTTAGAAATGGGTTCAGTTTGGTCAAGATTAGGAGCCGATGTAACTGTTATAGAATACTTAGATTTTATCACTCCTGGGATGGATAGAGAAATTTCAAATGAATTTCAAAAAATATTATCCAAGCAAGGGATTAAATTCAAAATGGGATCAAAGGTTGAATCCGTAGAAGATAAAGGAAAGTCTGTTTTAATTTCTTACACTAACGTTAAAAATTCAAAAAAAGAAGTTTTAGAAGTTGATAAGGTTTTAGTGTCTGTTGGAAGAAAGCCTTATACTGAAGGATTAAATCTTTCAAAAGTTGGAGTTAAAAAAGACAATAAAGGAAGAATAGAAGTAAATAATAAATTGCAAACTTCGGTAAGCAATATCTACGCTATAGGAGATGTAATCAAAGGACCAATGCTAGCTCATAAGGCAGAAGAGGAAGGTATTGCAGTAGCAGAAATACTAGCTGGACAAGCTGGTCACGTTAATTATGATGTAATTCCTGGAGTTATTTATACTTCACCAGAAGTAGCCACTGTTGGTAAAACAGAGGAACAATTAAAAGAAGAAAATAAATCTTACAAAAAAGGAAAATTTCCTTTTCTTGCGAATTCAAGAGCGAAAGTTAATAATGAAACTGATGGATTCGTTAAAATACTTGCTGATAGTAAAACAGATAAAGTGTTAGGCGTGCATATCATTGGACCACATTGTGGAGATATGATTGCAGAAATGGCATTAGCAATGGAGTTTGGTGCTAGTGCTGAAGATATTGCTAGAACTTGCCATGCTCACCCAACGCACACGGAAGCAATAAAAGAGGCAGCTTTAGCTGTTGATAAAAGACCAATTCATTTTTAAAAAAAAAAATTTCAACTACTATCAAAATATGAAAGCGCAAGTATTGCTGCCTAAAATATTTAATTTTTCATTTACATACAAAACAAAAAAAGAAAAATTAACCCCAGGCGATATCGTTGAAGTTCCTTTTGGAAAAGAAAAGGCGATTGGTGTTGTGTGGCCAAGCGAAAGATTTGCGCCAAAAGATATAAAAATTAAAAATATACATAAAAAAATTGGGAAAATTTCTTTAAATAAAAATTTCATTAATTTTATGAAATGGTTTGCGATGTACAACGTAACACCCGTAGGGCTCGTTCTTAAAATGGTTATTGGAGGTAATAAAAATTTATTTATTAAAAATGATAAAAATTTTGACCTAAGAGAAATCAAAGCAAAAAAATTCAAATTAAATCAAGAGCAAAATGATGCTTTAAAATTTTTAAATTCAAAAAATAATAGATTTGATGTTTCTGTCCTTCAAGGAACAACTGGTTCAGGTAAAACACTTGTATATTTTGAGAGAATAAAAAAAATTATTGCTGAAAATAAACAAGCTTTAGTTTTGCTTCCTGAAATTTTTTTAACTAATGAATTTAAGAAGAGGTTCTATGATTTCTTTGGTTTCGAACCAGCAATTTGGCATTCAAAAATAACACCAAAAAATAAAAGAATCATTTGGAATGGTATAATTAGTAATAATATTAAATTAGTAATTGGAGCAAGATCCTCTTTACTTTTACCTTTTAAAAAACTTGGACTTATAATTGTTGATGAAGAACATGATTCCTCTTACAAGCAAGATGAAGGTGTAATATATCATGCAAGAGATATGGCAATAGTAAGAGCTTCTTTTGAAAAAATACCAATCCATTTAGTCAGTTCCATACCATCACTAGAAACTTTTAATAATATTCAAAATAAAAAATTTAGACATTTTAAAATTAATAAGAGATATGCCGACTATCCTTTACCAAAAACAAAAATTGTCAATTTAAATTTAAAAAAAATAAAAAATAGCTTTGTTTCTGATGAAAGCATTGAAATTGCTAAAAAATTTCTTAAGAAAGGGGAACAAGTTTTATTTTTTTTAAATAGAAGAGGTTATGCTCCATATTTAATTTGTAAAAATTGCGGATATAAACAGATCTGCAATAATTGTTCGATGTATTTAACATTTCACAAAAGCAAAAACAAAGCTGTCTGTCACCATTGTTCTTCTGAAAAAAAAATATTTAATAAATGTAAAGATGGAAAAAATTGTGATTTTATAATGTATGGACCAGGTGTTGAAAAAATTTATGAGGAAGTAAGTAAATTATTTCCAACTAGCAAAATAGAAATTTTTTCAAGTGATTATATGAAAAAAAAGGATCACACGAATTCCTTATTTAACAGAATCAGAAATAATCAGGTAGACATTTTAGTTGGCACTCAGATGATTTCAAAAGGTTTTAACTTTCCTAAATTGAATTGCATAGTTGTAATTGATGCAGATTTTTCAGGAAGAGGTTACGACTTAAGAACTACTGAAAAAAATATTCAATTATATAATCAATTAAGCGGAAGAGCTGGTAGATTTAGCGCTGAGTCTTTGATTGTTTACCAAACATTATCTCCTGAGAACATTACTTTAAATGAGTTGATAAAAAATAATCCTGATGAAATTTTAAAAAAAGAGCTTATTTTGAGAAAAGAAAATTCCCTACCTCCTTTTTGTAGACTTATTGCAATAATCGTATCAGCTAATAATCAATCTTTAAGTATTGAAGGAGCTAGAGAAATTAAAACTCGTCTTAGTAAAATAAATGATTTAGAAATCATGGGCCCTGTAGACTCCCCTTTACTGAAGATAAAAAAAAAATTTAGATCAAGATTATTAATTAGGTTTAATGAGAAAAGCTTAAAGCAAAAAATGGTTTCTAACCTTCTAAATTCATTGAAAATATCAAGCAAAATTAAACTTACGGTTGATGTCGATCCCGTTAATTTTGGTTAATCGATTATTTGGAAACTTGATCAAGGTAAACTCTTATGGTACGACACGCTCATTATTTCATAATAATTTCAATAAAAAATGAGCACAAATAAATCTTTCTCAACAGAAACTTCAGAAAGATACTCGCGCGCGCTTTTTGAAGTGGCGCAAGAAGCCAGTGAATTAGAGAAAATAGAAAATGACATCAAAAACTTCGCCTCTCTATTGATCAATAGCCTAGAGATAAAAAATTTCATACACAATCCAACTCAAAGCAAAGATAATCAAAACAACGTATTAAACCTATTAGCTGAAAAGCTAAACTTTTCAAAAAATTTAAAAAACTTTATGTTTTTATTAATTGAAAAAAGAAGAATATTTTTTGTTGAAAAAATCATTGATAGTTTTTTAAAACTATGTGCACAAAAAAGAGGAGAAGTTAAAGCTTCTTTAATATCTTCTAAAGAATTATCAGAAACTGAACTTGAGAATATAAGTAAAGAACTATCTTCTTCAACGAGCTCAACTATAAAATTTAACTACAAGGTTGATAAAGAACTTATTGGAGGATTAAAACTTCAACTTGGAAGCTTTATGATTGATACCTCAATTAAAAATAAATTAAATAAATACAAACAGAAAATGTTGGAAAGTTAATATGTCTATAAATCCTTCAGAAGTAACTAAATTGCTTAAAGATCAAATTAAAAATTTTGGTGAGAAAGCTGAAGTTTCAGAAATTGGAAAAGTTTTATCAGTTGGTGATGGAATTGCACGAGTTTATGGTTTGGATAATGTTCAGGCTGGAGAAATGGTTGAGTTTGAAGATGGTTCAAAAGGTATGGCATTAAATTTAGAAAATGACAATGTTGGAGTTGTAATTTTTGGAGATGATAGAAAAATAAAAGAAGGCGATACAATTAAAAGAACCAATGCAATTGTTGATGTTCCAGTTGGAAAAGAATTATTAGGAAGAGTTGTTGATGGTCTAGGAAATCCAATAGATGGAAAAGGAAATATATCTTCTAAAGAAAGAAAAAGGGTTGAAGTAAAAGCTCCGGGTATAATTCCAAGACAATCTGTTAGCGAGCCAATGCAGACTGGTTTAAAATCTATCGACTCGCTTATACCTGTAGGAAGAGGTCAAAGAGAATTAATTATTGGTGACAGACAAACAGGTAAAACTGCAGTTGCAATCGATGCTATCATTAACCAAAAAAAAATAAATGAGTCCTCTGATGAAAAGAAAAAACTTTATTGTGTTTATGTAGCAATTGGACAAAAACGTTCAACTGTGGCTCAAATAACGAAAACTTTAGAGGAAGCAGGCGCACTTAAATACACAACAATAGTCGCTGCAACAGCATCAGACTCTGCACCACTTCAGTTTTTAGCTCCTTATACTGGTTGTACCATTGGTGAATATTTTAGAGATAACGGAATGCATGCTTTAATAGTTTATGACGACCTATCAAAACAAGCGGTAGCATATAGACAAATGTCACTTTTACTTAGACGGCCTCCAGGAAGGGAAGCTTACCCTGGTGATGTTTTTTATCTTCACAGTAGACTTTTAGAAAGATCTGCAAAATTAAGTGACGCTAATGGAGGCGGATCATTAACTGCACTACCAATTATTGAGACACAAGCAGGTGATGTTTCTGCTTATATTCCTACAAATGTAATTTCTATTACTGATGGACAAATATTTTTAGAAACTGAATTATTTAACCAAGGAATAAGACCAGCTGTTAACGTTGGTTTGTCAGTATCGCGAGTAGGATCTGCAGCGCAAACAAAAGCGATGAAAAAAGTAGCTGGCTCAATTAAGTTAGAACTTGCTCAATATAGAGAAATGGCAGCCTTCGCTCAATTTGGATCAGATTTAGATGCTTCTACTCAGCAATTATTAAATCGAGGAGCAAAATTAACAGAATTATTAAAACAAGACCAATACTCTCCAATGACTGTCGCAGAACAAGTAATTTCAGTTTTCGCTGGAGTAAAAGGATATTTGGATGACATTGATTTAGGAAAAATTAAAGGATTTGAGAAAGATATAATCGAAAAAATAAAAAATGATAAACCAGAAATTATTGAAGCTATTCAATCCTCAGGAAAATTAGATGAAGATACAGAAAATCAATTAAAACAAGTTATAGAGGAATATAAGAAAAAATAATGCCTAGTTTAGACGATCTAAAAAAAAGAATTAAAAGTGTAAAATCTACGCAAAAAATTACTAAGGCAATGAAGATGGTTGCTGCAGCAAAACTTAGGAAAGCTCAAGAAAGCGCAGAGAAAGGCAGACCTTACAGTCAAAAAATGCAAAATATAATATTGAATTTGACCAAATCCATTAACGATCCTCAAAATGCACCAAAACTGCTTGTAGGAACAGGAGAAGATAAAAAGTATTTATGTGTAGTATTAACCGCTGATAGAGGGCTTTGTGGAGGATTTAATTCAAATATTTGTAAATTGGCTAAGACTAATTTTAAAAAAATTTTAGGTGAAGGAAAAGAACTTAATATTATTACAGTTGGATCGAAAGGACATGATCAAATTAAAAGGGAATACGGTAAATATGTTATTAAAAAATTTAGTTTTAAAGATAAAAAAAATATAAGTTTTAATGAAGCAGATGAGGTTGGAAAAGAAATAATATCCTTATTCAATCAAAATAAATTCGATAAATGTATTATATTTTATAATAATTTTAAAAATGTAATTACACAGATACCGCAAGCTCAACAAATAATTCCAGCAGAAACAAAAAATTTAAAAGAAACCAATGACGAAAACTTTTCATATGAATTTGAACCAGAAGAAGATGAAATTTTAGAGGACTTGTTGCCAAAAAATATTTCAACTCAAGTTTTCAAAGCTCTACTTGAAAATGCAGCAAGCGAACAGGGGTCAAGAATGACAGCAATGGATAACGCAACAAGAAATGCCGGTGATTTAGTTGATAAACTTACAATCGATTATAATAGAAGCAGACAAGCCTCTATTACAAAAGAATTAATAGAAATTATTTCAGGAGCAGAAAGTTTATAATTATGAATAAAAAGGGAAAAATAACACAAATTATTGGTGCAGTAGTTGACGTAAATTTTGAATCTGACTTACCTGAAATATATACAGCTTTAGAAGTAAACAATTCAGGTAACAAATTGATTCTAGAAGTTGCTCAACACTTAGGAGAGAATGATGTTAGAACTATTGCAATGGACGCAACGGAGGGCCTTAAAAGAGGTGATGAAGTTACAAATACTGGAGCACCAATAAGCGTACCAGTTGGCCCTGAGACACTGGGGAGAATTATAAATGTTGTTGGCGAGTCTATAGATGAAAAAGGTGAAGTTAAGACAAAAGAAAAATGGCCAATTCACAGAGCTGCTCCAAAATTTACAGATCAAGCAACTGAAACTGAGCAACTAGTTACAGGTATAAAAGTTATTGATCTTCTAGCACCATACGCGAAGGGTGGAAAAATTGGATTATTTGGAGGAGCTGGAGTAGGAAAAACAGTAACTATCATGGAGCTTATAAATAACATTGCAAAAGCACACGGAGGATTTTCAGTTTTTGCAGGTGTTGGCGAAAGAACTAGAGAAGGAAATGATTTGTATCATGAAATGATTGAGTCAGGAGTAATTAAAACTGATGGCAAAGGATCAAAGGCAGCACTCGTTTATGGACAGATGAATGAACCGCCAGGTGCAAGAGCAAGAGTTGCTTTAACTGGATTGACAGTCGCTGAATATTTT
The DNA here is from genome assembly GCA_902595625.1 of uncultured Pelagibacteraceae bacterium. Taxonomy (GTDB): domain Bacteria; phylum Pseudomonadota; class Alphaproteobacteria; order Pelagibacterales; family Pelagibacteraceae; genus Pelagilacustribacter. Next base: position 116,547 of record CACJQQ010000001.1, on the reverse strand, counting down.
AGAGATAAAGAGGGTCAGGACGTTTTATTTTTCGTTGATAATATATTTAGATTCACGCAAGCAGGATCGGAAGTATCAGCTTTATTAGGAAGAATTCCTTCGGCAGTAGGTTATCAACCAACACTTGCTACAGATATGGGTAATTTACAGGAAAGAATTACCTCTACGGATAAAGGATCTATTACTTCAGTACAGGCTATTTATGTTCCTGCTGATGACTTAACTGATCCAGCGCCTGCTACATCTTTCTCACATTTAGATGCAACAACAGTATTATCAAGACAAATAGCCGAGATAGGAATTTATCCCGCTGTGGATCCGTTGGACTCAACCTCAAGAATTTTAGATCCAAGAGTAGTTGGAGAAGAACATTACAGAGTAGCCAGAGATGTACAAAAAATTTTACAAGCATATAAATCTCTTCAAGACATCATTGCTATTCTCGGAATGGATGAACTTTCAGAAGAAGACAAACTAACTGTTGCAAGAGCGAGAAAAATACAAAGATTTCTATCTCAACCATTTTTTGTTGCTGAAGTATTTACAGGTTCTCCTGGAAAATTAGTAGATCTTAACGATACGATAAAAGGTTTCGACGCTATATGCAAAGGAGAATATGATCATTTGCCCGAAGCAGCATTTTATATGGTCGGCGGCATAGAAGAGGCAATTGAAAAAGCGGAAAAATTATCTAAAGACAGCAAATAATGTCAGATAAATTCACAGTTGAAATAATTAGTCCAGATCAAACAATTCTAAAACAAGAGACAAACGAAGTAATAATTCCTTCTTTTGAAGGTCAAATGGGGATTTTAAACAACCATATTCCCCTAATTACATTCTTGAGACCTGGAATTATCACAATAAAAGCTGAGAGTGAAAAAAAATTCTATGTGGAAGAGGGAACAGTTGAGTTTTCAAATAATAACTTATTAATTTTAACTTCATCTTCAAAAAATTTAGCTAATTTTGATAAAAACAAAATTAATGAAATGCTTCAAAAAGCAGAAACAAGCTTAAATACTGCGTCTACTGATAAAGATAGATATGTTGCATCTTACAAATTTGAAACTTTGAAAGAAATTAGTTAATTACAAGACTAATTTCTTTTAGAAGATTAAGATATAAATCTTTTTTAAAATTTACTACTACTTCAGGCAACAATTTAGGTTCAATCCATTTCCAATCTACAAATTCGGCATGTTTAGTATTTAAATTTATCTCTTTTTCTTCACCCAAAAATCTTGTAATAAACCACTTTTGTTTTTGTCCTCTGTATTTACCTTTCCAAATAATACCAACTAAATTTTCTGGTAATTGATATTGGTAAATTTTGTCAATTTCTTTAATAATTTTAATATTTTTAATACTAGTTTCTTCCAATAGCTCTCTTTTCATTGCTGTAATATAGTCTTCTCCTTCATCTACACCACCTTGTGGCATTTGCCATTTATCTCCTGGATTATCTTTTCTTTTTCCTACAAAAATTTTGTTTTGATAATTTAAAACTATTATACCAACTCCTATTCTTAAAGGGAGTTTTTGCTTTACCATTTTATGAATTGAAGAGTTTAATAGCGTAATTTAATTGATTGTCTTTTTCTGATTTAATTTTAAAATCATCACCGATTTCCTCTACCAAGATATCAGGTGTGACTCCTACTTCAGAAATAGATTTACCAGATGGAAGGTAGTATTTTGAAATTGTTAATCTTATACCGCCACCATTTTTTAATGGTATTATAGATTGCACCGATCCTTTACCGTAAGAGCTTTCACCTAAAATTATCGCTCTTTTATGGTCTTTTAATGCACCAGCGAATATTTCAGCCGCAGATGCTGAACCATTATTTATTAGTACAATTATTGGTTTTCCCTTAACTTCATCACCCCTTCTAGCGAAAAATTTTCTTGTTTCCGAAACATTTCGGCCTTTTGTGGAGACTATTTCTCCATCATCTAAGAAAAAATCAGTTATGTTAATAGCTTGCGTTAGTAGTCCACCAGGATTATTCCTTAAATCAAGAACATAACCTTTAACCTTTTTATTTTTTTCAAAATTTTTAATTGTTTTTAAAAATTGTTTATCACTATTTTCATTAAAAGATTTTAGTCTTATGTATCCAATATTTTTTTCTTTGCTTATTATTTCGGAATTAACAGATCTTACTTCTATAATCTTTCTAGTTATTTTAAATTCTAGAGGTTTTTTTACATTTTTTCTCTTAACTGTAAGATTTATCGAAGATCCAACTGGTCCACGCATTAATTTTACAGCCTCCATTAAAGTTTTACCTTGAACTTGATCTTTGCCAATTTTTACAATGTAATCCCCAGCCTTTATGCCTGCCTCTGCCGCCGGTGTATCATCAATAGGTGAAATAACTTTTACAACTCCAGCTTCCATTCCAATTTCTATTCCTAGACCGCCAAACTCACCTCTTGTATCAGTTTGCATTTCTTTAAAAAGCTCAGGAGACATGTAAGCAGAATAAGGGTCTAAAGATTGCAAAACACCATTAATTGCTGAGTCCATTATTTCAGCTTGATCTACTTCATCTACATAATCTTTTTTAATATTTTCTAAGACTTCACCAAACAGATCGATTTTTTCATAAAGTTCATTTTTTGAGAATACGGCAGTGTTTAAATTAAATATGAGTATTAAGAAAACTAAAATTTTTCTCATAATGTAGCTCTTTCCTTAGGTATCTCTTCAGACCACATTTTTTCAAGGTCGTAAAACTCTCTTTTTTCAGGATGAAAAATATGAACTATTACATCATGAGCATCTACTAATTTCCAATCTTTACTATCTTTTCCTTCTATCCGGCAGTTTTCAATTCCTTGTTTTTTAAGCTCATTAACAAGAATTTCAGAAAGTGATTGAAGATGTCTTGAAGATGTACCTGAAGCAATTATCATGTAGTCAGCTATATAGGATTTATTCTTAAGATTTATTGAAGTGATACTTTGAGCTTTATTATCATCTAATATTTTTTCAATATTTTTTTTAATTTTATAAACTTCCATTAATTATTTAATTTTGTTTGATCTTTTAACTGTGTAGACGAAATCGAAATATACTTATTTTTGATGAATATGATTTTATTTTTAAAATTTTTAACCACAATTGATTTCATTCCCTTTCTATCATATCCTCTTCTAGAAAAAACAATTAATTTTACTAATTTTACAATCTTTTTCCAGCTTTTCCACTTGTGAAATTTGATTAAATTATCAGAACCAATAATAAAATAGATATTCTTAATATTCTTTTTTTTTATAAAATAATTTACTACATCAATGGTTCTGGAAGATTTTACAATATTATCTAAATGTATTATTTGAATTTTTTTTTGTACCCTAGAAATTTTTTTTGCATACTTAATTCTTTCATCTAAAGAATAAAAAGTTTTATTTTTGAAGGGGTTTTTTCTAGTTATAACCCAATAAACTTTTTTCAATCTTAATTTTTTAATAGCAATTTTTGATATACCCAAATGTCCTTTATGTGCTGGATCAAAACTGCCGCCCAATAATCCGATGTGCTTGTTTTGAATACTTGCCATTAATTATGGTCTAACAATTCCTTTTCCAGAAACAAGATATTTATATGAAGTTAATTGATTTATCCCTACAGGGCCTCTAGGTGGAAGTTTGTTTGTAGAGATACCTATTTCACCACCGAAACCAAATTCACCACCGTCAGCAAATTGAGTTGAAACATTATGCATAGCTATCGAGCTGTTAACCCCATTTAAAAAAATTTCGGCATTTTTTTTGTTATTAGTAATAATACTATCGGTATGCATAGTGCCATATTTTAAAATATGTTCGACAGCATCTTTTACATTTTTAACTGCTTTAATTGAAATAATTGCATCGAGATATTCTGTTTTCCAATCCCTCTCAGTGGTTTTTTTTAATTTTCCTTTAAAAATCTTGTTTATTTTTTTATCAGCTCTAACTTCGCAGCCTGAATTTAAAAGTGCGTTAATTATTTCTTTAGCATGTGACTTTAAAGCTTTTTCTTCAATCAAAAGACTTTCTACTGCGCCGCAAATACTTGTCCTTCTCATTTTTGCATTAATAATTAAATCTTTCGCCATTTTTATATTTGCAGTTTTATCAACATAAATGTGGCACAATCCTTCAAGGTGACCAATAACATGTATATTGGAAAATTTTTGTACTTTCGCTACTAGTCCTTTCCCTCCTCTTGGCACAATTACATCAATGTATGCACCCATTTTTGATAATAATTGATCTACTATTTTTCTATTTTTATTTTCAATAAACTGAACACAGTTTTGATTTACGTTATTTTTTCTTAAATTTTCTCTGAATAAATTAGCTAATAATCTATTTGAATTAAAAGCTTCAGATCCGCCCCTCAAAATAGAGCAGTTTCCTGATTTTAAACATAATGCTGCAACGTCAGCAGTTACATTAGGCCTGCTTTCATATATTACACCAATAACACCAATTGGAGTTGTTACTTTTTTTATATTTAAATTATTAGGTCTTCGCCATGTTTCCAAAACTCTTCCAATTGGATCTTTAAACTTTGCTATTTCATTTATTGAATGTCTAATACCCTCTATTCTCTTTTTATTTAAAATTAGTCTGTCTACTAAATGTTTTCTTTTAACGTTTTTTACATCTTTTAAATTTTCTCTGATTATTTTATTTATATTTTTTTTAAGTGATTGATTGTAATTATCTAAAACTTTTTTAACTTTTTTATGTTTAACACCCTTTAGGTCTTCAAAAGCCTTTTTTGCATTTCTTCCTATTTGTTTTAAATAATTCATTTACAATAATACCATATCATCTTTATGAATGACCTCAGTTTTGCTTAGATAACCAAGAATTGCTTCGATTTCTTTACTTTGTTTACCTTTAATTTTATCTATTTCAGTAGAGCTAAAAGACGATAATCCTCTAGCAAGCTGATTATTATTCTGATCTAAAATAATTACGTTTTCTCCTTTTTTGAAATTTCCATTAATCCTAGTTATGCCAGCCGCAAGCAAACTTTTACCATTTGATAAAGCTTTGGCTGCTCCATTATCAATATAAATTGTCCCATTATAATTAAGAGAACCGATAATCCATTTTTTTCTAGCATCTAATGAAGAAATTTTTGGCAAAAAATGTGTATACTTTTTATTTTTAATCATATTTGAAATCGGATTATTTATTTTACCATTTGCAATAAACATATGACTACCTGAATTCATGCAAATCTTTGCAGCGTCTAACTTCGTAGCAATCCCCCCTGAGCCAAATTTATTTTTTTTATTATCTACTAGGGATTTAATTTTTTCATTAATTGAAGTCACTTCACTTACAATCTTTTTACCTTTTGACTTATCATATAGTCCGTCAACATCAGAAAACAAAATCAGCATATCAGCCCCAATAATTTGAGCTACTCTCGCTGCCAATCTATCATTATCTCCATATTTAATCTCGCTAGTTGCTGTTGAGTCATTTTCATTTACCACTGGGATAGCTTTAAGTTTAAATAAATTATCAAAAGTTCTTCTCACATTAATAGCCCTTCTTCTTTGCTCAGTGTCATCTGGACTAATTAAAATTTGACCAGTTTTAATTTTATATTTATCAAACAGTTTCTGAAATTCACCTGCTAAATGAATTTGACCTACTGCAGCAATAGCTTGACTCATTTCAAGTTTAATTTTCCCTTTTTTTACTTTCAAATACTTTTGGCCTAAAGCAATAGCACCAGAAGAAACAATAACGAAGCTTTTTCCTTTTCCATATTTTTTTATATCTTTAATAAGAGATGTTACCCACTTTTTTTTGAATAGACCCTTACTATCAACGACAGTTGTAGAACCAAGTTTTAAAACAATTTTATTTGCACTTTTAATTAACATATTTAATCAATAATTTTTTAATTTTTTGAATATCTTTATTAGAATAAACAGAAACGATCTCATATTTTGTCTTAATTTTTTTTTTAAAATCCTTTAGTTTTTCGTTCAATTCATGATCTTGTAATAGGTCCGATTTATTAAAAAAAATAATTTCTTTTTTTCTTATTAAGCTTTTATCATAATTAGATAATTCTAATTTTATTTTATTATATGAATTTAATAAATCATCTTCCGATAAATCTACTACGTGAAGTAAAATTTTACATCTTTCTATGTGTCTTAAAAATTTATCTCCTAGTCCAACACCTTTATGTGCACCTTCTACTAAACCTGGAATATCAGCTAAAGTAATTTCTTTACCTCCGTAGTAAGACACTCCTAAATTTGGATTTATTGTTGTAAAAGGATAATTTGCTATCTTTGGTTTGGCCCTTGTCAGTGCTGCTAGCAAACTAGATTTACCAGCATTTGGTTTTCCTATTATTCCAATATCAGCAATAACTTTCAATTGAAACCAAATCCAAAATTCTTCTCCTAATTTTCCATTTGTTTTTTTTCGTGGTGCTCTATTTGTTGAGCTCTTAAATCTTACATTTCCAAGACCACCTTTACCACCAGATGCTACTAGGTATTTTTCTTTGTTTTTTGTAAAGTCATAAATTAAAGTATTATTATCCTCTTCATAGATTTGAGTACCCATTGGGACCTTTAAAATCAAATCTTCTCCGTTGGCTCCAGTTTTATTTCTTTTGCTTCCAGGTTTTCCATGTTGAGCTTTAAAATGTTGAGCATACCTAAAATCAATTAACGTATTTAAATTTCTGTCTGATTGTACAATTATAGATCCGCCATCTCCACCATCTCCACCATCTGGCCCTCCATACTCTACAAATTTTTCTCTTCTAAAACTCGCAGAACCTGAACCGCCGTTTCCAGCTTTAATATAAATCTTTGCTTGATCTAAAAATTTCATTTTTAATATAATATAAATAACTGAGGTTATTTATATAGATTTAATTGGGGATTACAGAAACAAAAGTTCTGTTTAATTTAGATTTTTTAAATTTTACTTTTCCTTTGATTAAAGAAAAAATTGAGTGGTCTTTACCCATACCGACGTTATCGCCTGGGTGGATTTTAGTTCCTCTTTGTCTTACAATGATATTACCAGGTATTACTAGTTGATCTCCATATTTTTTTACACCAAGACGTCTACCTTTGCTATCTCGGCCGTTCTTCGATGATCCACCTGCTTTTTTTGTTGCCATTTTGATATCCTATTTTTTTACTACTTTCTTTTTTGAAACCGTTTCTTTAGTGGTCATCTTCTTTGACGGTACTTCTTTTGAAGCTTTCTTTGCGACAATGGCTTTAGCCTCATCAATTACTTTACCATCTTTAGACAAAATCTTTGTAATTTGTATTTTTGAATGTTTTTGTCTGTGTCCATTCTTTTTTCTTGAATGTTTTCTTCTTCTTTTGTGAAAAATTAAAACTGTCCTATCTTTTACATTATCGAGCAATTTAGCCTCAACGGTTGCTCCACTAACACTTGGACTTCCAATTTCGGTAGTCTTATCATCATTTAAAAGTAATACGTTTTTAAACTTAATCGTTTCGCCTACTTTTGCGTTAAGTTTTTCTATCTCTAGTATCTTACTTGCGGATACTTTGTATTGTTTTCCACCTGTTTCAATAATTGCAAATGACATAAATTCTCACTTTTAAGTTTTTAGGCAATATAGCCCGCAATATTACCAAGTCAAGATTTTAAGCTTAAAAATTGTCTTTAAGATCACGTAATTTAGTAAATATTTCTAGATCCGAAGCATTTTTTAAATTTAATGCATCTTTAACATCAAGATCGTCATATCTTAAGAATATATTTGTTTGAATTTCATCTTTTATTGTAGATGGGATCGTAGGTTTTCCGGTTTTTATTTTTGCATCTATTAGTTTTTCTTTATCTCTTAAGTGATTGTTATTAGGGTTGAATTTTAGGCAAAATCCCAAATTATTTTTTGTATACTCATGACCACAGTAAATTTTTGTTTCTCCAGGAAGATTTTTGATTTTGTTTAAAGAGTTGAACATTTGTTGGTATGTTCCTTCAAATATTCTGCCGCATCCTAAGGAAAATAAAGTATCTCCAGTAAATACGATTTTTTCTTTTTCGAGATAAAAAGCGATGTGACCTAAAGTATGGCCTGGAATATATATAACCTTAAAATTAAGATTTCCGACTTTAAATTCTTGACCATCTTTTAATTGAACATCAATTTCTGGAATACGTTTTTTGTCTTGCTCAAAACCCAATATTTTCGAACCATATTTTTTTTTAAGTTCGGCGTTACCCCCAACGTGATCAAAATGATGATGGGTGTTAAGAATAAAGTCTAGTTTTTTATATTTTTGATTTATTTTTTTGTCACATGGATCAAATTCTGATGGATCAATAATTGCTACTGTACTGGTTTGATCATCCTTAATTAAATAACTGTAATTATCGTTAAGACAAGGTATGATTTCTAACTGCATTTTATCCTATTAAAAAAATTCCAAGTTTAGAGAATAAATTTTTAATCTCCAGATTTTTTCTTTTAATTAATGAAGTATTATTTTCATTAACACCAATTACCTTTTTAATATTTATATTTTGATCTTCACAATAATTGTATAAGTCTTTAATTGTGCACATATGCAAATTCGGAGTATTAAACCATGTATTTGGTAATGTTTTTGTTATGGGCATTTTTCCAAAAAATAATAAACTTGTTCTAACTTTCCAATATCCAAAATTTGGAATAGATACTATTACAGATTTTCCAATACGTAATAATTCATTTAAAACTTTATCTGGTTTGTAAAACGCTTGTAGAGTTTGACTCAGAACTACATAGTCAAATGACTGATTAGGAAATTGATAAAGTTCAGTTTCTGCATTTCCTTGAATAACGGTTAATCCTTTGTAGATACATTCTTGTACATTATTTTGATCAAGTTCCAGACCCCTTGTTTCAATATTTTTTTCTTTAACAAGAAAGTTCATTAAAGAACCATCACCACAACCCACATCAAGCACTCTTGAATTATTTGGCAACAAATCTGCAATTACTTTAAATTCTTGTTTCATTTTTTAAATTTTTCATACATAGAATCAATAAAACCTTTTAATGTTTTTAAAAATTCTGGTTCATTTAGTAAAAAAGAGTCGTGTCCTTTATCCGTTTCTATTTCGGAGTAAGAAACATCAGCTCCAGATGCGTTTAAAGCAATAACAATATCTTTATTTTCTTTAGTTGTGTAAAGCCAATCTGATGAGAATGAAATTACCAAAAATTTTGTCAATTGATTTTTGAAGGCTTCTACTAAACCACCTTTGTATTGCTTTGATAAATCAAAATAATCCATCGCCCTGGTGATATATAAGACTGAATTAGCATCAAATCTTTCAACAAAAGAACTGCCCTGATGTCTTAAATAACTTTCAACTTGAAAATCTGCATTAAAGCTAAATTCATAATCTGCTTTTTCTTGCAGTTTTCTTCCAAATTTTTCTTGCATACCCTGCTCTGATAAATAACTTATGTGACCAACCATTCTTGCTACAGCTAAACCATTCTTAGGTTGTGTATTTTTTAAAAAATATTTTCCATTATCCCAAACTGGATCAGCCATTATCGCTTGTCTTGCCAACTCATTTAATGCAATATTTTGAGCGCTATGGCTAGAGCTACATGCTATAGGAATTGCAGAAAAAGTTTTATCAGGAAAAGTTGCACAAAATTGTAATAGCTGCATACCACCCATTGAACCACCTGTTGCACACAAAAGTTTTTTAATACCAAGGTGATCTAGAAGAGATTCTTGTGCTCTAACAATATCTTTAATTGTTATCACAGGAAAATCTAAACCATAAGGTTGATTAGTCTCTTTATTTATATCACTTGGTCCTAAAGAACCCATGCAGCCACCAATTACATTTGCGCATATTACAAAATACTTATTTGTATCAATAGCTTTACCTGGGCCAACTGCTGTGACCCACCATCCATCTTTTTTAGTTACAGGATTAGTTCCAGCTACAAATTGGTCGCCCGTTAAAGCGTGGAATACTAAAATAGCATTGTTTTTATTCTCATTAAGTTTTCCATAAGTTTCATAAGCTAAGGGAAAATCCTTGATGGTTTTACCACAATCAAGCTTTAGTGGTTTAGCAATAGTAATCTTATTTATATTCTCAATTTTTCTATTCATCCAAAAAAAAAGCCCAGCTAAACTGGGCATCTCCCTTTTTAGCTAAATTTATTATGCGCTTGCAATATGGTTAAATCAGCGCGATATCTATTTACTAGATCATCACAAACTTGTCAATTTTATATAAGATAAAGACTTCTAGAAAAACTCTAACAATTTGGATATTACATTAATAAATGAGGTTACCTAAACCAAATAATATACAAGCCGAAAAATACGTAGCTGGAATGAGCGTATTTAAAAATAGGCTGGCTAAAATAAAATTATCTGCAAATGAGTCCGCTCTTGGGCCTAGTCCTAAAGCAAAAAAAGAATATATAAAAGTATCAAAAAGTTTTGCAAGATATCCTGATTCCAATGGTACTTTCTTAAGAGAAACTTTATCAAAAAAGTTTAAACTAGATAAAAATAGAATTATTTTGGGAGCAGGATCTGACCAGATTTTTGAATTAATTTGTAAAGCGTATCTAAAAAAAGGAGATGAGGCAATTGTACCTAAGTATAGTTTCATTATTTACAGAATTTACAGCAAAATGAATGGAGCGAAAGTTATTTACTCGAAAGAGAATAACTTCATAGTTTCAGTAAAAGATATTTTAAAAAAAGTGACTAGTAAGACAAAAATTGTTTTTTTGGCTAATCCCAATAATCCAACTGGAACTTATGTTTCAAAAAAAGATTTATTATTTTTACGAAAAAAATTAAGAAGCAATATTTTACTAGTAGTTGATGATGCATATTTTGAATATGTAAAACAAAAAGATTACGCTTCAGCCTTAAAACTATTTTCAAATTTTAAAAACGTAGTAGTGACAAGAACGTTTTCAAAAATTTATGGTTTAGCTGGACTAAGAGTAGGTTGGGGATACGGGCCAAAAGAAATTATTAATGTATTAAATAATATTAAGCCACCATTTAATGTAAATAAAGCAGCTTTATTTTCTGCATCAGCTGCAGTTAAAGACAGTGCTTGGCTAAGTAAAGAAATCAATCACGTTAATAACTGGAATAAAAAAATGTTTAATGAATTTAAAAAAATGAAAATAGCTACTAATAAGAGCTATAGTAATTTTTTACTAGTTAATTTTAATAAAGTGAAAATCAATTCATCAAAAGTTTTTAAATTATTAGCTAAGGCAGGAATTTTAGTTCGTAAAATGGATGTTTATGGTATTAAGAATTCATTAAGAATCACGATTGGAAAAAGTGAGGAAAATAGAAAATTAATTTCCAAAATGAAAAGAATATTGAATGTTTAATAAGATAAGTATAATTGGGTGTGGTTTAATTGGATCTTCTATTTTGAGAGCAGTGGAAGAAAAAAAATTGGCATCAAAAATAAGTGCTTATGATAAATCATCAAAAGTAACTGATTATTTAAAAAAGAACTTTTCAGTAGAAATTTGCAACAACGTTTCAGATGTAGTTAAGGATTCTGATTTAGTAATAATTGCTTCTCCCTTAAGCAGTTACAAGGAAATACTTCTCTCAATTCAATCTAATTTGAAAGAAAATACAATTTTAACCGATACAGGATCTGCAAAAAAAGAAGTGAATAAAATTATAAACAACTTAAATCTTAAAAATGTTAATTGGATTGCTTCACACCCTATAGCTGGAACAGAATACAGTGGTCCAGAAGCTGGTTTTGCAAGTTTATTTAAAAATAGATGGTGCATAATATCAGCAGACAAAAAAGTTTCCGAAGATAAGATAAAATTTTTAGAACAATTTTGGTCAAAGCTTGGAAGTAAAACTAAATTTATGACATTTGAAGATCATGACTATGTTTTATCATTAACAAGCCATTTACCACATGCTGCAGCTTACAGTATTGTAAAAACTGCAATTAACAATGAAGATAAATTTAAGGACGATGTGATTCAATATAGTGCAGGCGGATTGAGGGATTTTACTAGAATAGCAGCATCAGATCCTCTAATGTGGAAAGATATATTTATTGATAATAGTGATAACATTTTAAAGGTTTTAGACAATTACTCAAAGAATCTAAATGAAATAAAAGAGGCTATAAAAAATAAGGATAGTAAAAAACTTTTAGAGATTTTTTCATCAACTAAAAAAGTAAGAAAAGAAATTATAGAAGCCGGTCAAGACACTGACAAACCAGGATTTGGAAGAAAATAATTAAAAGGAGTTCAAAATTTTTAAGAAATTTACTGAGGAACATATTAAAGGAGATGGAGTAAATTTATTTGTCCGCCGTGCAGGACCTCAAGAAGCCCCACCTATTGTACTTCTTCACGGCTACCCGCAGACATCAGCTATGTGGCACCTTGTAGCCCCAATTCTTGCAAAATCATATCAAGTTGTGTGTCCCGATTTACGTGGTTATGGAAAATCTGAGAAACCAGCTTCTGACACATCACACCTTACTTTTTCTAAGCGTGCAATGGCTCAGGATATAATCAAAGTGATGAAAAATTTAGGACATAATAAATTTTTTGTTGGAGCTCATGATCGTGGAGCACGGGTGGCACATAGACTAGGGCTTGATCATCCTGATAGTGTTGACTCAATGGTTCTACTAGATATTGCACCTACCCGAGAGATGTATGATGGAACTACCATGAAGTTCGCGCGTGCTTACTGGCACTGGTTTTTTTTAATTCAACCCCATCCTCTACCAGAACAAATTATATCAAAAGATCCTGAAGCTTTTTGGAAACTGAAGTGTTTCAACCAAACACGTGGTGAAAATCCTTTTTCTAAAGAAGCATTAGAGGAGTATTTAGAAGCTTTCAGACATCCTGATACAATTCATTCAAGTTGTGAAGATTATCGCGCGGCAGCAACTATTGATATCGAGCACGACAATGCAGACAAAGAAAAAAAACTTTTAATGCCTATCTTGGCTCTTTGGGCAAAGCGAGGTGTAATCGAGACTTGTTTCGATGCACTTAAACTGTGGCGTTTACGTGCCAATCAAGTTGAAGGTGAAGCTCTTCAATCAGGTCATTATATGGCTGAAGAAATTCCAGATGACATAGCCAAACGTATGTCTGATTTTTTTGCACGCAATATTAAAAAATAAGTATTAAGTAGTTTAATTAAATCTTTTAATTTCAGTATAGATTTTATTTTCTATATCTTTAACAAATTCTTCATTATCTTTACCCGACATGATTGGCTCTAAAAATGAAATATGAATATCACCTGGGTATTTCATAAAACTACTCTTTGGCCAGATTTTACCAGTATTAAGAGCTACAGGAATACAAGGTAAATTTAGAGCTTTGTAAATTCTACCAACTCCCTTTTTAAAAGGTGGATTTTCATCAATTTTTACTCTTGTTCCTTGTGGAAATATTAAAAGTGGTCTTTTATTTTTCTCAATTCTTTCTTTCACTTTATCAAAAAAATTTAAATTTTCTTTTGTTGTTGTCTCTCTTACTATTGCTATTGAACCTATTTTTCTCAAGTACCACCCAAATAATGGAATATTAAGGAGTTCTTTTTTTAAAATAAAAATTGGACCATCTAAGGGTATCTGTAGAGCAAAAGTTTCAAACATAGATTGATGTGCAGAAGCTACAAAATAATTTTCTACTTTTTTGAGATTTTCTTCACCATGAAAAATTACTTTTGTATTTAAGATAATTCTCAAAATCAGCACTATATATTTTGCAGATAACCTTCCAAAAAAAATTGTAAACTTACTAGGTAAAACTAAGGTTGGAATTGCTAAAATAAAAATTGTTATGAGACCAACGTATAAAAAAATATTAAAAATTAATGATCTAATAAATTGCATTAAGAATTAATCAATTTAAGTAAATTTTGTTTTTTTCTTATATATCTAAGTTTATTTTTATTGATTAAAATTTCAGCTACTAAAGGTCTAGTATTATAATTTGAAGACAACGAAGATCCGTATGCTCCAACATTAGTTATAGCCACAAACTCATTTTCATTTATTTTAGGATAGTTTTTATAAACTCCAAATTTACAAGTGCTCTCACATATTGGCCCTACAAATTCTATTTTACCTCTCATTCTTGATGACTTTTTTGAAATAGGGATAATTTTATGAAAAGCTTCATACAAAGCTGGACGCATAAAATCATTCATACCAGCATCTAATATAATAAAATTTTTATTAGTGCCCTTTTTAATAAATTGTATTTTACTAATTAGTAGTCCAGTATTACCAATAATAGATCTACCTGGTTCAAAAATTATTTTACAATTTAACTTTCTAGAAAAATTATGTACCAGTTTAGAATATTTACTTAAATTGATTGGTTTTTCTTTATCGGTATAATTAATTCCAAAACCACCGCCCAAATCTACATATTTTAAATTCAGTTTTAATTCTTTTATTAATTTACTCATTACATTTAGAGTTTTTCTAAAAGGTGCATCGTTTAAAATTTGACTACCAATATGCACACTCAATGCATCCAATTGTACGTTTTTAAAAGATTTTACTGTTTTAAGAAAATTTTTAAAATTTTTTATCGATAAGCCGAATTTATTTTCAGCTTTACCAGTTGATATATTTTTATGCGTTTTGGCATCAACATTTGGATTTAATCTAAAGCCTATTGAAACTTTCTTTCTTAATTTTTTTGATAAATTATTAACTAATTTGGCTTCGCTTTCAGACTCGCAATTGATTAATAATATTTTTTTATTGATTGCAATTTTAAGCTCCTCTTCGGTTTTACCCACTCCAGAAAAAACAATTTTATTAGGCCTAATGCCTGCTTTTAAAGCTTTTAACAATTCACCACCAGAAACCACATCAGCCCCAGCACCTAGTTTGCCAAGTACACGAAGTATATTTAAGTTACTATTAGATTTTGCAGCAAAACAAATTAAAGGATTAGTTTTTTTAAAAGTATTGGCAAATTTTAAAAAATTGAAAGCAATTTGATTTTCTGAATAAATATAAAAGGGTGTTTTATTTTTTTTTAAAATATTTTTAATTGATAGTTTCTCAACAAATAAATTTTTACCTACATATCTTAAATTTTGCATAAGATTATGAAATTATATTGACCTGATCTATTTTACCTTGGTATTTAGGCTCAGATTTTTTTCCGCAACTTGTTAAAATAAAAATCATCAAGAAAAAAGCAGTTATTATTCTCATTTTATTTCCCTCTTATATTTTTTTATCATTGATTTAACATTAATTACAGCTGTTCCTCCATGAGATTTTTTCGCATTCATAGAATTTTTAACATCAAACACTTTTAAAGTATTTTTATCTAAATCTTTATAAAATTTTTTAATTTCTTCCAAACTTAATTCAGATAACATTTTTTTATTTTTTTCTGCGTAATTAACAAGTTTTGTTGAAATAGCGTAAGACTCTCTAAACGATAAATTTTTATTTTTAACAAGATAATCTGCAAAATCAGTTGCTGTTGTGTAACCTTGATTAGCCGTAAAAAGCATATTTATTTTATTAGCATTCACAGCACTGATTAATTCAGCACTCATAGTTAGTGTATCCTTTAAAGTATCATAACCACTAAAAACTAACTCTTTATCATCCTGCATATCTTTAAAATATGACATGGGAAGACCTTTCATTATTGTTAGCATTGCATTTAACTTTCCATAATTTATTCCAACTTTACCTCTAATTAGTTCTGCAGGATCAGGATTCTTTTTTTGTGGCATAATTGAAGATCCTGTAAGCATGCTGTCATTAAATGAAATTAAATTAAAAGCATCAGAATTATAAATAATAAAATCTTCGGCTAATCTCGATAAATGCATTGCACAAACAGCAGAAGCATATAAAAAATCGATCGCAAAATCTCTATCTGCTACTGAGTCAATAGAATTATCTGTAGGTTTTTTAAAACCAAGTTTTTTTGCAGTATAGGTTCTATCTATTTTATAAGATGTTCCTGAGAGAGCCGCAGATCCAAGTGGACACTCATCTAAAAGTTCAAGATTATTTTCAAATCTTTTTTTATCTCTTTTTAGCATCTCATAGTATGACAACAGGTAATGAGCAAATGAAATAGGTTGCGCATTTTTCAAATGTGTCAATCCAGGCATAACCGTATCAGTATTTTTTTCAGCTTTTTTAATTAGATTTTTCATGACAACTGAAATGTTTTTTATAATTTCGTTTGATGCTTCTTTAACCCATAGTTTAAAATCAGTTACCACTTGATCATTTCTTGATCTTGCAGTGTGCAAGTATCCAGCTGAGGAACCAATGATCTCAAATAATGCTTTTTCTATATTTAAGTGAATATCTTCGTATTTTTCTTTAAACTCAAAATTTCCCTTATCTATTTGGATTTTAATTTTTTTAAGACCATTTATAATTTTATTACCGTCCTCACTTTTAATGATCTTTTGTTTTATTAACATTTGCGTGTGTACAACAGATGCAGCTATATCTTGTTCATAAAGTCTTTTATCAATATGAATTGAAGACCCAATCTTTTGAAATGATTGAGACGTTTTGTTTTTAAATCTATTAGACCAAATTGTTTTATTTTTCATTTTACTGTGTTATTTCTAATTTAAATTAATATGAAAATTAGTAAATCTTTTAAAATCTATATTCACATAATCCTTCTATATTTGATTAGCCACAATCTTTATGGAGCGGAAGATTTTTCAAAAAATATAGTAATTCACGAAAAACCGACTCAAATTAAAGAATTAAAATTCAAAGATTCAGATCTTAATGAAGTGGATTTAACTAACAAAAAAGGCAACATCATGATCTTGAATTTTTGGGCAACTTGGTGTGCTCCTTGTAAAAGAGAAATGCCCTCACTTGAAAAATTAACTAATCAATTCCCGCAAGTCAAAGTTTATGCCATTAACATGGAACAACCTAATAAGCTGAAAGTAAGAGATTTTTTCAGAAGCATTGGTGTTGCTAGTCTAGACACTTACTATGATCCAAAGTTAAAATTAGTAAAGCAATTTAAAATGCGAGGACTTCCCACAAGTATTTTGATCGATAAAAATGGCGATGAATTTGGTAGAGTCATCGGCGAAATTGATTTTGTGAGCGATGATTTTATAAGCTTAATAAAAGAATATATTTAGTTTTTTAAAAAATAAGCCATTAAAACCAAAACTATGATTGCAATAAACTGAAGAAGAACACGTAATTGCATTAATTTGTTTGAATATTTTTTACTAGTACTTCCACCCTTAAATAAAGTATATATACCCATTATTAAAACTATGGCCACAGCACCCAATAAAGTAAAACCTATAAAATTAAAAAAAAATTCAGACATTTAATAATCTACTATCATGACCTATTCATTAAATACAATTGTTTTAGAACCACTTTCTAAAAATAAACCCAAAAACGCCGTAATACTTTGCCACGGTTACGGAGGAGATGGTAACGATATCTCAATCCTTGCAAATTACTGGCGTGCTCATTTACCAGACACAATATTCATATGTCCTGATGCTCCTGAGAAATGTGCGGCAAGCCCTTCAGGTTTTCAATGGTTTGATTTAATGGATCAAACCCCTGAACAAGTTTTAGCTAAATCATTGGTCGCAGAGAATAAATTAAATAGGCTTATTGATGAGGTAAAAACAAAAAATAATTTAAAGACTGATCAAATTATCATTGGGGGATTTAGTCAAGGCTGTATGATTACTTTACAGACAGGTTTAAAAAGAAAAGACTCTGTGAATTCTGTAATTGGCTACTCAGGTAGAATTATTGACACCGAACATCTTTCAAAAAATATTAATTCTAGACCAAAGATTAGTTTAATGCATGGGGACATAGATCAAGTTGTTTCTATCGACTCATTATTAGAGGCTAAAGACTTTTTTAGTAAAAATAATTACGAAATTGAAACACATATTTTCAAAAATTGTGAACATCGTATACCAACCGAAGGGTCAAGTTTGGGCCTACAATTTATTAAAAAACAATTTAATTCTTAATTATTTATAGTGATACATAATTATAACTTGATATAATTTTTTGTATCAGTTAGCTTTAAGGAATGATTATATCTTCTGTCGATAAAGTGCCTCTTGAAAAATGCCCAGCGCTTGTCTTGAATGCTGACTTTAGACCTTTAAGTTATTACCCGCTTTCAATTTGGTGTTGGCAAGATGCAGTTAAATCGGTTTTTTTAGATAGAGTAAGCATAGTTTCAAATTACAAAAGAAAAATTAGAAGTCCTTCATTTGAAATGAACTTACCAAGTGTGATTGCGCTTAAAAATTTTATACAGCCTTCAAAAAATCCTAACTTTACAAGGTTCAATGTTTTTTTACGGGATAAGTTTGCATGTCAGTATTGTGGAGATAAAAAAGATTTAACATTTGATCATCTATTACCAAAATCAAGAGGTGGACTAACTGATTGGAACAATGTAGTAACAGCTTGCTCGAGCTGCAACGTAAAAAAAGGTGGAAAACTTTATAAAGATTGTGATCTTAAACTAGCAAACAAACCTTACGCACCGACTGTAGAAGACCTGCACAGAAATGGAAGAAACTTTCCTCCGAATTTTTTACATGAGAGCTGGATGGACTATTTATACTGGGATATCGAACTAGAACCTTAATTAAATCTTTTCTGAAATTGTTATTGCTATTCTAGACGAAGTCTTAATCACTTTATCTAAAACTCCAAATAAACCTTTTTTAGTGGCACCATTGTCATAAGCGATATCTTTATGATGTAACTCATCATCTCTAAACTTTTTTATTTTTTCTTTTAATTCTTTTTCGTCATCACCTAATTTGTAAGTTTGATCTTTGTAATGTCCATCAATTACTTCCTCAACTGATGCTGTGCAAAGCATAGCTGCTTTTTCACCGAGCATTGCAGTTCCAAATCCAAGCGTTACGCCCATTATATCCCAGAGAGGCAATAGTTTTGTGGGTTTAATATTTCTTTTCTTAATTTCTTTATCGAAAAACTCATAGTGTTCTTTTTCATGTTCTTTCATCTCTTCAATTTTCTTTTTCAAAAATTCATCTTGTTTGAACGTTTTAAGGGCTAGAAGTTGTCCTTCATATATTTTAATAGCACCACGCTCACCTGCATGGTCAACTCTTATAATTTCTTCTAAAGTTTTTTTGTTAGTTTTTTCCATAATTTTTAATAACTTTAATCATAATACCACTAAGTATTATTGAGATAATTGTATTTATTGTAGCAAGTGAAAGTCCTAAAAATCTAAAAGTTACATCTTTACAGCTTACTATCTCTGCTTTTTTAAGCTGATTTAGAAGCTCTTCTTTATTTATGGGCTGGCTATTGCCTAAATCACAAACTAAAGATTCGCTAAAAAAACCTTGCTCTATTCCAAAATGATAAAACGAAACTACAGCACCAAAAATAAAGAATATTAAAATAAGGCTAGAAATTATTTTTTGATATCTGTTTAAAATAAAGATAAGTGAAATAAGTATTATCGCAGCAATATAAGGAATTCTTTCAATTATACATAAATTGCAAGGTTTGTGACCAAGTACATATTGTATGAAGTAAGCTATTGAAAGCGAGAGAATACTAAAGGCTAAAATACCATTTAATAATAATTTGTTTGAATTCATTTAACGAAAATTATGTATAAGACGGCTGCTAATATTACAATAAATATTCCAGTCAAAGTAAACCATAACGCACCTTTCTTTTCGATAAATTCACCAAATTTTTTACCAAAAATATAAGTAAGGTAAGAAACTAAAAAAAATCTCAAACCTCTTGTAAAAAGACATATAAAAAAGAAAACCGTAAGATTAAAACCAATTACACCGCTCGTAATAGTAAACACTTTAAAAGGTAAAGGCGTAAAGCCAGCCAAGAACATGATACCTAGCCAAGCTAAAAAACCACCCCTTGTAGACATCTTATCTTGAATTTGAAAAACTTTTTCTTCATAGCCGTAAAACTCAATAATGACCATTGAAGCATCTAAGAAAAACACACCTAACATGTAACCAAATAATCCACCTAAAACCGATCCCACAGTAGCTATAAGAAATATTTTTAAATAATCTTCTCTTTTAGCCACGACCATAGGCACGATCATCAAATCTGGTGGAACAGGAAAAAAGAAACTTTCAATAAAAGCCACAAAGCCAAGTAAAGGCTTAGAAAATTTATGCCTAGCAAGTTCAACACATCTGTCGTATAATTTTTTCAACATGAATTTAAAATGCACAATTCTTAGATACCTCGCAAGTTTAATTTTATCGACAGTTGTGATCTACGCTATCGTAATAGTTGCGGGAATGTTTGGTGCAGATTACGGTTTTTCTCCAGGTGATACATTTATTATTTGGATTTTAATGGCCATTCTTATTAATCAAAGTGTTACTTGGAATAAATAATCTTCATGAGCAATCCCGTAGACATCAAAATTGCTCGTATAAATAATCAAGATCAAAATAAAGGCAGCTTAGATAAAGACAAAGTATTTGAAGTTTTTCAAAGAAATATAAACGACGTATTAAAAGGTCTATACAGACTACAGCAAGACTGGGTTAATCGTTCTTATTTAAATTTTAACGACTTCGATACATATTTAATCTTAATGTATCTAATGAACAAAGTTTATATTAACTATTCGGATCGATTTCATTACATGTCCTTAGATGCTTTCTATAGTCAGGACAAAGTAGGTATTGAAAAATTAAATTTAATTGAGATTTCAAAAGATCTAAATATTCCAAAAGAAACAGTTAGACGAAAGATAAATTATTTACAAAAACATGATATTATTATTAGAACAGGTAAAACAATCTTTTTAAACTCAAAAGGATTAGCAATTCAAAAACCCATGACCACGATAGAAAACATGGCAAGTTTGCTAGCAAAAATTTCAATTTACTTATCAGTTGAAGACTGGTTTGGTAAAGCCCTACAAAAAGAGGATATTAAAAAGTTTATTACAGAGCATTTCACAGTAAGCTGGGAATACTGGTACAGATTTCAAATACCTTATTTAACAAGACACAGATCATTTTTTGGTGATCTAGAATCTTGGAATGTATATGGATCTATCGGCCTAGTTCAAATGAGAAGCTTATTTGAAGAAATAGAGAATGATATAACGAAAAAACCTAAAACCTATGGAGACTTATTTTTAATGAATTTAAAACATAAGGCAAAAAGAGGAATTAACGCTTCATCAATTGCGGATATCTCATCTATTCCAAGAGCAACCGTAATTCGGAAACTTAAAACACTTGAAAAAAGGAAGCTTATTTTAAGGAATAAAAAACTAGAATATTCTTTAGGGACAAGACGAGAAGATATGAAAATGATAGAAAAAAATTATCTTATAAGTCAAAGAGCATTCAGTGATTATGCTTCAACAATGTTTAACTTGATGAAGTTTTCAAAATTTAGTATCTAAACTTATTCAAAAATATTATGGAAATAGCAAAAACAATAGCTCCGGTGTGTTTAGCCATAATAATGTTCGGATTAGGTCTTGGCTTAACTGTAGCAGACTTTAAAAGAATAATTACGATACCTAGAGATTTTTTTATAGGTTTTTTTGGTCAAGTTATCATACTTCCAATTATCGCTTTTATCTTAATTCATATTATTTCAGTGCCACCAGAAATAGCGCTTGGTGTAATGGTCATTGCAGCGGCTCCTGGTGGAGTTACTTCAAATATATTAACTAAATTTGCAAATGGTGATGTTGCGCTTTCTGTAACTTTAACTGCAATAGTAAGTTTAATTTCTGTGATAACGGTTCCTTTAATTGTCTACAATTCAGCAAGCTTTCTTGGTTTTGAAATAACTAAAGAAATATCCATGATTAATATTGCTGCTAAAATGTTTTTTGTAGTAACAGTTCCTGTTATTTTTGGCATGATTGTAAGAAGTTTAATGACGGATTTTATTGTATCTAAAACTCTGTTAGTTCAGAGATTGTCAGTAATATTATTCCTAATTGTCTTTATTTCTATTTGGGTTGAAGAGTGGGATAGAATTATTAGCTTTATTACAAGAGCAGGTTTAGTAGCTTTCATTTTAAACATCACAATGATTTTTATAGGCTACTACATGGCTAAATTTTTAGCCTCAGGAATAGAACAAAGAAAATGTATTTCACTTGAATGCGGATTACAAAATGGAACTTTAGCTGTTTTCGTAGCCACTCAATTATGGGACGATATTGTGTTTATGGTGCCAACTGCTGCATATGCACTAATTATGTTCGTCACATCAATTATTTTTGTTCTCATAGTAAGAAAAATAAATTAGATTATTTCGAAAAATGGGTGAATGGTGGAACTGGTAGACGCGCCGGACTCAAAATCCGGTGGTAGCAATACCTTGAGAGTTCGAGTCTCTCTTCGCCCACCAAGTTATGGAAATAGATAAACTTAATAGTCTTGTAGAATTATATTTTAAAAAGTGTGAGGAAGTAGATCCTAACAGACCTTTTTTAAAATGGTTAAAACCAGGAAAACCATCTTATAGTTGGGGTGAAATAAAAGAAAAGATTTTAAAACTTTCATCAAAAATACAAACATTAATTCAAGAAGGAGATCGTTGTTTAATATTATCTGAAAATAGACCATACTGGTTAATGGCAGATATTGCCGTGATGAATGCTGGAGGAATATCGGTTCCTATTTTTACAACATACTCATCAAATGATTACGAATATATTTTAAATGATTGTAAGCCATCTTTAATTATAGTTTCAAATAATGATCAATTTAAAAAGATTAAAAATCATATAAATACAAACGAGCAAAAAATAATATCTTTTGAAGAGATAGATACTGACAGTTTATTAATTCAAAATATCCTAGATGAAGAAAATTTTAAAAAAGAGATTAATAACAAGTTAAAAAGAAATATGCCTGCTTGTATTATTTATACATCGGGAACATCAGGAAATCCTAAAGGTGTTATTTTAAGTCATGGTGGTATTTTATCGAACTGCGAAGGAGCAGTAGAATTGCTTGAAACTTTAACTAAAAAAAAAGAACCTGTGTTTTTAACTTGGTTGCCACTATCACATTCATATGAACACACAGTTCAATTTATACAAATAATTGTAGGTGCAAAAGTTTTCTACGCTGAAAGTTTAGAAAAATTAATTTCAAATATGGGTGTCGCTAAACCCACCATCATGACAGCTGTTCCAAGGTTTTATCAAAACCTTTTTACTAAAATAAATATGAATTTTGATAAACAAATAGGTCTTAAAAAAAAATTAATTAATCGAACTTTAGAATTAGGAAAAAAAATACTTAAAAAAGAGCAATTAAGTCTTAGTGAAAAAATAGTAAATTTTTTATGTGAAAAATTAGTGCGAAAAAAAATAAGAAATCAATTTGGCGGAAATCTTCAAGCCTTCGTTTCTGGGGGTGGAGCTTTAGATCAAAATATTGGTGAATTTTTAAATGCTATAGGATTACCTACTTTGCAAGGTTACGGTCTTACAGAAGCCTCTCCTGTTGTAAGCTGCAATTTACCAGATTTAGTCAAAGTCGAATCAGTCGGTCCTCCATTTAGAACAAATAAAGTTAAAATAGCAGGGGATGGTGAAATTTTAATAAAGGGTGAAAATGTGATGTTGGGTTATTGGAATCTTAAAGAAGAAACTGAAAAAGTAATTAAAGATGGATGGTTATATACCGGAGATATTGGTGAGTTTGATCAAAATAATTATCTAAAAATAACAGACAGAAAAAAAGATATTATAGTTAATTTAGGTGGTGATAACATTTCGCCAAGTAAAATTGAAAATATTTTGTGTTTAGATGAAAACATTAAACAATCTTTTGTTTATGGAGACAAAAAAAATTATTTAGTTGCAATATTAGTTACAGAAAAAGAAATTAATAAAGATAAAATTAAACTTATAATTGAAAATATAAATAAAAGTTTAACTTTAATAGAAAAAATTAAAAAATTTGTTTTAATTCATAAAGAATTTACAATTGAAAACGGAATGTTAACACCAACTTTAAAGTTAAAAAGAAAAGAAATAATTAAAAATTATAAACAACAATTAGAAAATCTTTATTAATTTTACAAAAAAAGTTTAATAATTTGCTTAAAAAAACATTGATATTACTAACTTTTTTAAAAGTTTATTAAAATTAAAAAAAATTAATAAAAAATTTAAATTTTGAATCAATTTTGCAAATTAATTTATGTTTGACATGAATCTTTTAATAACTAATGTTTAATTAACAAACGAATCATTAAGATTTGTTTAATAACAAGGGAGAAAAGATGGCTAAAAGAAGAAAAAAAGCTAAAAAGAAAACTAAAAAGAAAAAAGCAAAAAAAAGAAGAAGAAAAAGAAGATAGTTTTCTCTTTAACTAAACGCCCTTTTTAATTTTTTAAAGAGGGCGTTTTTTTATTCCGCACTTTCAGAAATATTCACTCTACCTAAAGCTTTGTCCATTTTTTTCTGAACTTCCTCAGGGCTTACTTTAAGTACTGCTTCAAACTCCGATTTTAGTCGCTCATAAGCTTTCTCGAATAACTGTCTTTCAGAATATGATTGATCTGCAATTATATCAGTATTTTTGTTAAGATCTTTTACAACCTCAGCAAGTTCATAAATCTTACCCGAATTAATTTTTTGATCGTATTCTTGAGCTCTTCTACTCCACATAGTTCTTTTTATTTTTGGTTTCGTTTTTAAAATTGATACACATTTATTAATTTGATTTATTGAAGCAATGGGTCTCAATTTTGACTGTTGATTAATTGGAACAGTCAAAGTTAATTTTTCTTTTTCAACCAATATTTTGTAAAACTGAATATCAATTTCACCAATTTTTGCTTTTTCGATAGCAGTAATTTTTCCCACTCCATGTTTTGGATACACTACGTAGTCTTTTAAATTGTATACTCTTTTCTCAGTTGGTTGTTTTTTAATCTTTTTTATTTCTGGCTTTTCATCTGCTCCTGGAGCTAGGTTTTTTTTATCAACTGGTTTTGAAGATAATTTCACTTTGCTAAGTGATTTTGTTTTTTTTACTTTTTTAACTTTTTTAACCTTTTTAACTTTTTTTTTTGGCATATATTATTTTCCAGGTTTTTCAGAGAAGTGTTTATCATACTTATTTTTAATATCTCTAAATTTTTCATGATTTTTCATTGGCTCCTTTTTCTTTGAGATATTAGGCCATATTGCAGAAAACTTTTTATTTATCAATAACCATTTATCTATATCTTTAACACTTTCGTCAGTATCTGACTTTATCGCATCTAATGGACACTCAGGTTCACACACTCCACAGTCAATACACTCATCCGGATTAATAGCTAAAAAGTTTTCGCCTTCATAAAAGCAATCGACTGGACAAACTTCTACGCAATCTGTCAATTTACATTTTATACACTCATCTTTTACAATATAGGTCATGTGGATTTCATTAATTTAAGTTTTATTTCGGCACTTTCTTTATCAGAAAAATATATTAGGCCACAAACTCTTCTCATTAAATTTGATTCATATTGATCTACTGTATTATCTGAAATAATTACTTTCCAGAGATGTTCAATAATATCTTTTTTAACATCCATTGAATTCTTTTTTATAATATTCGTATAACTTAATAGTT
Organism: uncultured Pelagibacteraceae bacterium; assembly: GCA_902595625.1. GTDB lineage: Bacteria > Pseudomonadota > Alphaproteobacteria > Pelagibacterales > Pelagibacteraceae > Pelagilacustribacter. The sequence goes on along the minus strand of CACJQQ010000001.1, from coordinate 90,819 downwards.
GATTTGAATTATTCTCAATAATTTCAGCTTTTTCTAAAATCTTATTTGCATCGTCATCTTTAAGATAAGAATTAATAAAACTTTTAATTAAATCTTTTTCATGGTCTGAATAAATCTCATCTATATTAGCCGCATGTACAAGTAATGCAGAAATGCCGAGGACACTCTCTTTATCTAATTTATTCATTTTATATTTAAAGAAAGAAGTTTTTTAAAGGGATTTTCTTTTTTGTCAAACCGTATTATTTTCTCTTTTTTCTTTTTTTCACCTTTAAAAACGTAAGTATCAGCCATTTTATCCTTTTTATAATGCATGTAACCCATTAATTTATAAAAATTTTCTTTAGAACATCCTAATAAATTCATCATCTCAGCATTTATCTTAAACTTTCTATCTTTAGTATTTTCTATAATTTTCAAAAATAATTTCTCAAGAATATCTATTCTCACAAAAAATTCTTTGAACTTTTCAAATCCACATAATAACAAGAAATTTTTATTTAATTTATCACTAATTAAGAAATTTAACCCAGATTGTGGTATCTTATTATCATTGGAAAGGTTGTGATATATTTTCCATAAACTTATTCTAAATTCAACTGCTTTTGGTTTTAACATTTTAGGAAGGTAGATATGATATCTCCCTAGTTTAATTCCCATCCCCCATAATTTTTTTCTCTCTTCAGCTGGAATAGATTTAACAATTTTATCAACCTCTGTTCTCTTGATAACCCCATTGTTTTCATAAAGTTGAAAGACTAAACCTCGTAAATATTGATTTTTAATTTGATATCTCGTTAGCTTTACTAAATCACCCAAAACATCATTTATAATATTTTCTAACCATTTGTTTAAGAATTGACTTAATTTAGTTTTTGACAACTCACTTAAAGAATCATCCGCGATAATATCAATTTCTGGAGTTAAATAATCGTTGCCTTTTTTCAATCGAGCTATTGGGTTTTGTTTCCATGTAATTTTACCCTCGTTATCGATTTCAATTTCAGATTTCGTTAAAATCTCATCAACTCTTTTCACTAACTCTTTTTCCATACCTTTTCTAGCTGCTTTTTTAATTGACTTTATGTCAGTATCTAGCGTCTTAGATGTTGCCTCTATTAAAAATTTGAGTCCCTTTAGTTCACCAACAAGTTGACCATCAATATATATTTTATTTTCCTCATTTATCTCTGTATTTAAAACAAGGTCTTGCTTTAGGTTTCTTGATAGAATACTTATTTTTTTATCAATAAAACTTTTAGTTAATTCGTCGTGTAGTTTATCTGACAATTTATCTTCAATACTCTTTGTAAGTTGAACCCAATAATCTGAATTTTCAACCCAATTTTTCTTATTAGCTACATAAGACCAGGTTCTTACATTTGATAGCCTATGTGAAAGTAGATCAACATTACCGTGATCTTTTTCTAAGCCTTTTAGCTGTTCCTTCATAAAAGTGCTTGGTATTCTATTTTTTTTTGTCGATAAAAACAGAAAGACCTTATCGACTATATTTATATGTTGACCATATGCTTTTTTTTCAAAATCTGGTATTTGGCAACATTCCCACAATAATTCTAAATTTTTATGATAAATAATATTGTTAGTTCCTTTTTTAAGAAAAAATCTTAAGACACTTTCATCAAGCGAGTCATTAGTTCTTAAAAGGTTTTTTTGATCTGGCTTGAGCTCTAAACTTCTTATCAATTTATCTGGATTTCTAAAATCTAATTTAGAGTTTCTCCAATAAATTGTTTTTGTATCTGGTAGTTGATGTTTTTCAATTTTTTCTATTTCATCTGAATTTAATGTTTCACACTCACCAGTGGTTCCAAATCCACCGTCATTTTTATACCGACCTGCACGCCCAGCTATCTGAGACATTTCAATTATATTTAATCTTCTAGTTTTCTTTCCATCAAATTTTTTCAGATTAGAAAAATAAATCTCATTAATATCCATATTCAGACCCATCCCAATTGCATCTGTGGCAATCAAATAATCTACATCACCTGATTGATACAAGCCTACTTGTGAATTTCTAGTTTTTGGACTTAATGAACCCATTATTACTGCAGCGCCCCCCTTTTGACGTCTTACGAGCTCTGCTATTGCATAAACTTCTTCGATTGAAAAAGCAATTATCGCGACTTTTCTATCTAATCTAGATATTTTTTTTATTCCAGAATAACTTAATTTTGAATATCTTTCTTTCTTTTCAAAAACTACGTCATTGACCAACTCTTCAATAATTTTTGCCATGACCTGTGAACCTAAAAACATCGTAAGCTTAGTCCCTCGAGACTCTAGCAACCTTTCAGTAAAAATATGACCTCTCTCTCGATCAGCGCACATCTGGATTTCATCGATTGCAATAAAATCTACTTCTTTATTTTTTGGCATAGACTCTACAGTGCAAATAAAATAACAGGCTGAACTTGGAATAATTTTTTCTTCACCTGTAATTAGAGCAACTTTTTCTAAACCAACTTTATTTACACATTTATCATAAACCTCTCTAGCTAGAAGTCTCAAAGGTAAACCAAATATTCCTGTTTCGAATTCCAACATTTTTTCAATTGCCACATAAGTTTTCCCAGTGTTAGTCGGTCCTAATAGAGCAATAATTTTTGAGGGCCTAGTATTCATATTTGTGTTAGATATTTATTTTTATACTATATGTAGATCAAATTAGAGAACAAAATAAGATTAAAACATGACCGAATCGTTTTGTCAAATGTTCCAATTTCATAATTGATTTGACTTCTAATAAGCAGTCCCCGTATAGGTAATCTAAAGTTAAAATGTCTTCTAAAGTAAAAAAAAAAATTCTTAAACTTAAAGAATCTTCTACATTAGTAATTAATGAAAAATCCAAAGAACTTATTTCAAAGGGAAAGAAAGTCTATCAATTTGGTTTTGGTCAATCTCCATTCCCGGTCCCAGAAAAAATTGTAGAGGCATTAAAAAAAAATGCCCATAGAAAAGAATATCTACCAATTCAAGGGTTGCCTGAATTAAGAGAAAATATTTCAAAATATTTATTCAAAAGAACAGGGAATAATTACCCTAAAGAAAATATATTAATTACGCCTGGCTCAAAAGAGGCAATGTTATTAATACATATCGCTTTTGATGGTGAAATTATAATTCCCGCACCTGGCTGGGTATCATATGAACCCCAAGCAGAAATTGGTTCTAATAAAGTTCATTGGTTAGAAACTTCTAGAGCTAATAACTGGTTTCCGACTGGTAAAGAGCTGGAGAAAAAAATTAAATTGATTGGGAAAAATAAAAATTTAATTTTGATTCTAAATTCACCAAACAATCCATCTGGAGCTGTCTGTAAAAATTTAGAAGAGTTGGCTAAAGTAGCAAAAAAATATAAGATTATGATTTTATCAGATGAAATCTACACCGATCTTACTTTTAATGGTGAATATAATTCAATTTCCAAATTTTATCCTGAATTAAGTTTTATAACTGGTGGATTAAGTAAATGGTGTGGTGCTGGAGGTTGGAGATTAGGATTTTTAGCAGTCCCAAAAAAATTAACAGAATTTTTAAAAAGTCTAAAGTCTCTTGCAAGTGAGTCATATTCAACAGTTAATACGCCTACACAATTTGCATCTGTAGAGGCTTATGCCCAAGAACATGATCTATACAAATTAAAAGTAAGAGCTATATTAAAAGCAGTTGGAGAATATGTTTATAATAACCTTAAATCAAACAAGATATTAATAGCACCTCCTCAAGGGGCATTTTATTTAATGCCAGAATTCAAAATTAAAAAATTCAAAACGTCATCAAAACTATGTGAAGCCATTTTAAACGAAACAGGAGTAGCTATGTTACCTGGTTCAGATTTTGGTTTTAAACCCAAAAAACTGCTTACAAGATTAAGTTACACTGATTTTGATGGAATAGATTTTTTTAAAAATGTTACAAACTGTAAGATGATAGATGATGAAATGATTAAAAATTATGCCCCAAATGTAGTTGAAGGTGTTTCAAAATTGTCAAATTGGGTTAAAAATTTATAAGAATCTCTTTGACCTTAATTCAATTACGTAGTTAAATTAACCAACTAACAAAAGGATGTACACATGAAAAAAATGATATCAATGATTTCAGCTTTTTTAGTAATGATAGCTTTTTCAAGCCCATTAACTTCAATCGCAAAATCAGCAGAGTTCTTTACTATAGGAACTGGTGGACCTACTGGAGTATATTTCCAAACAGGTAACGCTATATGTAAAATGTTACACAAGTCAGCAATAAGTGCTGATCACGGTAGAAAAAAAGGTACAGCTAAAGCATATAGATGTACTGCACCTTCAACAGGTGGTTCTAACTACAATATTGGACAAATCAAAGATGGTGAGTTTCAATTTGGTGTTGCTCAGTCAGACTGGCAGTATCATGCTTACAATGGTTCAAGCAAATGGGAAGGAAAACAGTTTAGTAATTTAAGAGCTGTATTTTCTGTTCACAATGAACCTTTCCAAATTTGGGCAAGTAAAAAATCTAAAATAAAAGATTTTAAAGGCCTAAAAGGAAAAACAGTAAACATTGGTAACCCTGGTTCTGGTCAAAGAGGAACTATGGAAGAACTAATGAAAGCTATGGGAGCAGACATGAGTATGTTTAAAGCTACTACTGAGTTAACTTCTTCTGAACAAGTAAAAGCTCTTTGTGATGGAAAAATAGATGCATTCGGATATTCAGTTGGATTTCCTAATGGTGCTATGGAACAAGCAGCTACTTGTAAAGCAAAAGCTAGTCCAATTAATTTAACTGGTGCGCCAGTTCAAGGTTTAATTGACGGAGCTGACTACTATGCAAAAGCTGTAATTCCAAAAGGAACTTATTCTAATCAGAAAAAAGACGCTACAACGTTTGGTGTAAAAGCTACAGTTGTTACAAGCGCAGATGTTTCTGAAGAACTTGTATATTTAGTAACAAAAGCGGTAATGGAGAACTTTGATGACTTCAGAGCTCAACACCCTGCTTTTGGACCTCTGGAAAAGAAAAATATGATAGCTGATGGCTTATCGGCTCCATTACATCCAGGTGCTATTAAGTACTACAAAGAAGCTGGATTAATGTAATTCAACTTTTTAGTTTAATTAAAAAAGGCCCAATATTTCTTGGGCCTTTTTTTTTAGAATAATGTATCTTAAGTGAAATGAATCAAACTATTCAAAGCAAGATTAAAGACAAAATTCAAGAAGATATTTCTCCTACTCGAAATTTATCAGGTGTACATTTAAAAATAGTTTTTGGGATAGCTATTCTTTGGACATTATTTCAACTTTGGTATGCTTCTCCTTTTCCTTTTTGGTTTAACTTTGGAATGTTCAAAGGTCTACCTGCTAGAGCTATACATTTAGGTTTTGCATTAACACTAACATTTTTAATATTTCCTGTTGTCAGAGGAAAGAAAATATCAGTTTTTGATATTCTTATAAGTTTAGTTGCTGCTTTTTGCTGTTTATATATTTATTTTTTTTACGATGATCTTGTTAATCGGGGCGGAATACTTTTAGTTAAAGAGATATTTGGATTTAAAGTTCCAGTAGAGCTCATTATTGGGGCAACAGGTATTTTAATCCTTTTAGAGGCAACAAGAAGAGCAATCGGATTGCCTTTGGTCATAATTGCAATTTGCTTCCTTTTATTTTCTTATTTTGGAAAATACGCTCCAGATATTATTTCCCACGGGGGCCTCTCTGTAAAAAGATTAGTAGGATTTCAATGGTTTGATCAAGAAGCTATTTTTGGAATACCAATAGGTGTTTCTGTTGATTTTATATTTTTATTTGTTCTTTTTGGAGCATTATTAGAAACTGCAGGTGGGGGAAAATATTTTTTAGATTTAGCTTTTGCAATGGTTGGTAAGATGCGAGGAGGGCCAGCTAAAGCTGCTATTTTAGGATCCGGAATGACAGGTATGATTTCAGGCTCTTCAATAGCTAATACAGTTACAACAGGAACTTTTACAATTCCTATAATGAAAAAAACTGGTTTCTCTCAAGAGAAAGCTGGAGCAATTGAAGTTTCATCATCTGTAAACGGACAAATTATGCCGCCGGTAATGGGAGCTGCTGCTTTTGTTATGGCGAGTTTTATCGGTGTTACCTATTTTGAAGTTGTTAAACATGCTTTTTTACCAGCTATTATTTCATATATTGCTTTATTTTATATATCTCATTTGGAAGCTCTTAAATTAGGGCTCAAAGGAATGGACGATGCAGACGTTCCTCACTTAAAGAGAACTTTTTTGTCTGGATTACATTTTTTGATACCAATTTTTGTTTTAATTTTTCTACTTGTTTATATGAGATATACGGCAGGTTTTTCAATTTTTTATGCAACGATTTCTTTGATCTTAGTGAATTTGATAAATCGTATTATTAAAAACTCAGATTATAAAATTGGTCTTATCGAATGGTGGAATCAGACAATTGTAGGTCTTCAAAAAGGTGCAATAAATATGGTTGGAGTAGGAATAGCGATTGCCACCGCAGGTATAATAGTAGGAGCGGTAGGATCTACGGGGCTTAGCACTAATTTGATTATAGTTATAGAGACGATAGCACGAGATAATGTAATCATATTAATTTTATTAACTATTATTTTATGTTTACTACTTGGAATGGGTCTACCTACAACTGCTAACTATGTAGTAGTGGCTTCACTAATGGCGACAGTTTTAGTTGATGTTGGAAATGCCTCGGGCTTTATTTTCCCTTTGATAGCTGTGCACTTATTTGTATTTTACTTTGGTTTAATGGCCGATGTAACACCGCCTGTGGGTTTAGCATCTTATGCAGCGGCTGCAATTTCAGGTGGCGATCCATTAAGAACAGGACTTCAAGCTATTTGGTACAGTTTAAGAACAGGCATTTTACCCATTGTTTTTCTATTTAATCATGAACTTTTATTAATTGGCGTAGATAGTATCTGGCAAGCTTTATTAGTTATAGCCACTTCATTAATTGGAATATTAGTTTTTACGGCAGCTACACAACAATGGTTCATCAACAAATTAAGATGGTATGAGACCATAGCATTTTTAATTATTTCTTTATCTTTTTTAGCACCAGACTTTGTTTTGGGTAAATTCTATCCAAAATTTAACGAACAAAAACTTTCAGCAGAAAGTATTCAAAATTTATCTTTTGACCCTTCAAAAGAAGTTCACATAAAGGTCACACGAGTTACAGAATACGGAGAAAGATACAAACTATTTGTTATTGAAAAAGGAAAATTTGAAAATAAGTTCAACCTAGAAGAATATGGAGTGTCATTAGTAGATCAGAATGACCAACTCACTGTAGATAAATTAAATTGGAAAGGGGAGGCAAAAAAATCTGGAATACAAATGGGAGATATCATTAGTAATTTTAAAATAGAAAACCCTGATAGACCCAATAAGATAATTGTTTATCCAGCTGCTCTTCTACTGTTGTTTTTTTTCGGGTTTCTCAATTATAAAAGAAACCCGAAATTTACTTAATTAAATTAAGTAGTTGCGGTGTATAATACAATTATCCCGATTATTATTATTGCCATCGAATCTCCTTTAAAAATATATAACATAATTATATTAACCTAAAAAGTGTAAAGGATTATTGTGTAAATCTTCTGTTAATTAAGATTTAGAAAAAAGATTTCTTATTAAACTTTAATTTTATTTACTAATTTATTAAAGCGTATAAAATAACTACAACTGCAAGTATTTCCCAGCCAGACATTAAATTACCTCCATAATTAACGTTAATTTTTTTTTTTGTTAAAATTATGATTAGGCGGTTGTATTTACTATTTTGTAAGATTGGAATTCACAGATACGAAAAAGTGGATATTAGCTATAGTTTTGGGCCGGGAGGTTCAACTGAAACGATAAAATGTAAAGATTGTGGAATTAAAAAAATTAGAAGAAAGAATTGATATTATTAAAAAGTTGATAAACTAAGCAGGAGAGGTGAGACAAATAAACTAGATATACAAATTGGAAACATTATAAGCAGTTTTAAAATTAAAAATCCAGAAAGACTAAATAAACATATTGTTTTTCCTTTTTCCTTTATTTATTTATTTATCTTTGAATATTTAAATATTAAAAGACCCATTCAATGAAAAAAAAAATTATTTACATATTTTTAATTTTAGTTTCAATTTTGTTTGTAAGTTTTTGGATAATCGTTAGTGGTGGATACGACAAGCAAAATAAAACGATACTGTTTCTTAAGGAAATTATACCTATATCTCTCGCTAAAAAAGTAAGAGATTCAATCTTTTTTATACCCAGACTACAAGATAGAAATAAATTTTTAGAAATTCAACTCTCTAAATACGAACAAGGATTAAATGGAAATCTGTTTTTTGAAAAAAAAATATCAGATAAAAAAACTCACAATTATTACTTAAAAAAATTTTTTTTACCCTTTCCTAGTCTAGATTTAGCAGTTGGTTGGCAGGCTAAAAAAAATTCAAAGAGGGCTCATTATCTCGAGCTAATTGATGATAAAGTATTAGTAATATCGGGCGAAGGTGAAACAATTTATTTTAGCAAAGAAAATATCAATAAAAAAAAATTATCTCAAAGTTATATAAAAAATAATTTAGAAGAACTATTTTCAAATCAAGGAACTGTATTAGCTGCAATTAGAGATTTATATTATGAAGATGATTTTATTTATATAAGCGTTGTAGAATTACAAGACAACAAAAGCACACTTAACATTTACAGAGCTAAGAAAAACTTTAAATACTTAATTTTTGAAAAATTTTTTGAAACTAAAACATTTTATGATGAGTATACTTTACAAACAGGAGGAAGATTAGAGAAATTCAACGACGATGAAATTTTATTGAGTATTGGATTTTTTAGTCGATATGAGTCTGCGCAAGATGAAAAATCATTATTTGGTAAAATTATATCAATTAACAAAGAGACAAGAGAATATTCAATTCAATCCAAGGGACACAGAAATCCACAAGGATTATTTTTTCTAAAAGAGAAAAATTTAATTATAAATTCGGAACATGGTCCAAAAGGCGGTGATGAAGTTAATGTTAATTTTTTAAAAAAAGATATAAAAGAATTACCAAATTATGGTTGGCCAATAGCCTCATATGGAGTTCCTTATCCGCAACAGGATAAGTCTTTTTTTGAAGATAAAGGTTATTTAAAAAAATCCCATTCAAAAAATGGTTTTATAGAGCCATTAAAATTCTTCACTCCGTCAATCGGCATTAGTGAAATTTCTTACAATAAAAATAATTTATATGTTTCTTCATTAAGAGCCCAGTCAATCTATATTCTTGAACTATCAGAAGATTTTAAACTTAAAGATCAAAAAAGAATAAAATTTGATAGCCGTATTCGAGATATTAAATATGATAAAGAAAAAGATTTATTTTTAATAATGTTTGAAAACATTCCAGCATTAGGAGTTTTAAAATTCATCTAGGGACAAAAAAGTTCATATTAAAGATACAAGGGTTACTGAATATAGAGAAAGAAATAAATTCTTAAGAGCATCATAAAAGCGCAGTGCTTTTTTTCGGAAATTTAATTAAATAATCAAATGAAATTCATTTTAAAAATTTTTCTAACTTATTTTTTATTGGTGTCATTAAGCTTTTCTGAAACTAACTTGCAGCAAAAAAAATTTTACTATGAAAATCTTGTTAAAAACTGGACCAAAATCTTTCCAGACAGTAATAGAAATGCAGCTGGACCAAGATTTTTTAAATATTTAATTGACCAAGATTTAACATATGAAGAATTTATTGAGTATAATAAATTATATTGTCCCGTATCAGGTTCATTGATTAACCCGGGAGAAAAACCAGATTTTATTTTCGTCAAAGAATTAAGAACTCAAAAAAATATTTGCGGTGAACTTTACAGATGTTGTTGGCCATGTTCTTGTGACCTCATGAATTACACTAAGGTTAAAAAAATCAAACATAAATTTAAGGATGGCCCAAAAACGATTGATGTCCTCTTGATAGATAATCCATGCACAAAAAAAGATTTTCCAAAGGAAGTAAACAGAAATTATTTCTGTAATGGTCAAAAGTTAAATAAAGAAGAAGTTCATGTGGTTGATAGTAAGTTAGTAATAGGAATTTTATACGAAGCAAGGAAATGTCAAAAAATAGATATTAAAAAAATAGAGTCTAATGAAATCACGGGAAAATTCTGTGCTTTCAAAAACGATATTCCTTTAGAGGAAGTGAATATTGGAATGGGTGATATATTTATTAAGATGGCGAGATAGCTATCTTACTTTGTTTGAAAATATAAGTCTTACCAGTTTTTGTTATTTTATAATTATTAGTCTTTCCATTTGTCCACTTAATTGAAACTTTAAAATCTTTTTCACCTTCCCGAATTCCGTAATGAGCAACAGGCTCCATTTGACATAAATATCCTGATCCTGCATCGATTGTTTTAGAGTGCTCTCTTAAATTAGAAGTAAGTGTTACCGTGGCACCTCTTGCGGGCGCACCATTCTTATTTAAAGGTTTTATTCTTAAATAATTATTATTTCTTTTAATATCAGCTTTATAAAGAGTAAGTATTTGGTTCCCAGTTTCTCCGTGTGAGATTAATAATTCTAAAATACCATCTTTATCGATATCTGCAACAGCTGCGCCAGTACCAAGTCCATTAGGTTCAGAATTAATTGCTAAATCAATTTCTATTAGCTCCCCGTTTTCTTTAATTTTAAATAATTTATTTGGTTCTCCAATGTTATTTAAAAAGATTTCATCGTAACCGTCGTTATCAAAATCTGCAGATATTACTGTTCTTATTTTGGATGGTATCTTAAATTCACCTTCAGCAATGTCTTTAAATGTATTTTCTTTTTTTACAAAAATTCGATGTTCCCCGTCCCAATTACCACTCACTATATCTAATTGTCCTCTGTACAAGACATCACTTAAGGTTGTTCCTCTTCCATTTTCATAGGGGTCTAAAACGTTGTAGCTTGAAGCAACATCATAGAAAGTACCATTAACATTTTTATACAAAAAATTAACTCCTCTTTCGTTTGCAGCGAAAATATCAATATTGCCGGATAGAATGTGGCCCGCAACAACTGCTCGTCCTCCAGTTATTTTGTCCAACCCAAACTCTGTTGCTTTATCAGCAATTCTACCTTTAAATTTTTCATAGAATCTTGTAGGGCCACCATAATTAGCAACATAAATCCCAAATTTTCCATTTCCTTTTCTGTCTACACAGACCACCGAACGACCAGCCGTAAAGTTTAAATCTGATTGATTTTTCTTCTGTTCGAAAATATCAAAAAATTTTTTGTTTTTTAGATCTATTAATCTATCAGAATATCTTTTTTCACCACTATATGTGTCTGTATTAAGAAAATAAATTTCTTCATACCCATCAGAGTCAATATCGCACGCCGCAACTCCAATAGTAAAACTTTTTTTATCAGTAAATTTTTCATCATCAATAATATTTTTTAATTTATTATCTTTATACGAAAGAGCTAAATTTTCACTTCCAAAACCCGCAACTATAAATTCATATGTTCCATTGTTGTCCACATCAGCAACCGATATTCCGTATCTAAGGCTTTCATAATTTCCATCAATTAAGTTAGTTATGTTCTTAAAAAAATTTGCTGATGCGTTATTAAATATAAAAAGAGAGAGTAGAGCAGAAACTAAAACAGATTTTGTATGCATTATTAACTATTTTAGTATTTTCCAAGTACCACTTGCAGAGGCAACTATGTCGCTAGAATTTGCAATTTCACAATAGATAAAGAGAAGAGTATTTGTTTTTTTTAATATTTTAACTTTTCCTTTTAATTTATCACCTAACAACCCTGCAGAAATGAATTTCATATCTAAATTTATTGTTACACATCTTTTATCTCCTGCTACTCTATGGGCAGCTGTGCCCATTCCTGTGTCTGCAATGGAAGCAAGGAAACCACCATGAGCAATTTTTCCGGTATTAAGATGCATTTCTTTTACTTCAACTATAAATTCGTATTGAGTATCGCTGATCTGTTTTAATTCCAGACCACCTAAATGCTTCATAAAACCTTTATTAGTCTCGTCCATAATTTTTCTTATCATATATTGGCATTAGTTGTGAGAAAATTACAGCAGCTAGTATTAAAAATATTCCTAAAATTTTAATTTCGTTTAAAAATTGATCAAGTATTAACCAAGCTAATATAGCCGCAAAAACCCCCTCCAGTGAAAAAACTATTGCAGCAGGCGCTGGAGATATATTTTGCAAACTATATGTTTGTAATAGAAAGGCGAGCCCACTTGATAAAATACCGACGTATAAAACTTCGTACGAGTCTTTTAAAAAATTGTTGAACGTTGGGTCTTCAAAGTAGAACATTGGACCTATCAAAACTAAACATGCTACTAAACATTGAGACATTGCTATAGTTATGGGAAAGTTAAATATTTCAATTGTTTTTCTAATTAGCAAAATATGAACTCCCCAACAAAAGGCACTAAGTATCCCGAGACTGTCACCTAATCTTACCGAATAATTATTAAGTTCGCTTAGGAGCAAGCCGCCAAGAATACAGATAAAAACTGATGGCCAAATTGACCAATGTATTTTTTTTGAAAAGATAAAATAAGAAATTACCGGAACGACCAAAACATAAAAAACGGTGAAAACCCCTGTGTTAGCTACATCAGTATAGATTAAAGAAATCTGTTGTAGTTCTTGGCCAATGGCTAAAACAAATCCTAAGTAAAATAAAAAATAAGCTATTTTCCTTTTATCAAGTTGTTTTACATTTATATTTTTAAATTCAAAAATGAAAAAGAAAGGAACTAGAGTTAAAAACCCGATTAAAAATCTTCCTACATTAAAAGTATGTGGCCCTATAAAATCCATGCCCATGTCTTGTGCCACAAAAGCTGAGCCCCAAAGAACAGACGTAACAATAGCGCAAATCAGTGAGAACGATTTTTTATCCATCAGGGGTTAATAGTTTAAGAAGATCTAAACAGCAAGCTTAAAGGCAAAATCTTTTCCAAGACATTTTCCAAGATAGACACAAAATCTAGCACCTTCCGCGCCATCTATTAATCTGTGATCATAAGATAATGATATCGGAAGTATTTTTCTAGAAACTATTTGATTTTTCTCTTTAACAAGTCGATCGAAAGTTCTTCCAACTCCTAAAATTGCTACCTCTGGCGGATTAATTATAGGTGTAAAATGTGTTCCGCCAATTCCTCCTAAACTTGAGATAGTCATCGATCCACCAAAAAATTCTTTTTTATCAATTTTTAGTTCTCTACAAAGTTGACTTACACTTTTTAGCTCCTCTCCAATTTTTTGAATACTCATTTGATCAACGTTTCTTAATTTTGGAACCATGAGGCCATGAGGAGTATCAACGGCAAAACCAATATGAAAATATTTTTTATAAATAATTTTATTACTCTCAGGGTTTAATGATGCGTTAAAATTTGGAAATTCTTTTAGAGCGCTCACTAGGGCTTTTGCAATAAAAGCAAGAGGAGTTACTTTAATTTTTTCACCGGTATAATAATCGTATAAAGAATTTCTAAACTGTTCCATGTCAGTAACATCTATTTCATCATGTTGAGTAACGTGAGGGATTTCTGTCCAAGATCTGACTAAATGTGGTCCCGAAAGTTTCTTAACACGTGGCAGATCTTTTGTTGCTATTTCTCCAAATTCTTCGTGAGAATATTCTTCTACATATTTTGTAACCTCTTTTTTTTGCACCTCACCTTGAGAAACTGTAACTTGAGATCTTATAAAATTTTTTACATCTTCGGCTGAAACTCTCCCAGCTCGCTGTGTGCCAGAAATTTTAGAAATATCTGCTCCAAGCTCTCTTGCAAACTTTCTTATTTTTGGACTTGCAGAACTTTTTCCTGAAGCAGGAACACTAGGTGCTGGTTGTTGCTGTTGTACCTGAACTACTTCGTTTTGTTTTTTTTCTATTTTAGGTTCTTTTTTAGATTTTTCTTTTACAGGTTCACTTGTTTCTTGCTTTGACTCCAAAGTAAGAATTAAATCCCCTTTATTAATTTTATCACCTACAGAAACATTAATTTTTTCTATCTTACCTTCGTGAGTTGAGGGCACCTCAACACTTGATTTGTCACTTTCTAAAGTAATTAAAGAGTCGTTTTTTTTAATGACTTGACCTTTTTTAACAAGAACCTCGATGACTTCTACATCTTTAAAGTCACCCATATCTGGAACTAAAATTTTTTGAATTGTCATTTTATAAATTCGCTGGGAAATCTTTCTCTTTATCTATCTTATATTTTTTAATTGCTTTTTCTGCTTCTTCAGAACCAACAAGTTGTTCTTTTGCTAATGCGCTTAAGGTAAAGGCTACAATATGCTCTTTATCTACCTCAAAAAATTTTCTTAGATTTTTTCTAGTGTCACTTCTTCCGTAACCGTCTGTTCCGAATGAGTAAAACTTTTTGTCTGTGTAAGGTCTTATTTGATCAGTGAATGCCCTTGTATAATCTGAAGCTGCAATGACTGGCCCATCTCTTTTTGATAAACATTCCTGAACATAAGATTTTTTTGGTTTTTTATTTGGATTTAAAAGATTTAATCTTTCAGTTTCCATTCCATCTCTTCTTAATTCATTAAAACTCGTTACACTCCAAATATCAGCGTCTATATTATATTCTTTTGATAAGATCTCAGATGCAGCTATAATTTCTCTTAAAATAGTCCCTGAACCTAATAATTGAACTTTAGTTTTTCCCTTATTTTTTCCCTCTTTAAATAAGTACATACCTTTTAAAATTCCATCATCACAATCTTTAGGCTTTTCTGGATGAGAGTAGTTTTCATTCATCGCAGTGATGTAGTAGAAGACATTCTCTTTCTTTTCATGCATTCTTCTTAAGCCTTCTCTAAATATTGTTGCCATCTCGTAAGCAAATGTTGGATCATAACTAATGCAGTTTGGAATATTTGATGCCAATAATTGGCTGTGCCCGTCCTGGTGTTGTAATCCTTCCCCAGCTAATGTGGTTCTTCCAGCTGTTGCTCCTATTAAGAACCCTCTAGCTTGCGAGTCGCCAGCTGCCCATGCTAGATCCCCAACTCTTTGGAATCCAAACATAGAATAAAAAATATAAACAGGTATCATCTCTATATCGTGATTAGTGTAAGAGGTTCCAGCTGCAATCCAAGATGACATTGCTCCGGACTCATTTATACCTTCCTCTAATACCTGACCACTTTTATCCTCTCGATATGAACTTAGCTGTTCAGAGTCGACCGGTTCATATTTTTGGCCTTCATGAGCATAAATACCAATTTTCTGAAAGAAACCTTCCATTCCAAAAGTTCTCGCTTCATCAGGAATGATTGGCACTAACCTTGGAGCAACATTTTTATCCCTTAGTAATGCTGTCATCATTCTAACTAAAGCCATTGTAGTAGACATTTCTTTTTTTCCAGTAGATTTCATAAAAGCATCAAAAATATCTTTTGGCGGGGCCTTAACTTGTTTAGCAAAAGAAGATCTCTCAGGAATAAATCCACCAAGTTTCATTCTCTTTTCTTTTAAATATTTTATCTCCTCAGAATTTTCGTCTGGTTTGTAATATTCTATATTCTTGACTTGTTTATCAGTAAGCGGAACTTTAAATCTATCTCTATAATACAATAGATCTTCTTCATCTAATTTTTTTTGCTGGTGAGTTGTATTTACACTCTCACCTGTTTTACCCATACCATATCCTTTAATAGTTTTTGCTAGGATAACTGTAGGTGATCCAGTATTCTGCATCGCAGCCGAGTAAGCTGCATAAACTTTATGAGGATCGTGACCCCCTCTATTTAATCTCCAAATATCTTTATCTGTTAAAGAAGAAACAAGCTCAGTGAGCTCAGGATATTTTCCAAAAAACTTTTCTCTAACATACGAACCACCTTTAGCCTTAAACGCTTGGTATTCTCCGTCTACACATTCATTCATCCTCTTTATAAGAAGGCCCGTTTTATCTTTTGCTAATAATTGATCCCAGTATGATCCCCAAATAACTTTTATTACATTCCAACCCGAACCTCTAAAGCTACCCTCTAGTTCCTGAATAATTTTACTATTTCCTCGAACAGGACCGTCCAGTCTTTGCAAATTACAATTTACAACAAAAATTAAATTATCTAATTTTTCACGAGCAGCTAAACCAATTGCACCAAGTGACTCTGGTTCATCCATTTCACCATCACCAAGAAATACCCAAATTTTTCTTCCCTCATCTTTAACTAATCCTCTATTGATAAGATATTTTAAAAATCTGGCTTGATAGATAGCCATAATAGGTCCAAGACCCATAGATACAGTTGGAAACTGCCAGAACTTTGGCATCAACCAAGGGTGAGGATATGAGGACAAACCTCCTTTATTCACTTCTTGTCTAAAACCGTCTAGTTGTTTTGAAGTAAGTCTTCCTTCTAAGAAAGCTCTCGCGTACATTCCTGGCGCCGAGTGCCCTTGAAAATAAATTAAGTCCCCACCGAATTTGTTATTCTTTGCTCTCCAAAAATGATTCATTCCAACATCGTAAAGTGTAGCAGCAGATGCAAAAGTACCGATGTGACCTCCCAGTTCAGGACTTTTTTTATTAGCCTTTACAACCATAGCTGCCGCGTTCCACCTTACATATGCCCGTATTTTTTTTTCAATATTTTGATCACCAGGCGACTTAATCTCAGCCTCTGGAGGAATTGTATTAATGTAAGGCGTTGTTCTAGTATCCGGAAGAACAAGACCAGATTTATAAGCTTGATCGATAACTTTATTTAGTAAGTAACTTGCTCGTGAAGAACCATCATTTTCAATAACTGAATTTAGAGAATCTATCCATTCATTTGTTTCGATAGGATCAATATCATCTTTTGAAGCTGGTTCAGCAAAGACTTTTTTAACCTGTCTCACCTGATTTACTTCACCATTAGTTTTTGGTTTTTCTTGAGGAACTTCTTTAACTGTTTTTTTTTCTTTTGGAGCCGAGGCCGCTTGGCCATTTTCTATTGTTGCTAATATGCTTCCCTCCGAAACTTTATCACCAATTTTAACTTTTAAATCTTTAATTTCTCCGGCAGAAGGAGAAGGTATTTCCACGCTAGACTTATCGCTTTCAATTGTAACGATGGGATCATTCTTGTTTATTTGATCCCCAGGTTTGACTAAAACTTCAATGACCTCAACGTCTTTAAAATCACCTATATCTGGAACTGAAATATTTTGAGCCATAATTAGCTATTATAAACTGGGTGCAACATATTAAAAAATAAATAATTAATAAACATTAAAGAATAGGGCAAATAGTCGGATAAGATCAATTTTTGTCACATTTTCTGCTTTTTTTCGTCAATTAGTTTTATTCATATGAGACATGCGTTGGTTAATAAATTTTTTATTTAAAAAAAGAGACATTAAAACAAATAGAGCAGTTTTAGTTCAGAAAATTATTCTTAAAAAATATCTATTAAGATAAAAAAATAAAAGCTAAGCTAGCTTTTATGGAAAAACTTTTGTGGGAACCCTCTAATAAAAGAAAAGAAGAATCTCTTCTTGAAGATTTCTCAAAATTTATAAATTTTAAATCTAACTACAATTTTAAAAATTTGTGGAAATGGTCTGTAGATCATCCAGAGGAATTTTGGTCAAAGTTTTGGGACTATTCAAATATTATTGGAGATAAAGGAAAAGAAATAATTAAATATAATAAAATATTTAATAAAACTAAATTTTTTCCAGACTCAAAGTTAAATTATGCTGAAAATATTTTAAAAAAAAAGTCATCAGAGCTTGCAATAAGTTTTTTATCTGAGAAAGGATTTGAAGAGGAGATTTCATGGGAACAGCTTTACAACAAAGTATGTAAATTTTCTAACTACTTGAAATCTATAGGTTTAAAAAAAGGAGACCGTGTTGCAGCTTATGTTCCAAATAAAATTGAGTCTATCATAAGTTTTTTAGCTTGTGCAAAAAATGGAATTATCTGGTCATCATGCTCTCCAGATTTTGGAACACAGGGCGTTGTAGATAGATTTAAACAAATTGAACCAAGTATTTTAATTACTAGCGATCACTATTTTTATAATGGAAAGAAAATAAATATTCTTGAAAAAGTGGAAGATATTTTAAAAGAAATTCCATCCATAAAAAAAACTTTAGTATTTGCGTACAATAAAAAAGCGGAGGTGAATTTTCAAAATTATATAAAGTTTGATCAAGTTATAGAAAAAGCAAAAATGGATGAAACTTTTGAACGATTTGAATTTAATCATCCTATCTACGTTCTCTATTCAAGTGGTACTACTGGAAAACCTAAATGTATAACACATGGAGCTGGAAATGTTTTAATTGAGCATAACAAAGAATTCATGCTTCACTGCGATATCAGAGATAATGAAAAATTGTTTTATTACACTACTACAGGGTGGATGATGTGGAATTGGCTAGTAGGAGGATTAGCAACAGGTTCTTCTATATTTTTATTTGATGGAGCGCCCGTTTATCCGAAAACAGATATTCTTTTAGAGTATTGTCAAAAGAAAAAAATTAATCTTTTTGGTGTAAGTGCCAAATATTTAGATCATTTAAAGAATGAAAAATATAACAGTAAAAATTTAGATTTAAGTTCAATTAAAATTATAACTTCAACAGGCTCTCCCTTAGCCGAGGAAAGTTTTAAGTATGTTTATGATAATATAAAGAAAGATGTTCATCTCGCATCTATTGCTGGAGGAACGGATTTAGTTGGTTGTTTAGTTTTAGGAAACCTTTACTCAAATGTCTACATGGGAGAAATTCAGGGACAGAGCCTAGGTATTGATGTGGATGTTTTTGCAGATGATGGAAATAGTGTAAGATATGGAGAAAAGGGGGAGCTAGTAGTTAAAAAACCTTTTCCATCCATGCCAGTAAAATTTTGGGGAGATGATGATGGGCATAAATATCATAAAGCTTATTTCAATAGATTTGAAAATATCTGGCATCATGGAGATTTCATTGAGCGAACTAATAATAATGGATTTATAATGCGCGGAAGGTCTGATGCCACTCTTAATCCTGGAGGCGTAAGAATAGGAACAGCAGAAATTTATCAGCAAGTTGAAGACATTGATTTTATCACAGAGGGCTTAGTTATCGGACAAGATTACAGTGATGATGTAAGGGTAATTTTATTTGTAACAACAAAAAATAATGAAGAGTTAGATGATGAAAAAATAAAATCAATTAAATCAAGAATAAGAAAAAACTGTTCTCCAAAACATGTCCCTTCAATAATCATTAAAGTTCCAGAAATTCCTAGGACAAAAAGCGGTAAAATAGTCGAACTGGCAGTAAGAAAAATAATTCATGGGGAAACCATTAATAATAAAGAAGCAATAGCTAATCCAGAGAGTTTAAAATTTTTTGAAAACTTGTCACAGCTAAAATTGTAGCGCGTCATTTTCTATCATTAAACTTGTCATTAATTTAAACTAAATTTTAATTAAGCTCGGTCCTAACCCTGGAACTCCTTTAAAGGTAGTTGGGACTGAGTTTCAAATAATTTCAGCACAATTTTTGTGAAGCATAGAATGAAGCTCAATAAGTTTTTCAAAACTTTTATTATAACCTCCGCCTAAAACACCACATAAAGGAGTATTTTTTAGGTAAAAATTTTCAACAACAATTCTGTCTCTTTTATTTATTCCTTCATCAGATATTTTGAGCTTTCCTAATCTGTCTTCATGATGAATATCTACACCGGCTACGTAGAATACAAAATCATAATTATTTTTATTAAGTTCTTTCAAATTTTTATAAAGAATATTTAAGTACTCCTCATCTTCCATATGATCTTTAAGTTCAATATCAATATCGCTCTTTGATTTTTTTGCCGGGTAATTGGACGCACAGTGCATACTAAATGTTAAAATATTTGGATCATTTTTAAATATTTCTGAATTTCCATTTCCTTGGTGCACATCTAAATCGATAATAAGTATTTTTTTAGCGTAGTTCTTATTTTTTAAATAATTTGCTGCCACAGCGACATCATTAAAGACACAATAACCAGCACCACAATCGAATGTAGCATGATGACTACCACCTGCAGTATTACATGCCAGCTTCGAGTCTAAAGCAAGTTTACTAGCTAGAACGGTTCCACCAGTTGCAACAAAGGATCTTCTCACAACACTATTATTGATTGGAAAGCCAATTCTTTTCTGAAGTTTGATATCTAAAGTCTTATTTCTAATATGATTTATATATTCTAATGAATGTGACGTTTTCATTGTTTCAGTAGAACATTCTTGAGGAATAAAAAATTTTTTAACCACACCAACTTTTAATAAATGTTTTGCTAAAGCACCAAATTTCTGAATAGGAAATTTGTTATCATCGTTAATTTTAGCAACGTAATCAGGGTGATTTACTACAGGAAGTTCCATTGAAAAATAATTTATCTTTCAACACACATTGCAATACCCATACCACCACCGATACATAGAGTTGCTAAACCTTTTTTTACATCACGCTTAATCATTTCATGTATAAGCGTAACAAGTATTCTTGTTCCTGATGCACCTATAGGATGACCTAAAGCAATTGCACCTCCGTTTACATTTACCTTTTCTTCTGGAATAGAGAGTGTTTTTAATACTGCTAAGCTTTGTGCTGCAAATGCTTCATTTATTTCAAAAAGATCTACATCTTTAATATCCCATCCTGCTAATTCTAAAGCTTTTTTTGACGAAGGAATAGGCCCGGTCCCCATCAGAGCAGGATCTACACCACAGCTAGCCCATGATTTGATTGAGACTAATTTATCTAAATTTTTTTTATTTGCTTCTTCAGAGGACATCAATGTTACTGCTGCAGCCCCATCATTAATTCCAGAAGCATTTCCAGCAGTTACCGTACCGTTTTTTTTAAAAACAGGTTTCAATCTAGACAGCGCATCAAGATTTATTCCCTCTCTAGGGTGCTCATCTTTATCAAAATCTATTTCAGCTTTTTTTGATTTTATTTTATAACTGATTATTTCCTCTTTAAATTTATTTTGCTTTTGGGCTTTAAGAGCTTTATCTTGAGATCTAATAGCAAATTTATCTTGTTCTTCTCTGGTAATTTGAAATTTCTCAGCGACATTTTCTGCAGTGACACCCATATGATAACCATGAAAAGCATCCCATAATCCATCTTTTATCATTGTATCTATTATTTCGGCGTCACCTAATTTTTTTCCTTCTCTTAAATTAATTGCATGTGGTGCTAAAGACATGTTTTCTTGTCCGCCTGCTATAACAATTTTAGAGTCCCCAGACCTTATACTTTGAAATCCAGACGCAACAGATCTTATTCCTGACCCGCAAACTTGATTTACAAGATAAGCAGGTTTCTCTTTTGGTATACCTGATTTAATTGCTGCCTGTCTCGCTGGATTTTGGCCTGTGCCACCAGTAAGAACTTGTCCCATAATTATTTCATCAACTTCCTCATTATTAATTTTTGATTTTTTTATAGACCGAGTTATTACTGATGAACCAAGTTCATGAGCTGAAATATTTTTTAGAGTCTTGCCCAAAGACCCGACAGCTGTTCTACATGCTGATGTAATTACGATTTTATTGCTCATTTATATAATTTATAATTTTAAAATTTTCTATTCAATATAATTTTTAACTTTTGAAAGCTGCATATTGATGGCTAATAATAAAAATATGTAAGTTGCATTTCCAGTGGAAAAAAAACTGCCTGTACTTTTAATTGGAAATATTTCTGCAAAAAGTAAAAAAATAAAAGGAGTAATTAAGTGAAAGCTATTTAAATTGGAGTCTTTTAAATATTTAGTAACAAAAGTTTTTATAAATGTTATAAAAAATAATATTAAGATTATAAAGAAACCAAAAATTCCTAAATTTGCTAATATTTCCAAGTAATAGTTATGAGGATGACTAGCGCAATTTAATGATTTAGTAGCTTTTGGACAGTTAATTTTAAATGACTTTATTCCACCACCAAATAATTTTCTATCTAACCATGTTACATAGCCGGTTTTAAATTCTTTTAAATGTGAATTAGTTATCTTGTACTTTTGTCCTTTATATTCGTAAGTAAAGAATTGGAATTCCTTAAATTTTTCCTCTTCCTCTGGCATTAGAATGTTATTTTTGGAAAAGGGTGATAGTATTTGGATTGTTTTTTGGGCGAAATTGTGCATGTGCTCTCTATAACTATCATTAGTAGCATAGGTTAGAAATAAAATTGAAAAAACCAAAATTAAAAAAGGTATTAAAAATTTTCTTAGATTTTTTTCAAAAATAGTAATTCCCGCAACTGTAAAAATAAAAAAAACAAGAGGTATTCTATTTCCAGACAGAATAAGAGCTATTAATAATAAAAATATAAAAAACATTGTTAAAATATATTTAATATAATTTTTTTTAAATTTAAAAAAAATAGGAATTGTAAATAACGAAATTAATGAAAATTTTTGAATATATGATCCAGCTATAAGTTCTTCGCCGAAAGGTCCAGATAATCTTCTTTCAAAAGCTTCTGCTTTGTAACCGAATATATCATACCCAAAAATAAATTGATAAATTAAATCAAAGCAAACAAACACTACACATGAGAACGCAGTTATAAAAAAAATTTTGAAATTAATTAAATTTTCTTTAATAAGAAATTTAATCACAAAATAAAAAATTATGTATCTAAAAAAAAAAATTGATTTATAAAAAACTATAAAACTTTTTTCTGAACCATTGATATAATATATAATGCTATTAATTGTACCGGATAAAAAAATATATAAAAATAAAACAATTAAAATTTTATCAAAATAGTCTAGCTCAATTTGAAATATCTTTTTTTTAAAAAAAAAAATTGATGTAATTATTATGA
Source organism: uncultured Pelagibacteraceae bacterium (assembly GCA_902595625.1). GTDB lineage: Bacteria > Pseudomonadota > Alphaproteobacteria > Pelagibacterales > Pelagibacteraceae > Pelagilacustribacter. The sequence goes on along the minus strand of CACJQQ010000001.1, from coordinate 67,864 downwards.
GTAATACATTAAGGTTTATCGCTGGATTGCCTAAAATAAAGCTCACAATTAGAAAGGAGAAAAGAAAGTTTATTATAAAGTGTTTATTAATAATCTTTTTTGAAAGTAGAAGCATTTAGTAACATTTTAGTTCTATTTAGAATTTCTTCAATAATAATTTGTAAATTGTGGTATAAGTAAAATTTGCGCCTGTAGCTCAACTGGATAGAGCGCTTGGCTACGGACCAGGAGGTTCTGGGTTCAAATCCTAGCAGGCGCACCAAAAATAATTGCATTATTAAAAAATAATTATACAGTATGTTTATGAAATCTTTATTCAATCTTTCTTTGCAAAAATCTGTAATTATATTTTTTATCATAGTTCTGATCATACTTTTAATTATCACTTACATTTTATAAGTAAGCCAATATTATAAGCAGCAAACCTAAAAAAATTCTGTAATAAACAAATATATTTAAATTGAACTTTTTTATATACTTTAAGAAGTATTTTATTGTCAAATATGAAAAGATGAAAGACGTGATTATTGATAATAAATTTAAATAAGTAAAATTTAAATTATCAGATAAAATTAAATTTTTAATTCCAAACACTGATACCGCTCCTAAAATTGGAATAGAAATTAGAAATGAAATTTTTCCAGAGTCAATTCTTTTAAAACTTAATAACCTAGCTGCTGTGATAGCTATTCCAGATCTACTCACACCAGGAATTAAAGATAAGACTTGAAAAAATCCTATAAAGAAAGCAGATTTAAAAGTAAAATTTTCATTTATATTTTTTTCCAGATTAAATTTATCACTGATGAATAATAAAACGCCAAATATTATAGTAGTAAAAGCAATAACTTTTATATCTCTAATTTTGTCAATAATCCCAGTTTCAACCAGGTAAAAACCTACGATCATGACAGGCATCGAGGAAATTAATATTTTTAAAAATAAAATTTTGTTATCTAGTAAACTTAAAATGTCTTTATGAAAGTAGACTAGTACCGCGATAAATGAACCTATGTGCAAACTTACATCTATTGAGAGACCCTGATTGCTAAAATTAAAATACTTTGAAATTAGGATAAGATGAGAAGAAGAACTTACTGGTAGAAATTCTGTAATTCCTTGTATTATAGATAAAATAAAAATTTCAATCACATTATATAAATAAAATTAAAGGTTGTTTTTTTATTGGCAATTTTGAATGCATAACAGGTATGCATAAAATGACATCAGTTTTTTATAGGTTTTCGTTATTTAGGTAATTAGTATTGACCTTTAAAAGCTACCAATATTATCTTTCTTAACTTAATTAACACCTTCATGACTAAAAAAATGCTTAAATTTGTAGATCTTAAACAGGAAACACCTGAAAAGAGAAACATTGATAAAAGAAAAGGTGATTTTAATGAAATTTACAAAGAATACATTACTAATAAAGCAGCAGAACAATCTAGTCGATGTTCACAATGTGGAGTTCCTTTTTGCCAAATACATTGTCCGCTAAATAATAATATTCCAGACTGGCTAAAATTAACTGCCGAAGGTCGTTTGAAAGAAGCCTACGAAGTCTCACAAAGCACAAATAATATGCCAGAGGTTTGTGGAAGAATATGCCCTCAAGATAGGCTGTGCGAGGGAAATTGTGTAATTGAACAATCTGGACATGGAACTGTCACTATAGGATCAATAGAAAAATATATCACCGATACTGCTTGGGATAAAGGATGGGTAAAACCTTTTAAAGTAAAAAAAGAATTAAAACAGTCGATAGGAATAATTGGTGCTGGACCTGCGGGAATGGCATGTGCTGAGGAATTGAGAAAATCAGGCTACCAAGTTACTATTTACGATAGATACGACAGACCAGGCGGTCTTTTAATTTATGGTATTCCTAACTTTAAATTAGAAAAATTTGTTGTTGAGAGAAGAACAAAGCTTCTTAAAGAAACAGGAATAAAATTTGTACAAAATTTTGAAGTTGGAAAAGACAAAACTTTATATGAACTTAAAGAAAAACATGATGCGATACTAATAGCAACCGGAGTTTATAAAGCTAGAGAAATTGATATTCCTGGCCAAAATCTTCGAAATATTTTTCCTGCAATGGAGTTTTTAACTGCGTCTAATAGAAAAGGATTAGGTGACAAAGTAAAACTATTTGACGATGGCACTTTAAACGCTGAAGGAAAAAACGTTGTCGTGATTGGTGGAGGAGATACAGCTATGGACTGTGTCAGAACTTCTGTACGTCAAAAAGCTAAATCTGTAAAATGTTTATACAGACGTGATCGAGAAAACATGCCAGGATCAGCCAGAGAAGTAGGCAATGCCATCGAAGAAGGGGTAGAATTTGTTTGGTTAACTAGCCCTAAAAGTTTTATTGGTGATAGGAGCGTCAAAGCTGTGGAAGTAAATAAAATGAAATTAGGAGAACCTGACTCCTCAGGAAGAAGAAGACCTGAGATTGAAAAAGGATCAGAGTATGAAATACCTGCAGATCTTGTGATTAAATCCTTAGGATTTGATCCAGAAAATTTACCTAAATTATTTAATGCTGAAGAATTAGTAATTTCTCAATGGGGCACTATTAAAATTGATTTAAAATCGATGCAAACAAATCTTGATGGTGTCTTTGCTGCAGGAGATATTGTAAGAGGGGCATCTCTTGTTGTGTGGGCGATAAGAGATGGAAGAGATGCAGCTGTACAAATAGAAAAATATTTAAAATTAAAGGCTGACAAAAATAAATCTGTGGAAGCAGCTTAACTAAATGAAAAATTACGAAAAAAATAGAAAGATTTTAGAAAAAAATTTTAGTTACAAACCAGAAATGGAACATGACGCTTGTGGCGTGGGATTAATTGCATCTACTAATGGTAAAAAATCTAGAAAAATTGTTGAGCATGGTATTGAAGCTTTGAAAGCAATTTGGCACAGAGGTGCAGTAGACGCTGATGGTAAATCCGGTGATGGTGCAGGAATTCAAATTGAGATAGCACCGGACTTCTTTAAAGAAAAAATTTTATCAACTGGACATACTCTTGATGAAAATAAAAGAATTTGTGTAGGAATGGTTTTTCTTCCAAGAACAGATTATTCCGAACAAGAAAAATGCAGAGAGATTATTGAGTCCGCGCTGTTAGCTGAAAACTATTACATATATGGTTGGAGACAAGTTCCTATTAATTCGAGCGTCTTAGGCAAAACAGCAGATCAAAATCGTCCAGAAATTGCACAAGTGATGTTTAAAAAAAATGAGACATTACTAACCAATGATCTAGAAAGAGATTTATTTGAGACTAGAAAAAAAATTGAAAAACTTGCAAGAGATAAACAAATAAAAGATTTTTATATTTGTTCTTTTAGCTCAAGATCTATCGTGTATAAGGGCATGTTTTTGGCTGAAATGTTATCGGAATTTTATCCAGATCTAAACGATAAAAAATTAACCTCTAGATTTGCAATATTTCATCAAAGATATTCCACAAATACTTTCCCTAGCTGGGACTTAGCTCAACCTTTTAGAACTTTAGCACACAATGGTGAGATTAATACAGTTAAAGGAAATATAAACTGGATGAAAATTCATGAACAAGACATGTCCAGCCCATTATTTAAAGATGTTAAAAATTTAAAACCGGTAATTAGAAGTTCTTCCGACTCAGGTGCGTTAGATAATGTTTTCGAGCTTTTGACTCACTCAGGAAAATTAGCACCATTAATTAAGTTAATGATGATCCCAGACTCATGGTCAAAGAGGAGTAAAACAGTTCCAAAAAATCATCAAGACTTATTTAATTTCCTTAATAGCACAATAGAACCTTGGGACGGTCCAGCAGCCATTTGTGCAACTGATGCTAAGTGGGTTTTAGCTTCATCTGATAGAAATGGACTGAGACCTCTTAGATATTCAATAACCTCTGACGATTTATTTTTTGCGGGCTCGGAAACTGGTATGATTAAAATTCCTGAGGAAAAGATCATAGAGAAAGGAAAACTTGGCCCAGGCCAAATAATCGCAATCGATTTAAAAAAAGGCAAATTATTTAAAGATAAAGAGATTAAAGATCTTTTGGCAAAAGATTATAAAAAATACAATAAACAAATCATAGATTTAGAAAAAAAAATTTCATCTGAAAGTGAAAAGCCAAATTTTTTAAATGAGGAATTAAGAAAAAGACAGTACTTGTCAGGGCTAAGCATAGAGGACTTAGAGCTGATACTTCATCCAATGGCGGAAGAGGGGAAAGAAGCATCAGGCTCAATGGGTGATGACACTCCCGTTGCAGTTTTATCTAGTCATTTTAGGCCAGTCTCACACTATTTTAGACAAAACTTCAGTCAAGTAACTAATCCCCCAATAGATTCTCTAAGAGAAAATAAAGTTATGAGTCTAAAAACAAGATTTGGAAATCTAGGTAATATATTAGATTTTGATAATCTAACAGAGGAAAATATTTATGTTTTAGATAGTCCTATACTTACTAACGTTCAATTCAAAAAATTTAAAAAATTTTTTTCAAAAAAAGTTAAGGTAATTGATTGCACTTTTGAAATTGATAAATCCCTTAAAGAAAGAATTGAGATAATTAGAGAAGAGGCGGAAACAGCTGTTAGAGAGGGAAGTACCTGTTTGGTATTATCTGATAAAAACATCACAAATCAAAAAGCAAGTATCCCAAGCATATTAACCGTTGGAGCAGTTCATTCACACTTAGTAAAACATGGCTTACGAGGTTATTGCTCCCTGAATGTTGAGTGCTCTGATGCGATGGATACACATTCATTTGCTATTTTAATAGGTGTAGGAGCTACAACAGTAAATCCGTATTTAGCTATAGATAGTATTTATCAAAGATTTGAAAAGAAATTATTTGGTAAATCAGATTTTGAAACATGTGTGATTAAATTTAAAAAATCAATTGATGCCGGTCTTTTAAAAATTATGTCAAAGATGGGAATATCAGTAATTAGTTCTTATAGAGGTGGGTGTAATTTTGAAGCAGTAGGTTTAAGTAGAGCAATAGTTTCAGATTATTTTCCTGGTATGTCTTCGAGAATTTCAGGAATTGGTATAATCGGAATTGAGAAAAAAATTAAAGAACTTCATGAAAAATTTAATGCAAAAAATGTATTCACGTTACCCATCGGTGGTTTATATAGATACAGAAAAAGTGGAGAAGATCATCAATATCAAGGGAAACTTATTCATTTATTACAAAGCGCTGTTGGAAGTGGTTCTTATGAATTGTATAAAAAGTATTCAGCAGGAATTCATAACTTGCCACCAATTAATATAAGGGACTTGCTAGAGTTTAAAAATCAAAGAAAACCAATTGATATAGATGAAGTAGAGCCCATTGAAGAAATTTTAAAACGTTTTGGAAGCGGAAGCATGTCACATGGCGCATTATCAGCAGAGGCGCATGAAACTTTAGCTATGGGAATGAATAGAATTAAGGGCGCCTCATGTAGTGGAGAAGGTGGCGAAGATGCCAAAAGATTTAAAACTTTACCCAACGGGGATAGTGCAAATTCAAGAGTAAAACAAATTGCATCCGCAAGATTTGGAGTAACTGTTGACTATCTTAATAATGCTAATGAAATAGAAATAAAAATTGCTCAAGGCGCTAAACCTGGTGAAGGTGGACAGCTTCCTGGTTTTAAAGTAACAAAAGAAATAGCGAGACTAAGACATTCTACACCTGGCGTTACATTAATATCACCACCACCACATCATGACATTTATTCTATAGAAGATTTGGCACAATTAATTTACGATTTAAAACAAATTAATCCGGGTGCAAGGGTTGGAGTTAAGTTAGTAGCATCAACGGGTATTGGAACAATAGCAGCAGGAGTTGCTAAAGCGAAAGCTGATATTATTTTAATTTCAGGTCACTCAGGGGGAACTGGTGCGAGCCCGCAAACGAGTATCAAATACGCTGGCATACCTTGGGAGATGGGTTTAACAGAAGCAAACCAAATTCTTACATTAAATAATTTAAGACATAATGTTACTTTAAGAACTGACGGTGGATTAAAAACTGGAAGAGACGTTGTTATGGCTGCAATGATGGGAGCAGAAGAATACGGGATGGGAACTTCATCTTTAGTTGCGATGGGGTGCATTATGGTAAGGCAATGTCATTCAAATACTTGTCCGGTTGGTGTTTGTAGTCAAGATGAAACACTACGTGAAAAATTTACTGGCACTCCAGAAAAAGTTGTTAACTTATTCAAATTTGCGGCAACTGAGGTGAGAGAAATTCTTGCTTCATTAGGATTTAAGTCAATTAATGAAATTATTGGAAGAACTGATTTATTAACCCAGGTAAATAAAGGTGCATCTAACCTAGATGATTTAGACTTAAATCCACTATTAGTTCAAGCTGATCCAGGTGAAAATCTAAGATATTGTAAAGACAAACATATAAATGAAGTACCAAATACTCTCGATGAAAAGATTTGGTCTGAGATAAAAGATAAAATTAAAACAGATTCAAAAAATACATTTAATTATGAGATAGAAAATACTTCAAGATCAGTAGGAACAAGATTATCTCACCATATTTATAAAAAATTTGGTAACAATAAATTAGATGAAAATACGGTTAATATTAAACTAGAAGGTTCAGCGGGACAATCTCTTGGCGCTTTTTTAACTAAAGGAATAAAACTTACTGTCGAAGGGGATTGCAATGATTATGTTGGTAAAGGATTATCTGGAGGGACTATCGTTGTATACCCATCACCAAAAAGTTCATTAGTTTCAAACGAAAATACAATAATAGGAAACACCGTTCTTTATGGAGCAACTTCAGGAAAACTCTTTGCATCTGGGCAAGCAGGAGAGAGATTTGCAGTTAGAAACTCTGGAAGTTTTTCAATCGTTGAAGGATGTGGAGCCCATGGTTGTGAATACATGACTGGTGGAACAGCTATAATACTAGGAGAAGTAGGGGACAATTTTGGAGCAGGCATGACTGGTGGAATGGCATTTGTTTATGATGATAATAATACATTTGAAAATTTTGTTAATCCGACTTCAATAGTTTGGCAAGAAGTTGAAACAGATTATTGGAAGAAGTTTTTGAAAGAAAGTTTAAGTACTTTTGTTAAAGAAACAAATTCAAAAATTGCTCAGAAAATATTAAATGACTTTGATAATGAACTTAAAAAATTTAAACAAATTTGTCCAATAGAAATGCTTGATAAATTAGACAATCCTATTAGTTTAAGATCTCATACTAAGAAAGCAGGTTAATGAGCAAAACTAAAATCTTTTGCTTTGGCTTTGGCCAAGTCGCAGAAAGTTTCATTAATAAATTAATTTACGAAAAAAAAAACTTTGATTTAAGTGTTACTTCTAGACAGGAAACTCATCAGATAGAGTTTAATAATATTAAAATAAATTCATACCAATTTACTGAAGATAAGTTTGATAATTCTATTAAAAAAAAAATAGAGGAGGCAGATTACATTTTAGTTTCTATCCCGCCTATTGAAGGTAAAGATATTGTAGCAAATTACCTTGATACAAATTTAAAAAAAATTATAAATTGTAAATGGATTACATATTTATCAGCAACTAGTGTATACGGAGATCATAAAGGGGATTGGGTTAACGAAGATAGTGCTACTCAACCTACGTCAAATAATGGGATAAGTAGATTAGAGGCAGAAAAAAAATGGAAAAGTTTATCGAATAAAAAAAATTATCCGCTTCAGATTTTTAGATTAGCCGGCATATATTCAAATGAGTTTAATATCTTGAAAAGATTAAAAACCGGCAAAGTACAAATTGTAGATAAAAAAAATCACTTTTTTTCAAGAATTCATGTTGAGGACATAGCCAACATTTTATTTAAGTCCCTTGATAATTTTAAAAATAATGAAATTTATAATATTTGTGATGATAAACCTGCTTCGCAAATTGAAGTAGTAGCCTACGGTGCTAAATTACTAAAACTTGAGAAACCTAATTCAGTAAAACTCGAGGAAATTGAGAGTGAAATGTTAAGAAATTTTTATAAAGACTCAAAAAAAGTAGATAATAAAAAAATGAAAGAGTTTTTTAATCACAAATTAAAGTTTCCAACTTATGTTGAAGGACTTAATAATATTTTTAACAACACCTTTTAATTCTTTAATGATTTTTTTTAAAGGACCTTGATTTGATAAACTATGGTCCCCGTTTTTAATTACTACTAACTTCTTTTGTGCATTTGGAAATACCGAAAGAACTTTTCTTGAAAAGGATACCGGCACAACTTCATCTTTGCCGCCATGAACCATTGTTACTTTAATTCTAGATCTTATTTTTTTAGATAGGATTTTATTTTTTCTTCCATCTTTTATTAGCTGATAGGTAATAGGGTATTCATATTGCCCATTCTTAATAACACTTAATCCTTTAGTAATAATTTCATTTTTAATTTTTTTTGGAAATTTTTTCCACATTAATCTTTCAAGAAATTCGGGAGCTGAGCCTATACCAATAAAACCTACGATTTGATTTTTAAAATATTTAAATTGATTTAAAGAGATCCATGCTCCCATACTTGAGCCAACAAGTATGAATTTATTTTTTTTTACAATTTTTTTAATTGAATTCTTAGCATCATAGGACCATTTGGTTATATTTCCTTTTGTAAATTTGCCGGTTGACCTACCGTGTCCTGAATACTCAATAGCTAAAAAACCTAATTTATTTTTTACAGCATATTTTTTAAAGGCTTGAGGTTTTTTTCCGTCAATATCAGACATAAAACCAGGAAGAAAAACAATATAGAGATTTTTTTTATAATAATTGTCTATAAATCTCAGTTTTTTTGTCTTTGATAATTTTAAATATTTGAATTTTTTCATATAAGAATATTTAAGTGCTATTATATAACAATTAACATGACTACTAAAATAAATGTTCTTCAAGTTATTCCGAAACTAGGTTACGGTGGGGCAGAAACAGGTTGCTATGATATCGCACATTTTCTTCCAGAAAATGACTGCGGATCCTTTGTGGCTACATCTGGGGGAGAACTATTAAAATTTGTAAAAAAAGATAAAGTAAAAATACTCAAACTTCCAGTTAATTCAAAAAATCCACTTCTAATAATTTTAAATACATTAGCATTATCGATCTACATTATTTTTTTTAAAATAAATATTGTTCATGCTAGAAGTCGTGCGCCAGCTTGGTCATGTTATTTTGCATCTCTTTTGACAGGAAGAATCTTTGTTACAACATTTCATGGGACCTATAACTTTAGAAGCAAACTTAAAAAAATTTATAATAGTGTAATGTTAAAAGCAAAATTAACTATTGCAGGATCTAATTTTATTTTTTCTCACATCAATGAAAATTATAGTGAATATTTAAGTAAAAAAAAAAAACTTAGAGTGATATTTAGAGGTATCAATGTGGATTATTATAACTCTAAAAATATTTCAATACTTAAACAAGAAAAGCTTAAGCATGAATGGGGTCTATCATCAAATAAATTTACCATCCTTTTGCCCGGAAGGCTTACATATTGGAAAGGACAGGAAAAATTTATTGAGTCTTTAAATATATTAATTGAAGACTATAATTTTACAAATTTTCAAGCCATAATACTTGGTTCAGATCAAGGAAGGAAAGTTTATGCTAAAAAATTAGTTAATTTAGTCGAGAGGTACAATTTAAATAAAAAAATTAAATTTATTCAACATTGTAATGAGATGCCATTAGCTTATTCTTTAGCTGATGTAGTAGTTTCAGCTTCAATTGAACCAGAGGCTTTTGGAAGAGTTTCTGTCGAAGCCCAATCCATGGGGAAACCTATTGTTGCAAGTAATATCGGCGGATCTAAAGAAACAATTATTAATAAAAAAACTGGGTTTTTGTATAAACATGATGACCCAAGAGAACTTGCTAAAAGTTTAAATACTGTTATTCAATTATCACCGGATGAATTAAAATCTATTGGAAATGAAGGAAGAAAAAACATTACTAAGAAATTTGACGTTGAAACAATGTGTCAAAGTAATTTAAAAGAATATAAAAAATTAATTAAAAATTAATGCCCCAAATTCAATTATTAGACGGAAAAAAAATAGATTTTGAAAAATCTATTACTGGTTTTGACTTAACAAAAAAAATTAGTAAGTCATTAGAAAAAGTTGCCTTAATAATGGAAGTCGACGGTGATTTGAAGGACTTAAGTCATACAATTACAAAAGATGCTAAAGTTAGAATCATTACTCCTAAAGATAAAGAAGGTCTTGAAGTTATAAGGCATGACGCTGCTCATATCTTAGCAATGGCAGTTCAAGAACTTTACCCAGGAACTCAGGTTACAATTGGTCCAGTTATTGATAATGGTTTCTACTATGACTTTTCTAGAAAAGAGCCATTTACTGAGGAGGATTTAAAAAAGATTGAAAAAAAAATGAGTGAAATAGTTGATCGAGATGAAAAAACTCACAGAGAAGTATGGAAACGAGACGATGCAGTTAAACATTTTCTAAAAATTGGTGAAAAATATAAAGCAGAAATTATAGAAAGTATTCCATCTGGTGAGGAAGTTTCTATATATCACCATGGTAAGTGGCATGATTTATGTCGAGGTCCTCATCTGGCTTCTACTGGAAAAATTGGAAAAGCTTTTAAATTGACAAAGGTGTCAGGCGCTTATTGGAGAGGAGATTCCAATAATGAAATGCTACAAAGAATATACGGGACTTGTTGGACATCTAAAAAAGAACTTGATGATTATCTAAATCGATTAGAGGAAGCTGAAAAAAGAGACCATAGAAAACTTGGAAAAGAAATGGACCTTTTTCATTTTAGAGAGGAAAGTCCGGGAGCAGTATTCTGGCACGAGAAGGGCTGGTTGTTATTTCAAAGACTTGTAGAATATATGAGAGCTAAACAGAGACTTGCTGGATATAAAGAAATTAACACTCCTGAACTTTTAGATAAGACTCTTTGGGAAAAATCCGGTCATTGGGATAAATTTGGAGAGCATATGTTCACGTCAGAAACCCCTGACGAAAAAATTTTTGCAGTAAAACCGATGAACTGCCCTGGTTGTGTTCAAGTATTTAATCAAGGTTTAAAAAGTTACAGAGATTTACCACTGAAATTATCTGAGTTTGGTAAGGTACATAGATACGAGCCCTCAGGAGCTCTACATGGATTACTTAGAGTTAGAGCATTTACGCAAGACGATGCTCATATATTTTGTACAGAAGATCAAATAACCGAAGAGTCATTGTCAGTTACAAATTTAATTTTAGAAATTTATAAAGATTTAGGTTTTGAAAATGTAATTTTGAAGTACTCGGACAGGCCTGAAAAACGAGTTGGCGACGACAGTGTTTGGGATAAATCTGAGGCAGCGCTACTTGCTGCAATCAAACAATCTAAACTTGAGTATACAATTAATAAAGGAGAAGGAGCTTTTTACGGACCTAAAATTGAATTTGTTCTTAGAGATGCTATTGGAAGAGACTGGCAATGTGGTACTTTACAAGTTGATCTTAATCTACCTAATAGATTAGGAGCATCTTACGTTGCTAAAGATGGTAATAAAAAAGTTCCTGTCATGTTGCATCGAGCACTATTTGGCTCTTTAGAAAGATTTATTGGAATTTTAATTGAAAATTATGCCGGCAAATTACCTTTTTGGCTTTCACCAGCACAAGCTGTTGTGTGTCCTATAGCTGAAGAAAACAATGATTATGTAAAAAAGTTATTTGAAGATTTATTTAAAGAAGGTATAAAATGTGAAATGGATTTGAGAAACGAAAAAATAAATTATAAAATTAGAGAACATTCTCTGGCAAAAGTTCCATTTATTATTGTTTGTGGAAAAAAAGAAGTTAAAGAAAAAACAGTTACAGTAAGAAGACTAGGTTCTGACAAACAAGAGATAATGAAAAGAGAAGATTTAATAAAATATATGCTCACATCAAATAAGTTGCCTTTAAACTAAGTGTCTAACTTTAAACCAAATTATTTTCAGAGAAGAAGCAAACCTCAAGGCCCCAAAGCTAATGAGAAAATTAGAGCATTAGATGTACAAGTTATAGGAAGTGATGGTGGAAACCTTGGAGCAATGCCTCTTAATAAAGCAATTGAGTTAGCCAGACATGAAGGATTAGATTTAATTGAAATCTCGCCAAATGCAAACCCTCCTGTATGTAAAATTATGGATATGGGAAAGTACAAATATGATTTACAAAAAAAAGCGAATCAAGCTAAGAAGAAACAAAAAATAGTATCGCTCAAAGAAATTAAACTAAGGCCTGGTACCGAAACACATGATTACAATTTCAAAATCAAAAATGCAAAAAAATTTATTTCAAAAGGTGATAAGGTAAAATTTACTGTTAAATTTAAAGGAAGAGAAATGCAACATACCGATTTAGGCAAGGAGTTAATGAATAAGATTATAGAGGAGACAAAAGATATAGCTAAAGTTGAAAGCAAGCCAAAATTTGAAGGTAGACAGATGGTTATGATAATTCAACCTCTGTAAATCACCAATAATATCATCTTGTAAAGATTTATTAATGGCTATATAAGTCCGAATATTTTATGCCAAAACTTAAAACAAAAAGCTCAGCGAAAAAAAGATTTAGATTTACTGCTACAGGTAAAATTAAAATGCCACAAGCCGGTAAAAGACATGGTATGATTAAAAGAACAAATTCACAAATTAGAAAACAAAGAGGCACTACAATTATGACTAAACAAGACTCTAAAATAGTCAAATCGTATATGCCATATAACTTAAGGGGATAATATGGCTAGAACAAAGCGTGGTGTAGTTAGTAGAGCAAAACATAATAAAGTTTTAAAATCTGTAAAAGGCCAAAGAGGTAGAAGAAAAAATACTATCCGTATAGCTAGGCAAGCAATGGAGAAGGCGATGCAATATGCTTATCGTGATAGAAAGGCCAAAAAAAGAGAATTTAGATCATTATGGATTCAAAGAATTAATGCTGGTGTAAGAGCTGAAGGATTGACTTATGCAAAATTTATTAACGGTTTAGCTAAATCAAAAATTAAGCTAGATAGAAAAGTTCTAGCAGAGCTTGCTTACAATAATCCTGAAGTCTTTAAAACAGTAGTAAAAAAAGTTCAATCCTCCCTAGCTTAAAAGGGTCTTTGATTTAATCTCAACTTAATATAAAAAATCAATTACCTAATGAGTGATTTAGATAAAATAAGTTCAGTATTTAATGCAAAGATTGACTCCGTTAAAACAAAAGAAGATCTTCAAAATATTAAGACAGAATTTTTCGGAAAAAATGGTCAAATTACCCAACAATTCAAATCTCTAGGATCTTTAGATCCAGAAAAAAGAAAAGAGTTTGCTTCTAATCTAAATAAAATAAAAGATGATTTGACACATCAATTAGAACAAAAAAATATTGAAATCGAAACCAGTGAAATAAATGAAAAACTTAAAAATGAGAAAGTTGATGTTACTCTTCCAATAAGACCTGATCGACAGGGTAAAATTCATCCAGTATCACAAGTTATAGACGAAATATCTTCTATCTTTTCTGAAATAGGTTTTTCAGTAGCAGAAGGGCCCGATGTTGAGTCAGAATACAATAATTTTACAGCACTCAATACTCCCGAGGAACACCCAGCCAGGGATATGCACGATACTTTTTATCTAGAGGAAAACAAAAAATTATTGTTAAGAACACATACATCGCCAGTGCAAATTAGAACGATGCTGTCTAACAAACCACCATTCAAAATAATTGTACCAGGTAGGACGTACAGATGTGATAGTGACCAAACTCATGCCCCAATGTTTCATCAACTTGAAGGTCTTCATATTGATAAAGGTATAACTATGGGACATCTTAAAGGGTGTTTAGATTATTTTATAAAAGAATTTTTTGAAGTTAAAAATGTTAAGATGAGATTTAGACCAAGTCATTTTCCTTTTACTGAACCATCAGCTGAGGTTGATATTGGATATAAAATTGAAAAAGGAAAAATTGTTATAGGAGATGGTGATAAATGGTTAGAAATTTTAGGATGTGGAATGGTTCATCCTAACGTTTTAAAAAATGTTAAAATAGATACAAAAAAATATCAAGGCTTCGCCTTCGGAATAGGGATTGATCGTTTAGCTATGTTAAAATATGGAATTAATGATTTAAGAGCTTTCTTTGAGGCAGACTATAGATGGCTAAGTCATTTTGGATTTGATCCGTTAGATGTCCCAACTAATTATAGAGGATTAAGCAAATGATAATTACAATTCCTTGGCTTAAAGAGCATTTAAAAACATCTGCTAAAGAAAGCGAAATAATTAATCAGCTTACTAACATCGGACTTGAAGTTGAAGGTATAAAAGAAAATTCAGGAGAGATGGGTAAGTTTAAAATAGCAAAAGTTTTAAAAGCAGAAAAACATCCTAATGCAGATAAACTTAAAGTCTGCGATGTAACAATTGGGGGCAAGGAAGTTTTAAAAGTTGTTTGTGGAGCTCCAAATGCCAGAGAAGGTCTTGTCACAATTTATGCTCCTCCAGGTGCAGTAATACCCAAAACTAATTTTGAATTAAAGATAGCCAAAATAAGAGGAGTAGAGTCTAAGGGGATGCTTTGCTCTGAAAGTGAACTTAATCTATCTGATGAGAGTGATGGAATAATTGAAATAAAAAATAGAGAGAAGGAAATTGGAAAAAGTTATTTTAAAAGCAGCTCTCAAAAAGCTATTGATATTTCAATAACTCCTAACCGTGCTGATTGCTTAGGCATTAGAGGTATCGCAAGAGATCTTGCTTCAGCTGGAGTTGGAAAGTTAATACAAACTAAAAGAAAAAAAATCAAACAACAAATAAAGCATCAAATTAAGACGTCAATTACAAAAGAAAAAAACCAAGGATGTGATATTTTTGGAAGCTGTTATATCAAAAATATTACTAATAAGGAAAGTCCTGAATGGCTTAAAAATAAATTAATCGCATTAGGTTTAAAGCCAATTTCCGCTGTAGTGGATATTACTAACTATGTAATGTTTGATTTAAACAGACCATTACACGCTTATGATGCAGATAAGATTAAAAAAGAGATCATAGTAAGAAATGCTAAAGAAGGCGAAATATTTGAAGCATTAGATAATAAAAAATATAAGTTAAAGAAAGATATGTGTGTCATCTCTGATCAATCAGGTGTTCTAGGTTTGGGCGGGATTATTGGAGGAACAAATACCTCTACAGAATTTGATACTAAAAATATACTTTTAGAAGCAGCTTATTTTCAACCTTCATCAATAAGAAAAACAGCAAGGACACTTAATATTAATACTGATGCTAAATATAGATTTGAGAGAGGGATCGATCCAAACTCAATCAAAGAGGGATTAGAACATGCAACTGAACTAATTTTAAAGATTTGTGGTGGTCAAGTAAGTAATTTTCAAATTACTGGGAAAAAAAATCAAAAAAATAAGGTAATTAATTTTCAAATAGAAAAATTTGAAAAACTTATTGGTATTTCAATCACCGCCAACGAAATTGATAAAATTTTATCTTCTCTAGGTTTTAAATGTAAAAAAAGTCAAAAATCTGTAAAAGTGGAAGTTCCTAGCTGGAGACCAGATATTAGTTTGGACGAAGATTTAATTGAAGAGCTAATTAGGATCAAGGGATTTGATAAAATTAAATTAATTGAGCCAAACAAACATAGAAACCAAGATACTTTAAACTATAAACAAAAACTGTTTCATTTGTCACAAAGATCTTTAGCTTCAAAAGGATATATGGAAATAGTTACCTGGTCATTTACAGACTCTAGAATCGACAAGCAATTTTCTAAGGGTGAAAAAGAAATAGCAATTTTTAATCCTATCTCCTCCGATCTGGATGTTTTAAGACGATCAATTTTCTCAAATTTATCAATTTATTTAAAAAAAAATCAAGACAGGGGATATGAGGACTTATCTTTATTTGAAATAGGCCCAACATTTTTTGGAAAAAACCCCGGTGAGCAACAAGTTGTAATTGGAGGTTTAAAATCTGGAAAAATAAATAGAAGGAGCTGGCTAGATAAAGAAAGAGATGTAGACGTCTTTGATATTAAAAGCGATGTTGTTAAAACATTAATTGAATTAGGCATCGAAGAAAAAAATCTTTTTGTAAGTGACAACACTAAACACAGCTATCACCCTGGAAGATCAGGGTCTGTAACTTTAAAATCAGAAAAAGGACCTCACTTAGCCTATTTCGGAGAAATACATCCTGCGATTACCAAGAACTTAGATTACAAAGACAAAAATATTTTTGGATTTGAAATTTTCTTAAAAAATATCCCTGAACCTAATAAAAAATTAAGACAAAGCAAAAAAAGCTTTAAAGCTTCAGATTTTCAGAAATCGGAAAGAGATTTTGCGTTTGTATTAGATAAAATTTTTAAGATAGGCACCCTTGAGAAAATAATAAGGGAAGTAGATGAAGATTTAATTCAAAAAGTGTCAACTTTTGATGTTTATGAAGGAGACAATATTCCAAAAGACAAAAAGTCGGTTGCGATTAGTGTTACTTTACAAGCTATTGATAAAACTCTTACAGAGAATGATTTAGACGAAATTAGTAAAAAAATTATCGATACAGTAAGTAAAAAAACTGGCGCTACAATTAGGTCCTAATGTCAGATATAAAAAGAATACGTAATTTTTCTATAATTGCGCACATAGATCATGGAAAATCTACAATTGCGGATCGAATTATACATAAATGTGGAGGTTTGACTGATCGAGAGATGAAACAACAAGTTCTAGACTCAATGGATATTGAGCGAGAAAGAGGAATAACAATCAAAGCGCAAACTGTAAAACTCAATTATAGAGCTAAAGACGGAAAAGATTATATATTAAACATTATAGACACTCCTGGTCACGTAGATTTTGGTTATGAAGTGAGCCGGTCATTGTCGGCATGTGAAGGGTCTCTTTTAATTGTCGATAGCACTCAAGGGGTAGAGGCTCAAACTTTAGCAAATGTGTACCAAGCACTAGAAATAAATCATGAGGTTATACCAATTTTAAACAAAATTGATTTACCAGCTTCAGATATTGAAAAAACAAAAACCGAAATAGAAGATGTCGTGGGAATTGAGACAACTAATGCAATTTCTTGTTCTGGAAAAACTGGAGAAGGGATAGATGAAATCTTAGAAGCAATTATAAACAAGTTACCTGCTCCAAATGGGGTTATAGATGAAAAATTAAAATGCTTACTAGTAGATAGCTGGTATGACAGTTATCTCGGCGTTGTTATTCTAGTTCGAGTCATAAACGGCAAATTAAAAAAAAATATGAAAGTAAGACTAATGTCCAATGATCAAGAGTATGTGGTTGAAAAAGTGGGAGTATTCACGCCTAAACCTAATGATATTGGAGAGCTAAACTCTGGTGAGATCGGATTTATAATAACAGGTATTAAATCTTTATCAGAGACAAAAGTTGGTGATACAATTTGCGACGCTAGCGCCCCTATTAAAACTCCACTTCCAGGTTTTAAACCAAGCAAACCTGTAGTATTTTGTGGACTATTTCCAGTTGACAGTTCCGAATATCAAAAACTTAAAGATGGTTTGGCAAAATTAAAACTAAATGATGCAAGTTTTTCTTTTGAACCAGAGTCTTCTAGTGCATTAGGATTAGGATTTAGATGTGGTTTCCTAGGTTTACTTCATTTAGAAATTATTACAGAAAGACTTGAGAGAGAGTTTGATGTAAATCTAATTACAACAACTCCAGGAGTAATTTATAAAATTCATAAAACTAAAGGAGAGGTTTTAGATTTACAAAATCCAACTAACATGCCTGATCCATCCCAAATTGAAAAAATAGAGGAGCCATGGATTAAGTCAACAATTATTACTCCTGATGAATATTTAGGATCAATTATAAAAATTTGTCAGGACAAGAGAGGAATACAAACTAATTTAAGTTACTCAGGCAAGAGAGCAGTTTTATCATATGACTTACCGCTTAATGAAGTCGTATTTGATTTTAATGACAAACTTAAATCTATTTCTAGCGGTTACGCAAGTTTTGACTATGAAATATCTGGTTATAGAGAAGGAGACTTAGTAAAACTTGGTATCTTAGTTAATTCTGAACCAGTCGATGCTTTAGCAATGATTATCCATAAAGATTTTGCACAAACGACCGGCAGACAAGTTTGTGAAAAACTAAAAGATTTAATTCCAAGACACAATTTTATGATTCCAGTTCAAGCAGCTATAGGCGGAAAAATTGTTGCAAGAGAATCTATAAAAGGTTTTAAAAAAGATGTTTTGACAAAAATCCACGGAGGTGGAGCCACTGACCGAAAAAGAAAGCTTCTTGAAAAACAAAAAAGAGGAAAAGCAAGATCAAAGCAATTCGGCAAAGTTGAGATTCCTCAAGAAGCTTTTATCGGCGTTTTAAAGATTAATAAAGACGCATAATGAAAAAAAAACTATTTATTTTTTCAAATGAAAGTATTTCAATTGAAGAAGACAAATATTATTGTGATAACCTAGACTTAAAATCAACCCCAGAGGGTTTGAATAAGAAATTTGAAGTTAATCTATTAGGAAGAAAATCAGTCAAAAAGCGATCTCATGAAATTAAGATTAAAAGAATAAAAGTATTTAATAATATTTTTTCTTATTTGTCAGAGGTTAAAAGTGCATCAAAAAATCCAGACTCAAAATTTTTGATAATTTCTATTTCTCCTTATACTTTCTTAATTTCGATATTTCTAAAAATTTTAGGACGAAAACCTATTGTTTATTTAAGAAGTGATGGTTATGGAGAATACAAAGCAATTCTAGGAAAAATTGGCCCACTTATCTATCACTTTATGTTTAGCATAACTGGTGCCATTTCAAATTTAATAAGTTGCAGAGATTACATTCTTCGAGGAAAAAAAGGAAAAATTATTAGTCCATCACAATTAGACTCAGTTTGGCTTAGACAACCTAAAAATATAGAAATTAAATATTTCAAATTGTTATACGTTGGTAGAATAAGAGTAGAAAAAGGAATTTTTGCCTTGTCTGAGTTGATAAGAAATAAAAGAGATATTTCTCTGACAATTATTGGAGCTGAAAAAGGGAGCTCAAATAATATAAATCAAAGCAATATAAAAATACTTCCCACACAGAGTAATAAAACCAAATTAATAAAACATTACGACGATCACAATATTTTTGTTTTGCCTTCATTCACAGAAGGTCATCCAATGGTTTTGCTCGAGGCTTTGGCAAGAAGAAGACCAGTAGTAATTTTTGATGAAATCAAACATATAATAGGAGATAAAAAAGGGATTTTTGTTACAAAAAGAAATTTTTTAAGTTTTCTAGGAACTTTAAACAATATTAAAAAAAATTATAAAAAAATTCAAAAAGATATGAAAAAAAATAAGCTACCAACCAATAAAGAGTTCATAGAAAGATTCATCAAACTAATTGATGATTATAACTAGGAGAGGTGGCCGAGTGGTTGAAGGCGCACGCTTGGAAAGCGTGTAAACGGGAAACCGTTTCGAGGGTTCGAATCCCTCTCTCTCCGCCATTTAAAACAAGACTCATATTGCACACATTAAAAGTGTCATTTGCTTGTAAAAAGAGTTCATTATGAGTCGTTAGATTTCTTTTCTAGTGTGGGTAGACTCTCTTGATGATAAAAGTTCGTAATTCAATGCGAATATGATTCGTTTTGATTTTTTATTAATAAAAAAAGGGGGATAACATGAAAGCAATCTCAGGATTAACTTCAATGTTTGACAGCTTAACAAAAGTAGTAGTTTCATTACTTGCGTTAGGTATCGCTGTAAGTCTATTAGGTGGAAATGTTCCATTCGTAGGCGAAATAGCTGGTAACATTATTAGTTTAGTACAATCTTTAGGTGATGCAGGCATAGTTGGATTAATTGCAGCTATAATCATCCTAAACTTGTTTAAGTAATAAACAACTAAAGCTACTTCCCTCGAATTAGCTTTTTATATAGCCGCCCTAAGTTTATAATTAGGGCGGTTAAAAAAAAGGAAAAAATTATGCTTAATTGGGTTTCAACATTAACAAAATATTTAAATAAATTTTTAGAATTAGGAATTTTATTACTAGCCGTTTCAGTAATAGCAGAGATTGTATTTGGACCGGATGTAGCTTTTTTTGGCTCTCAAGTAACAAAAAATTTAATTAATTTACTTAACGCTTTAGGTGAGCAAGGAATAGCGGCATTAATAATAGTTTTTGCTGTAATTTTTGCGTATAGAAAAATATTAAAATAAATATAGTTTTAATATCCACATACAACTAAAAAGAGTCTTAAATAAATTTTACGAATCGGATAAATTATCTTTAAGGGCAGTGGAGGGAGACTGAAGCTGCCTTTGCTATTTATAGCCTTTTAATTCCAATTACTTTTAGTTTAGCAGTCCGCTCAATTCTTTTAATTGTTTGATTAATATCCATGATTACAGTTTTTTTCATTGGCCCATAGGCATGAATTAGCTTTTTATTAGACAAAGCTACAGCAACGTGACCCTTCCAATAAATAATATCGTTCTTTTTTATATTTTTTAATTTTATGTTTTTTTTGAAATACTTAACTTGATCCTTGGCATCTCTAGGACAGAATCTATTATTAAAATTTAAAAATACTTGTACAAGTGCCGAACAGTCAATTCCTTTGAAAGATTTACCACCCCATTTATATCTTATGTTTTTAAAAGAGGTTATTTTTCTAAAAGGATCTTTTTCTTTATATGCAACAGGTCTAACATCATCCTTTTTTAGCCACCCATTTGCAAATTTTAAAAATTTCGAATTATTTTCAATTACTTTAATTTTAGAACCAAAGGTAATTTCATTTTTTTTTACTCTATTCGGAAATTTAAAAATGTTTGCCTTTAAAGCAATTACTTTATGTGTAGGTTTTAAAAAATTAGAGTATTTTTTATTTAATATGTAACCTTTATAATTATCTTCTTTAATTTTAATTTTAATCCATCTTTTTGACTTTTTAGATATAGAAAAGCTTTCTCCATAAATCATCTGGGTAACAATCTCAGATTTCACTGAAGGTTTCTTATAAAGATTTATTACTGGAAAATTATTTGTAAAATATTTAGTCATTTAAATTAAGTTTATGTCTTATCATGTAAAGAAAAATAAGAGATGGAATTACCATTATTGCCGTGATGATAAAAAATATACCCCAGTCTCCATTTAACCAATCAACCAAAGCTCCAGATGATGCCGCTAAAGTTGTTCGTCCTGCTGTTCCAATAGAAGCTAATAAAGCATATTGAGTTGCAGTGTAAGTCCTATCTACCAGCATCGAAATGAAAGCAACAAAGGCGACCGTTGCAAATGCTGCGGCCATATCATCAAATATTACTGCGATAGCAAATAATAATTCTGATTTCCCTGACCATGCTAATAAAGAAAAAAGTAAATTTGTTGTGGCCATCAATATTCCTGAAACAAACATAGCTTTTATCACACCAGATCTAATAGCGAATAACCCTCCTAGCAGTGTAAAAATTACTGTTGTTAACCAACCAAGACCCTTGGAATACAATGCTATATCTGTCTTAGTAAAGCCTATTTCCTTATAGAAAATCACTGACATTCTACCAAGAAAAGCTTCCCCGATTTTAAAAAGAAAAATAAAAGCAAGTATTGCTAAAGCAATATTAAAACCATTTTTTTTAAAAAAACTTATAATAGGACCAGCAACTGTTCCCGTAAGCCATGCAATAATTTTTGTTAAAAGGTTTGAGGCACCTAATTTATCTTCAATCATTTTGTCAGTTTTTTTTTGAGATTCGCTTCTATCTGTTTGCAAAACCTCGTTTATAAACATTAAACCAATGTTACAGGCTATAATTACAGCACCTAGTACCAAAAAAGTTATCTGCCAATAATTATTAAAACCAAGATTTTGAAAGAATTCTGCTGAAGTAAGAGCAACTACACCGCCTAACTTATATCCAGTCCACCAACCTACAACCGCCATTGCAGCACCAGCTTGCATAGATTTTCCCTCATTCTCTCCTATTTGTTCAATTCTTAATGCATCCACAGTTATATCTTGTGTGGCTGAAGCAATTGCAATTATCAGACCAACACTTATCACTAATGCTAAATTTGTAGTGGGATTAATTACACTCCAAAATATTAAACTTAAAAGAATGATAGATTGCATTAAAACAATCCATCCTCGTCTGTGACCAATTTTATTTGTTAGCCAAGGAATTCTAACTCTATCTATAATTGGAGCCCATAAATAATTGAAAGCATAAACTGCAAAAATTAATCCAGCCCAGCCTATAGTGCTTCGACTTAAACCATCTTCTTTTAACCAAAGACTTAGGCAACTCCCAATAATGACCCAAGGAAAACCACTTATTGCACCCAGCAATAATATCTTTATCATTCTGGAATCAAAATAAACTGAGAAAGTTTCAGCAAGCGTTTGTTTTTTGTAAATTTCCATAATTTAATTTCTCCAAAATGATGGAAAGAAAAGAACAAGAACGGCAAATAATTCTAACCTACCCAGAAGCATTCCAGTAGCTAAAATCCACTTTGATACATTCGGTAAACTTTTATAATTACCGTCAGGACCAATTATTTCACCTAGTCCAGGTCCTACATTGGAAATTGAACTCGCTGCTCCAGATATTGATGTTACAAAATCTAAACCACTTATGGAAAGAAGCATGGCAATGATCAAAAAGATAAATAAAAAAGAAAAAATAAAAATTATAACTGATCTTATAAAATCATCTGAAATTTTGTGATTATTATATTTAGTTAAAATTACACTGTTTGGATAAATTAATTTTTTTACATAATTCTTTAAAAAAATTAAGAGCATCTGCAATCTAAAGATTTTAATACCGCATGCAGTGGACCCTGCGCAACCACCAATAAACATTAAAAATAGGAAAAAAATTAAAGAGAATTTTCCCCATAAACCAAAGTCATCAGTAACATATCCTGTTCCAGACAATATAGAAATAACATTGAATGAAGAAATTCTTATTTTTTCAAATAAGTTACTTTCATAATTTATAAAAAGTAAATATAAAAACATAATCACTATTGAAATAATTAATAAATAAATCAAACCTTTTATTTGAACATCTTGAAAGAAAATTTTTCTATTTCCCTGAGAAAATTTTAAATATGAAATAAATGGAATACTCCCCAAGATAATAAATAAACTTGCTATAATTTCTATGTTTGAATTTTTAAAAAAACCAATCGAGTCATTATGAGTAGAGAAGCCACCGGTCGCTATAGTGGTCATAGCATGACATATACTATCAAATATTGTCATACCAAATACCCAGTATAAAAAACCACATAACAATGTAAGAACTAAATAAGTTGAAATAATAATTGCAGCCACTTCAATAGTTCTTGGTAAAATTTTTTCAGTACTATCTGGACCTTCCATTTTAAATAGTTGCATTCCTCCAACTTTTAATAATGGTAAAATTGTAATAGCCATTACTACAATTCCAATTCCACCTAACCACTGCATGATAGCTCTCCATAACAAAATACTTTTGGGACTATTATCTAAGTCAGATATAATAGTTGCGCCAGTAGTGGTTATGCCTGACATACTCTCGAAAAAAGCATCACTGAATGAGAATGTTTGACTAGATAATACAAAAGGTAAACTTCCAAAAATTGCAACAGTTACCCAAGCAAGTGTTGAGAATAAAAAAGTTTGCCTTAGGTTTAATTTTAAATCTTTTTCAAGATTCGCTAGTATGCACAAAATACCAATAAATATAGTTACAAAAGAAGATGAAATAAAGCTATGGCTATTTTCTTCATATATGACTTGCATAGAATACGGCGCAAGCATTGAAAGTCCCAACACGATTAGTAATACGCCGATTAAGAAAAAAACTGTTTTGTTACTGGTCATTAAAAATGAGATTATTTAAATAGTTTTAAAATTCAACTTAATATGACGTAATTATATCTGTATTTTGCATATAAAATTTAATAAACCATTACTATGCTGGATAATAACTTAATTCAATCTACATCATCCTGGCCATTTGTTGAAATTAGAAAGCTATTAAAAGATAGAAAAGATATTATAAAAAAAAAAGGTATAATTACTTTCCAAACTGGTTATGGGCCAAGTGGATTACCGCATATAGGGACTTTTGGTGAAGTCGCCCGAACCACTATGATGATTAATGCTCTTAATCATATAGAAAAAATTAACCATGAACTTATTACTTTTTCTGATGATATGGATGGATTGAGAAAAGTTCCTGATAATATTCCTAATGATCAAGTTTTAAAAGATAATTTAGGAAAACCTTTAACCAATATTCCAGATCCATTTAAAAAATTTGATAGCTTTGGCAAGCACAATAATGAGATGCTTAAAGAATTTTTAAATAAATTTAATTTCAAATTTACTTTTAAGAGCTCAACAGAAAATTATAAGAATGGTATCTTTAATAAATCACTTACAAGAGTTGCAGAAAAATATGAAGATGTAATGAACATTATACTTCCGACTTTACGAGAGGAAAGAAGAAAAACATACTGTCCATTTTTGCCGATTTGTCCAAAAACAGGGAAGGTATTAGAGATACCATTGTTAGAAATAGACAACAAAACTGGAAAAGCAATTTTTGATAACAGGGGAGAAAAAATAGAGACAAGTATTTTAGACGGGAACTGTAAATTACAGTGGAAAGTAGACTGGGCAATGAGATGGTTTACTTTCGATGTTGATTTTGAAATGTACGGTAAGGATTTAACTGAAAGCGCCATCTTATCAAATAAGATTTGTAAAACTCTTGGAAAAAATCCTCCAAATGGTTTTGCTTATGAACTTTTTTTAGACGAAAAAGGAGAGAAAATTTCTAAATCAAAAGGAAACGGAATTTCTATAGATCAGTGGCTTAGATACGCATCACCAGAGAGTCTCTCACTTTATATGTATCCAAATCCAAAAAGAGCAAAAAAACTGTATGCAGAAGTTGTACCTAAAACAGTTGATGAATATTTAACAAGTATTGAAAAATACCCAAGTCAAAAAGAAAAAGACCAAATTTTAAATCCTGTTTGGCATGTACATAATGGCAAGCCACCAACAGAGAAAATAGTAATGTCTTTTTCAATGTTATTGAATTTAGTTGGGTCTAGCAATGCAGACAGTAAAGAAATTTTATGGAAGTTTATAAATAGATTTCATCAAGAGATTAAACCAAAAGACTATCCAATTCTAGATGGATTAACAAAATTTGCAATAAACTATTTTAAAGATAAAGTTGAACCAAATAAAAAATTTAAAAGGCCCTCATTGGATGAGAAGAAAGCTTTAGAAAACCTTGTTTCAAAATTATCTGAAATAAAACAAAATTTAAAACCAGAAGAAATTCAAACAATTGTATATGCAACAGGCAAAGAAAATGGGTACGAGCAAAATCTAAGAGATTGGTTTAAATTAATTTATGAAGTAGTATTTGGAGAAGAAAATGGACCAAGGATGGGTTATTTTGTCAGCTTTTTTGGATTGAAAGAGACAATTGAGTTAATGAAAGATAAAATAAGTAATAATTAATGTTTTCAATTTTAAGACCTTATATATTTTCGTTAGACCCCGAAGTGGCTCATGATTTAGCTATAAAATCACTGAAAGCAAACATTATACCGAAAAGTTTTTTTAATGTTGAAAGTGAGGAAATGCTTGAGACAAATTTTTTAGGCAAAACTGTTTCAAATCCAATAGGTTTAGCTGCAGGTTTTGATAAAAGTGCTGAGGTTTACAATTCTCTTTTTAAATTTGGATTTGGTTTTATCGAGGTAGGTACCGTCACTCCAAAACAGCAATTGGGAAATCCAAAACCAAGAATATTTAGACTTGAGAAAGACCAGGCGCTTATAAATCGTCTTGGATTTAACAATCATGGATCAGAAACTGTATCTAAGAGAATATCAAATAATCACCCTGATGGGTTTTTAGGAATTAACATTGGGCCAAATAAAGAAACAAAAAATAAAGAAGATGACTATTTTATTTGTCTTTCAAGACTTGGAATGTACGCTGGATATATAACAATTAATATCTCTTCACCGAACACTGAAGGTTTAAGAGATTTCCATGATCAAGGTGAGATGAAAAAACTTTTAACTGGAATAAATAAAATTATAAAAGAAAAAAAAATCAATTGCCCAATAGCGATAAAAATATCACCAGATATAAATGATAATGAAATTAGTAAAATAGTTGAATTAGTGACTAGCTATAAAATACAAGGTATAATAGTTTCTAATACAACAGATAGCAATCGTGACAATCTCTATGATATTAAAAAGCATGAAGTTGGCGGATTATCAGGACAACCGCTAAAAGATATTTCAACAAATTTAATTAAAAAATTCTACAAAGAAACCAAGGGTAAGATTAATATAATAGGTGTCGGCGGAGTTGACTCCGGAGAGAGTGCTTTTGAAAAAATAACAGCCGGCGCTGATGCGGTGCAACTATATACAGGTATGGTTTACAAAGGGCCGGGTATTGTTAAAGAGATCAAAAAAGACTTAATATCAATTTTAAAAAAAGAAAATCTCAAAAATGTTAGTGAAGCAGTTGGAATTAATGCTTGACCCCAATGTATACACGAATTATATAACACCAGGAAAAAAATATGTCTAAAAGATGCGAATTAACAGGAATATCACCTTTAAAAGGTCATAACGTTAGCCACGCTAAAAATAAAACTAAAAGAAGATTTTTACCTAATTTAAAGAAAGTCACTTTTAGAAGCGATATCTTAAAAAAAGATATCAAATTAAATGTAGCTAATGCTGCTTTAAGAACTGTAGATTTCAAAGGTGGTTTAGACAAGTTTTTAATATCGGCAAAAAACGCTAAACTATCAAAAAAAGTAAAAAAAATTAAAGCATCTATTTCAGCAAAATCATAATTCTACAATGAATTTATTTTACAAACTCTCTATTTTAATGGGTTTGGTTGTAGTCCTTTCAAACTACTTAGTTCAATTTCCCATTCAATATTTTGGATTAAATGAAATCTTAACTTACGGTGCATTTAGTTATCCGGTAACTTTTTTAATAACAGATTTAGCAAACCGCGCTTATGGCAAATTGGTCGCAAGAAAAGTTGTGTATGTAGGATTTACTATTGGAATTCTTCTAACTTTATTTGTATCAACAAATTTTTCAGATATTATTTCTATAAGAATTGCTTTTGGCTCTGGCGTTGCATTTTTTATTGCACAAAACTTGGATGTTCAAATCTTTGACTCTTTGAGGAAAAAAATATGGTATGTGGCTCCTCTCACATCATCAATAATTGGTTCTGTAACTGATACATTTCTATTTTTTTCAATTGCTTTTTACGCAACAGGAATTCCTTGGGTGACCTTAGCTTTTGGAGATTTAGCCGTTAAGCTATTTATTGCACTAGCAATGTTAATTCCATTTAGATTGCTTATTAATAGAATAAAAGATTTTTCGGATAGTTCGGTTTCAGAAATAAAAAATTAGTGAATTGTTTTTTTATTTTTTTCAACAAAAAGATCAGTTAGCTGATTTATCATGACATCACCTAAATCTTGAACGTCTGTAATTTTTACAGCTTGATTGTAGTATCTTGTAACGTCATGGCCAATGCCAATAGCTAATAATTCAATATTAGTTTTATTTTCAATCCACTTGACTGTTTTTTTAAGGTTGGACTCTAGGTAGTCACTTGTATTTGTAGATAAAGTTGAATCGTCCACTGGAGCTCCGTCTGAGATTACCATGAGGATTTTTCTTTCTTCTTTTCTCCTGTTCATTTTATTGTAAGCCCATCTAAGTGCTTCACCATCAATGTTTTCTTTTAATAACCCTTCTTTAAGCATAAGACCCATATTATTTTTAGCCTGTCTCCAAGGCGTGTCCGCTGATTTATAGATAATGTGTCTGAGATCATTTAATCTTCCTGGTAAAGTTGGTTTATCATTTTTCATCCATTTCTCTCTAGAGGATCCCCCCTTCCAATGTTTTGTAGTAAAGCCAAGTATTTCTACTTTGACTGCACATCTTTCTAATGTTCTGGAAAGTATGTCAGCACAAATTGCTGCTACTGAAATAGGTTTACCTCTCATTGAACCAGAGTTATCAATTAAAATTGTTACTAACGTATCTTTGAACTCAATATCTTTTTCTTTTTTAAAAGATAAAGAATTAAATGGATCCATAATTATTCTTGGCAATTTTGATGTATCTAATAAACCTTCTTCAAGGTCAAAATTCCAAGACCTATTTTGTTTAGCTAAAAGTTTTCTTTGTAACTTGTTTGCAAGTTTTGAGATGAAATTTTTAAGCTGTAATAGTTGCTGATCTAAATTTTTTCTTAGCCTTGTAAGTTCTTCAGTATTCTCCAATTCCTCTGCTTTAATAATCTCATCAAATTCTTCAGTGTAGGTTTTATAATTTATGTCGCCTAAAGTACTCTTTCCTTTTTTTCTTAAGTCTGGTTGAGAACTGTCTTCTATTTCAACATCTTCCTCAGCTTGGTCTGATTCTTTGGCTTCATTTTCAAGATCAGGCATACCAGAGTCTATAGACATTTCCTCTTGTTTATCCTCTTTTTCTTTTGCCTGTTTTTCCTGATTATCTGGTTTATTTTGTTTATCGTCGTTATTTTTTTCATCATCTTTCTTTTCTTCTTCATCTAGATTTTCATCAAGGTTCATATCTGAAATAAGCTCAGAAATAAGTGAATTAAATTTCTCTTGATCTAAGGTTAATTCATTTAATTGACCGATCTTACTTTTAAATTTTTCATTTAAATCTTTTTTGTACGATTTAAGTTTTTTATCGATTTGGCTATTATTTTCAAAATTAAGGATTTTCGTTCTTAAATAATTTTCAAAAGACTCAACAATTTTATCTTCACTGCTTTTAAGATCTAACCCATTTATCCTTTCTTGGTAAAAAGTTTCAATATTGTTTTTTACTCCTTTAAAATAACTAGTACCAATTTTTTCACATCTAATTTTTTCTGAAATTCTATATAACTGTTTAGATATATTTCCTGCCGGTTCATATTGCTTAAATGTTTTTGTATCTGAGAATCTATGCCTCAAAGATTTTGAATCTGCCATTGCTCTTATTTGATTATAATTTAATTTATTATTAATAGGGCTTAGTTCCGGCAGTCTAATTGAATTTGTTCCAGATTTGGAACTATCATTACCAAAAGAAACTTCAATTTTTTCTGAATTAGACAGCGATCTTACCGTAGAACTTATTGCAGTTTTGAAATCAGCTATTTTTTCTTTTTTATTTTCCACTTTATAAAGTGATATTAATAGAGGATTCTGGCAAGTCTTCCCCAAAACATCTTTGGTAGTATTCTGAAATTATTTTTTTTTCTAATTCATCACATTTGTTTAAAAATGTAATTCTGAAAGAATAGCCTTTATCTTTAAATATACTTGCATTTTCAGCCCAGTGTAAAACAGTACGAGGGCTCATAACCGTTGAGATGTCACCATTGATAAAACCTTTTCTTGTTAAATCTGCAACTTTAATCATATTTGATAACAGCTCTTTTCCTTCTTTATTATTGAAGTCTTTATTTTTTGCTAAAACTATTTCTAATTCTTTTTCAAAAGGAAGATAATTCAATGTTGAAACTATATTCCACCTATCCATTTGGCCTTGGTTTATTTGCTGCGTTCCATGATAAAGACCAGTTGTGTCACCCAAGCCAATAGTATTTGTTGTTGCAAAAATTCTAAATAAATCGTGTTGCTGCAAAACTTTATTTTTATCTAATAATGTAAAATTTCCTTCACTTTCTAAAACTCTTTGAATAACAAACATTACATCAGGTCTTCCAGCATCATATTCATCAAAGACTAAAGCGACAGGGTTTTGTATAGACCATGGTAAAATACCCTCTTTAAATTCTGTTATTTGTTTTCCATCTTTTAAAATAATCGCATCTTTTCCAATTAGATCGATCCTGCTAATGTGACTATCTAAGTTCACTCTAATACAAGGCCAGTTCAATCTAGCTGCAACTTGCTCAATGTGAGTAGATTTTCCTGTACCATGGTATCCTTGAATTAAAACACGCTTGTTAAAAGAGAAGCCAGCCAAAATTGCCAAAGTTGTATCTTTATCAAATTTATAATCAGGATCTATTTTCGGAACATATTCATTTTTTTTTGAGAATGCTCCAACTTGCATGTCGCTCTCAAAACCAAAAGTTTGTTTTACTGACAATTTAATATCAGTTTTTTGTAAAAGTTGTTCGGTACTCATTTTTTTCCTAAAGTTTTTTTTAGTTGACTATAAGCCAAAGTAATCTTTTTTAATTTATCTTCAAATTTCTTGTTACCTTGGTTTTTATCAGGATGATATTTTTTTACAAGTTCTTTGAATTTTGTGTGAATTTGCTCCCATTTTACATCTTCATTTAAGTCCATCACTTGCAACGCATCCTTATCTTGCTGCGATATTTTCGTTTTTTTAAAATCCCGAAAATTTGAACTTTTAAAAATGTTCAATTTATCTTCTAGCGCATTATTCCATAAAATATTAAAAAAGTTCTCAGATGAACCAAAAGTTTTAGTCGATTTGTGCCAAGTTAAATCAGACTTTATAAAAAACTCTATTTCTTGATCATTCATATTTTCAAAATAATTCCAATTTTTATTGAAAATTTTAATATGATTTAAGCATAGTAATCTAAATTTTTTACTATTATCCTTTTCCACTGGAGCTTTATAGGCCCCAATTTCATTACAGTTTTCCCAATCACAAATTATTTTCATTGAATAATTCTATATAGTAAAATTAAATTAATGAAAAATTATTTTGATGAGATTAAAGCAAAATTAAACCAACAAATTGAAATAGAAGATATAGAAATTGTTGATAATTCTCATAAACATGTAGGACATAAATTTTATACACCAGAAAAATTTCATCTACATTTAAAAATAAAATCTTTATATTTAAGCTCTCTATCAAGAGTTAGTGCCCAAAAAATAATAATGAAGATTTTAAGCAACGATCTCAAAACAAAAATACACGCTTTGGAGATTAATATTGAGAAATAGCTTTGCTTAGCTTTTTTAAATTAAAAATTGAAATTTTATTTTTATTTGGTGGAGAAGTTTTTCCGATTTTTTTTAACAAAATAAAATTAATTTTATCATCATTATTTTTTTTATCATTTTTAAGATAAGGAATTAGTTGATTGATAGCGTTTTGTTTAGAATATTTCTTAAATGTATAATTTAAATTATTTTGTAAATAAATATCTGAAATTTTTTTTAGTACTTTTGCAGAACAGGTTTTTTTAATTACAGAAAGTCTAGTTGCTAGTATCATTCCTGATAATACAGCTTCACCATGTGTAATCCTTTTAGAATAGTTGCTTTTGACCTCAATCGCATGGGCAAATGTATGACCAAAGTTTAAGGTCATCCTTAAATTTTTTTCATTGAAATCTCGATTTACAAAATACGTCTTTATCTCACAACTTTTCTTTATTGCGTAAATTAACTCTTTATGTTTCTTTTCTAAAATAGATCTTGTATTTTTTTCTAACCAATTAAAAAATTTTTTATCTTTTATAATAGAATGTTTTAATATTTCAGCGTAGCCACAAATCATTTCTTGTTTTGGCAAAGAATATATAAATGACGTGTCACTTATAACTAATTTTGGTTGATAGAAAGCTCCAATAAGATTTTTTCCAAAATTGGAATTGATCCCAGTTTTTCCACCTACCGAAGAGTCAACTTGCGCAAGCAAAGTTGTTGGGATATTTATAAAATTTATACCTCTTTTAAAAATACTTGCTACAAAACCAACTACATCACCAGTAATACCTCCTCCAACACTAATAATTAAATCAGAACGATTGAAGTTTTTGGATAATAAAATTTTCAAAAACTTGTTAATTGATTTAATTGATTTATTTTTCTCAGTAGCCTTAAACGTACAAGTAATAACATTATAACTTTTTAATTTTATTTTTAGTTTTTTTTTAAATTTTTGAGGAACTTTCTTGTCTATTATAAGTGCTATTTTCTTTACATGCGGACATATCAATTTAATTTTTTTAGGCAAAACGTTAATAGAATTTTGTCCAATTATAATTGAATAATTTTGATTTTTTAATTTAACTTCCAGATTTTTCATATAAATCTAATATTTTGTTTACTATTTCATTTGGCTTAAGAGAACCACATTTAATTCTATAATCAGCTTTATTATAAATTTTTTTTCTATCAAAATAAATTTTTTTAACTGTTTCAGCTATATTTTTCTGGAATAAAAGAGGTCTATTAGTGTTTTTTTTTAGTCTTTTCACCAACTGATCCAATGGTAAATCTAACCAAAAACTTATAGATAATTTTTTTGTTTTTCTCCTAACTACATTATTTAAAAAACGCTCCACCGCCAAGAGATATGACAGTTTTTTCACTTTTTAATTCTGATAAAGTTATTTCACTTTCAATTCTTCTGAAGTAGCTCTCACTTTTATTTTTGAATATTAAATTTATCGATGAGCCCTCTTTAGTTTCTATTAGTTTATCAACATCTACAAATTTATAATTAAGCTTTTTAGCCAAATTTTTACCAACAGTAGATTTTCCCACTCCCATCATTCCGGTCAAAGTAAGGTTTTTTACCAATTTATTATCCTTTTTGATTTTGATTTTTCATAAATATGTCTTATTTATTGAGTTTAAATCAAAACGTAAAGTATGCAACTTAAATACAACAGACAACCAAGCTTAGGAAGTTCAATCATTAAAACTTTATTAAAACTGTTATTAGTTTTTGTTATTTTTGTTGTTGTGATTTTTTTAATAGAAAAAATAAGTTTTCCAAGCCCTGAAAAAAAATATCAAATCGATGTAACAAATGAAATTAAAAAACTTTAATAATCTTATTGGTTTATTATTATTTTTTTTTTGTTCACCTCTTTTTAGTGAAGAAAAGATAGATATTTGGAAAAATAAAAAAGCAAGTGATACTGAGACTCCTAAAAAAGAGGAGCAAAATGTACAGGATAATAATTTAACATCCTCTCAAACTATAAAAACTTTAGATGAAATTCAAATTCAAGATGGTTCTTCAATTGAAATGAATGAGCAGAAAGTTTACGGTATTTACGAGCCTGCTAATTATAATTTTAATCTTAATATGTGGTCTAAAACTAAAGCAGAAGACCTAAGATCTAGTCTGAAAAGATTAGAAAAAATTGAACTTTCTAAGTCTTCAAATGAAATATTAGAGGCAATACTATTATCATTTTCATATCCACCGAAAGGTATGACAGATAAGGAATTTGTAAATTTAAAAGTAAATTGGTTAATTCAAAATGACCGAGTTGAATTAGTAGAAAGTTTTTTAAAACAAAATAAGGAATTTGATAGTAAAAGTAAAGCTGTACAATACTTAGTAGATAAAAACATAGCCAGTGGAAACATTAAACAAGGCTGCGAAAAAATAAAATTTATCGATGAAAATATTAAAGATGCTTATTTGGAAAAATTTAAAATTTATTGTTTAGTATTTAATAAAAAAAAACCAGACGCACAACTTTTGTTAGACTTACTACGTGAGCAGAATCAATCAAGTAAATTTTATGATGATAAAATAGATTTTCTTCTTGGCGTATCAGAAAAAACATCCAACAAAATAAATGAAAAGAACCTTTTAAATTTTTATCTATCTAGTGTTACTATTCCTAACTTTAATTATGAACCTTCAGCAAAAACTAAACCAGAAATTTGGAAATATCTAAATGCTGCTAATCTTGTCAAGCTAGCTGATGCATCTGACAAACAGAAGTTAAAAGAATTAGAGGTTGCTGCCAATAACGATAAGCTAGATAAAAAAAAAATCTTTGAAATTTATAAGCAGGTTCCATTTAGTTTAAGTACTTTAATTAATGCAAAAAATAGTTATCAATCCTTAAATGAGAGTGACGCTAGAGCGTTAATCTATCAAAAATATTTACTATCCGAATCAAACGATTCAAAAATAGATTATTTATTCTTATTAGAAGAGTTATTCAAAAAAGCTAATTTAGTAAACGTATACTCTAAGTTTTTAAGCGATAAAATTGAAGAAATTGGTATCGAAAATTTACCTCAAGATTATCAGGAGGCTGCAAAAGCTAGAGTCGTTTCAGATGAAGATTTGCTTTTAGGCAAAGTGAAATATAACGATAAAATTATTCATCAATCAAAAATATTGAAATATTATTTAGAGGGTGAAAATAAAAAGAAAATTCAAAAAGATATAGATAAAATTTTTAAAAAAATATCAAAAAACAAGAAATATTTTATATCAGCAAAAGATTTAGCTCTTGCTGACTCATTATTAGCCGATGGTTATATTTTACCTTCAAATTTTAGATATAATGATTTATCAGAAAAATATGAAGTTCCTAAAAATTTGTTACAATTAATTGATAATGATCAAAAAGCGTTTTTAGCATTAAAAATAGTTGAAATAATAGGTGAGGATGAGCCATATCAACTTGATCCAGAAACAATATATTTTGTAACCAATCTCTTAAATAAAATGAATTTAGTAACAATCAGAAATAAAGTTCTTAATTCTGCTCTACCATTAAGAACTTAATTAGAATATAAATTCAGTTATGACGATTAGAAAGATTTTAACTGAACCTGATCCATTTCTTAGACAGAAATCCAAACCTGTTGAGTTGGTAGACGATGAAATAAGAACTTTAATGGATGATATGTTGGAAACGATGTATGCTGCTCCCGGTATAGGGCTTGCAGCTGTGCAAATAGGAGTTCCAAAAAGAGTAATCGTTATTGATTTAAGCAAAGATAAAGAAAAAAAAGAACCAATGTATTTTGTTAATCCAGAGATCATGACAAAATCTGAGGAAAATGCTTCTTACGAAGAAGGGTGTTTGTCTGTTCCTAATCAATTTGCAGAAGTAAGTAGACCAGATACATGTAAAGTTAAATATCTAGACTATGAAGGAAAAGAAAAAATTTTAGAAACCAAAGGATTACTTGCAACATGTATACAACATGAGATGGACCATCTTGAAGGCATATTATTCATTGACTATTTATCAAAATTAAAAAAAAGCATGATTATTAAAAAACTTTCTAAACAAAAAAAAAATTTAGAGAGAATTGTCGTTTAAGTTTTAATGTCTTTAAAAATTTTATTTATGGGAACACCAGATTTTGCTGTTCCAATACTTGAGGCCATTCATAATTCTAATAATGAAATTTTAGAAATTTACACGCAGCCACCAAAAAAAAAAGACAGGGGTCAAAAAATTCAAAATTCATCTGTGTATAATTGTGCTCAAAAACTAAATCTTCAAGTTAGATGCCCCATTACATTAGCAAATAGTGATGAAGTAGATCATATAAAAAAACTTAATCCTGACGTAGTTGTAGTGGTAGCATACGGACAAATTCTACCAGCAGATATTTTAAATCTTAATAATATATACTTTTTAAATGTGCATGCTTCTTTGTTGCCAAAATGGAGGGGAGCTGCTCCAATTCAAAGAGCAATCATGAACAAGGATCAAGAAACAGGCATATCAATAATGAAAATTGTTGAAAAATTAGATGCAGGACCAGTTTTGTTAAAGTCAAAAATTAAAATTAATAGAGAAAACAACTACCAAGATATAAGTAATGAATTGTCAGTTATGGGAGCAAAATTAATATTAGATGCTCTTAATATGATAAAATCTGGAGATCTTAACTTTATTCCTCAAAATGAAAGTGAAGCTACATATGCTAAAAAAATAACCAAAAAAGAATCAAAAATTAACTGGAAGGAAGATGCCGGTAATATAATCGCTAAAATAAATGCTTTAAATCCTAGCCCTGGACCCTGGTTTGATTTACTAGGATCTAGAATAAAGATTATTCGAGCTAAAGAGATTAATATTAAAGGACAACCGGGTGAAATTATGAGTGAAAATTTTTCAATTGCCTGTTCTAAAAATGCTATTCAGATTTTAGAACTTCAAAAAGAAGGAAAAAAAAAACTAACAGCCCAAGAATTTCTTAGAGGTAATAAATTGGAAGTTGGTTTTATCTTAAACTAGATGTTTAATTATTTACTTAAAATCGAGTATAACGGTTCAAATTTCGCTGGATGGCAAAGTCAAAAAAACGGCAAGTCCATACAAGACGAAATAGAAAAAGTTTTGAAAAAAATTTTAAAGTCTAAAATTAGAATTATTGGAGCTGGTAGAACTGATAAAGGTGTTCATGCTTTTGGCCAGTATGCGTGTTTTAAATATAAAAAAAAAATTGAAAATAGAAAAAAATTTATAGATTCACTGAATTTTTTTTTGAGTAAAAAATTAATATCTATTATAGAAATTACTATTAAGAAAATTGATTTCCATGCAAGATTCAATGCTAAAAAGAGAATTTATGAATACCTAATCATGAATAGGTCAAGTCCACTCTCTATTGATAAAGGTAAAGCTTGGCACGTAAAAAAAAAATTAAATTTAGATCTTCTTAAAAAAGGAGGAAATATTCTTCAAGGCACTCATGATTTTTCTACTTTTAGAGCATCATCATGCACTGCTAAATCTCCAATAAAAAAGATAGAGTTAGTCAAAATCAGAAAAAAAAATGAAAAAATTTATATAAGATTTATTTCAAAATCATTTTTACAAACACAAGTTCGGTCTATGGTTGGGTGCTTGAAATATCTATCAACTGGTAAATGGAATGTTTCTGAATTCAAAAATGCAATGAGATCTAAAAAAAGATCAAATTGTGCACCACCTGCACCTGCGGAGGGATTATATTTAATGGATGTTAAATATTAATCTTTCTTTTTTCTTTTTCTTCTAATCCTCCATCTTGATCCCTCTCTTACTATATAACCACAACAATTTTTTGAACCACATCTACAAGGATAATTCTTAAAGTCTTCATCGAAACTAAATCCATAATCATATGAGAACTCTTCACCCTTTTTAATGTTCTTAATCGCATGTACCCATACCTTCAGGCCAGTTCCAGTTACTTCGCAGTTTGGATCGCAAGAGTGATTTATCAATCTTGCAGTATTGAACTTAAAATCTCCGTCAAGATCGTACCTTTTATTTAAATTAAAAAGATAAATTGCCTTTCCATTATCATATTTTGGATTTTCCTCTGCTTCTCTTCTTGTAATTACTTTTCCTTTGTACTCTATTATTTTTTCACCCTTTTTAATATTCCTAGAAGCGCACAAACCTAAATTATCAATTTTAGATCTTTTTATTTCGTAAGATTTCACTCGAAGTAATCCTCAAGGATATTTTGATATATTTTAGTTAAATTTTTTAAATCTTTTAATGAAACGCATTCATCAATTTTATGCATTGTTTTATTTACTAAACCAAATTCTAGACAAGGTGAAATTTTTCTAATAAACCTTGCATCAGAAGTTCCCCCAGTTGTTGAAAATACAGGTGTTATTTTAGTAACCCTCTTAATTATATCTCTAGCCATATAAATAGTTTTGTTTGGTTTTGTAAGAAAAGACTCGCCGCTGACATGAAAATCTATTTTAAATTTGCATTTATTTTTTTTACTCAAATTTTTTACTATTAAACTAATTTTCTTCTTTAAACCGTATGATGTGTGAAGATTATTAAATCTAATATTGAACTGAGCTCTAGCACTAGCCGGAATGACGTTAGTAGCAGTATTATCAACATTTATAGAAGTAATTTCTAGATTTGAAGGTTGGAAGTTTTTATTTCCTCTATCCAACTTTTGTTCATTAAGTTTTTTACATATTTTAACCAATGTACTAATAGGATTATTTGATAGGTGAGGGTAAGCAACATGCCCCTGTGACCCGGAAATAATTATAGTTCCAGATATACTACCACGTCTTCCAATTTTTATCATTTCTCCAAGCTTATTAGGATTTGTGGGCTCACCAACAATACAAAAATCTATTTTCTCTTTTTTCTTTTTTAAGTAGTCAACTACTTTTTTTGTTCCGTTGATCGCAAGAGCTTCTTCATCTCCAGTGATAAGAAAACTTATAGAGCCATTAAATTTTTTTCTTTTTTTTAAAAATTTTTCGACAGCAGATACAAAACAAGCGATAGAGCTTTTCATATCATTTGCTCCTCTTCCTATTAAATGATTTTTTTTGATTGTTGGCTTAAAAGGATTTACTGTCCAATCTTTTAAATTTCCTGGAGGGACAACATCTGTATGGCCAGCGTAACATAAATTTGGACTTTTTTTACCAAGTCTTGCATAAATATTTTTTATTGGCTTACTTATTTTATTTTTGTCTTTAAATTCCAAAATTTTGCAGTCAAAGCCAAGCTTTCTTAATTGTTTTGCTAAAAAACCTATAGCACCTGCATCCACAGGTGTAACACTTGGAAATTTAATAAGCTCTTTAGCTAATTTTAATTCATTAATGTTAGGCATTAGTCTCTTAATAGATCATTTATCGAAGTTTTACTTCTTGTTTTCGAGTCAACTTTCTTAACAATTACTGCACAATATAAAGAAGGGCCGTCAAGATTAGACTTATTAGGCAAACTTCCTGGCACAACAACTGAATATGCTGGTACTTTTCCAAAAGTAATTTCACCAGTTGACCTGTCAACAATCTTAGTCGATGCACCGATATAAACACCCATAGATATAACTGCGCCTTCTTCAACTAAAACTCCTTCAGCTATTTCAGATCTAGCACCTACGAAACAATTATCCTCAATTATGACCGGACCAGCTTGGAGTGGTTCAAGCACTCCACCGATTCCAGCTCCACCAGAGATATGACAATTTTTACCTACTTGCGCGCAAGAACCAACTGAAGCCCAAGTGTCAATCATTGTACCTTCATCAACGTATGCACCTAAATTTACAAACGAAGGCATCAGAACTACATTCTTTGCTATAAAAGATCCTCTTCTTACAACGCCATTAGGAACGTGACGATAACCAGCCTTCTTCCAATCTTTTTCTTTCCACTTAACTGTTTTTCCCGGAACTTTATCGTACCAAGTCGTGTAAGGTCCTTTTGACATTATCATTTTATTAACTCTAAAACTTAAAAGAATTGCTTTTTTAATCCATTGATTAACAACCCATGTACCGTTATTTTTATTTGCAACTCTAATTTTACCTGAGTCTACTAAATTAATCGTTTCGTTTATTGCCTTGATAAGTTTTTTATCTGACCTAGGTCCAACTTTTTCCTTAATTTCAAAACTTTCATTAATAATTTTTTCTAATTTATCTAAGCTCATTTATCTCCTTTAAAAATTTTGCTAAATTATCTATTTTATAGTTAATAAAATCTTCATTCGAATACTTTGCCGCCCAGGGTTCATCATTTTTTATCCAAACTGTCTTCATTCCTAATTCGTATGCTGGTTTTAAATTTCTTGCTATATCTTCAAAGAATATACAATATTGTGGCTCAATTTTGTAATTTTCTACTAATTTTTTGTAAGGTTCTTTAGAAGGTTTTGGAATAAATTCACAATCTCGAATGTCAAAAATTCCATCAAAAAGCCTATCGATTCCAATTCTTTTAGTCACGTTTAAAGCATGAGCTCTTGATCCATTAGTAAAAATTATTTTCTTTCCATTCAATTTCTTTATTTCTTCCTCTAAAAATTGATTTTTATCTAAGAAACTAAGATCAACATCATGTACAAATTCTAAAAACTCATCAGCATCAATTTTATGGTTCTTTATCATTCCATTTAAAGTAGTGTTATATTCCTGAAAATAGCTTTTTTGAATTTTTTTAGCTTCTTCCAAACCAACATTAAGTTTTTCAGATATAAATTTTGACATTTTTTTATCTACTTGATCAAAAACTTTTGTTGCACCATCGTATAAAGTGTTATCTAAATCAAATAACCAGAATTTTATTTTTGATAGGTCTTTCATTTTCTTATTAAAGTCCCGGAACCTTGATCAGAAAAAATTTCATGCAATATTGAATGTGGTTTTCTTCCATCAAGTATAACGACTCCTCTCACTCCATTTTCTACTGCTTCAACACAATTTTGTATTTTAGGTATCATGCCGCCCTGAACCACTTTCCATTTAATTAGGTTTTCTAAATCCAAAGGTTTTATCTCTGAAATTAGTTTTTTTTTGTCATCGTAAACACCTTCAACGTTAGTCATTAACAAAAGTCTTCTAGATTTAAGTTTCTTGGCTATAGCACTTGCTGCTGTGTCTCCATTTATATTATATGTTTGTTGATTAGCCCCCAAACCAAGAGGAGCAACAATGGGAATTTGATTTTGATTAATCGTATTTTCAATTAATTGAGAATTTATTTTATTTGGAATTCCCACATAACCCAATTCCTTCCTTTCAGGTGTAACATCAATAATATTATTTTCTTTTGTGTGAAACGATACAGCTTTTGATCCTAGCTTTTTTAAATTTGAAACTATATCATTATTAAAATCAATAAGAACCTTCTCAACAATATTGACTATATTTTCATCAGTCACTCTTAAACCATCAATAAACTTTGACTCAATTTTCTTTTTTTCTAACTCCCTTTTAATTCTGGGCCCTCCACCATGAACAACAATTAAAGATAGTCCTAGTTTATTAAGAATATTAATATCCAAAATAAAATTATTAAACACGTCTCTATCAATTAAGACGTTACCGCCATACTTAATAACAATTTTTTCATTCTTGTATTTTGAAACATATTTTTGAACATTATTAATATTCGGAGCTCCTCTTGGCCAAAACTTTTTAATTTCTTCAAGAGAAATGTTTTGAGACATTTAATTTGTTTTTACGGTAGTTTGTTTTACAATTACGTATTGTTGAGCAATCGTTAAAATGTTGTTAACAGTCCAATAAACAACCAGACCCGATGGGAAAGACGCTAAAATAATAGTTAAAAATAAAGGAAAGAAGGCAAAAATTTTAGCTTGAATTGGATCTGCAGG
This sequence comes from uncultured Pelagibacteraceae bacterium, assembly GCA_902595625.1. Lineage (GTDB taxonomy): Bacteria > Pseudomonadota > Alphaproteobacteria > Pelagibacterales > Pelagibacteraceae > Pelagilacustribacter. The sequence continues at coordinate 26,822 of CACJQQ010000001.1, read as the reverse complement.
AGCTGGGTTTAATTTTTGTTGAACCCACATAGAAGCACCCATTAAAATTGGCCAAATACCAATTATCATAAAACTTGGTGGATCCCATGGTATTAGTCCAAATAAATTAAAAATTGTAGTCGGGTCTGCTGCTGATAGATCTTTTATCCAACCAAAAAAAGGCTGATGTCTCATTTCCAAAGAAATAAACAACATTTTATATATGGCAAAAAAGAATGGTATTTGAATCAAGACTGGTAAGCAACCTGAAGCAGGATTGATTTTTTCTTTTCTATATAAAGCCATCATTTCTTGTTGCAACTTTACTTTGTCATCCTTATGTAGCTCTTTAAGCCTCATCATTTCAGGTTGAACTGCCTTCATTTTTGCCATGGATTTAAATGAGAAGTTTGCTAGAGGGTAAAAAATTAATCTTATCGCTATTGTTAGTAAAACTATAGCATAACCAAAATTTCCTGAAAATTTAAATAGATAATCTATTACAAAAAATAATGGTTTTGTAAAAAAGTAAAACCAACCCCAGTCTATCACTAAATCAAATTTATTAATATTTTGATCAGCAGCATATCCATCAATTGTTTCAACTTCTTTTGCCGAAACAAATAATCTTAATTGATTAATTCCTGTGGATGACTTGTTAATTGTAGTTGGTTCATTAATTATATAATTGGCCTTATAGCCATTGTCATAAAGAAAAGTTGATTTAAAATTTTTTCCTTTTTCAGGTACAAAAGCTGTCATCCAATATTTGTCAGTAATACCTAGCCATCCTTCATTAGACTCTCTAACAATTTTCTTTTCTTTTATATCGTCGTAATCATCTTCTTTTAACTCATCATCAAATACTCCAATAAACCCTTCATGCTGAATGTAAAAATTCTGAATGTCATCAGGAACTTTATTTCTAGTCATTTGAGCATATGGGTACAAATCAATTGAAGAATTAGAATTATTTCTAACTTGCTGGGTAATTCTAAATAAATATTTATTGTCCAGTTCTATTTTTTTTTCGAAGATAATTCCTTCTCCGTTATTCCATTGCAATACTATTGGAGAGTTATCAGCTAAAATATTATTACCTTTTACTGACCAAATACTCTCTTTTGTAGGTATCTTAATTTTATTTCCAACACTGGTCCAGCCAGTTTCAATATAAAAACCATTTTCTGTCTCTGCTGGATTTAAAAAAATAATATTTTTATCTCCCTCAACTTTTTGTTTATGATTTTTAAATGAAATATCATCAATCTGCGCACCTTTTAAATTTATTGAACCTACAATACTATTATTTTCAATTTTGATTCTTTTATCTTTTTTAATTGAGTCCTCTCTAGAAATATTTTTAACTATTGTTGGCTGATTTATTGTTGGGGCTATCGAGCCTGCTTCAGATTTCTGCTCAACTTTTTGATTGTTTTTTGGATCAATAGGTTTTTTTGGTGTTTCAAAAAAGGCTCCCCAGAAAAGCAAAACAGACATTGAAAGAGCGATAGCTACAAATACGTTTTTGTTATCCATTTTTACTATCCTTTTGATTTGTTTCTGGTACAAAATCTATACCATGACTACCGCCAAAAGTTTTTATGGGATGGCATTTTAAAATTCTTTTCAATCCTAGTAAAAACCCTTTTTTAAAACCTTGAGTTTTTAAAGCCTCTATAAAATATTCAGAACAGGTAGGCAAGAATCTACATCTAGTTCCTAATAAGGGAGAGATAAAATATTTATAAAATTTTACAATTAAAATTAGAATTTTTGTCATTTTACTTTTTTAATTTACTAAAACTTTTCTCCATTAATGGCAAAAGCACATCTTGTTTTTGAGCATAAGCATTAGATTTACCGAAAACTATATAAGTGTAATCCTTATTAATTGCACCTCTTTTTTTTGACAATTTTTGAACAATTGCTTTTAATTTTCTTCTAATTTTGTTTCTTTTAACAGCATTTCCAATTTTTTTTTTCATTACAAAACTTATAAGTAAACTAGCCTTATACCTGGGTTTAAAAAAATTTTTAGCTGCAAAAATGGAAAAGTAGTCCGTGTGAACTTTTTTTTCCTTAAGAGCTTTTCTGAATTGGTTGCTTTTTTTTAAACTTTCAAGCTTAACCATTAATTTCTAGGTAGAAAGAGTTTTTCTTCCTTTTGCTCGTCTACGAGCGATAAGTTGTCTTCCGGTTTTTGTAGCCATTCTTGCTCTAAAACCGTGCCTTCTTTTTCTTACTAAATTGCTAGGCTGATATGTTCTTTTCATAAATATTTAAAGGTATATATTTTAAATGTTGTCTATTGTACAGGTAAATTATGAGCAAAAATTTAAAAATATTTTTAGGCATTTCTTACTTAATCATACTTTTTTCATTCTTGTATTTTATTTTTACAGGTATCGAAATAAGCAGATTAAATGATTTTTCTTATTATAAAGAACTTCAGCAAGAGCTTAGCAGCTACGTAAGTGCTAACATTATAATAAACTTATTTTATTTTTTTATTTTTGCAATATTTTGGGTGGCACTTCTTGGCTTTGGTTCGCCGCTGTTAATTATTTCTGGAATTTTATTTGGTCAGTGGTTAGGAACTACTATTTCAGTAATTTCAATATCAGTTGGAGCTTTAATTTTGTATTCAATAGGAAACTTTTTTTTTAGAGATTTAGTTAAAATAATTTTAAAGCAAAAGTTTGATAAATATATATTTTTATTCAAGAAAAATGAATTTTACTATTTTTTTATTTATAGATTTATTGGAGGATTGGGAATTCCGTTTGGGTTACAGAATTTAATTCCAATCTTATTTGGAATGAAGAAGTTAAATTATTTTTTTTCAAGTTTTTTTGGTTTTATTCCAGGATTTTTTGTTTTTAATACCATCGGAGCTGGACTAAATTCATATGTAGAACAGTCAGATAAATTTGATATGTTTCAATTCATATTAACTCCAGGAATTTATTTACCAATATTAATGTTTGCTTCTCTGATGCTTATATCTTTAATAATAAAAAAAAAATTTTTTGATGATAAAAATTAATGAAAATATTCTTTCTAATGATTTAAGTCCGTATCTTCAACAACATAAAGATAATCCAGTAAATTGGCAAATTTGGTCTAAAGAGACTTTAGAATTTTCAAAACAAAATAAAAAACCCATCTTGCTTAGTATCGGATATTCGAGTTGCCACTGGTGCCATGTTATGGCCCATGAAAGTTTTGAGGATATTGAAACAGCAAAATTAATGAATGCATTATTTGTAAACATAAAAGTTGATAGAGAGGAAAGACCTGATTTAGATTTTATTTTTCAAAGTTCGTTTCAATTATTTAATCAAACTGGAGGAGGATGGCCATTAACTATGTTCCTGGATGAAAATGGAGTACCTTTTATGGGAGGAACTTATTTTCCCAAAGAATCAAAACATGGTTTGCCATCGTTTAAAGAAGTTCTTAAAAAAGTTTCTGATGCTTATAAAAATCAAAGAGAAAAAATAGTAAATCAAAAAGATTTAATTATTAAAAACTTAGATTTAAAAAAAAATTCTGTTTTAAATCAAGATCTTGAACCAATTATTGAAATGTCCTTAAGCCATTTAGATCCAGTCAAGGGTGGTTTTAAGGGTGCTCCAAAGTTTCCAACTTTTAATTTATTTGAGACCCTTTTTTACTTTTACAATTCAACCAAAAATAAAAAATACTTAAACCCCGTAGAACTAATCATAAAGCAGCTTTGCTCTAAAGGCATATATGATCATGTTGAGGGTGGTATTGCTCGCTATACTGTAGATGAAGATTGGATAATTCCTCATTTTGAAAAAATGCTTTATGACAATACTCAGTTTGTACTATTACTCTCAAAATATTGTAAAATAAATTCCGACAATTATTTCAAAGATAAATTAGACCAAACAATTGAGTTTTTAAAAAAAAATTTTTTAAATAAGGAGGGTTTAATGGGTTCCGCTTACGATGCAGATAGCGAGGGAGAAGAAGGGAAATACTATATTTATTATTACAATGAAATCAAAGATATAGAAAATATTAAGAAATATTTTGAAATAAAGCCAGAAGGAAATTGGGAAAACAAAATTATTTTAGTTGAAAAAGAAAAACCTACTCAAGTAATTTTAAAAAAACTTTTAAATATTAGACTGAAAAGAAAAAAACCTTTTTTTGATGATAAAACACAATTAGATTTAAATTGCTTAATGATAAGTGCGTTAATCGCTGCAAATGAAATTTTACCAAAAAATGGGTACTTAGAATTAGCTGAAGATTTTTTCTCTAAAATAGAAAAAAAATATATTGGAAATAAAATTTACCATAGTTATTCAAAGGATATCGTATTTATTGAAGATTATGCTTTTTTAATCAATGCTATTAACGATTTATCAGATGTAACGATGAACTTTAAATACAAAGATTTAGCCAGAAAATTGTCTCAAGAGGCAATAGAAAAATTTTTCTTAGAGGATAAAAATATTTTTCAAAAAAATTCTAAAAATTGTAATGATGTTTTTTTTAAACCAATAGATATTGGTGATAATACCATTCCTAATGGAAACGCTATCATGTTAATAAATTTAGTAAAGTTAGGGATGATGGATGAAGCAAAAAAATTATCTCAAAGCTTGAATGGCTATCTTAACATTTATAAAAATCATATGATGACAGCTATAAGAGCATTAGATTTTTTTAATAATATAAATTCTGGCAAAAATTGTAATGATCAAGGATGTAAAACAGATGGTTAAAAAAATAATTGGTTAATACGGCTGGTATTAGTAATTTTGTGGAATTACGGTTTTCCAAATGCTACTCCACTTCAAGATGTATTAGTTGCCGTAATTTTGTCGGTATTATTTATTATTATCAATAAGCTTCGATCAAGAGACTTGCAAAAACCAAGCTCAGGAAGTAAATTTAAGAATTAATGAAGGGACGCTTATTATGGGAATTCACTATGATTACAAATCTACTCGTGGCGATAAAGCCATGAAAAAAGAAGCAAAGAGAAAAGCAAGAATTGAACAAAGGAGAGCGAAGCGTTCAGTCAATAGCTTAAAAGAGTCCCAGGAAAAATTGATGCATGACATTGATAAACCTATAACTTTAGAGGACTTAACCAACCCAGATAAAAATTAATTTTTTTTAATGAAATCTTTTGAAAAAAAAGATTCCCATATTAAAAGCCGTGAGGCTGCTCTAAAAAAAAACCTTAAAAAGAGAAAAAAAATCAGAATAGAAAAAAAGAAAAAATGACAGTTTTATCGGATAAATGGATTAAAAAAGTTGTAAAACAAAAAGGAATGATAAAGCCTTTTGTAGACAAACAGGTGCGGAAAGGAAAAATTTCTTTCGGATTATCTTCTTATGGATATGACGCCAGAGTATCTAATGAATTTAAAATTTTTACTAATGTTAATTCAGGGATAGTTGATCCAAAAGTTTTTAAAAAGGAGAGCTTTGTAACAAAAATTGGAAATGAGTGTATAATCCCTCCTAACTCTTTTGCACTGGCGAGAACAATAGAATATTTTAAAATTCCTGATGACATTTTGGTAATTTGTCTAGGCAAATCAACTTACGCAAGATGTGGAATCATTGTGAATGTAACGCCTCTAGAACCTGGGTGGGAAGGTCATGTGACTTTAGAATTTTCTAACACAACTCCCTTACCAGCAAAAATTTATGCTAATGAGGGTGTTGCTCAATTTGTCTTTCTTAAAGGAAATGAGAAGCCAAGTGTCACTTACGCTAATAGAAAAGGCAAATATATGAAACAAAAAGGTGTGACACTTCCAAAAGTTTAGTTTCATTGATGCAAAAGCTTATAATTAAAGGCAGAAAAGAATTAAGTGGAAAAATTTCAATATCTGGATCTAAAAATGCAACCTTACCTATTCTAGCGGCTTCTATTCTTGCCAGCAAAGTGTCAATCAAAAATATTCCTTTAGTAAAAGATATTTTTACCATGATTGAATTATTAAATTTTATTGGTTTAAAGACTAAATTAAATAAATCAAAAAAAATTATTGAAATTATAAATAAGAACACAAAAATCAATACATTGGCCCCCTATAAACTTGTGAAAACTATGAGAGCCGGAGTATTAGTTCTTGGTCCGTTGTTAACGCGATATAAAAAAGCTAAAGTTTCTTTACCGGGCGGATGTGCTATCGGAACAAGACCGGTAGACTTACATTTATTTGCATTAAAAAAATTAGGTGCGAAAATTAAAATTAAAGATGGATACATATTGGCCCAAGCAAAGAATGGTCTAAGGGGCACCAATATTAGTTTTCCGTCCATTTCAGTTGGTGCAACTGAAAATGCTTTACTCGCTGCCTTTCAGGCAAAAGGTGAAACTGTGATGAAAAATTGTGCAATAGAACCTGAAATAATAGATTTAATAATATTTCTTAAAAAATTAGGAGCAAACATAAAATTAAAAGGAAGAACAATTTTTATTAAGGAGAGAAAGGTAAAAAAATCAAAGATTATTCATGAGGTAATTTTTGACAGAATAGAGCTAGGGACATATATGATCGCCAGCGCTTTACTTGCAAAAAAAGATTTAAAAATAAATAAAGTTAATCCAAAAATAATAAAGAGTGAAATAGATGTTTTAAAAAAAATAGGAGTTAGTATAATAAAGAAAAAAACCTCAGTCGTTGTTAAAAAAGGTATTAATCTTAAAAAAATAAATATTACTACCAAACCATATCCAGGCTTTCCTACAGATTTACAAGCACAATTGATGGTGCTTTTAACTCAGGTAAACGGGATATCTAAAATAAAAGAAAATATATTTGAAAATAGATTTATGCATGTACCGGAATTAAAAAGAATGGGAGCACAAATAGAGATTAAAGGAAAAACTGCAATAATAAAAGGTCCTACAAAATTAACAGGTGCAGAAGTAATGGCTACTGACCTAAGAGCTTCAGTAAGTTTAGTGTTGGCAGGGTTAGTTGCGGAAAATAGAACTATTATTAATAGATTGTATCATCTTGACCGTGGATATGAGTTTTTAGAGAATAAGCTGAATAGTTGTCAAGCTAAGATAAAGCGGATTTAAAATGAAACCAAAAAACCTTAAACTTATTGCTAGAACTGAAGAAGATTTGAGAGTGGTCTCTGCACACCTCCAAGACTCAATAGTAAACGTATCTGATATAGCAAGCTTAAAAAAAAATAAGATCTTGTTAATTCAATTAAATCGTTTTATGTGGGAGGATGTTGAAAAAGGAGTGTTCCGAAAAAATAAAAGGATAAGGACAATATTAAAATTTGAAAATGTAATAAGCGTATTATCAAAAAATATAAATCAATCAAAAAAAGACAAATTTTTAGATTTTCTAGCTATTGAAACAAATGTGATGCCTGATAATAACTATGAAATGAAAATAATTTTTGCAGGAGACTCAATTATAAAAATCTTATCAGAAGTAATAGAGGTTACTTTAGATGATCAAGGAAATGCTTGGGATACAAAAAATAAACCAAAACATAAAGCTATATAATGTTAAAAATATTAATTTATAACAAAAAAAATTCTCAAAAAAAATTAGACATTTTTTTAAATAAGAGAAAACTAGTTCAAAAAAAACAAACCTCAGAGGTTTCAAAAATCATAAATAATGTTAAAAAAAATGGAGATAAAGCAGTTTTAAATTATGAAAAAAAATTTTCAAAAATTACAACAAAAAATAATCAAATTTTTTTTTCCAAAAAAGAAATTGATAATATTTCAAAAAAAACAGATAAAAATATAAAAAAAGCAATTGATTTAGCTTTCAGCAGAATTAAAAAGTTTCACCTAAAACAAAAATTTTCATCATTTAAGTTTAAAGATAAATATAAAAATGAACTTTCTTATAAATATTCACCAATACAAAAAGTAGGTGTTTATGTACCGGGAGGAATGGCGAGCTACCCAAGCACGGTTTTAATGAATTGTATTCCTGCGATTGTTGCTGGGGTCAAAAAAATTTATCTAACAACTCCTTCGCTAGGCTCTAAAATAAATCCAGCGATATTATATGCTGCCAAAAAATGTGGGGTAAAAAAAATTTATAAAACAGGAGGCGCTCACACTATTGCAGCACTTGCATACGGTACAAAAAAAATTGAAAAAGTAGACAAGATAGTTGGACCGGGTAACGCGTATGTTGCCTGTGCCAAGAAAGAAGTTTTTGGCGATGTCGGAATAGACATGGTTGCAGGGCCATCCGAGGTAAGCATAGTTGCAGACAAGACATCTGATCCAAACTTAGTTGCTGCTGATTTAATTGCACAAGCAGAACATGATATTTTTGCTCAGTCAATTTTAATTACAAATAATAAAAATTTGATTAAATTAGTTAATTTTTGTTTAAAAAAACAGTTAGCTAAGTTACCTAAAAAAAAGATAGCAACTAAAAGTCTTAAAAACTTTGGTTTAGCAATTCTAACAAATAGTAAGAAAAAAATATTAGAAATAATTAATACAATAGCACCAGAGCATTTAGAATTAAACACAAGTATGAATAAAGAACTGATAAAAGGAGTATATAATGCAGGATCTATATTTATTGGAAAATTTTCCCCAGAGGCTATTGGAGATTATATAGCTGGACCAAACCATGTTTTACCAACCTCAGGATCAGCTAGATTTTCATCAGGTCTGTCTGTAAATGATTTTTTAAAAAGACACTCATTAATAAAAATAACAAAAACAGGTATTGAAAGATTAAGCTCATCGGTTATAAATTTAGCGAAGCATGAAAATTTAGATGGACATGCTTACTCTGTAAAAATGAGATTAAAAAAAGGAAATTAATTGGCTAAACAAGAAACTCTAGAATTTAAAGGAAAAGTCACAGAACTTTTGCCGAACGCAATGTTTAGAGTTAAGCTTGAAAATAACCACGAAATTTTAGCTCACACAGCGGGAAAATTAAGAAAGAATAGAATTAGAGTTCTAGCTGGAGATAATGTAATGGTTGAAATGACGCCATATGATTTAACTAAAGGTAGAATTACTTTTAGATTTTAGGCCTTGTAGCTCAGTAGTAGAGCAGTACCCTGAAAAGGTATGTGTCGTAAGTGCGATTCTTACCAAGGCCACCACCAACAAGTTTTACACATCGAAAAATAAAAATTAATCTGATAATCGTTAAATTATGGATAAAAAAATTGGACTTTTTTGGCTAAGAGATGATTTTAGATTTGCTAAAAATAAAGGATTGATTGAAGCCACAATAAATCATGATCAAGTTGTGGTTTTTTACCTTTATAAAAAGGACACATATAAAAATCAAGAGGCTCAAAAATGGTGGTTGAGCGAATCTCTTAAAAATTTTAAAAAAAAATTAAATAATTTAAATATATCCCTCGAAATAGTTGAAACTAATTCATTTAAAATTTTTTTCGATAAATTGTTAAAAAGAAATAATTTTACTATTTATTGGAATAAAGTCTATGAGCCTGATTATTTAAAATTTGATGAATATTTACTAAAAAGTTTAGAAAATGCAAAAATAAGTAGTAAAAGATTTAAAGGAAATGTTCTTAACGAAATAGGTGAGGTTAAGAAAAGCGATGGAACTCCTTTCAAAGTATTCACACCTTTTTGGAGAAATGCAGAAAAATGCTATTTGGAGAAAATACCCTCAAAAGAAAAAAATATTAAAAAATGCAAAAAAAAAATTAAATATTTTCAAAATTGCATCGAACCAGAGAAAATATTACCAAAAAAAAATTGGTTTAAAAATTTTGAGAAAATATGGTCACCTGAAGAACAATCTGCGCTTAATGAATTAAACAACTTTATTAAAAAGAGAATTACTAATTATTCTGAGGAGCGGAATTTTCCAAATTTAGTCGGTACATCAAAATTATCTCCATTTATAAAATTTGGCCAGCTCCATGTCGAAACAATCTGGCAAGAATGTATTAAAAATAAATCAAAAATCAAAGGAACTTCTAAATTTCTGGCCGAGATAGGCTGGCGTGAATTTAATCATTCATTAATAAATTATTTTCCACATATGTTAAAAGAAAATTACTCAAAAAAATTTGATAAATTTCCATGGGAACAAAATTCTAAATTTTTAAACGATTGGAAAAAAGGTTTAACTGGTTATCCTATAGTTGATGCTGGGATGAGAGAGCTCTATTCCACTGGATGGATGCACAATAGGGTGAGAATGATAGTAGGATCATTTTTAGTGAAACATTTATTGATAAATTGGAAAGAAGGTGAAAAATATTTTAAAAATTGTTTGCTAGACTATAGTCCAGCTAATAATGTTGCAGGGTGGCAATGGGTAGCTGGATCTGGTGCGGATGCCGCTCCTTACTTTAGAATATTTAATCCAATTTTACAGGGAGAGAAATTTGATAAAGAAGGCAAATATGTAAAAAAATGGGTACCTGAATTAAAAAATTTACCAAAAAAATTTATTCATAAGCCTTGGGAATTTAATAGTGAAAAATTTAAATTAGGAAAAGATTATCCTTACCCAATAGTAAAGCATGAAGAAGCAAGGGCAAAAGCTTTAAACGCATTTAAAAAAATTTAATTTTATACATTTCCGTGACAATGTTTGAATTTTTTTCCTGACCCACAAGGACATTTTTCATTTCTACCAACTTTTTTCTCTAAATTATTCCGCTGTGCCTCCCTTTGATTTTCATTATTAGTTTCTTCATTTGACACAACTATATTTAGATTTAGGAGAAATTTTATTAAATCATTTTTAATTTTTAATAACAAACCTTCAAATAAAACATAAGCTTCTTTTTTAAACTCAGACAAAGGGTCTTTTTGACCATATTGTCTTAAACCAATTACTTGTCTTAGCTGTTCTAAATACTGAAGATGTGATCTCCACGAGAAGTCAATTATTTGTAAAAAAATTTTTTTCTCTAAACTGTTATTTTGATTTTCACCTAAAATCTTTATTCTTGAAATTTTCTTCTCGGTATATAGGTCTTGAATATTTTTGTTGAATTCAGCTTCTTTTAAATTTCCAAATTTCAACAGATCTTTATCATTAATAACATTTCCAGTGATATTTTTTATTTCTGTAAGGTAGTTTTTTTCATCCCCAGATTTTTGGAAATTTATCCTAACGTTATTTAAATTAATTAAAATTTCATCAAAAAAATCTCTTAAAATCTCATTAATGTTCTGTTCTTTCAAAATCTTTAATCTTTGAGAGAATATGACCTGTCTTTGATCATTCATAACATCATCAAATTTAATTAATGTTTTTCTTATATCAAAGTTTCTACTTTCAACTTTTTTTTGCGCTCTTTCCATAGCCTTATTTATCCATGGATGATCAATAGATTCATTTTCTTTAAGACCTAGTTTTTGTAGCATTCCGTCAATAGAGTCTCCACCGAAAATTCTCATTAATTCATCTTGTAGACTTATAAAAAAAATTGTATTTCCCGGATCACCCTGTCTTCCAGCTCTACCTCTCAATTGATTATCGATTCTTCTGCTTTCATGTCTCTCTGTACCAATAATAGATAAACCTCCGAGGTTTTTAACTTTTTTTTCGTTTTCCTTTATATCGTTTTCATTTTCTTTTTTTCCATCAAACAAAAAATCTTTATTACCTCCTAATTTTATATCAGTTCCACGGCCCGCCATGTTAGTTGCAATCGTTACTGCTCCTACTTTACCAGCCTCAGCAATAATTCGAGCTTCCTTTTCGTGTTGCTTAGCATTTAACACATTGTGCTTAATTTTTTTATTGTTCAAATAACTTGAAATTTTTTCTGATTTCTCAATACTTGTTGTTCCAACAAGAACCGGCTGACCTTTTTTATTACATTCTATAATTTTATTAGTTATCGCGTGATATTTTTCTTTTTCTGTTCTATAGATCTGGTCATTAAAATCCTTTCGTAACATTTGCCTATTCGTGGGAATAGCAACAGTATTTAATTTATAAATATCATAAAATTCCTCTGCCTCTGTCATTGCTGTACCTGTCATACCAGCCAACTTAGAATATAGTCTAAAATAATTTTGATAGGTGATAGACGCTAATGTTTGATTTTCCTCTTGAACCTTTACATTTTCTTTCGCTTCAATTGCTTGATGCAATCCATCTGAAAACCTTCTGCCATCTAAAACTCTGCCAGTAAATTCATCTATAATCTGAACTTTACCATTTCTTACAATATAGTCTGTATCTTTCTTAAAAAGTAAATTGGCTTTCAAGGCTTGATTAACATGGTGGACAAGATCTAAATTTGCTGGATCATAGAAGTTGTTATTTTTTAAAATATTTTTTTGAATTGCAAGTTTTTCAATCTTATCAATACCTAAATCGGTAAGAATTACGTTCTTATTTTTCTCATCTAATTCATAGTCATTTTTATTAATGTGTTTAATAAATTCATTTGAAGTAATATAAAGAGTTGTTTTATCATCAAGTTTTCCAGAAATAATTAGCGGAGTTCTAGATTCATCGATTAGGATGCTATCTACTTCATCTACAATACAAAAATTATGGCCACGTTGAACCATTTCACCAAGTTCATATTTCATATTATCTCTTAAATAATCAAATCCGAGCTCATTATTAGTTGCATAAGTAATATCGTTGGAATAATTTTTTTTTCTTTCAATATCATCAATGTCACTTGTTATACATCCAGTTGATACACCTAAATAATTAAATACTTTACCCATCCATTCAGAGTCTCTTTTGGCCAAATAATCATTTACTGTAACTATATGAACCCCTTTACCTGTTAATGAATTTAAATACGCCGGCAATGTTGATACAAGTGTTTTACCTTCTCCAGTTTTCATTTCCGCTATTTTACCTTTGTGAAGTATTAATCCACCTGCTAGCTGAACTTCATAGTGTCTTTCGCCCAGCGTCCTTTTCGCTGCTTCTCTGACTAATGCGAAACTTTCCGGTATAATTTCGTCAACATTTAGATCTCCATTTTGAGCATTTTTTTTGAAATTAAATGTCTTTTCCTTAAAATCAGCCTCAGACAAAGTTTTAGTTACATTTTCTTTGCTGTTTATGGCTTCTATTATATTTTGAATTTTGTCTAATTCTTGTTGATTAGAGCTTTTAAATATTTTACTTAAAGTTCTTGTAAATAAATTCATTATACATCTATATATGTATTATTAATTGAAATTAAACAGCAATAATGACTATAAATATTAAAAATTTCCTCAACGATAAAACAAAATTATCAAAAATGGGCGAGTTTCAAAGCCTTAAGCAAATAGATGGATTAGAAATGGCTTCTATATCTGCTGATTTATACAAAGACGGAAGAGATGACCTTGCATTATTTTATTTTTCCAAGGGTGCAAATTATGCAACATTAACTACTTCAAATAGTATTACAGCTGAATTTATTCCTTGGAATAATAATTCACATAAAAAAATTATTAAAGGATTATTAGTAAACACTAAAAATGCAAATACTTTTACTGGCAAGCAAGGGAAAGAGAGCATAGATACTTTAGCTAAGAATTTGTCCAGAGTTTTGACAATTAAGGAGTCTAAAAATCAAAAAGGCACTAGTGAAACAGTAAAAGTTAAAGATTTAATTTTTGCTTCGACTGGTGTAATTGGAGAAGAGTTTCCAGTTGAACCAATAAAAGATCGCCTTCCAGATTTAGTGGATAGACTTAGAAAAGAGCATAATAAGATGTATTGGATTAAAATGGCTTCTGCAATTATGACCACTGATACTAAACCGAAATTAGCTTACGAAGAGGTAATTATAGGAGACGAATTAATAAAAATTTGCGGTATCGCTAAAGGATCTGGAATGATTGCTCCAAATTTAGCAACAATGTTATCGTTTATCTTTACTAACGCTGACATCAACTCTAATTTATTGAAAACTCTTTTAAAAAGATCAGTTGCTAATTCTTTTAATGCAATAACAGTTGATAGCGATCAATCGACCAATGACATGATCTCAATTTTTTCTACTAGAGAAATAAAAATAGGTCAAAATATTTCTCTAAATGATAAATCAGTTCAAAAATTTGAAATTGCATTAAAAAAACTTTGTTTAAATCTAGCTAAACAAGTAGTTGTAGACGGAGAGGGAGCAAAAAAATTTGTAACCATAAACGTGATAAATGCAAAATCTTTAGGAAGTGCAAAAAATATTGCTTTTTCAATTGCAAATTCACCATTAGTGAAAACCGCAGTTGCTGGAGAAGACCCTAATTGGGGAAGAATTGCAATGGGCATCGGAAAATCAGGTGAGATAGTTGATCAAAAAAAATTAAAAATAAAGATTGGAAATTTTATTGTTGCTGAAAACGGTAAAATCTCTGAGTCATATGATGAAAAAAAATTAAAAGAATATATGCAATGGGGTTCAATAGAAATCGAAATAAATTTAAAACTTGGTAATGATGCTTTTAAGTGCTATACATGTGACTTCACTCACGATTACATAGATATAAACGCAGATTATAGAAATTGAATGATAAAATATAATTTAAAATGTGATCAAGACCATGAATTTGAAAGCTGGTTTTCTAACTCATTTGAATTTGAAAAATTAAACAAAAAAAATATGTTAGAATGTATTTATTGCAACTCAAAAAAAATAAAAAAATCTATAATGGCTCCAATGGTGTCTAGCTCTAAGATCAAAGAGGAACAAATTGAAATTACTGATAAAGAAATTCTGAATGAAAAAAATAAATATTTAAAATTAAGGAATTATATTGAAAAAAATTTTGAATATGTTGGTAAAGATTTTAGCAAAAAAGTAAGAGAAGTTTATTACGATAAAAAAAATAAAAAAGCTATATACGGGACAACTACCGCTAAAGAGAGAGAAGATTTAGCTGAAGAGGGTATAGATTTATTGTCAATACCATGGGTCAACAAAGATAATTAGTTTTTTGAACTACTTACAATATAATTAACTGACAAATCGTTTGATTTTTTCCACTTCTTAAAAAATGGATTAAATTTTAATCCTTTTATATCTAATGTAGAAAATTTTTCCTGATTGAGTATTTTCTCCAGTTCTTCAGGCTTTATGAATTTGTTCCAATCATGAGTTCCTATCGGAAGCCATCTTAATATATATTCAGCACCTATTATAGCTTTTAAGTAAGAAGTAAATGATCTATTTAAGGTAGCTGTAAACATTAGGCCTCCTTTTTTTAATAAATTATAACACGAAGCCATATACAATTTTACATTATCTACGTGTTCAACGATTTCAAGATTTAATATAATATCAAATTTTTCTTTCTCGTTTAAATTTTCTGGAGACTTATTTATATAATCTATTTGCAGGCCGTTTTTTTTTGAATGTAACTTTGCTATTTTAATATTTTTTTCCGAAGCATCAATGCCAGTCACATTAGCTCCTAATCTAGCCATAGGCTCACTTATAAGGCCTCCACCACAACCAATATCTAAAATATTTAGTCCTTTTAAAAAAGTATCTTTATCTTTTTCCAATTTGAAATGTTTGATTATAATTTCAGTTATGTACTCTATTCTTATAGGATTAAACATATGAAGTGGTTTGAATTTTCCATTAACATCCCACCATTCTTCAGCCAATCTTGAAAACTTTTGAATTTCCTCTTTATTTATAGTAGTACTCATTTAAAAATATTTTTAATTTAACATAAATATCTATAAATTATTATATTACATTCTTAAATGGTTAAAAAAGTATTAAAGTTTGGCGGCACCTCTGTTGGAACGGTTGAAAGAATATCGTATGTTGCTAATATTATTAAAAAAGAGCATTCTACAGGAAATAAAATCATAGCTGTAGTTTCAGCAATGTCAGGAAAGACCAATGAACTTATTAAAATTTCGAAAGAAATTTCAGAAGAATTTAGCAAGAGAGAATTAGACGTCCTTTTATCTTCTGGAGAGCAAGTAACTAGTGCACTTTTATCTGGAGCATTAATAAAATTAGGCATTAAAGCTAAGTCATGGATGAATTGGCAGATACCTATTTTAACAGATGGCGAGCATTCTAATGCTAGAATAATAAATATGCACATAGACAAGATTAATAAATTTTTAGATGAGGACGGTGTGGTAATCATACCTGGTTTTCAAGGTATTTCAAAAAATGGCGACATAACGACTATTGGACGTGGTGGCTCCGATGCCACTGCAGTAGCAGTAGCTAAAATATTAAGTGCGGATACTTGCGAGATATATACAGATGTAGATGGAGTTTATTCGTCGGATCCTAATAAAATACCAGTTGCAAAAAAAATTGATAAAATTTCTTATGATGAGATGCTTGAATTATCCTCACTAGGAGCAAAAGTAATGCAATCATCTGCTGTCCAAACAGCAATGATGTATGATATTCCACTTGAAGTAAAATCAACCTTTAGCGAAAGAAAAGGAACAAAAATTTTTAACCAGGATAATATAGACTATACAAAAAGTGTTACAGGTGTAGCGTACTCAAAAGATGATGCGAAAGTAACAATTATTGGGGTTGAAGATAGACCTGGTGTAGCAGCAAATATTTTTGAGCCTTTGAGCAAAGCTCAAATAAATGTAGATATGGTAATTCAAAATATTTCTTCAGATCACAAAACAACAGATATAACGTTTACAGTGAAAAGAGATGATGTTTTAAAAACAAAACAAATACTTAAAGAGAGCGCTAAAATAAAATATAGAGAGATTGTAGAAAATAATAAAGTTGCAAAGATTTCGATTGTTGGTGCAGGAATGGTTTCTACTCCAGGGGTAACTTACAGAATGTTTAGAGCCTTATCTGATGAAAATATAAATATTTTGGCCATTTCCACTTCTGAAATAAAACTCTCAGTTATTATTGAAGAGGATAATACCTTAAAAGCTATTAAAAAATTACACACAACTTTTGAATTAGAATAAAATGGAAGTGAGACCTCATAGAATAATTAAGAGAAAAAATACGAAAAAAATTAAAGTTGGAAATGTATTTATTGGGGGAGGTTCACCTATAACGGTTCAATCAATGACAAACACTTTAACTACGGACATAAAGGCAACAATAAATCAAATCCATTCTTTAGAAGAAGCCGGAGCTGACATTGTTAGAGTTTCTTGTCCAGATGAAGACTCTACTAAAGCGCTTAAAAAAATTATTAAGGAAGTCTCAGTTCCTATCGTTGCTGATATACATTTTCACTACAAAAGAGCTATTGAGGCTGCAGAAATGGGTGCTAATTGTTTAAGAATAAATCCCGGAAATATAGGATCAAATCAAAAAATATTAGAAGTTATAAAGGCTGCCAAAAACAATGATTGTTCTATACGAATAGGTGTTAACGCTGGCTCATTAGATAAAAATTTATTAGAAAAATATAAGGAACCTTGCCCTGAGGCTTTAGTAGAGAGCGCTCTACATAATGTAAAACTTCTTGAAGACAATGATTTTTTTAATTTTAAAATAAGTGTAAAATCATCTGACATATTTTTAACTGTTAAAGCTTATAGAGAATTATCAAAAATTTGTGATTATCCTTTGCATCTTGGTGTTACAGAGGCAGGAGGGTTATTGACTGGCAGCATTAAATCCTCAATCGGTATTGGTCAACTTTTAATGGAAGGAATTGGTGACACTATACGAGTTTCATTATCATCTGACCCTGTGGATGAAGTAAAAGCAGGATACGAAATATTAAAATCTCTGGGAATACGTTCAAAAGGAGTAAACATTATTTCTTGCCCTTCTTGTGCTCGTCAAGCATTTCCAGTTATTGAAACAGTCAAGTTATTAGAAAAAAAATTAGCACATATAAAAAAACCAATCAACCTGTCTATCATAGGATGTGTAGTTAATGGTCCTGGGGAAGCTGCTCAAACAGAAATTGGTTTAACTGGTGGTGGCCAGGATAACAATTTATTATATCTTTCCGGAGTTCCTCATACAAAAGTTGCAAGTTCAGAAATTATTGACAAGGTAGTCAAATTAGTTGAAGAAAAAACTAAAGACTAAAATTAATTTATGATTCCACTAGATAAAGTTAAGGATATTATCGCAAAGCATGATGCTTTAGAAAAAGAGCTATCTTCAGGTAGTATTGACTCAAAATTATTTGCAAAAAAATCAAAAGAATACTCAAATTTTGGCAATATTATTTCTACTGCAAGAGAATACGTAAATTTTGAAAATGAGAAAAAAGACTTACTTCAAATGGTTCAGGATAAATCTAATGATCAAGAAATAATTGATTTAGCTCAAAAGGATTTAAATGATTTAATAAAAAAAAAAGAAAAATATGAAAATGATTTAAAAATTTTTCTTTTACCAAAAGATGAAGATGATAATAAAAACGCAATAGTAGAGATCAGAGCAGGAACTGGAGGTCTAGAAGCCTCACTCTTTTGTGCTGATTTATTCAAAATGTATGAAAAAGTTTGTTCAAAAAAAAAATGGAGATTAGAAATAATTAATATCTCTAAAAGTGAAGCTGGAGGATACAAAGAGGTTATTTTTTCTGTAAACGGAGATAATATATACTCATATTTAAAGTATGAGTCGGGAGTTCATCGTGTACAAAGAATACCTGAAACTGAAACTCAAGGAAGAGTACATACGTCAGCCGCGACAGTGGCAGTATTACCCGAAGCCGAGGATGTTGATGTTGAAATAAAAGAGTCTGATTTAAGAATTGATGTTTTTAGAGCTGGAGGACCGGGTGGGCAATCTGTGAACACTACGGATAGTGCTGTTAGAATAACCCACATTCCAAGTGGAGTTGTCGTTAGTCAGCAAGACGAAAAATCTCAACACAAAAATAAAGCTAAAGCATTAAAAATATTAAGGTCTAGAGTTTATGAAGCCGAAAAAAGAAAAAAAGATCAAGAGAGATCGAGCAATAGAAGAAGTCAAATTGGATCGGGAGACAGATCTGAAAGAATAAGGACTTATAATTTCCCGCAAGGAAGGGTTACAGATCATAGAATTAATCTTACTCTACACAAACTGGAAGAATTTCTAAGTGGAGAAATTCATGAGGAAATGAATCAAGAACTTAGACTTAAAGAGCAAAATTTAAAACTAGAAAACTTAAATACATGAGAGCTTTTGAAATAATCAAAAAAGGATCCAATTTATTAAAAGAAAAAAAAATTCCATCTTTTATTTTAGATTCTGAAATCTTGCTTTCAAAAACATTAAATCAATCAAGAGAAGAAATTCTAACAAATTTAGATCAAAAAATTAATAATAAAGACTTTTTAATTTTTCAAGAATTCTTGCACAGAAGATCTAAAAATGAGCCAATGGCATATATTTTTGAGGAAAAAGAGTTTTGGAGTAAAAAATTCATAGTAAATAAACATACATTAATACCTAGGCCTGAGACAGAGCTTTTAGTAGACGAACTAGTAAAAATTTATAATGGAAAAAAAATATCAATTTTAGACATTGGCACAGGATCAGGTTGCATTGTTATAAGCCTTTTAAGCAGCTTATCAAAATCTACTGGTACTGGAGTAGATATCTCCAAAGATGCTATTTTAATAGCAAAAAAAAATGCTGTAAAACATAAATTAAATAATAGAGTAAGATTTTATAATAAATCATTTGAAAATCTATTTTTTAATAGGTTTGATCTAATAGTATCCAACCCTCCGTACGTAAAAAAAAAAGATATTAAAAATTTAAGTGATGATATTAAAAAATATGAACCTAGAATGGCCTTGGATGGTGGAAATGATGGGCTTGACCTTATTAGAAAAGTTATCTACAAATCCAAAGATATTTTAAAGATTAAAGGATTGCTCGCCCTAGAAATTGGAAATGAGCAGATTAAAAAAGTTTCAAAAATATTAATTGATAACAACTTTAGAACAAAACATGTTATTAAGGATTATAAAAACAACGTTAGGTGCGTTTTAGCCAGCTACAAATAAATGAACAACAATAGAAGAAGAAATTTTAGATCTAGACCACAAAAAAATAATTTCAGAAGAAGAAGCGGGTCATTAAATAATACTAATACTGGAGGTGTTAGCAATAATGGCAATTTAAACTTTAGTAGAAATGGATCTATGAATAATATTCACAATGTTGAAAAAACTATGCAAAAATATCAGCAACTAGCTAAAGATGCTCAAAGCAATGGAGATCCAGTTCTTGCTCAGAATTATTTACAACATGCAGATCATTACCTAAGAAGGTATAATGAATTAAACGATAGAAGAGAGATGTCCGTGGAAAAAACAGTTACAGAAGATAAATCATTAACTAAAGAAGAATCTTTAGAAGAAAAAAACCAACCTTCTACAAATTAAACTTTTATCTGAGATTTGCTAATCTTAAATCTATCTTAATTCTGTCTAACTCAAATTGCTTTCTTTCTTCACCTTTGAGAATTTTACCAGAGGGTAACTTTAATTTTTGAGAATTTACTTTTTTGCCATTTACTATTACTTCGTAATGTAAATGAGGACCGGTAGATAGTCCCGTTGATCCAACGTAACCTATTATTTGACCTTGTTTTACTTTTCTTCCTTCTTTAATTCCCTTCGCAAACGATTTCATGTGAGCATAAATAGTTTCATAAGTTGAATTATGTTTTATCTTAACGCAGTTACCACCTCCACCACACCAACGAGCTCTAGTGACTGTTCCAGATCCCGAGGCCATAATTGGAGTGCCACTGGGTGCAGCAAAATCAGTTCCTCTGTGCATTTTGTTATATCCAAGAATTGGATGTTTTCTCATTCCGAAAGAAGAAGACAATCGAGCACCATTAATTGGAGTTTTCATTAAAGACTTAGTTATGCTTTTTCCTTTAATATCATAGTATTCCTCTTCATTATTAAATTTAAAATTATAAAGATTTATTTCTTCTCCATTTACATACATAGAAGCGTAAATTATTTTACCGGTATCTCTTACTTTATTATTATCATCTTCAAATTTTTCATATAAAATCTCAAACCAATCACCTTTTCTAATATCTCTTTGAAAATCTACTTCAAACCCAAAAATTCTAGCAAACTCAACAATTATATTTGGCTCTACACCAGACTCCATAGCTGAATTGTACAAGTTATTTTTAATGACGTTTTTTATAACAACTTCTTTCTTATAAAGCTGTAAAATATTTTCTTTTACTGTAAAGCTATCATTAAACTTTCTTATCTCTATACTTGAGGTGTTGTTTATTGGATATCTTAGATCTACTAAGGTACTAGTTCCATCTTCTAATTTTTTTATAACCAGTGCAAGTTTTCTTCCTGAATAAATATTAGTAAGTTTTTTTTGTTTTAATTTGATAGAAATATTACTTATATCTTCATTTCTTACTTTAAGTCTTTTTAGTATTTGTTCTATTGTATCATTATTCTTGATAACATAGTTTATCTCTTCATAAGGACTGTTTATTTTAGAAATTAAAAAATTTGTTAATTTTGAGAATTCATTAGTTTTAGTAATTTCTTCTAAACTTGCCTCATTTTTCTTATTTTTGTTTTCTATTAAGTTTGAAGAAATAAAAAAAATAGTAGAAAAAATTATTAAAAAAGAAACTATTATAAATGGGTTAAACTTATTAATCTGAAGAGCCCTTGTGTCTAAAAGAGAAAAAAAACTATGTTTTTTTTTTAAAAAGGCATTAATTTTCTGAATAATCGTCATAGTTGTTTTTTATAAAAATAAGCTTTCCATTGCAACGTTAGTAGTCAAAAAAAGCCTTATTTTACTAGTTATTTTAGGGAATATACGCCTTGACTTATAACAAAATTGTAATAAAACCAGCGCTCACCTCTACGAAATTAATATTTTAACGTAGCTAGAGGTGTGTAGATTTTAATCATTAAAATCTTAGCTTTTTTAAATTGTAAATTTTAAGAAGAGAAGTGTGGACGGCTAGGTTAATAAAGAAATTGTCGTACACGCTTTAACGAAAAATAACTTTGATTACCTCAAAGTTATTAAAGCTAGTGTGCGCCGTTATTAAACTTGAGAGTTTGATCATGGCTCAGAACGTACGCTGGCGGCACGCCTAACACATGCAAGTCGAACGCAGTAGCAATACTGAGTGGCAAACGGGTGAGTATAATGTGGGAATCTGCCTTTTGGTTTGGAATAACACGGGGAAACTTGTGCTAATACCGAATAAGCCCTTACGGGGAAAGTTTTAACGCCGAAAGATGAGCCTGCACTTGATTAGCTAGTTGGTAAGGTAAAGGCTTACCAAGGCTACGATCAATAGCTGTTCTTAGAGGAAGACCAGCCACATTGGGACTGAGACACGGCCCAGACTCCTACGGGAGGCAGCAGTGGGGAATCTTGCACAATGGGGGAAACCCTGATGCAGCGATGCCGCGTGAGTGAAGAAGGCCCTTGGGTTGTAAAACTCTTTCGTCGGGGAAGAAAATGACTGTACCCGAATAAGAAGGTCCGGCTAACTTCGTGCCAGCAGCCGCGGTAATACGAAGGGACCTAGCGTAGTTCGGAATTACTGGGCTTAAAGAGCTCGTAGGTGGTTAAAAAAGTTGATGGTGAAATCCCAAGGCTCAACCTTGGAACTGCCATCAAAACTTTTTAGCTAGAGTGTGATAGAGGTAAGTGGAATTTCTAGTGTAGAGGTGAAATTCGTAGATATTAGAAAGAACACCAAATGCGAAGGCAACTTACTGGGTCACTACTGACACTGAGGAGCGAAAGCATGGGTAGCGAAGAGGATTAGATACCCTCGTAGTCCATGCCGTAAACGATGTGTGCTAGACGTTGGAAATATATTTTTCAGTGTCGCAGCGAAAGCATTAAGCACACCGCCTGGGGAGTACGACCGCAAGGTTAAAACTCAAATGAATTGACGGGGACCCGCACAAGCAGTGGAGCATGTGGTTTAATTCGAAGATACGCGCAGAACCTTACCAACACTTGACATGTTCGTCGCGAGACTAAGAGATTAGTTTCTTCAGTTCGGCTGGACGAAACACAGGTGCTGCATGGCTGTCGTCAGCTCGTGTCGTGAGATGTTGGGTTAAGTCCCGCAACGAGCGCAACCCCTACTTTTAGTTGCCACCATTTAGTTGGGCACTTTAAAAGAACTGCCAGTGATAAGCTGGAGGAAGGTGGGGATGACGTCAAGTCCTCATGGCCCTTATGTGTTGGGCTACACACGTGCTACAATGGTACTTACAATGGGATGCAAAGAGGCGACTCTTAGCTAATCCCTAAAATGTACCTCAGTTCGGATTGTACTCTGTAACTCGAGTGCATGAAGCTGGAATTGCTAGTAATCGCGGATCAGCGCGCCGCGGTGAATACGTTCCCGGGTCTTGTACACACCGCCCGTCACACCATGGAAGTTGGTTACACCTTAAGGCAAAGCTTATACCTTTGACTACGGTACGATCAGCAACTGGGGTGAAGTCGTAACAAGGTAGCCGTAGGGGAACCTGCGGCTGGATTACCTCCTTTCTAAGGAAGACCAAAAAATTTCTTTTGGTCTCAAAAAATTAAGTTAATGTGGCCGTCCTCATTTCTCTTCTTATTAATTAAAGTGTCTCATAAATGCTTAGGGGCCGGTAGCTCAGGTGGTTAGAGCGCACCCCTGATAAGGGTGAGGTCGGACGTTCGAGTCGTCCTCGGCCCACCATTTTTCACGGGGGATTAGCTCAGCTGGGAGAGCGCCTGATTTGCATTCAGGAGGTCAGCGGTTCGATCCCGCTATCCTCCACCAAAACACTTTAGCTTTTTCAAATTGTAAATAATGAATATCAATTTTGATTGTTCAAACAGTAAGAACAATCAAACAATATCTATATCCGATTGTTCGAATAGATGAACAATCTAAAAATGTTCGAATAGATGAATATTTTATAAAAATTTAATTTATACAGAAAATTTTTTTCTGTGCATAAATCAAGCGTTTAAGGGCGTATGGCGGATGCCTAGGCACTGAAAGGCGATGAAGGACGTGGTATACTGCGATAAGTTTCGGGGAGCTGTATGCAGGCTTTGATCCGAAAATTTCCGAATGGGACAACCCACCACTTTATGTGGTACTTCAAACTGAATTCATAGGTTTGAAGAGCTAACCCGGAGAACTGAAACATCTAAGTAACCGGAGGAAAAGAAATCAATTGAGATTCCGTTAGTAGTGGCGAGCGAAAGCGGAATAGGCCAGTAGCAATATTGAGATAACCTAAATAGTTTGGAAAAACTAACCACAGAGGGTGATAGTCCCGTAGGGGTAATGCTTAATGCTGTTCTTGAGTAGAGCGGGACACGTGTAATCTTGTTTGAATATAGGGGGACCACCCTCTAAGCCTAAATACTCTTCAGTGACCGATAGTGAACTAGTACCGTGAGGGAAAGGTGAAAAGAACCCCTATTAGGGGAGTGAAATAGAACCTGAAACCGTATGCCTACAATCAGTCGAAGCTCTTTTTAGAGTGACGGCGTACCTTTTGTATAATGGGTCAGTGACTTAATTTATCCAGCAAGCTTAAGCCGACAGGTGTAGGCGTAGCGAAAGCGAGTCTTAAATGGGCGTAAGTTGTATGAATTAGACCCGAAAACGAATGAGCTTACCATGAGCAGGTTGAAAGCAGGGTAACACTTGCCGGAGGACCGAACCAGTTGACGTTGAAAAGTCTTTGGATGACTTGTGGTAAGGGGTGAAAGGCCAACCAAATTCGTAGATAGCTGGTTTTCCGCGAAAACTATTTAGGTAGTGCGTTGAGTAAATTGATGTTTGGAGGTAGAGCACTAAAGGGGCTAGGGGAGAGAAATCTTTACCAACCCTCATAAAACTCCGAATGCCAAACATTTTACCTCAGCAGACAGACTGTGGGTGCTAAGGTCCATGGTCGAAAGGGAAAAAGCCCAGATCACCAGATAAGGTCCCTAAATCATGATTAAGTGTGAAAGGATGTGGAGATTCCTAAACAGCCGGGAGGTTGGCTTAGAAGCAGCCATCCTTTAAAGATAGCGTAACAGCTCACCGGTCTAATAGAGTTTCTGCGCCAAAGATGTAACGGGGCTCAAATCATGTACCGAATCTGTGGATTTACAATTTCTTCGGAAATTGTATCTGGTAGCGGAACGTTCTGTAAGCCTGTAAAGGGATACCCGTGAGGGATCCTGGAGGTATCAGAAGTGCGAATGCTGACATAAGTAACGATTAACAGAGTGAAAAACTCTGTCGCCGAAAATCCAAGGGTTCCTGCGCAAGGTTAATCCGCGCAGGGTTAGTCGGTCCCTAAGTCGAGGGCGAGAGCCGTAGACGATGGAAACAAGGTTAATATTCCTTGACCAGATGGAAGTGACGGATTTTGTAAGTTGTTAACTCTTAATGGATTGAGTTAGCCGCGAAAAAGTCCCAGGAAATAGCTCCATCATTAGACCGTACCCGAAACCGACACAGGTGGATTATTAGAGTATAATTAGGCGCTTGAGAGAATGATGTTGAAGGAACTCGGCAAAATGCCTCCGTAACTTCGGAAGAAGGAGGACCCATTTTTAGGCAACTACAAGTGGGTGGCACAAGCTAGGGAGATGCGACTGTTTATCAAAAACACAGGGCTCTGCTAACACGTAAGTGGATGTATAGGGTCTGACGCCTGCCCGGTGCTGGAAGGTTAATGCGATCAGTGCAAGCTGATTTCTGAAGCCCCAGTGAACGGCGGCCGTAACTATAACGGTCCTAAGGTAGCGAAATTCCTTGTCGGGTAAGTTCCGACCTGCATGAATGGCGTAACGATATCTCCGCTGTCTCCAACATCAACTCAGTGAAATTGAATTCTCCGTGAAGATGCGGAGTTCCCGTGGTTAGACGGAAAGACCCCGTGCACCTTTACTACAACTTTATATTGGTGTTAGGAATGATATGTTTAGCATAGGAGGGAGACTTTGATGTTTTGGCGTCAGCTAAAGCGGAGTCACCAGTGAAATACCTCTCTTATTATTCTTGACATCTAACTGCATGCCGTAATCCGGCTGCAAGACATTGTATGGTGGGTAGTTTGACTGGGGCGGTCGCCTCCCAAAAAGTAACGGAGGCGTGCGAAGGTAGGCTCAGAACGGTCAGAAATCGTTCGTAGAGTGCAATGGCATAAGCCTGCCTGACTGCGAGACTGACAAGTCGAGCAGAGTCGAAAGACGGTCATAGTGATCCGGTGGTTCTGAGTGGAAGGGCCATCGCTCAACGGATAAAAGGTACGCCGGGGATAACAGGCTGATACCCTCCAAGAGTCCATATCGACGAGGGTGTTTGGCACCTCGATGTCGGCTCATCACATCCTGGGGCTGGAGCAGGTCCCAAGGGTTTGGCTGTTCGCCAATTAAAGTGGTACGTGAGCTGGGTTCAGAACGTCGTGAGACAGTTCGGTCCCTATCTGCCATGGGTGTAGAAGAATTGAGAGGATTTGTCCCTAGTACGAGAGGACCGGGATGAACATACCACTGGTGGACCGGTTGTAGCGCCAGCTGCAGTGCCGGGTAGCTAAGTATGGAAGGGATAACCGCTGAAAGCATCTAAGTGGGAAACCCACCTCAAAACTAGTTCTTCCTATAGAGCCGTAGTAGACCACTACGTTGATAGGCTGGGTGTGGAAGCGCGGTAACGCGTGCAGCTGACCAGTACTAATAGCTCAATTGGCTTGATTTATGCACTGAAAAAAATTTTTTAAATTAAACTGCTACTAATATTAAAGCGGATATAAATGCTAAACAATTTACCATTATTTTATAAGTTTTGCTTTCAACATAATGATTAATAAGATTGCCTAATATCACTCCCATTATGATTAAAGACAAAAAAATCTTAATATTATTAGGAAATATAAACCTGTCATAAAAAATTATCGTAG